>CAYRPN010000012.1:0-73458 GCA_964426135.1 uncultured Phycisphaeraceae bacterium | reverse complement strand
TCTTGTCAGAGCCGGAGTCTGTGACTCCGGTTCGCCGAGCCGGGTCGATCCCGGCGAGGCGAAACTCGGCGCGGCGGCCACTCGTGCAACCGGAAATACAGGGCGCGAATACGATTTGAAGCGGCATTGAGCCGCTTCAAATCGACCGGAGTCACAGACTCCGGCTCTGTTCAAGACTCCGACGCGCCCATGTCAACACTTGGCGAGTACGCAAGTGCCGGATGATTCTTCTTTGTGTCCTTCGTGCCTTCGTGTCCATTGTGTTCAAGCAAATGATCCAAATCCTTCCACACATTGGAGCTTTGAAACCCCTGAGCGTCACTTCGCCGGCAGCACCCGCAGCAGATAGGGATGCGTGGAATCGCCGCGATCCTGCGCGTCCTGCAGCACGATGAGAAACGTGCCGTCCGACGGCAGCGCTAGCGTCAGCACGGCATCGCGCGAGCCGGGCGAATCGTCGGACATGGTGAGGATGTTGCGCGTCGGGTCAAAGAGCGTGATGCTCGCATCCAGCGCCGAACCGAGCCGGGCGGCGAGCACTTCGATCGTCACCTTCTCGCCGGCCTTGCCGGTGAAGGCGAAGACGTCGACGTGGTTGCTCCCGTTGATGCCGCCGGCAATCGTCGCGCCGGGCGGGATCACCTGCGGGCTCTTGAAAGCGTCGTTGGGTTCCTTTTCCTCGACCAGTTTGTCGGCGGCGATCACCTGCAACTCGTAGGGCTTCGATTCGCCATCCGCATTCGTCGCGATGACCTTGATCGTGCCCGGCGGCGCGTCGGCGGGCAGCGTGAACTCCACCTCCACGCGCGTGTCGCCGACCTTCGCCGCGTCATATTTGTCCGGCGGCTTCGCGCCGCCCTTGTCCTTCACCTCCGCCTTGATTTTCTTTTCGCCCTCGCCGAGCGAAACCGCGGTGGCCGCGTCGAGCTTCAAGCCGCGCAGCGTGATCTTCGTTTTCTTTCCCGGCGCCACCGCCAATGGATTCGCCATCGCGATCTGCGGCGGTTCCTTCTTCTTCTCTTCCTTCTTCTTGTCCTTGTCCTGTCCGACAACGGGCAGGGTGAAAAGCAGAAGCGTCAACAGTGCTGTGAAAGTGTGTGTCGTCATGGGTGTGCGGAGCAGTGGGCGGCAACATGAGTCGCGAATCAAAGGACGCTCGACCAGACGCCTGCGGCGTTTCCGCTAACCGACGGCGCCCATCTCACGCCATCACATCCATCACCGGCCGGCCGCGGGTGATCGACAGCGGCCTGCCTTCGCGGTCGTGAATCTCCGTGTCGTGCGGAACGCCCAGCAGGTGATACACCGTCGCCGCCAGGTCGTCGGGCTTGACCGGATTCGCGGCGGGATACATCGCGTGCTTGTCCGATTCGCCGTAAACATACCCGCGCTTCACTCCGCCGCCGGCCAGCAGCGTCGTGTAGCACTGCGGCCAGTGGTCGCGGCTCTGGTTGCCGTTGATCTTCGGCGTGCGGCCGAACTCGCCCATCCAGATCACGAGCGTGGTGTCGAGCAGCCCGCGCTGTTCCAGATCGTTCAGCAGCGTGGGCAGCGTCTGCTCGGTGATGGGCAGGTGGTACTTCTCGACGATGGGGAACATGCGCGTGTTGTTGAAGCCATGCGTGTCCCATCCGCCGTCGGTGGTGCTCTGCCCGCCGATGCTGTTGGAGAAATACACGGTGACGAACTTCACGCCCGCCTCGACCAGCCTTCGCGCCAGCAGGCACGACTGGCCATAGGTCGTGCGGCCGTAGGCATCGCGCATCTCCTTCGGCTCCTTCGCGATGTCGAACGCCTGGCGAACCTTCGCCGAGTTGAGCATCGCCAGCGCCTTCTCGTAATAGCTGTCCAGCCCGCGGGCTTCGGCGCTTCGGTCGAGCATGCGCGACTGCTCGTCGATCAGCCGCTGCCATTGCCGGCGACGGTCGAGCCTGTCGACATTCACGCCCGATGGCAGGCTGAGCTGCGGCAGTGCGAAGTCCGGCGCGTTCGGATCGCTGCCGACGTAGAACGGATCGTGCGATTTGCCGAGGAAGCTGGCGTGCTGCCCGGGCGTGCGCGAGCCGTCGGAGATGACGTGCGGAAAGGAAACGAACGTCGGCAACTCCGCGCCGCCGGTCGCATGCCCCGGCAGCGGCGCGAGCTTGTCCACCACGGAGCCATACGCGGGAAACAGGTCGATCGAATCGCGCAGCCGCTGATCGTCCGTCGCCGGCGCGCTGCCGGTCAATGCGTAATAGCCCGCGGAATTGTGATTGTTCATGGTGTGCGTCATGCTGCGGATCAGCGTGACCTTGTCCATGATCCGGCTCGTCTTCGGCAATTGCTCGCTCACCTGGATGCCGCCGGCGCTCGACTTGATCGGCATGTACGGCCCGCGGATGTTCGACGGCGCCTGCGGCTTCATGTCGAACATGTCGACATGGCTCGGCCCGCCCCACTGAAAGAGAAAGATCACCGACTTCGCTTTCGCCGCGAGCTTCGCCACGCGCTGCTCATCGGCGGCGCGCAGCAGAGTGGGCATGTTCAGGCCGAGCAACCCCATGCCGCCGACCTTCAGCACATGCCGGCGCGACAGCGAAGTCGCGTGGAACGAAGGGCAGGCTGGCGAACGGGGATGCGTCATGGCGTGCGGGGCGCGGCCGAAACGAAGCGAGTCACCGAGTATTGGCGATTCAGGCCGCGAAGATAGCGGATGGGATCGGCGTTGCGTGATTCGACGGGTGGCCGCCCAAAGTGCGAGCCGCAGTGAAGTCGAGGGTGTGCCAAATTTTCCGGGGACGGCGGATCGGCCCCCTCGCCCCCGGCTCTGCGGGGGAGAGGGCTGGGGTGAGGGGGTTGCGAAGTCGAGCGACAATCGGACGTCCAAGGTTCACCGTCCCCCTCACCCTAACCCTCTCCCCCAGCGGACTGGGGGAGAGGGGGCCAAGCCCCCGGAAAATGTGGCACATCCGAAGTCGATGCAATCATTCGTTGTCATTGACTTCGATAAGTCGAGGCTTATCATGTTTTCATGTGGCAGGTGGAGTACACCGACGAGTTCGCCGCATGGTGGTCCACGCTCGATGAGGCGGCGCAGGACGCCATCGACCGCCGCGTCGGCATGCTCGAAGAGTATGGTCCCGCGCTGGGCCGTCCTTACGTGGACACGGTCAACGGATCGCGGCACGCGAACATGAAGGAACTGCGAGCGACCCAAAGAAACCGCCCGTACCGTGTTTTGTTCGCATTCGATCCCCGGCGGCAGGCGATCCTGCTCATCGGCGGCGACAAAGCCGGCGACAATTTGTTCTACGAGCGGACGATCCCGCAGGCGGACAAGCTGTACGACGACCACCTGGCCGAACTCAAACGTGAAGGATTGATCTGATGGCTGGCCACCGCCCATTCAGCGAACTGCGTTCGAAGATGTCGCCGCAGCGCCGCGCCGCCAACGAGGCCGCCGTGCGCGAGGAACTCCAGCAGATGCTGCTGGCGAAAATCCGCGAGCTGGCGGGCCTGACGCAGGCGCAGGTCGCGGATCGCCTCGACGTGTCGCAGGCCGCCGTGTCGCAGATGGAAGGCGAGGACGACATGCGCGTCAGCACGCTGCGCCGCCTCGTCGAAGCGCTGGGCGGCGAACTGGAAATCATCGCCCACCTGCCCACCGGACGCATCGCCGTCAGCCAGTTCAAGAAGGGCGGTGCAGAGAGAGGCAAGGCGGGGGCGGCGTGAACGCGCGTGTCAGCGTGGCCACTGAATTAGGAACGGGGCCGAAATCACTTGGCGAATTGGCGGTCCCCCATTTAGCCGGCGGGCAAGCCCGCCGGCCAAATCGGGATCCTATTTCGGTCCCGTTCCTTTCCGCGAGAAGCGGTCTTTCCGCGCAAGGCGACGAAGGACTTCGGCGAGGAGTTATTCATTCGCAAGACGGAGCCGCTGGCGAAGGATGAGCGCGCCATCATCGCCCGCGCCAGGCGAAAGCCGGGCCGGCCCCGCGTCGGCCTAGGCGATCAGCGCGTCCTGCTGACGATCGAACGCGGGCTGCTCAAGGATGTGGATTCGCTGGCGAAGCGGCACGGCCTGACGCGCTCGGCGCTCATCGTGCGCAGCTTGCGGGCGGTGATGGGGAAGGCGGGATAATGCTCGGCGTCTTCGTTGAGTGGGTCGCTCGTGCTATTTGCTGCCCGCCTTTGTGGTCCCGACCGACAAACGTTCGACGGTCACCTGGCTGACCGCGAAGCCCTCAATAACCGTCGCAACACGAAAATCGCCGCGATTCTGCTGGCGGTTATTGAACCTTGCGTTCGTGATTTCAAAGCGAAGTTCAATCCACTTTCCGGTTCCTTTCAGTTCTTGATCAGCGGTTGGCCAGAAAACGCTATTGGGTTCTTGATGCGAGTCAACGTCGATGCGCACCTTACCCTTCACGGCATCGAAAACAGTCAAGCGAATGGCGAATCGCTCTTTGTTGCCTGCCTGAAGGTTCGTCGCAAAATCGTCATTGAGTTCGAAGTAAATGAACCAGCCTGATGACCTGATCGCCTTACGTCCGTCCACCGTGATGGTCTCAAGCGTGCCGTCGGCATGACTGAAGGGTTGAAGCATCGTGCTCCGATCCGGCGCGACAAAGCTTGCTAGCCGACGCTCGCCGCCATTCCCCGTTCCTTGCGATGACGCACCAGGTTCGCGCTTCGCTCCAACCACCTTGGTCGTGCGATGCTCCTCCATCGCCTTCTGGACATCTGTCAACCGCACTTGTGCCTTGATTCTCAATGAGTCGTTGGCGCTGTGCAGGCTTAGGAAGCGCTCCAGCAAAACCTCCGCGCGACTCTGCACGCCGCGCCTTGCCATCGCCGGCGTCTTCTCCGCATTCGCCGCAAACCATTCGCCCAATTCAAGAGATTCACTTTCGGAGAGCGCAGTGGCTTCCTTCGCCGCCAGACTGGCAAGCTCGCTGAGCTTCGCATCCTTCACCCGATCCAGATACGGCCTGGCGGCTGCGGCGTCATCGAGGTCGAGCAGGTAAAGCCTGACCAGTTCCTCGGCGCTCGCTGAATCCGTCGCGTCCTTGAGAATCTTCTCCTGCAAGCGGGCGACCTGTTTCTCCGTGCGGTCGCGGTACATCGCGGCATCGAGGCTGGCCTTGGCGGTTTCCAATTTCGCCGACTTGCGCGTGCTGGCAGTCGCCAGCGCCTTGCGGTAATCACTGGCTGCCTCGCTCCACTTCTTCGCCTCCATTTTCTCATCGCCCATGACCAGCAGCGTGTCGATGAGTTTCTCGCCAGCCGCGTCGCGCTCGTCCGGTTTGCCGGCGGTCGATTGCTTGGTCAGCACCGCCACGAGTTTGTCTCGCGCGGCGGCACGCTTCTCCGCGACGGTGTCGGCCAAGAGCGACATCGCTTCGGCGGCAGTCGCATAGCCGTCGGCATGCTTCATGCCCAGGTCGTGCGCGGATTCGCAGAGCAGCGCGAGCAGGGCGGGCGTGCTGGTGCTGGTCTTCGCAACGCCGAGCATGTCCTTGGCGAGGGTGAGATCATCGGCGCGGTCGATGGTGCCGGCGACTTGTTTGAGCTTCGGGCCGTAGAGGGAATCGAAGACCTGCTTGGCGGAGGCGGCATCATCGCCGCGCGCGGGAACGATGGAGGCGACAGCAAGAAAGGCGAAAAGCGGCAGCAGGAAATGGCGTCGCATGCGGAGCCTCCACGGATGGGTTGTTTCAGTATATCCGGCGAAGCGGCAGCGAGTAGGGTGGGTTGAGCGAGTAGGGTGGGTTGAGTCCGCGAAACCCACCACTTCGGCCAATGAGTTCCCTGGATGTTGCGGTCACCATTGGTGGGTTTCGCCGAGCCTCAACCCACCCTACACGCGAGGCATGAACCCTTTCTTGAAGGCACACGCGATCGGTGCGAACATCGCGGACGTAACCTTTGAGAAGATCGGTCAATGTAAGGTAGCTATTGCCGACGGCCCGCATGCCGGGCCGCGTTGTTCTTTGACATGTATTCGCCTGCGATTGATAGGAGATACGTGGCCATGAGGAGTGGCCGAAATGTGTCCTACCTTTTTGGCAGTCGTTTCGTATCTCAATGAACAACAAAAGGTTGCGCTCAAAATGGAGGGGGTGGGGTGCCGTGGCCGGCCACTCTTGGTTGCTGCGGGTCGGGTGAGTCGCGGCTTTTTCTTGGACCGGCCTGCACGGAGGCGGCTGGGATTCACGCCCGTCGTGGCTCGGTGTCGCCCCGGCCCTCACTTCGCCCCGGCCCTCACCCCGACCCTCTCCGGGGGGAGAGGGGGTTGGAGGTCGGCGACCTGCAACCGTTACAATGCCCCGACCCTCGGCCAATACCTGCACGTACCGTCCTTCATTCGTCTCGTTGTCATTCCAGGAGTTTCACATGCTGCATCGGCTGCTTTCCCTCGCTCTGCTGGCTCTCATGCTCAACCTCGCGCCGGCGGCGGCCATGGCGGCGGATTGGCCGCACTGGCGCGGGCCGAATTACGACGGCTCGTCGCCGCAGAAGAACCTGCCGGTGAAGTTCGGCAAGGACAGCAACGTCGCGTGGGCGATCGATCTGCCGGGTTTTGGGCCCAGCACGCCGATCGTCGTCGGCGACCGCGTGTTCACCAGCGTGATCAGCGACAAGAACAAGGCGCTGGCGCTGTGCTTCGACCGCAAGACGGGCAAGGAACTATGGCGCGATGAACTGGGCGATGCGCCGGCGGGGGACAACCGCTCCAACCTGGCGGGGCCTTCGCCGGCTGCCGACGGCAAGCACGTGATCTTCTTCTTCGGCAACGGCGTGCTGGCGGGCTACGACCTGGCGGGCAAGCGGCAGTGGCATCGCAACATCTGCGAGGAGTACGGCGACTTCTCCTTCATGTGGACCTTCAGCTCCAGCCCGACGTTGCACAAAGGCGTGGTCTATCTGCCCGTGCTGCAGAACAAGAAGCCGTACCGGGCGGTGAAGTTCAAGCCGGGCACGGAGTCGTTCCTGCTGGCGGTCGATCCGGCGACGGGCAAGAACATTTTCCGCGTGATGCGGCCGGCGGAGGCGAAGGATGAATCGCTCGAGGCGTTCACCACGATGATTCCTTTCACGCATGACGGCCGCGAGGAGCTGCTGGTGGCCGGCGGCGATTGCCTGACGGGTCACGATCCGAAGACGGGCGAGGAACTGTGGCGGTGGGGCACGTGGAACCCGACGAAGATCGGGCACTGGCGGCTGGTGCCGTCACCGGTGGCCGGCGCGGGCGTGGTATTGGGATGCGCCCCCAAGGGCGCGCCGGTGTACGCGGTGAAGCTGGGGCAGAAGGGCGATCTGTCGAAGAACGCGGACGGGCTGTACTGGAAGAGCAGCGACGCGCTGGTGAGCAGCGACGTGGCGACGCCGCTGTTCTTCGGCGGAAAGTTTTACGTGGTGAACAGCGATCGCAAATCGCTGGCGTGTGTGGAGCCTTCGGGCAAGGTGGTGTGGTCGGTGGCGAAGCTGCCGGGCCGGCAGAAATATGAGGCATCGCCGACGGGCGCCGATGGCAAGATTTATGTGATTGACCACGGCGGCGAAGCGTCGGTGATTAACATGGAAAACGGCGAGACGCTGCACACGACGAACCTGGCGGTGGACGGCATCAAGGACAACCGCCCGAGCATCGTCGTGGCCGGTGGACAGCTTTTCATCAAGGTGCACACGAAGCTCTACTGCTTCGGGACGGAGAAGGTGAACTGAGGAAGGAGCCGTGATGCGTGAGCCGTTAGGAGCGGGGCCGAAATAGCCTGGCGAATTGGCGGTTCCCCATTTAGCCGGCGGGCTTGCCCGCCGAGGGCGTCTCGGCGGGCAAGCCCGCCGGCTAAATCGGGAGCTTATTTCGGTCCCGTTCCGTAGCTTCACAGGGCCGAAGCATAGCTCCCGGCAAGAACTGCCTCAGGCTAAAGGCTAAAGGCTAAAGGCTAATGGCTAGCGGCTTTTGGATTCACGCCGCCTTCGGCAGTCGGGCGGCCAGTTGCGTCGCGGCTCGATAGTGCGGGTTGATGTCGAGGGCCGCCTGCACGGCCTGTCGGGCGGCCGAGAAATCGCCGAGGGCGCCGCTGCACACGGCCAGGTGGTAATGCGTGTCCGCCCAGTGATGGCGCGTGGCGGCGTGATGCTCGAACGTGGCGGCGGCCTGGCGCAGGAGATGCTTCAGGGGCGAATTGATGTGTGCGGCGGATTCCAGCGAGCTATGCGAATGGGCGTCGCCTTCGGCATGGCCCCTTGAAGGGGCCATGCCTGCGATTCCCGCGTCGCCGTCCTCACGGAACTCATCGATCACGACGCCGGCCGAGGCATTGAGCCAGGCGCGGGACAAGGCGCGGCGCTGCTCGGTGGCGGTCCAGCGCGACAGTTGATCCTTCGCACGATCGATCAGCCGCGTTCGCTGCAGTTGCAGAGCCGCGATGGCGAGAACAGCCCAGGCATCCACGTCAGCGGCATCGAGCCTCACGACCTTCCATGCCCACCACGCAGCGGGCGACCATCGACCGGCACGCAGCAGCGTCACCGCCAGCGACAGGGCCGCGGCGAGCCGCACAGCCTTGCCCGCATCGCCGGCCAGCGCACGGGTGAGTCGGCGCTGAGCCGCGTCGACGGCGCCTTGCCGTTCCGCGAGGCGGCCGGCTTCCAGGAGCACCAGCGCGTCGTCGGTGGTTTCCGTCGGTCTCGGTTCGCCGGAGGCGGCGTCGCGGGGCTTGCGGGCGGCTTCGCCGATCAAGTCGCGGCAGGTTTCCTCGGCATCGGCGAGGCGGCCGGCCTGAGCGAGCCAGCGCATCTTCCGCCACCGGCTCACGAGATCAGCGTCGATGCGAAGCGCCGGTTCCAGCAGCTTCAGCGCCTCGTCGGGATTCTCTTCCCCGATGAGATCGGCGAGCAGTCGGCGCGTGGCCTGGTCGTTGGGTTCGAGCTTGAGCACTTGCCGCAGTTCGCCGATCGCACTGGCGTTGTCTTCGAGCTTGAGGCAGACGCCGGCGAGCAGGCGGCGGGGCCGGGCGTCGTGCGGATATTCGCGCACCAGTTCGCAGAGTTGGGCATGCGCAGCCACATCCTTGCCCGCGGCGATGAGCGTGCGCGCCCGCAGCAGGGCGAAGTCGGGGCGCTGATGCGAAGCCGGCGCGTAATAGCTGATGGTGTCGAGGCAGCGCAGGGCCTTGGCCGGTTCATTCAGCAGGAGGTTCGCCTCCGCTTCGATCATGCGGGCATCGACGGCGCCGGGATCGATGGCCAGCGCTGCCTGGGCGTGCGCCAGGGCATCGGCAGCGCGGCTGGCGGCGAGGGCGGCGGCGGCGAGTTCCACGGAGCGACGGGATTGGGAGCGCTGGTCGAGGTTCATGCCGCCAGCTCCTGTTCCAGTCGCAGCGCCACAGGTTGGTTCGGCTCGCGCTGCAGCCACTGCTGCAGGCGGCGGCGGGCGACGTCGATGTGTCCTTCGCGGAACTCGCGCCGGATCAGCGCCGCACGCAGGTCGGGATATTTCGGATGCACGTTCAGGGCGCCGGCGAGCACGGTGGAGGCGCGCGGGCCGAGTTGTTCGTCGTCGTCGATTCGGCTGAGGATCAGGGCGAGGCCGGCGTGATAAGGCTCGATCTTCAGGCCGCGGTGGGCGAATCGGCGGGCGTCGTCGGCGTCCTGCGCGAGCATCGCCAGTTCCGCCAGCGCGGCGTAGACGCCCAGCAGTTGCCGCTCGTCCTCCACATCGCGGAGCAGCCGGTTCAGCGCCCCGCGGAGCAGCGCGACGGCGTGCGCATCCTGGCTGATGCGCTGGGCCGCGACGAGCGTGGGAATCACTTCGAGATTGCCCAGGAGTTCGCCGGCAACGAGTTCGACGGAGGAATCGCTGGTGGCCGGCAGATTGCGGCAGCCGGGCGGCTGCACGAGGGCGAGCCAGTCGTTGATCGCGGCGTCGTGGCCGAACTCGCGGAAGAGCCGCCAGGTCATGTGCTCGGGCAGGTCGGCGATGCCGCCGTCGATCGCCAGTGCGATCAGGGTGCGCAGCGCCAGGTCGTCGCAGGTTTCGCTGTTGCGTGCCTGCCGTTCCAGAATGGCAAACGCTTCGCGGCATTCACCGCGCTGCCAGTACCACGACGCGAGCAGCACCGCGGCGTGCGGCGGCGCCTCGGGATCGCGAAGCCAACTGTAGAGTTCGAGTTCGGCTGCGGCGCGGCGTCCGGTGACGCACCATTCGCACAGCCGTGCCAGCCGCTGGTCGGGCGACTCCTCCATCGCCCGACCAGCGGACTGTTCGGAAATAACACCCTTGCGAGCCGGCGTGCTGTGCGACGCGCTCTTTCCGGGAGGCTGGCTCCCGCCCGCTCCGAGTTGTGGTTGCTGCCTCAACACGGTCATTCACTCACTGTGATCTCCACCGCCCCGCTGACGCGCGGACTCGTGGGTGTGACAGTGGTATCGGTTGTAACGAGTGGGTGGTTTAGGCCATGTTTGGTGGAGCGGCGAAATCGGCTGATGCGGAGATGGGAGATGACGGTGCCGGCGCCGACCCAGAGAAAGCCGGCGCTCATGAGGACGAGGAAGGGGAGGCCGGGCGAGAGGCCGTGGGCCGTGGAGAGATGGAGTGCGGCGAGCGCGGCGTAGAGGGCGAACGTGGTTTCGACTAGGGCGAAGAGGAGTTCGCGAATAGGGAGGCGGAGGAGCGACGGATCGAATGGCACAACGCGGGCGGATCGCTCCGCTCCCTCTCCCCCAGTCCGCTGGGGGAGAGGGTGGGGTGAGGGGGCTTCACGGTGTAGAGCGAGCGCGAAGATTTCTTGCAACTTTCGTGCTGAATCGGAGTTGTGATCGCGCCGAGTCTCCGCTTGCGACTCTTGGTTTTGCTGTGGTCGCATGTCAACCGCGCGCCCCCTCACCCCAGCCCTCTCCCCCAGCGGACTGGGGGAGAGGGGGCCGGAATCGGCGTCGCCTGTGTTCTGCGACGCAGACTTCGGTGTGCGGACGAATGGCGCCTTGACCCGCAGCAGCGCCGCCAGCACGGCCCGCGCGCTGGTCACCGTCATGCCCACGCCCAGCATCATCGTCAGCGGCAGATCGATGCACAGATCGCGCCAGCGGCGTTGCTGCACGCGCTGACTCAAGGTGTAGTAGCCGCAGGTGGAGAGGAGCGCCAGCAACAGCGGGGCCAGTCCGATCGCGACGCCGAAGGGAATGTCGTGACTGATCGCCAGCATCGGCATCAGCGCCGTCGTCAACACAAGCACCGCCAGTGAGGCGAAAGGACAAGTGAGGTGGAAGAATGCCTCGATCTTCACGCGCAGCGGCGAAGGGGACGCAAGCACGCGCCCAAGCAGCTTTCGCGCGACCTGCGCCGTGCCCATGCTCCAGCGGTGCTGCTGACTCTTGAACGCGGCGAAATCAGCCGGCAATTCGGCGGGGCAGGCGACATCGTTGAGGTAGACGAACTTCCAGCCCGCCAGTTGGGCGCGGTAGGAGATGTCCAGGTCTTCCGTGAGCGTGTCGCCTTCCCACTGAATGCCGGGCGATTCGAGCGCTTCGCGGCGCCAGAGGCCGGCCGTGCCGTTGAAGTTGAACCAGCAGCCGGACTGGTGGCGGGCGGCGTGCTCGATGATGAAGTGGCCATCGAGCAGGACAGCTTCGGCGCGGGTCAGCGCCGAGGCGTTGCGATTCAGGTGCGACCAGCGCGCCTGCACCATGCCGACGTTCGGATCAGCGAACGGCGGCAGCATTCGATGCAGGAAATCGCGCGGCGGCACGAAGTCGGCGTCGAACACCGCGATGAAGCTGCCTTTCGCCGATGGCAGCGCGTGAGCAAGCGCGCCTGCCTTGAAGCCATCGCGGTGATCGCGATGGATCACGGTGATGCCAATGCCTCGCTCCCGCCACAGGGCCACGCGGGCGGCGGCGATGTCGACGCAGTTGTCCGTCGAATCGTCGAGCACCTGCACCTGCAACAGTTCACGCGGATAGTCGAGCTGGCACACGGCGTCGATCACGCGGGCGGCGACGGCGGATTCATTGAAGAGGGGGATCTGAACTGTGATGTGTGGAAGGCATTGGCGGAGATGCGCATTGGTTCGCTCAGGTGTCTTGACTCCCTCTCTCTCAGCCCTCTCTCCCAGCGGACGGGGTGCGAGGCGACCGGAGTTGGCTTTCTGCTTTTGCCTCCGCGCTCGCAGAAATCGCCACGCCAGCGAGCAGCGGTGCAGGCCGAAGACCAGCACGATGGCCAGGCTGATGAAGTACGCGATGAGAAGAATCGCGCTGACCGCGATCGTGGCGGTGGCGAGGTGGCCGGCGGGATGCGGCGCGAGGAGCATGGCGTACTCAATTCAGGTTCATCCGGCAAATGCGCCCATGTCTTGTCAGAGCCGGAGTCTGTGACTCCGGTTCGCCGAGCCGGGTCGATCCCGGCGAGGCGAAACTCGGCGCGGCGGCCACTCGTGCAACCGGAAATACAGGGCGCGAATACGATTTGAAGCGGCATTGAGCCGCTTCAAATCGACCGGAGTCACAGACTCCGGCTCTGTTCAAGACTCCGACGCGACCATGTCAGCACTTGTCGAGTACGCAAGTGCCGGATGATCCTCAATTCAGAACGCAGGAAGTCAATCTAACCGACGGCGCCTCGCGCATGTTTCCAACGGGTCGCGCGGAAAAATCCTCGTGCCCGTCACGTTCGACCTAAAGGCCCCCTCGCAAGTCGTCCGATAAACGAACAGTCGCTGTGAGGTGAAGGTCATCGAGGACGCGCACCGATAACACGGCACAGGTCCAAGATCCGCTGACCGCCATGCGTGGTTGGCCAGTGAATGTCGCAACGACGCGGCGTTCACTGAAGCGTTTGAGGAAGCTCCCATGTCAAACTTGAAACAAGTGTGCGTGCTGGCGCTGGCGGTGGTTCTGCTCGGAGGCTGCACCCTGTCGTACACCCTTGGTGTGAACGATGCGCCGGCTTCAACGGCAACCGCGGCAACCGCGGCGGACAAGAGCGCCAAAACCGCTGGCGCTGCAGCAACCCCGACGACGGCTGCCGCGACCAAGCCCGGTGAACGCATCGAAAGCCCCGAGGATCTGCACGCGCTGGGTCCCGTCGATGCCGCCATTCCGCGGAATCCAGCCGACGCCGGCGATGCCCAGTTCACCACGCCCCAGGCCAGCACGGAAACGCCGGTCGCCACCGGCAACCCGCGCTCGGCAGGACCGCTGAATCTTTTTGGCGATCTGCCCGACGGCAGCGCGAACCCGTCGTCATCGCCTCTGGACAGTCCCGGTCAACTCGAGCAGATCACGTTCCTCACCGAAGGCGCCGACTTCGATCCGCAGGTCGATCCCACCGGCAAGTTCCTCGCCTTCGCCTCCACCCGGCACCGCGAGCAGGCGGATATCTACATCCAGAAAATCGGCGGCACCACCGTCACGCAACTGACCAACGATCCTGCCCGCGACATCATGCCCGCCTTCAGCCCCGACGGCGCGCAGATCGCCTTCGCCTCCAATCGCAGCGGCAACTGGGACATCTATCTCATGGAAGCCAGCGGCGGCAAGGCCCAGCAGATCACCAACAACGGCACCCACGACCTGCACCCGAGCTTCTCGCCTGACGGGAAAAAGCTCGTCTACTGCAGCTACGGCGACAAGAGCGGGCAGTGGGAACTCGTCGTCATCGACCTCGCCAATCCCGCCAATCGCCAGATCATCGGTCACGGCCTGTTTCCAAGCTGGTCGCCCAAGGGCGATCGCATCGTGTTCCAGAGGGCGCGCGAGCGCGGCACGCGCTGGTTCAGCGTGTGGACGATTGATCTGGTCGATGGCGAAGCCCGCCGGGCCACGGAGATTGTCGCGGCGAACAACGCGGCGGCGATCACGCCGCGCTGGAGCCCGGATGGGCAGTTCATCGTGTTCTCCACGGTGGTGAACCCGGACAAGAGCAAGGCCGATCGTCCGACGCAGGCGGATGTGTGGGTGATCGGGGCGGATGGTTCGGGGCGGGCGAACCTGACGAACAGCAAGTTCGCGAATCTCCAGCCGGTGTGGAGCAAGAACGGCTCGATCTACTTCGTGAGCAATCGCGGCAAGGACAACGTGGAAACAGTCTGGTCGCTGAAGCCTGAACAGGCGCTGAAAGTCGTGAAATCCAACGCCAAGCCGCCGACGGCAGTGGCTGATCCCGCCGTCCCGGCCAAGGGCACGTCCGAAAAAGATGCGGCTACGGCGGCAGTTGAGACGAAAGAGTAGGAACGGGAAGGGCCAAGGGAGCAGGGCCAAGGGCCAAGGGATCGGAATACCGAACCCCAAGGCAGCCGGCTTCTGAACTCCGTGGCTCGAATCCCTTGGCCCTCGGCCCTTTGGCCCTTGGCCCTTCTTCGATGAGCGGAGCTCATCTCTTCAAGACCCTGGCAGGACGCCATGACAAGTAAACAGGTCATGTTGATGCTCGTGATGCTGCCGCTATGCGGCTGTGTCTACGACCAGGCGCCACCCGGCGCCGAGCCGCTGGTCAGTCCGTACGCACAGCGGCGGGTCTGGGCCGTGGCGCCGCTGCGCAACGAAAGCGGCAGCCTCGTCGCCGACGGCGTGGTCATGGCGGATCACCTGGCGCGGCAACTGGAGAACGCATCGCACGTCGATGTCATTCCCGTCAACCGCGTACTGCGGGCGATGGAGGTGCTGGAGCTTTCCGCGATCGCCACGGAAGCACAGGCTCAGCGCGTGATGCAGGTCTTGAACGTGGACGGCTTGGTGGTCGGCTCGATCACCGCGTACGACCCGTACGACCCACCGAAACTGGGACTGGCGATCGAACTTTTCGATGGCGGTCGGGCGGAGACGCTGGACGCGGTCGACACGCGCGATCTGACGCGGGCTGCGACGGCGGATCAGTCGAGTCCCTTCGCACGGGGCGGCACGCAGCCGATGACGCGACGCGATGGCGTCGCCAGCGGCGTGAGCTTGTTCCTCGACGCGGCGTCGGCGGATGTGCGCGACAAAATCAAACTTTACGGCGGCGACCGCGGCGGTGAGAACCATCACCCCGAGGGTTGGCACCGTTATCGAATCAGCATGGACCTGTACAGCGAGTTTGTGAGCTATGTCGCAAGCTGGCGCTTGATGCGGGCCGAGGCCCGCCGCCTGCACGAGCTTGCACCCGTACCCGCCACACCCGCAGCCACTTCCCCGCAGGCGTCCAACCGTTGAACACGGCCGGCCGCTGCGGCGGCTGGAGTTTTCAACGATGAGTGAGACGCAAGACGACAACCGACCTTCCCGCGCCAAGCGCCGCGGCGATCACCGCGCCCCCGGCGCCCCCGGCGCCCCCGGCGCGCCGGCCGAGGGCCAGACCCCGGCGGAATTCCCCGGCACCGGCGGCGATCTTCCCTCCGCCTCCGCACCGAAGGAGCAGGGCGGTGCGGGCGCGGAACTCGATCCGGCTTTTGCAACAGGCCCCATGCCGGAGGGAGCCAAGCACTCCGGGGCCCCGTCCTCGGAGATCGGCGACACCGTCGGCGGCATCGCCCCGTTCGATGAGGAAGGCCGGCGCCAGCTCGTGCTCGTGAAGAACGGCCACCGTTACGTGTTCCGCTACGAGCGCGGCGAAGAGACGAAAGTCCTCGCTGGTCTCGTGGAGATGGCGCGCGATCCCAAGAGCGAACTCGACTGGTTCGACGCAGCCGTGCTCAGCCACCAGTTGGGGCAGCGCATGAGCGAGCAGTTGGAACGCCTGCGTCGCGCGTGAGCAGCGGCGGTGTTCGATGCGAGGCTCGTGCATGGACGTCGGGGCACCACGTTTAGCCGCGGCCCGAAGGTCCGCCGCAGGGCCGCGTCGGCAACCCCTGGCAACCGTACTGGAAGACGTGCATCAACCAGACCCAAGACCCAAGACCCAAGACCCAAGACCCAGAACCAACTTCCACCCCTGTCGGGGCTTCTCTTCAGATTCTCATTCGGGCGGGCCACATCGGCCGACTTATTGGAAGGATTCCCACCATGGCAAACACCTTGATTGACCAGTTCGTCCACTACCTGCGCTTCGAGCGCCACTTCAGCCCGTACACCGCGCGCTGCTATGAGACGGACCTGAAGCAGTACGCCGACTTCCTGCTGAATCACTCCGAACCCAGCGTCCCGGCGGCTGCGCCGACGCTCACCCTCACCAGCGACAGCGGCGGCGGCACAGCCGTCGCGGTCGCGGCGATCGCCGCGACGCGCCCGGATACGGGCTCCGCGCCGCAGGCGCAGCTCGGTGAAGTGAACGACGAACAGCTCAACGGCCGTCTTGGCCTCGCCGATGCCGTGGTCATCCGCTCGTTCCTCACCTATCTCGACGGATTCGGCTACAGCCCCGCCACCACGGCCCGCAAGATCGCCACCCTCCGCAGCTTCTACAAGTGGCTGCAGCGCAAGGGCGGCATCCCCACCAATCCGATGATTCTCATCCGCACGCCCAAGCAGACCAAGCGGCTGCCCAAGGCCATCACGGTGGGCGAGATCGAGAAGCTGCTGAACATGCCCGACAATCGCGAGACGCTGGGCGCACGCGACCGTGCGATCCTCGAAACGCTTTATTCCACCGGCGTCCGCGTGAGCGAACTGGTGGACCTCAATCGCAACGATCTGGAGATGAACGATCAGGTCATCCGCATCCGCGGCAAGGGCAAGAAAGAACGCATCATCCCGCTGGGCACGCATGCCCTGACCGCCGTCCGGCACTACCTGGGCCTGCTGGAGGCGGATGTGCGATTCACTCGTCTGCGCGACAAGGCGGCGACCGATCCGGGCGTGTCGCTGTTCGTGAACAAGAACGGCGGGCGCTTGTCCAGCCGATCGGTTCGCCGCAAGCTGGACAAGTATCTGATCTCCGCCGGCCTGGATCCTTCGATCAGCCCGCACACGCTGCGTCACAGCTTCGCGACGCACCTGCTCGACAACGGCGCCGACCTGCGCAGCGTGCAGGAACTGCTCGGCCACCAGAGCCTGAGCACCACGCAGATTTACACGCACCTGTCGACGATGCGGCTGCGCAACGCGTACCAGGAAGCGCACCCCCGCGCGGTGTAAGCGTACTGCGAGCGATGATTGGCCCGTTTAGCGACGCGGCCGAAATAACTTCGCGAATGGGCGTTCCCCCATTTAGCCGGCGGGCTTGCCCGCCGAGGGCGTCTCGGCGGGCAAGCCCGCCGGCTAAATGGGGAACTCATTTCGGTCCCATTCCTTACCGACGCGGCTCGCCGCGCGTCTTGTCGAAAAACAGCGGACAGAGATCAGCCGACAGAGGTCAGAAACAATCACAAAGTCCACCGACACGCCGTCCGCGATCCGGGCGGCGTGTTGCTTTTCGCACACCACTTAAAAATGTCGGCAAGCGGCGGCGGGCGGGGCCGCTTCAAGCGGCCCTCGCCCGGGGAACGGGGAAGCGTCCTACCTGCCGCTCACATGCGCATGCTCGGCGATATGAAACCGCAGCGGCTTGCGCGCCCATGCCCCCGCATACGCCACGCCGATGCGCGGCGTCACCGAGATCAAGCGTCGCGGCAGGCATCGCTTGCGCACCTGCTCGATGAACAGCACCTCGCTGGTGGTCAGGTCCACACCGTCCAGATTGCGATCGATGCTCATCGCCTGACACAGCTTCGCCGGGCCTGAGCACAGGTCCGTCTCGCGTCGGCAGTCGCGGCCGCGCATTTCCCGCATCCGCGGCAGGCCTTCCACCGGCTCCAGCGCGCGCAGAAGCACGGCAGTTGGTCGCCCCGACGTCTGCGTCACCACGTTCATGCAGAAGTGCATCCCATAGGTGAAATACACGTACGCATGCCCGCCGTCGCGCCACATCGACTCATTGCGCGGCGTGCGCCGGCCGTTCCACGTGTGTGCCGCGCGATCGATCTCCCCGAGGTACGCCTCCGTCTCCACGATGATGCCGGCCAGTCGCGTGCCATCATCAAGCACGCGCACCAGTCGCTGCCCCAGTAGAGAGCGCGCGACGGCGACCGGATCGTGGCGAAAGAATGGGCGCGCAAGTCTGGACACGGAATGAGCAATCGAATCGCACATGCCATTAGCCCCCGGCTTCGCCGGGGGAGTCAACTGGGACACCTTATCTCGATACGGCACTGGACCACCTTCCGACCACTGCTGTATTTCCTCTGCGGCCCGTTGGACGGGTGCCTGACCTGCCCGTGACTGTCGGAAGAATAGGTGGGTCGCCGTTGACGTCCCCCGGCGGAGCCGGGGGCTAATGGGCCACCCTTTCAAACAGCATCCGCTTCCACCGTTTCACATCGATCCGCCAGCAGATGCTGACGGGCTTGCTGGTGCGCGCGAAACGCCGCCACGTTTCGCGGTTGCGCGGATCGTTGGCGACGTTGAGGCGGTCGACCACGGTCATGCCGCGCGTCAGTTCGCTTTGCGTTTCGATCTGCACGAGGTGGCTCGAGCGCCGGGAGCAGATCGTCGGATCAATCGCCACCGCCATCGCCACGGGATCGGGAAGCGGGATGCCGATTTCGCCCGACTGTTCGTGATTCGCCGCGATCGATCGGCGGTTGCAATCCACGACGAAATGCGACAGCGGCGTGTTGATGCGGCGCAACTTCGCGATGTCCGCTTCATCCAGATTCGCCTTGCCGCGCGATAGTTCCCAACCCACCATCTCGATGGGCAGTCCGCTGGCGAAAACGATCTGCGCCGCCTCCGGATCGCACCAGATGTTGTACTCGGCGGCTGGCGTCACGTTGCCTTCCGTGCAAGCGGCGCCGCCCATCACCACGCAGCGCTTGATGCGCTTGACGATGGAACGATCGCGCTGAATCGCGAGCGCGAGATTGGTGAGCGGGCCGAGCGTGATGATTTCTCCATCGTTCGTCGCGCGGGCCCAGTCGACGATCGCCTCGACCGCGTGCTGTTTCCGCGGCCGAATCTTCGCCTTGGGGTAATGCTGGTCGCCCATGCCGTCGCGTCCGTGGAACCACGTCGCGTCCACCGCCTGCCGGAGCATGGGCCGATCGGCGCCGGCGAAGACGGGGACATCGCATCCACAAAGTTCGACGGTGTAGAGCGCGTTGATCAGGCCTTGCTTCAGCGGCACGTTGCCCGCGACCACGGTGATCGCATCGACCTTGACCTGTGGATGCTTCAGCGCCATCACCAGCGCGACGGCATCGTCCGAGGCGGTGTCGGTGTCGATGAGAAACGAGCGAAGGGGGGCTGCCATGCGGAGATTCTACTGCCACCAGGCGAGTCGCCCAGACCCGGTGGAACCACGAGGATCGGCCTGCGAAATAGCCGCGAATCTTTTTCGCAACCTCGCCCATGTGGCCGCAGCAGCGACAAGCCGGTATCGACGAGACTATCGCAGCGCGACGCTGTCGCGCAGGCCCAGGCTCTGGTAGATGCGTTTCGTCGCATCGCTCTTGTTGAGCGTGTAGAAGTGGATGCCGCGCACGTGGTGGTCGATCAGGTCGCGGCACTGCTCCGTGGCCCAGTGCAGGCCCACGCGCTCGACGGAGTCGGGATCATTCTGCACGCGCGTCAACGCCCGCAGCAGCGGCGCGGGAAAGCGCGCCCCGGCCGCCAGATCGGCCATGCGCTGCATGCCCTTGATGGAAGCGACGGGCATGACGCCTGCGATGATCGGCACCTTGATGCCCGCCAGTTCGCAGCGCTCGCGGAAATCGTAGAAATCGCGGTTGTCGAAAAAAAGCTGGGTGCAGATGTAATCCGCGCCGGCGTCGACCTTGGCCTTGAGGTAATCCATCTCCTTCAAGCGGTTGGCGGTGGAAGGATGGCCCTCCGGAAAGCCGGCGACGCCGATGCCGAAGCCGCGCCGGTCCGGGTGGCAGCCGCGCGAGGCTTCGCGCTCGTTGAAGTTCTTGATGAAACGCACCAGGTCGGCTGCGAAGTGAAACGCGTCCTGCCTGCGATCGTAGTTGGGTTTCTCCCGCGGCGGGTCGCCGCCCAAGGCCAGAATATTGCTCACGCCAGCCGAGGCGTAGCGCTCGAGGATGTCCTGAATCTCCCGCTCCTGATGGCAGACGCAGGTCAGGTGCGGGATGGGATCGAGGCTGGTGGTCTGCTTGATGCGCACGACCAGGTCATGCGTGAGTTCGCGCGTGGACCCGCCGGCGCCGTAGGTGACGGAGACGAACGAAGGCTTGAGTTCTTCAAGCTGGGCGATGGTGACGAACAACTGCTCCGCCGAGTCCGCCGTCTTGGGCGGGAAAAACTCGAAGGAACAGGTGGTCTGCTGCTGCGCGAAAATGTCGGCAATGTGCATGGCGTTCTATTTTATCGGGCAAATGAAGTGGCTGGCCCAGTTCGCGATGACCGAATCGCTTCGGTGCGCGATTGCCCCGTCCTGGAGGCAAAGTCGGAGGCAAAGTCGTCAAGTAGGGCCCGCGACGCCCGTGACGGATCATTCACCAAGAGCCGTGCAGGATCAACATCGCATGTGGGACGACTTTCCAAGTCGTCCGGCTGGGAGCGAAGCGATTTGAATCTGCGGAGTCAATCTTGCACGGCTCCCAGCACGAAGAGGTTCAGCATCTGAAACGGAAACGGGCTCCCCCCGGAGTGGTCATTTCCTGGCGGTCTCAGGTTTCAACTTTCCGTCCCGTCCGTGAGACCGTTGAAGCGAACCGACGCGCGAGGTTGCGGGCAAGTTCCTGCTGATCTTCGTGGTAAATCATGTCTCCGACGCCGTAGTGATCCAATTCCGCGCGGTAACTGTTAATCGCCCTCCATGCGCGGTCGGCGTCCAGACCGGGTTGCCGGGCGAGGAGGGTATGGACGGATTCCCAGAATCCCGCCATCAATACGGGGTCGAGTTTTGATTTGACCATGGAAGGACCTCTACTCTGGACCATTATGGGAAAGGTAATGCCTTAATTCCCCGCTTACGACGCTCAGCTGCGCGATTTAATACATCAGCTGCGGCTTGGGTGTGAAAACTGAGTTGATCCGCGTCATTCATGGCGACCCGCTGTTCCCAGAACGCCGCGACCGGTCCCCACACTGAATCGTACCAACCCTGTCGACTCGGTTCCGGATGACCGTGGTGATTAGGAAAGACTGAACTCTGCCGACAGTGCTGCACCAAGCTCCAGAAATCCTCTGCATCATAGACGCTCCTCACGAAGGCCAGCGTCTCCAAACGGGCTAGTTCACTTCGAGAAACTCGAAAGCGAATTACCACAGGGCGATCAGCCTTCAGCCTCATTGCGGTCTGCTGACGATACCTCAACCAAGCCCATTGCTCAGCCTGTCGTTCAATTGTTGTTGTGTAGAAACCGCGCCCGAAATCAGTACTGATTCGACCTTTCGTCGGATCGATCCCATTTTGCTTGATGTCCTCGGCGTCTGACTGGAGGCATCCATGGAACAGCACTACTTCCCGATGGAGACCGGGAATCCAATTCGGCGCGGGATGAATAAGCGGTTTCGTCAATCGATTCAATCCGCCTTCGCCGTTCTGAACCCGATCTTTGCCGCCGCCAGCGTCGCGTCGATCGCCGCGTCATCGTGAGCCGCGCTGACGAACCACGTCTCATACTGGCTCGGCGGCAGCGCGACGCCTTGATCGAGGATGCCGCGGAAGAAGCGACCGAACGCCGCGGTGTCGCTTTTTAGCGCCTGCTCGTAGTTCGTCGGCGCCTTGGCGGCGAAGAACGGGCAGATCATCGAGCCGACGCGCGTGACGCTGATCGGTACGCCCGCTTCCTTCGCGGCTTGCAGCAAGCCGGCGTGCAGTTTGGCGCTCTGCTTTTCCAGCGTGGCGTAAGCGCTGCCGTCGCGCAGCAGCTTCAAGGTGGCGATGCCCGCCGCCATGGCAAGCGGATTACCGCTGAGCGTGCCCGCCTGGTACATCGGGCCGTCCGGCGCGACCTGGCGCATGAGGTCTTCGCGTCCGCCATAGGCGGCGCAAGGCAGGCCGCCGCCGATGACTTTGCCCATGCAGGTGAGGTCGGGCGTGATGTCATAGATCGCCTGCGCTCCGCCGTAGGCCACGCGGAAGCCGGTCATCACTTCGTCGAGAACGAGCAGCGAGTTGTGCTTGTCGCACACCTCGCGCAGCGCGTGCAGGTATCCCTCGGCCGGCGGGACGCAGCCCATGTTGCCCGCGATCGGCTCGATCACGATGGCCGCAATGTCCTTGCCGTGCTGGTCGAACGCGTGCTGCACCGCGTGCACGTCGTTGTAGGGCACGAGGATCGTGTGACTCGTCACCGAAGCAGGCACGCCCGGCGAAGAGGGAATGCCCAGCGTCGTCGCGCCGCTGCCCGCCTGCACGAGCAGCGAATCGCTGTGGCCGTGATAGCAGCCGGTGGCCTTGATGATTTTGTTCCGGCCCGTGGCCGCGCGTGCGAGGCGGATGGCGCTCATCACCGCTTCGGTGCCGCTGTTGACGAAGCGCACGACCTCGACGCTGTCCACCGCATCGATCACCATCTCCGCCAGTTCGCTCTCGGCTTCCGTGGGCATGCCGAAGCTGAAGCCGCGCTCCGCCGCCTTTTGCACGGCTTCCACGACCTGCGGATGCGCGTGACCAAGGATGGCGGGGCCGTAAGAGCCGACGTAATCCACATAACGATGCCCGTCGAGATCAGTGACGAACGCGCCGCCGGCCGAGGCGATGAAGATGGGCGTGCAGCCGACGCTCTTGCAGGAGCGCACCGGCGAGTTCACGCCGCCGGGCAGCACGTCCTTGGCGCGGGCGAAGGCGGCGATGGATTTCGAGTAGCGAACGGACGCTGTGTTGGCGGATGGGGAAGTATTCATGGCGGGCGAAGTGTAGCACGGGAGCGAATGAGGATCGTCAGCACGGAAATGCCCGGCCTCGCGAGGTCTGCCAAATTGTCCGGGGCCGGCGTTTGTCCCCTCTCACCTTGGGAGATGGTGGCCGCGTCCACCGGGGGACGAGGCCGGGTGAGGGTCAGGACGAACAGCTTGCTGCGTGGTTCGTCGCGCGATGACAGCATTTGAAAATGAGTGCGTCCCGACCCTCACCCCAGCCCTCTCCCTGGGAGGGAGAGGGGGCCGGAATGCCGCCCTCGGAAGTTTTGGCAGACCCTACGCCCGGCGCCGCCGGCCGCGCGCCGGTAGCGTCACCGGCCTGCGGCTATCATGGAATCCGTGTAAGTTCGTGCAACCCGCCTTCATCATCCGGCAAGAAACATGATGCAAACACTGACCACCTTCGCCTTCCTGTTGACCCTGGGATTTTCCGCGTTGCAGGCGGATGCCGCCGACGCCAAGGCCGACAAGGCGAAGCCCGCGCCGGCGGCCCCAGCGCCGGAACCTGCCGCGCCCAAGTTGCCGACGGCCCGGACCGTCGTGAAACTTGAAGGCTGGACCCTTCGCGTCGACGACCGCCTGTTCACGCCGGCCAATGAGGATCTGCGCGTGCGCGCCCTGCGCTTCCTCGAAAGCAAACTCGCCGACATCAAGGTCGTCGTGCCCAAGGATCGCGTGGAGAAACTTCAGAGCGTCACCATCGTGCTCGACCTGACGCACGGCAAACTCGGCCCGATGCAGTATCACCCCGACGCCGGCTGGCTTAAGTCGAACGGCTTTTCGCCGGACCTGGCCAAGTGCGTTCATCTGCCTCGTGCCATTGATGTCGTCACCGCGCGGAACATCCGGGAGCAGCCCTGGGTCATTCTCCACGAACTGGCGCATGCTTATCACGACCAGGTGCTCAGTTTCGATGAGGCGCGCGTCATCCAGGCGTACGAGAACTTCAAAAAGAGCGGCCGCGGCGAGAAGGCGCTGCTCCACAATGGCGCCCGCGTCAAGCACTACGGCTTGACCAACCACAAAGAGTTCTTCGCGGAAATGACCGAGGCGTACTTCGGCTCCAACGATTTCTTCCCGTTCAACCGGGGTGAGTTGAAGGAGACCGAGCCTGAAATCTTCGCGCTCCTTCGCGAAATCTGGGAGCAGCCGGCGAAGGATGCGAAGAAGTAGGCGGACGGAGTTGAGGCGGTGTTCCTCGTTTCATCAAGCCTGACGCCACGGCACGAGGCTCCGGGGCCTGCTCATTACGGCTTCTTGCCTTCGCTGACGATCTTGCCGGGGCCGCTGATTTCCGTGACGACGATCTCGTGGAACACGGCCGGGTCATCGGCGCCGACGCCGATGGCTTGGCCATCCTTGATGGGGAAGGGCCATTGACGGGTGCGCTCAATCTGGCGCGGGTTGAGTTCGTTGACTTTCTTGCCGTTGAACTCCGCACTCCAGTTCGTCTTGCGCACCTTGATGAGGATGGTGTACTTTTCGTCAGCCTTCATCTTGTCCGACGCGGTGCCGGTGGCGGTGTGCCCGACGGCTTCCGGCTTCATGTCGACCTCGAATCCGAAGCCGTTACTGAAGATGTCGCCCACGTGCCAGCGGTAACCATCGGGCAGAAAAACCGCGATGCCGTGGCGAAGCTTGTTCTGGCTGAAAGTGACCTTGATGTCGTACTCCGCGGGCGGGTGGTAGGGGAACTGCACGCGCGGCCACAGGTGCATCGATTCGTGAATCAACGCGCCCTTCTCCGCTTTCCAAGTGCCGCGGATCACGTCGCGCTTGGGATCGAAAAGCTTGACGAGGTCCACCGCTCGGCCGCGCTTGATGATGGGCTTGGCGGTCGCCTCGCCGGCGGCTTGCGCCTGCTTGATCCGCTGCTCCGCGGCCAGTTTCTGCAGGCCCGTCAGCTCGGGCAGCGCCTTCTCGTACCAGTCGGCGGCGTGCGACTGCACCGCGGCCCGGTGCTGCGCTTCGACGACCTTCACCGCGTCCCACCACGCAGCGGCCAGCTCCGACTGCGTCTTGGAATCCGCTGGATTCTGAAGTTCGCGCTCCGCCAGCGACTTGAGCATGATATTGTCGCCCTTCTTCAGGTACTTGAGCCCCGTCGCCCAGTCGCCCTTGACGAAGCAGTGGTACTTCGCGACGGCCAGGTTGGCCTGCGAATCGTCCGGCGAGTCCTTCAGCTTGGCCAGCGCCGCGGCGGTCTCGCCGAACTCCCGCTTGGCGATCGTCATTTCCGCCCGCTTCTGCTTGGCGCGGGTGGTCATGGGGAGATCCCTCAGTCGCACTGCGATGCGGTCGGCGATGTTCATCGCTTCACCGGCGGCGTCGAAATCATTCGTCGCCACCGCGTCGTCCACCATGCGGAGGCAGGTTTCGAAAAGAAGCTTTCGATCATCCGTCTCCAGCGCAAGAGTCGCCAGTGAGCCGGCCACCGCGATTTGCTCGCTGGCCAAGCTCACCTCGAACCGCTCCGCAAGTTCGCCGCACGCCGAGAGCGCTACTTTCACATCGCCGCCCTTGGCCGCCATCGCGATCGCCTCCTTCAGCAGCACGTACTGTGAGGTTGGATCGTCCTTCGTCTGCAACGCCTGTTCGAGCAGTTTTTTCGCGAAGTCGCGCTGTTCCTCGGCGCGGCGGCTGGCGTACTCGCCGCGGAAAATGTCCTTGATCAGCCCCAGCGACTTTGCCTGCGCCTCGGCGGTGGGCACCGCCGTGCGCGCGGGCACCGCGTCGATGTCCTGCGCGTTGGCGCGCAGCGACGCCAGCACCGCCATCGGCAGGACCAGTAGCAGCAGAGGCACACGGGTCAGCAACCACTTGCCTGGACTCATGACAATATCTCCGAAAGGCGGTGATCGACTGGAGTGAACCGCAGTTTAGCTGACGGCGAGGCGCCATCAAGAAGCGGTTTCGCTGGCGCGACGGCTGGGCTGCGCTGGCCGCGAGCCGCACAGGCAGATCAGCATCGCCGCCGCGGTCGCCATGAGCAGTCGCCAGGGATAGGCGAGATTCTCGCACCAGGCCGCGTAGCGTTGCAGGGCGTTTGGGGCGCCATCATGCGCGGGCAGGATGATCTTCCAGAACACCGGATACGTCAGCAGCACCGCGACGAATCCCGTCGCCAGCGCCGCCACCGCGCTGCGGCTGTTTCCACGCCTGGTGAAAAGAGCCGTGATGAAAACCGCGACCATGCCCGAATAGGCGAAGCTCATCACGTCGAGGACGAAATCGAGCAGGGTGCGGTTCGCCGGGTCGTAAATCTCAAAGCATCCCCACGCGCACAGTCCCAGCAGCACGCCCAGTCCCAGCACGAACATCCGCCCCGCGAAAAGATAATGCGCCGGTGGCCGCTCGCGGACGACGTGGCGATACAGGTCGTTGATCACCGCCGAGCTCATCGAGTTCAGCGAGCCGGTGAGCGCGGCGGCGAAGAGTCCCGCCATCAGCGCGCCCTTCATGCCGGTGGGCATTTCGTTGAGGATGAAGTGGATGAAGATCTTGTCCTTCTCCGCTTCGCCGGGGATCGCCGTCGGCGCGGCGGCGCCCATCAGGTCGGGCCGCTGGTAGAAAACAAACAACGCCAGGCCCACCGCCATGAAAAGCACGACGATGGGCAAATAAAGCAGCACCGAGGCGACCGCCGAAGCGCTGCCCTTGACCGCGCTGCGGCAGGTGAGCATGCGCTGCGCCATGCCGTGATCGAGGCCGTAGGCGGCGAGGTTGAGCACGAGAAATCCGGTGAGCGCGGTGATCAGGGTGTATCCGGCGGTGAAGTCGATGCCGGTTTCGCCGCTGAACCCGGACTGGAACACGATGAGCTTGGAGGGCTTGCCGGGCGCCGGCGAGCTGAGAGCATCGATGATCTGTGTCATGTCCGCCGGCACTCGGTTGAGGATGACGATCAGGGCGGCGGCAGCGGCGAGCGTGAAGACGGCGAGCTGGATGATGTCGGTGAAGATGACGGTGCGCACGCCGCCGACGAAGGTGTAGAAAATCGCCACGACGGTGAGGGCGGCGATGGCGATCGCCATGTGGCCGGCGCTGGTGTCGCCGAAGGTTACTTGCGAGGTCGCCAGCGCCGCGATGAACAGGCGCGATCCCTCCGCGAAGACTCGGCCGACGACGAACATCAGGCTCGACGCCTGCTTGGCGCCGGTGCCGAGCTTCACCTCCAATAGTTCGTACACCGTTGAGACGTTGTGCCTGTAGTACGCCGGGATGAAGAAGACGGCGATGATCACGATGGCGATGAGGGCGCTGAGAAACGTGATGAGATACGTCAGGTTTCCGCCGTACGCCTGCTGCGGCACGGCGACGAACGTGGCGCCCGACAGCGCCGTGGACACGACGGAAATGGCGACGGCCCAGACGGGCATCTGGCGGTCGGCGAGGAAGTAGTCGTCGGTGTTCTCCTGTTTCTTGCGCGAGAACCACCAGCCGCTGACAATCAGCAGGAGGAAGTAACCGCCGAGCACCGCCCAGTCGATCGGGCCAAAGGTCGCGTCGGCGATCAGCAGCGATGAGAAAGTGAGCATGCGATCGCCCATGGTGGCGATTCGCGGCGACACCACAAGTCACCTGACGTCTCGGCCCAGGGCCGTTCCATTCTCCGGGTGTAGGGTGGGCACCGCCCTGATCTTTCCCCACATCTTTTGTCGAGGGGATTTGGTTTTGATTGGATGCTCTTCACCCCGAAGGGGTGCAGGGATGTAGCCACGGGTGGAGCGACGCCGCCTTGGGCGTCGCGCAACCCGTGGAAGCGTGCAGCGTGTCTTGTTCACCCCGGAGGGGTGAAGGAGGCTTGTGGAAGCACAATCTTTTTTCCGGTCGGCCTTTGTGCTGCCGTGCCGATTCCTCTGCCCCTTCGGGGCAGCAGAAGTGAACGAAATCTGCGTTCCACGGGTTGCGCTTCGTCCGCTGACGCGGACTGCGCTCCACCCGTGGCTACAACCCGTTGCCCCTCCGGGGCACAAGGGCACCGACACCTGCGTCGGGGCGTCGCAAAGATGTGGGGAAAGATCAGGGCACCGCCCACCATGGGCGCGCGGCGGTAGAACCAAAACGGCAGATTCGTTTCGCCATCAACGATAACCACGAAAAAATGAGCACTTGCGTGTTCAAGCTCTACTGTGGTGGGCGATGCCCACCCTACAGTTGAGGTTCGATCGGGAGAATTGAATGACCCTGGCCCTGACAAGCCTCGGCTTGCCAACCACGCCGGCGGTTTGGTAGGGTGCTTCAAGTTCCCCCGGCGGCTACTTCACCGGCGCTCCATGGCGCCTCTTGATTTCCCAAACTTCTGTCCGCTGGGCGCAGGTGTTACAGTGTCAGAAACCAGACCCTGAACCCTTTGCTCTTTGACATCACGCTTCGCGATCCGGCGATGGTGTGGACTTAGCAATCCGTGCGGCGTTACGCCGCGCTTGCTTCCGTACTAACCATTCGTCACGCGCCCGTTCGTCACCCGCGGAATAGGTACTGCCCGGCCCGCGGCTGGGTTAAGCCTCCGGCTCCGCGGGCTACGGGCAGTACCTATTCCGCTTGAGTGGAACAGGCACGTCCTGTGGACGTTAGTAAACCCCCATCGCCGGATCGCGGGGCGTGAAGAAAAGGGTTTAGGGTTTAGGGTGTAGGGTTTAGGGTTGAGGGAAAACAAGAAAGAAGAAGTGAAAAGTGAAAAGTGCAAAGTGAAGAGTGCGAAGTGAAGAGTGAACGGTGCAGCGCGGCAAGTCGTGAAACAGACTTCCCCGAATCAACGATTTTGCATCCCCCATTTTTCACTTTTCACTTTTCACTTTTCACTTTGCACTTTGCACTTTTCACTTGCCTCGACCCTACACCCTACACCCTAAACCCTACACCCTAAACCCTAAACCCTAAACCCTAAACCCTAAACCCTTCCCCTCTTCCCCATGGCTTCCCACGACGAAAAGCAGAAGCTCTACCAGATGATCGTCAGCCGCGTCTCCGACTGGCGGCTGCTGTATCACATGAAGCAGTACGGCTTCTGGCCCAAGAGCGAGGACCTGCCGCCCGATCCGCCAGACGAGGTCGCCGAACGCGCGGAATTGCAGAAGCGAATCAACGAGCTTCGCAGGGAGTTCTCCATCGCCAAGGATCCGGACAAAGCGCTGGCGGAGGAACGCAAGCGCCGCATGGCGGAAAGCAAGAAGCGCCGGGCGGAAAAGAAGGCGGAGAAGGCCAGCCTCGCGGACGAGCGCCGAAAGCAATGGGCCGTGCGCTGCGCCGGCGATATCGTCAGCCTCGGCGAAGGCGTCAGCGAAGGCCTGGCTGACCGCGCCAGCGATGAGGCCCGCCTGGCGGAAAATCGCCTGCCCGTGCTGCACGACGGCGCTCAACTCGCCGCCGCCATCGGCATCCCGCTCGCCGCGCTCCGCTGGCTCACCTACCACCGCCGCGGCGCCACCATCGTCCACTACCGCCGCTACGAAATCGCCAAGCGCACCGGCGGCATGCGCTCAATCTCCGCGCCCAAGCCGCTGCTCGCCCGCGCCCAGCAATGGGTGCAGGACAACATCCTCAGCCGCGTCGCGCCGCAGCCGCAGGCGCACGGCTTCGTGCCCGGGCACAGCATCCTCACCAACGCCCACCCGCACGCCGCCAGGCAGTTCGTGGTGAACATGGACCTGAAGGATTTTTTCCCCTCGATCACGTTCCGCCGGGTCAAGGGCCTGTTCCATCGCATGGGCTACAGCGAGCACGTCGCCACGGTGCTGGCGCTGCTCACCACCGAGCCGCCGCGCACAGCCGCCGAACTGGACGGCAAGGTGTATCACATCGCCCTGGGCCAGCGCGTGCTGCCGCAGGGCGCCTGCACCAGCCCGGCGATTACCAACCTCCTGTGCCGCCGGCTGGACAAGCGCCTCACCGGCCTGGCCGCCAAGCTGGGCCTGGCGTACACGCGCTATGCCGACGACCTGACGTTCTCCGGCGATGACAAGAAGCGCCCCGGGTTCCTGCTCAAGTGCGTCCGCAGCGTCATCGCGGCCGAGGGCTTCACCGAGCACCCGCGCAAGACCAGAGTGATGCGCAAAGCGGGCCGGCAGGAAGTCACGGGCCTCATCGTCAACAGCGGCAAGGCGTCGTTGCCGCGCGAATCCCGCCGCCAGCTTCGCGCCATTCTGCACAACGCCGCCAAGCACGGCCTCTCCGCCGCCAACAAAACCAACCGCCCGCGCTTCGCTCAGTACCTGCGCGGCAAAGTCGCCTTCGCCGCCATGATCGATCCGCAGCGCGCCGACGAATGGCGCGGCATGCTGAAGCAGGCGCTGGCGAACGACTTCGCGCCGAAGGAGCCGGTGGTCAAGCCCAGCGGCAAACAGCCGCGGATGCCAGTGTTCAAGAACGCGGCGGCCGCAGCGAGCGGAGCAACCGCGACGCAGGGCGTTGCATCGCCGGCCGGTGCAACGAAGGCACCCGCTGTACCGCCGGCTCTGCCGAAAAAGTCGACTGCCGATTCGCCGCCGTCGAGTGGTGTTGACGAGACGAAGAAGAAGTGGTGGCAGTTTTGGAAGTGACGAGGGCACGAGAAGTCGAGGGGCAGGAACCGACCGCATTGTTCTCTTGCGTGCCACGTGATCGTTCCATGTCGCTCTGGAAGGGCTGACGCGTCGGGCTCATATTTGCCGTTGCGTTGCGCTCACATTTGCTGGCGCGTTGCCCCGGGCTGGTGAATGTGAGCCCGCGGGGCTCCTGAGCCGGCCCCGCTTACTTCGTGCGCGGCTCCTTTTCGGGCTGCCGTTCTTCGCGCTGGCTGTGACTTTCCTATCGATCGGTCAATGTAAGGTAGCAATGGCCGACGGCCCGCCTGCGGGGCCGCGTTGTTCTTTGACATGTCGTGGTACAGCGGTGGTAGTGGCGGGGCGGCCGGGCCATGTGGCCGGAAAGTGTCCTACTTTTTTGGCAGTCATTTTATAAGGGGTCGCAATGGCAATGGTTAGACTGATTTTAACCCCCCGGGGGCCTGTGGCCGGCCACTGTTTGCGGGGGCTGGCGATGGCCCAGCCCCTCTCCTTCACCGGGGAACGGGGGTGGCTGGGGTGAGGGCCGAGCTGGAACCAGTGCCCAATCGGGACGCGTGTGTCCAACGCCCTCACCCGGCCTCGTCGCCCGGTGGACTCGGCCACCCACTCCCGTCCCCCGGTAAGGGAGAGGGGCAAACGCGGCCCTCGGAGGTGGCCGCAGACCTTTAGGAATGCGATCGAAATAACCTCCCGATTCTCGTCCAACTGACCGAGTCAGAATTTCTAAGGAAATGAGGAAACGAGGAAAGCAGGAACAGACACAATTCAGGCGATTGACGCCCTCTGTTTCTGTTCCTCATTTCCTCTTTTCCTGCTTTCCTAATGAAAATGCTGGCGTCTGAATCCGGGAAGTTATTTCGATCCCGTTCCTTAGAAGGAAGACGGAAGGGCGAGTCTGGGGCGAGGCTAAGGCGAGGCTAGGGTGAGTCTGGGGCGAGGCCGGTCGCTCCGCTATACTGGCACGCGAGTCGTTTTGTTGGTTGGACACCTTTGGAGATCCCCGGTGAATCGCAGCGTTGCCGCCCTGATTCTCGTGCCCCTGTTCCTGCTGGCGCTGGCTGATCGCGGTCAGGCGCAGGAAGGCTTCAAGCAGACGTACGGCTCCAGCCAGTACGCGCATTACATTCAACTGTACGACGCGGCGGGCACGCTGATCGATCCGAGCAAGCCGGACGCCCGGCCCTATTCGCCGTACCAGACCTGCAAGAAATGCCACGATTACGAGGCGATTTCGCACGGCTGGCATTTCAATGCGGCCGGCAAGATGGCGCGGGACGCGACGGGCAAGGGGGCGAAGATCGACAGCGGCCGGCGCGGCGAACCGTGGATTTACACGGACCTGCGCACCGGCACACAGGCGCCCATCTCGCTGCGGGACTGGGCTGGCACTTACAAGCCCAGGGACTTCGGCCTGACGCGGCTTCGGTACCTCATCGAGTTCGGTCGGCACATGCCCGGCGGCGGTCTCGGTGACCGCGATGCGGGAACAGGCGACGCGAAGGCGGCGGGGGAGACGAAGGCAGTTGATGCGGCGGCGGGCGATGCGAAGGCGGGGGAGTCCAAGCCGAAAGCGGCGGAACGGGTTGCCGACAATGCGGCGGACGACGCGAAGTTGAAGCTGGCTGGCGCTTTGGAGATCGATTGTCTTTTCTGCCACAGCGCGGACCGCAGTTACAGCCACGAGCGTTGGATCAAGAATGTGCACGAGCAGAACTTCGCCTGGGCATCGACTGCGGCATCGGGGTTGGGCGTGGTGAAGGGTTCGATCAAGTCGCTGCCGGAGGATTTCGATCCCGCCAAGGCCGCGGCGGATGCGACGGCTGCCTCGCCGTTGCCGGTGACGAAGTACGACAAGAGCCGGTTCGATGCGGAGGGCTTCGTGTTCGTGGATGTGCTGCGCAAGCCGCTGAACAATGCCTGCTATGCATGCCACTCGACGAAGCCGGTGGGCCCGGACGCCGAAGCAAAGTGGGTTCACGACGGCGATGTGCATGTGCGGGCGGGCATTGCCTGTGCGGACTGCCATCGCAATGACCTGGGTCACCACACGGTGCGCGGCTTCGTCGGCGAGAAGCACGCGACCGGCGAAGATGTCCGCACGCTGTCTTGCCGCGGCTGCCACCTCGACCAGAACGAAGGCGCCGCCCACGCCGACGCCGGCGGCAGACTCGGGGCGCCCAAGCCGCTGCACAAGGGACTTCCGCCGGTGCATCTGGAGAAGATGTCCTGCACGGCGTGCCACAGCGGCGTGCTTCCGAAGGACGCGGCTCAGCGGGTGCAGACATCGATGGCGCACAGTTTCGGGCTGCCGCTGCAGACGCGAAACGACGATGAGATGCCGGCGATCGTGCAGCCGGTGTTCCTGAAGGACGAACAGGGCGTGCTGACTCCGCACCGCGCGGTGTGGCCGGCGTTCTGGGGCACGATGGAAGGCGACACGATCGCGCCGCTGCCGCCGAACGAGGTGTTTCTCGTGCTTCGCCGGGTGCTGCGATTGCGAGCGGATTTCCGCAAGGAGGCGGCCGCGGTGACGCTGACGCCTGACGAGCGCAAGGCCGCGCTGGGCGACGCGGCCGCCAAGGCCGATGCGGATTTGTCGGTCGGTGAAAAGGAAAAGCTCGTCGCCGCGATCAAACCCAAGGCATCGGCGAAGTTCCGCGAGAATGTCGCCAAGGCGCTCGAGGCCCTGGTGAAGCCCAATGTGAAGGGCGTGCCGGTGTATGTCGCCAACGGGCAGGTGTATCAGTTCGACAAGGATGCGAAGGACAAACTGAAGGTCTTCGCACACAAGGCGGCGGAACCCTACGCCTGGCCGCTGGCGCACGACGTCCGGCCCGCCCGGCAGTCGCTTGGCATCACCGGCTGCACCGAGTGCCACTCGAAGGATGCGAAGATTTCCTACAGCACCGTCACCGCCCTCGGCCCGGCCACCGACGACGCGGCGCCCAGCAAGGCGATGTACGAACTGGGAGGCTACGACCAGCAACTGCTCGCACAATGGGAGCAGTCGTTCCAGGGCAGGCCGATCTTCAAGTGGGTTGGATTCACGTGCATCGGAGCCGTGGTTCTGATTCTGGTGCTCTACTTCTTCGTCGGGCTCAGCGGGATTCTCAAACTGCTGCGCCGGTGCAAGTGTTGAAGCGCGAGGTTCAATCGCGGCGATTGACCACAAGCCAACCGACAGGCGCTTGGTGTTTCCATGGGCCTGTTTACAATCGCGCAACCGGCTGGGGCCTGCGGCTGCATGCTGCAAGGCAACCGGCCACGCCTTGCGTCCTGCCCGACACTGACAACCAAACGTGACGCGGGTCACGCCTGACAGGAGTTCCGATCATGAGAACCACCGTTCGCATTGTGGTTGTCGCGTTCTTCCTGCTCGTTGCACTTGGCGGATGCCAGAGTTCGCCGAAGAAGTCGCCGGACATGGTTGAACTCCGCACGGGTTCGGCGCCGCTCTTCAATAACCTGGGCGATCTGCACTGGCCGATGACGACGAAGGACAAGCTCGCCCAGCGTTACTTCGATCAGGGCGTGACGCTGGCCTATGCGTTCAATCATCCCGAAGCGGTGCGCTCCTTCCGCGCGGCTCAATCGCTCGACGCCGATTTCGCCATGGCTTACTGGGGCGAAGCGTACGTGCTGGGACCGAACATCAATGCGGCGATGAAGGATGAGGACGTGCCTGTCGCGTTCGCTGCGATGCAGAAGGCGATCACACTGAAGCCGAAGGTCAGCGCGAAGGAGCAGGCGCTGATCGACGCGATGGCGGCGCGCTACGGCGCCCAGCCGGTGAAGGATCGCGCCAGCCTCGACGCGGCCTATGCGAATGCCATGCGCCATGTCGCCAGGCAGTTTGCCGACGACATGCACGTGCAGACGATCTTTGCCGAGGCGCTGATGGACTTGACGCCTTGGGATTACTGGCGCGGCGGCCTGCCTCACGATGGCACGAAGGAGATCGTGGCGACGCTGGAGCGCGTGCTGGCGACGGAACCGGACAACATCGGCGCGATCCACTTTTACATTCACGCCGTTGAAGCCGGCCCGACGCCGGAGAAGGCGGAGGCTCACGCGGATCGCTTGCCGCACCTGTGCAAGGGCGCGGGCCATCTGGTGCACATGCCCGCGCACATCCACGTGAACGTCGGCCGATACTACGACGCGGTCGTCGCCAACCAGCTCGCGTCACGTGCCGACGAGCGCTACATCGCCTCCTGCAAGGTGCAGGGCTTCTATCCCGCGCTCTACTACTCGCACAACCTGCACTTCCTCTGGTTCGCCGGTCACATGGCGGGTTGCAGCAAGCTCTCGATCGACGCGGCGATGAAGACGCACGGGCATCTGTGCTGCGGGCCGGTGGCGGCGGCGGCGCCGGAGATGCAGGTGCTCAGGCCCGTGCGCATTCAGGCGCTGGCGCGGTTCGGCAAGTGGGACCAGGTGCTCAAGGAAGAGAAACCTGCCGCGGACGCTCCGTTCGACCTGGCGGCGTGGCACGCGGCGACCGGCATCGCGCTGGTGCGGACGGGCAAGCTCGATGAGGCGAAGAAGCACAGTGCGGCCCTGGCGGCGCTGGTGCCCGGCGAACCCATCAAGGCAATGGAGTTGCCCTCATTTCCGGGCCAGCGCATCGTGCGGATGCATCACCTGGTGCTCGATGCGGAGGTCAAGACCGCCGGCGGGGATCGGGATGCGGGCATCGCGAGCTTCGCCGAGGCGGTGAAGGTGCAGGACACGCTGCCGTACATGGAGCCGCCGTGGTACTACTACCCGGTGCGGCAGTCGCTGGGCTGGGCCCTGATCGAAGCGGGCAAACCCGCCGAGGCCGAGGCGGTCTATCGCGAGGACCTGAAGCGCAACCGCAAGAACGGCTGGTCGCTCTTCGGGCTGATGAAAGCGCTTGAGGCGCAGAAGAAGTCGGATGAAGCGAAGCAGGTCGAGGCACAGTTCAAGGAGGCGTGGAAGCACGCGGATGTGAAGTTGACGGCGTCACGGTTTTGACGGATCGCCATCGGGCGGTAACGTCGCAGGTTGGTCCGCCCGGCGTTTGTAGATTTTCACGAGATCGATTTGATAGACGCCCCGTCCGATGCTGATGGTGTGCAACGGCTCTCGCTCGAAGACGGTTGCAATTTGATCGAAAGAAGGCGTCGCTCGATCATGGATGTGGTTGTTCAAGTGAAGGATGAGGTAATCTCCGGTCCGAATGGCCTCCCAATCGGCTTCCGGTTTGCGAAGCCAAGGCCAATCCAGTTGAACGAAGTCGAGTTCATGGGGAGTTTCCTTCATGATGCGATCGACGGAGGTGAGCAGCCTCAGCGCGCTGACGACGCGCGACTTGGCCGGCAGATTCGCCTTGCACCATTCGAGGGTTTCCCGGTTGCCGTCCTGATCGATGAAGAAGAGACTGAGATATCCACGGGTTTCATAACCGCGCCAACTCGGCCCGATGGTTTCGTAGCCATAGAGCTGGAAATGGGGGAATACTCTGACTACGCCAATCAGGAGCCAACCGTACGAGACCGCAATGACGAGTGCCGCAGCAGTGCGAAGGACCCGTGGTTTCAGGGCTCTGTAAGCGTACACCATGAAGGCGCTCAGAATGATGATCATCGACGGATAGATCGGCATATTGTGAAACGTCTGCTTTAATGGCTGGGAAGCCAGAAAAAATCCGTAAGACATGAGGACGAGGAAAGGCGCGCGGATCGCTGCGCTTCGAATGCAAGCAAGGCAAGACCACAACAGGGCAATGGCGGAGCAGAGGCCCAGCGGCACTCCCAGTTTGATCGCGATGACTCCTCCATACATGAACGCGGTTTGGCGCAGATCCAGAATGCGTCTGCTGCCGTCGAGATGTTTGGTCAAGCGATACATTTCGCCGTAGGTTTCTGGATGAAGAACGTGCTCGGGAAACCAGGTCAGTGTGATCCCCGCCGCCAGGGGGAGCACGATGGTCCATCGCGCCAGGAAACTGACAGGCGATTCACGCAATTTCGCGGTCTGGATCAGCCCTAGGAATGTGAGGATCAACGATGCCAGCCAAAGCGACACCCGAATGCTCCACCCGTTCTCGTGAGACTCCCTGGCCAGAAGCTGAGTGGCGACCGCCGTGCCGATCGCCAGAAAGAACGAGGAGATTGAGATAACCAGCAAGAGGATCGGTTTCGGCGTTTTGTTGTTTTCCAACGACCTTCGGCAAGTAAAAAAATCGCACAGGACCAACCCGAACAGATAAGGCACCATGATGAACTTGGTGGCGATCGCAAGCCCGATTGCCGCGGTTAGTGCTGCGAGGCGCGGGCCGCTTGGCCGTTCCGTGTAACGCAGGTAGGCCCAGATGCTCGTGGTCACAAATAACGGGCAGAATGCGTCGCCATTCGTGTAGGCGAGTCCTCCAAACCCAAGAAAATAGGGGGCGACAGCCAGTGTTGCCGCTGAAAGGAGGCCCGAGGGTGTTCCGCCGACGCGCCGCCCGATAAGGAACGTCACAAGCACAGTCAAGGCAATGGCAACGGAACTGACCGCGCGGGCAATGCTTATGTCGTATTCTTGCATTCCGTCGAAACCCAGCATTTCCGCAGCCCGGTAAGCCAATAATGATGCGTAGTGCGGCAGGCGGGCCTGACTTCCGTTGGTGCCGCTGCCAAGCAGAGGATCCTCGCTCAGCACGAGTGTCGCGGAATGGTCAACCTCTTCATCAAAAAAAATGTCCTGGCCGAAGGTGCCGCTGAACGTAAGCGCGCCACAGAGAACGACGAGAAATCCCACGACGAGCCACGTTGCCCATGGCAGCGGGGACTGTCCCTCGGGCTCAGGGGTGGACGTTTGGCCTGGGTGAACTGGTGAACTCATCGGCGTCAATCCTGAAAGTCGCAGTCCGTTGGAAAAAAAGCAGGCGACGCCGCCGCGTAGCCTGCTAAGAAATCAGTGCGTCCTCATAGCGGACGCTTCGGTCTCGGTCATGCGTGGTGGGCATTTCCCTTCCACTGTCGGCGCCGACCAAGGACCAGGTACTGAGCTCCCATCGGCACCCGCTTCAGTGCGCTTTCCGTCCAGCGCAGCCATCGAAGCATGCGAGGAAAAAAGAAGAGGTACTGTGTGGCCAGAAGGTCGAATCCATGATCGCGAACAAGCTTCCGTCCGGCACCCGGGGTGATCAGGTGCGCGTTGCGATCGAACGGAATTCGACGCATCAACAGGCGGGTGCCTGGATTGAATGGATTATTTTCGAACAACGCGAAATGTCCGTTTGGTCGAAGCGCCTTATGGATGAACTGCAACGCAGGAGCTCGGTCGGAGGGCGCGATGTGGTGAAAAACGCCGTTGGTGTAGCATAAGTCCGCCGCTTCCTCGCCGCCGTACCGATCGTTTGTGACGAAGTGCACCCTGTCGCTGCTGAATCGTGAATTGGCGAAATCGATCGCCTCAGTTGCGTTATCGACCCCGATGACAGTGGCTTCAGGGAAAGCTTCGGCAAGAAGGGAAGTTGTATCCCCGATGCCGCACCCGAAATCGAGAATGGTTCGTACAGGTTCAGTCGGTAGACTCTTCTGCAAGGCCTGGATGCGGCCGCGCGCGAAATAAGACTTGCTCTCCCCGGACAAACTCAGGCCCTGATTGAGCAATCGATTGTATTCCTCAGCCTGTCGAAACAGCTCTTCATCCATTTGGGTTATTCCCCCAGAACGCGAGGCTCAAACTACTCTTCGGTTCCTCAATCTCACATGTTCAATAAGAAAAATGCTCCATGGACTTCAAAATAACTCGCTCCCGGTGTGGTGTTCATTCAAGGTTCCGTCTCGGCTCTGACTGTGCCAAGCGACCCTGTCGCCGCATGGAGCGTGATTGGGAACCATTGGCCAATCAATCAAAATTCCCCAGCACCATATCATCGACCGTTTTGCCCGCCGGCAGCATCGGGTACACGTGCTCGTGTTTCTCCACGAAGAAATCGCCGATAACCGGGCCGTCGTGCGCCAGCACCTCGGCCACCTTCGCGGGCAGGTCGGCCTTGCTCTCGCAGCGGACGCCCTTGATGTGCATGGCTTCCGCCAGCGCCTTGAAGTCAGGGTTGTGCATCTGCGTGTGGCTGTAGCGCTCTTCGTAGAAGAGATCCTGCCACTGCTTGACCATGCCCTGGAAATCGTTGTTGAGGATGATGGTTTTCGCGGCGATGCCGTACTGCGCGGCGGTGACCATCTCCATCGCGGTCATGCAGAACGATCCGTCGCCGTCGAAGTTGAGGACCTGCTTGTCGGGCCGGGCGAGCTTGGCGCCGATGGAGGCGGGCACGCCGTAGCCCATGGTGCCCAGGCCGCCGGAGGTGATCCACTGGCGCGGGTACTTGAAGTTCCAGAACTGGGCGGCCCACATCTGGTGCTGGCCCACGCCGGTGGTGACGATCGCGTCGCCGCCGGTCTGCCGGCTGAATTCCTCGACCACCGCCTGCGGCTTCATGTGGAACGGGCGTGCGTCATCCTTGTAGCGGAACGGATGCTTGGCCATCCAGTCGTGGAGCTGGGCGAACCATTCCTTGCGTTCGCGGCGCTCGAGCATGGGCAGAAGCAGTTCGAGATTCTTGCGGGCATCGCCTTCCACGCCGATGGTGCAGGGGATGACCTTGTTGATCTGCTCGGGCGCGATGTCGAAGTGAATGATGCCGCCGCGGCCCTCGCGCTCCGCCTGGCGCGCCGCCGGCGCGAAAGCCGAGGGTTTGCCGGTGATGCGGTCGTCGAAGCGGGCGCCGATGGAGACGATCAGGTCGGCGTCGCGCATGGCCCAGTTGGCGTAGGCCGCGCCGTGCATGCCCAGCATGTGGATCGAGAGCGGCGAATCCTCATCCATCGCGCCCAACCCTTGCAGCGTCGTGGTGACGGGGATGTTGCCGCGCTGAGCGCAGGCTCGCAGCACCTCCGTCGCGCCCGAAAGCAGCACGCCCTGCCCCACGTAGAAGACGGGCTTCTCCGCGCGATTGATCATCTCCGCGGCCCGCGCGATCTCGCTGCTGGTGCCCAGTTCGCGCACATCGTAACCGGGCAAATGCACCTGATCGCACACGGCTTCATGCAGCGTGCTGGCGGTCATGTCCTTGGGCATGTCTACCAGCACCGGGCCGGGCCGGCCCGTCGTGGCGATGTGGAAGGCCTCGTTGATGCGGCGAGGCAGGTCGCGCACATCCTTCACCAGCACGTTCCATTTCGTGCAGGCGCGGGTGATGCCGGTCACATCCGCTTCCTGGAACGCATCGGTGCCGATGGCGCCCGTGGCGACCTGTCCGCTGAACACGATCAGCGGCGTGCCGTCCATCAGGGCGTCCTGCAGCGGCGTGACGGTGTTCGTCGCGCCGGGTCCGCTGGTCACGAGGACCACGCCCACCTTGCCGCTGGCGCGGGCGTAGCCCTCGGCCATGTGACCGGCGCCTTGCTCGTGACGGGTGAGGATGAACTTGAAGTATTTCGATTCGTGGATGGCGTCGAAGACGGGCAGGATGGCGCCGCCGGGATAGCCGAACATGTGCTCGACGCCGTGGACGCGCATCATCTCGTGGAAGATCTGGGCGCCGGTCAGGCCCTTCCACTGCTCGGTTTTCGGACCGGCTGCGGCTGGGCGGGAGGTGTAGGCTCGTGCGTTGAGGTTCTTGCGGGTCATGGGAAATCCTGAGGATCGGAGTTCTGGGGATTGCGATCTGCGTTTGGAGTCCTGAGCGGCGGTGCTTGCGGGCCACCCCAGGCGGAGCCCGGGGCTAACGGCATACGGCTAGTAGCTCATCGCTCACCACATCGTCCAAGTTTGAAGATTGGCAACACGATTACCGGCGACCAGTGCGTTTGATCGAGGCGGCCGGAGTGGAATGTGCGGGTCTTCCGCTCAGCTAACGACGACCGTGCCGACAACAACGATCGCAAGCGACCGGGCGGCAGAGGCAAGTCGAATGGGCGGAAGCAGTATCATGGGACAAGGAGTGTAGCAGGCGGCAGGGGGGGGCGTCAATGGTTTCATGCGACCTTGATGGGTCGGGTCTGCCAAATTTTCCGGGGACGGTGGATCGGCCCCCTCGCCCCCGGCTCTGCGGGGGAGAGGGTTGGGGTGAGGGGGTTTGCGATGTCGAGCGACAAATGGACGCCCAAGGTTCACCGTCCCCCTCACCCTAACCCTCTCCCCCAGCAGACTGGGGGAGAGGGGACCAAGCCCCCGGAAAATTTGGCACACCCGATGGGTCGGACAGGCCGACTTGCAAATCTTCTCGTTTCCGCCATAATGCTGGGCTTCCATTCGGCCCTATGGCCGTTGCCCCCCGTGGTCCACAGGTAGATCGACTATGGCTCATTCACTCAGTGCAAAGAAGCGTGTCCGTCAGAACCTCAAACGCCGCGCGATCAATCGCTGGCGCATGAATCGCATCCGCGGCTCCGTCAAGGATTATCGGGAGACGCTGTTGCACGGCACCATCGAGAAAGCCACCGAAGAACTCCACAAGCTGTACAAACTGCTGGACAAGGTCGCCTCCACGGGCACGATCCACAAGAACACCGCCGCCCGCTACAAGAGCCGCCTGACTCTGCGCCTCAACAAGAAGCGCACGGAAAGCACGCCCCAGGCGGCGTGAGTTTGCCGTTCGCTGAGTTCGCCAATCCAAAGGCCGCACAAATCCGAAACCCCGCTATTCAGGCGGGTTTTTGCATTGTCTGGCACGTTAGGTCAATATCAAGTCCGCTTTTGATCCTCGGTCATGTGGCCGGCGATGCAAAGGCTTAGACCCTTTCCCCAAGGAGAAGTTCAGATGAAGTCCATCCTAACTGTCGGCGCGATGTCTTTGGCCCTGTTTGCCGGAACCGCTCAAGGTGTGGTCGTCACCGAAGCGTACTACCGTCTCGGTGAGACCGGCTCTCTGGGGGCGGGCAACCGACCGCAGGACAGCAGCGGCAACGGCCATCACTTCACCGGTCTGAACGGCGCAGCCGCTGCCGTCAGCGCGTCGGTGTCGCCGCTGGCTGGTTCGTCGGCATCGCTCACGGATTCGGGCATCAGCGGTTACTTCGGCAGTGCCGTGGCAGGTTCCATCTCCAACGACTTCGCGGTCGATATGTGGGCGAAGACCACCAGCACCACCCAGAACATCGATGTGTTCATGGCGAACGGGCACAGCAACGGTTCACTCAAGCTCAGTCTCTTCGGCGGCAATTGGGTGTCCTCGTACCATAATCAGGCCAACATCGGCGGTGGCGTCCCCATCGTATCGGATGAGTGGGCACGGCTGACCGTCGTCCGTTACGGAGGAATCGCCACCTTCTTCGTCAACGGCAACCAGGTCGGTGGCACCAGCGCCATCGTTCCGACCAATTCGGCGATCGACTTCAACCAGTTCCATCTCAGCGTTCAGCCCGGCGGATCTTCCGGCTTCACCGGCAACTACGATGAACTGCGCATCTGGAGGTTCAACTCCGCCACCGACAGCTTCGCTTCCGTCACCAACGCGGTGTTCGCGATTCCCGAGCCGGCGACGCTGTCGCTGCTCGCCATGGGCGGTCTGGCTGCGCTGGGTCGCCGCCGTCGCATCGCGTGAATCATTGCACATCTTGATCCCACCAAACCCCGCCAGCAAGGCGGGGTTTTTTTGTGTTGTGCCGGGCACGGCACACCAACAAAAAAGGCCGGCGTTAGCCGGCCTGGGGGTCGTGGATGGTGGTGCGATTCACTTGGCCTTGCCGCCGCCCTTGTGGGCGTCGTGGCACGACTTGCAACTCACCGCGGCGCCGTAGGCGGCAGCAGCGCCGTCCTTCTTTTCGATCAGGGCCTTGGTCGCATCAATGAGCGCGACGCACTTGGCTTTCCAGGCTTCTTCATCGCCCTTCGGTGGCTTCTGGGCGCACATGGCTTCATAGCCGGCGAGCATCTCCTTCAGTTCTGCCTCGCTGGCCTGGCCCTTGGATGCCTTGCCGCACAGCGCGGGATTGCCCTTGTGGAACTTGGCCATGACCTGCTTGATGGACGCGGGCTTGTCGTCCTTCTTTTCCTCGGCCGGGGCGCTGAGCACCAGACTGCCGACCAGCAGACCGGTGCCGACGAGAGCGGACAAAGTGATCTTCCATGGACTCATGATCCAAAACTCCTGCAATGAGGACGCAGCCTGGTGGAGGCTCAACATGAAACGCCGCCGGGCTGTGAATGTCGTTCGAACCAGCCGACGCGGGAGGCCTATCACCGTCAATCGTCAGGCGATGGGCGTTATTCCCATCTTCGCACCTTATTGTGCGATTTATACGAAAGGTGACAAATTGCCGGTGCGTGCGGACGCCGTTGACAGACAAAGGCCTCGTTCGGACACGCCGCCTGATCGCGGATGGGTAAGTTGGGCCGGCCGCCGACCCGTTCCTAAGTCTTTCCGCCGCGAGCCTGCAGGAAGTCGTTGAGGATTACCGCCGCCGCCAGCGCGTCGCGGCGCTGCTTCTTCTGGCCGCGGGTGAGTTCCTGGCCCTTGAATCCTTCCTCGGCGGCGAAGCTGGTGAGCCGCTCGTCAAACAGATGCACGCGCCTGCCCGTGCGCTTACCCAGTTTCGCCGCCAGTCGCCGCACCAGCGCGGCGCGCGGCCCCTCGCTGCCATCCATGTTCAGCGGCAGTCCCACGACCAGTTCATCCGGCTCGTGCTCCTCCACCATTTTCGCCAGCGCCTCGATCAGCCGCGCGGGATCGGCGATCGCCAGCACGTCCACGGGAGTGGCGATGCGCAGCACATCATCGCCGACCGCCAGGCCAGTGCGCTTGTCGCCGAGATCGATGGAGAGGAAACGCATGGGGGAAGTAGGTAGAGAAGGTAAGGAAGGTATGGAAACCTGAGTTTCGGATAAGCCATTAGCCCCCGGCTCCGCCGGGGGTGGGGCGATGGTGGCGGGCAATTTGCGGTCGATGATCGTCGAAGCGCGGATTCTGCCGTGCGAATCTTGCGCGATTGATCTCTACCGCGCTCCTCCCCCGGCGGAGCCGGGGGCTAACGGCGCAAAGCAGCGGCCTATCCGAAACTCAGGTTGGAAGGTAATGAATGCAGAGTCGCACCGGCGGCCACGTTCAACTCGGCATTCCTTACCTTCTCTACCTTCTCTACCTTCCTTACCTTCATCCTCAAACCACCTCTCCCCATTTCTCCTTCATCGCCGCCACCAGGTCCTTGATCCGTTCCGCCTCTTCGCGGCGACAGACGAGCGTGGCCTCGGGCGTGTGCACGATGATCAGATCGTCGCAGCCGACGACGGCGATCACATGATTCGGATCGCTGGACGCGGCGAGCGTGTGGGAGGAATCGAGCAGCAGGTGGCGGCCGCCGCCCAGCGCGTTGCCGCGTTCATCGTGCCGGCAGGTCTGTGCGAACGCGGGCCAGGATCCGACGTCCAGCCATTTCAGCGGCATCGGCACGGCCACCACTTTCAGCGTCGCATCGCGCGAGGCCGGCTCCATCACCGCGTAGTCCACGCTCACCTTGCCCAGCGTCGGATACACCTGCCCCAGCACCTTCGCCTGCTGCGGCGTGCCCCAGGCTTCGGCGATGGCGGCAAGCCCCGCGTGATTGTCGGGGCGGAAGCGGCGCACGCAATCCACCAGCGTGGCGGCGCGCCAGACGAACATGCCGCTGTTCCAAAGGTATTTCGCGGGGCCGGCGCTGTAGTACTGCCGCGCGGTTTCGAGCGGCGGCTTCTCGCGGAACTGGTTGACGACGAAACTGCCGTGATCGAACGCGCGGCCGAGTTCGAGGTAACCGTAAGCCGTCGCGGCGTGCGTCGGAGCGATGCCGAAGGTGACGAGAGCTTCGGCGTGTTGCTCGACGATGTCGAAGCCCGTGCTGACGATGCGGGCGAACTGCTCGACCGGTTCGATGACATGATCGGCGGTGAGCACGGTGATGGCCGCGGCAGGATCGCGCCGAGCAATCACCGCCGCGGCATAGCCCACGGCATTGAGCGTATCGCGCCCCACCGGCTCACCGAGGTAGCGATCCTCGTGCACGCTGGCAATCTGCTGCAGAATCATCGCCTTGTGCGAATCGCCGGCGCAGATATAGACGCAGTCGGCCGGCACGAGCTTCTGTGCTCGTTCGACCGCCAGTTGCAGCAGCGACTTGCCGCCGATGAAGGGGATCAGTTGCTTGGGCACTTTGGCTCGGCTCATCGGCCAAAGCCGCGTCCCCGAACCACCTGCCATGATCAGTGCGTAACGCATGGCGTCACTGTAGCGAACGGGCCGCGCGGGGCAACGCAATGTCGCCGCACGCCGTGACGCGCCGCGAATGCCGTGCCGTTTAGCGACGGGGCTTGCCCCGCGTGGCGCGAGGATGAAAGGGTTGTCGAGAGTTGGGCCGCCGGAGCGGGGCAAGCCCCGTCGCTAAACGAAATATGGATCGCCGCGATGGGTTCGAAGTTCCGCGCGCTCACACGCCGAATCCCGATCGCTCACACGCCGATATCCTCGTTCCACAGGTCCGGCTTCTCCTTCACAAAGCGGCGCATGAGTTCGATGCAGCGCTGGTCTTGCACCACGATGAGCCGCACGCCTCGGGAGCGGAAGAGATCTTCCGCACCCATGAAGTTTTGATTCTCGCCGACGATGACGCGCGGGATGCGGTAGAGCAGCGTGGTGCCGGAACACATGATGCACGGGCTGAGCGAACTGACGAGCGTGAGCCGCGGCCAGTCGCGGCGACGGCCGGCGTGACGGATGCAGACGACCTCGGCATGGGCGGTGGGGTCGCCGGTCTGCACGCGCAGGTTGTGGCCGCGGGCGACGATGTTGCCCAGTTCATCCGCCAGCACGGAGCCGATGGGCAACCCGCCTTCCTGGTAACCCTGCTCCGCCTCGCGAAACGCTTCGGTCATCAGTTCGTGATCGGTCATGGAAATCTCCGTGCGATGAAATGCGGCCTTCGAATCGTTTAGCGACGGGGCTTGCCCCGTTCGGCAGGGTTGCCGTTCTCCGCCGGAGCGGGGCAAGCCCCGTCGCTAAACCTCGCGTCACCTGCGTGTGTTTGTGCCTCCCACCGCGGATGACATACGCTACCACACGCATGGGCTTACTCATTCTTTTCGCCTTCGCCGCGGCTTGGATTGTCGCGATCGGCACACTGGCGCTGATCCATCACATGCGCCATCCGTTTCGCAAGACGTTTGCCGTGGCCATGGCGCGCGGCAAGCCAACCGATCCGCGCGAACTGGGCCTGGCCGCAAGGGAAGTCACGTTCCGGTTCGACGACGGCGAAACGTCGCCCGGCTGGATCATTGAAGGGAAAAAATCCGAATCGGCGGCGTTCACTGGCGATGCCTCGCGGTCGCCCGGCCCCACGATCGTCCTCACGCACGGCCTCAACGACAGCCGATTCGGCGCGCTCAAGCGCGTGCCATCGCTCGTGCCCTTTGCTTCGCGCGTCGTCATCTATGACCTGCGCGGCCACGGCGATTCCACCGCCAAGGTCACGACGCTGACCGCCAAGGAGCCGGACGATCTGATCGCCGTGATGAACCAGGTGGACGACGGCACGCCGTTCGTACTCGTCGGTCACTCCATGGGCGCGGGCATCGCCATCGTCGCGGCGGCGAAGGAAGAGAAGGAGGCAGGAGACAGGGGACAGGGGACAGGGGACAGGGGACAGGGGACAGGAGACAGGGGACAGGGGACAGGAGACAGGGGACGGGGGACAGGAGACAGGAGACAGGGGACAGGGGACAGGGAACAGGGGACAGAGGACAGAGGACGGGAGACAAGAGACAGAACAGGACGATCTGAACTCCGGCCTCAGCAGCCAAGACTCAGAATCCAGAACCCAGAACTCTCCGATCCCCAACCCCCAACCCCCAACCCCCAACCCCCAACCCCCAACCCCCAACCCCCAACCCCGAACCCCCAACCCCTTTCCCCCTCCCGCGTCATCGGCGTCATCGCGGAGGCGGGCTACCGCTACGGCATGGAGCCGGTGGCCGGCTATTTGTGGCGCAAGCGCATTCCGCCTTGGCCGTTCACCTGGCTGGCGGGCCGGCACTTCGCGTTCTGGCTGGATTTGAGCAAGCGCAAGTTCGACCGCACCCGGCACGCGGCTTTACTCTCCTGTCCGCTCTGGCTGCTGCATGGGATGAAGGATGATCTGTGCCCGCTGGGGTCCGCCCAGTTGGTCGCCGCCGCGGCGCCGCGCGGCCGACTGGTCGCATTCGAAGGCTGTGATCACGGTTGCCTCGCGCTGCAGGATGAGGCGCGCTACACGCAGACGCTGCGGGAGTTTTTCGCGGAGATCGAGGCAGGCAGAAAGGGATAAGGAGCGTTGCGGAAACAAGGCGTCGTCGTAGGGTGCGTCAAGGCTCGGCGCGGACGCACCACAAACTATGGGGACGCAACATGGTGCGTCCGCGCGGACTTGACGCACCCTACCACGAAACGGCGGAGAGGTTCGTCGTTCCTTCCGAAGTGACCGCTCACCCCGGCGGCAGTTCGCTGTCATCGATCATCTGCGCCTTGGGCAGCGCGGGCATGGCCTGGCGCTCCGCGCCGCTGCTGCCGCGGGGCATGGCGATGACGCCGGTGCGGGCCAGTTCGAGGATGCCGTAGGGATGCACGAGCTGGATGAAGGCTTCGAGTTTCTCCTCGGTGCCGGTGAGTTCGATCATGACCTGGCCGGGGCTGACGTCGGCGATCTTGGCGCGGAAGATGTTCGCCAGTTCGATCAGCGCGGAGCGGCGGGCGTTGACCTGGTCGATGCTCAAGGCGGCCTCGGCGTCGGCGGGCTTGACGCCCTGGGTGATGGGGCCGGTCGTGGAAACCGTCACCAGCATCAGGTCGCGCTCCACATACGGAGCATCCTTGTACGACACGACCTTGATCACCGGCACCAGCTTGGCCAGTTGCTTGCGCACCTGCTCCAGCACGGCGTCATCGCCGTTGACGACGATGGTCATGCGCGACAGTTCGGGGTTCTCCGTCCGGCCGACGACGAGGCTGTCGATGTTGAAGCCTCGGGCGGCGAACATGCCCGCCACCTGGGCGAGCACGCCCGGTTCATTGGTCACCAGCGCGGCAATCACGTGGCGTTTCGATCGTTGGTTGAGGTCGGCCATAGGCGGGGCATGATAGCGAATTGCCGCGTTACTTCACCTTCGGTTCCTTCGCGCCATCCCGCTTATCCTTGGAGGGATCCCAGAAGCGCAGCCGGCTGATGGCGGGGGAGGAAAGCTGGTGCTCGTCGGCGAACTGAATCAAGGCATCGCGGTATTCCTTGTCCACCGGATCGGCGTCTTCCGACGGTTTCCCCAGCGAGAACAGGATGGTGAACATGTCCATTTTGGGCATCGCCTCCAGGGCGACGATGGCTTCCACCTTCACCCGCCGCACGCCGAATCGTCCGTCCGCTTCGCGCCAAACCTCCAGCGACTGCATGTTGCGGGCTTTCAACTGGGCGCCCAGCGGCTTCTCGCGCGAAGTCGGCGCCAGAGCCTTGTCGAACCCGTCGCGCAGCATCGCGAGCTTTGTGAACCGATCGACGATCTCGGCGTTGGTCACCCCGCGCTCTTTCATCCAGTTGAGCATGCCGCGATAATCGTATTTCTCGGCGAAGCTCCGCCGCACGTTGGCGATTTCCTCGACGCTAGGCGGGCCGCCGGTGGAACCGCCGGCATCCTTGCCCGCCGACGAACCCCGCTGCTTCAGCAGCGGCGGCACGACGACCGCCGCGGCGATGCCGACGGCCAGGAGCAGCAGCACGCCGACGACCAGACCTTTTCTCGACGACGGCTTTGCGCTGGTCGAAGCAACCGCCGCCGCGCTGGTGGATGTCGCGGCGCCCTTGCCCGGCGCCGGTTTGTGCGCCGGCGGCGGCACGAGCTCCTCGCCTTCGGCGACGCTCATCAGCAGGCGATAGATCGGCACCTGGTCCTTGATGTTTTTCAGGTCGCGGGGGCCCAGGTACGTCGCGTTCAGTTCCACGCGGCCTTTCACCAGGTCGTACACCGTGTTGGAGATCACGATGCCGCCGGGCTCCGCCTGTTCCTGCAGGCGGGCGGCGATGTTGACGCCGTCGCCCATGACGTCGTGCTTGCTGAAGAACACATCGCCGACGTGGATGCCGATGCGATGCTGCAGGGCGGCGCCGGGCGGCAGCGCCTTGGCGTCCTCCGTGATGCGCTGCTGGATTTTCAGGGCACAGCGCACGGCATCGACGGCGCTGGGAAAAAACATGAGCAGGCCGTCACCCGTGGACTTGAGGACCTGGCCTTTCCCGTCCTTGCATATCTGATGCATGATGCCCAGGTCGCGCTGGCATGCCTTGAGCGTCGCGGTTTCGTTGGTCGACATGCGGGCGCTGAACCCGACGATGTCGGTGAAGACGATCGCCGCCAGCGCGCGGCGGGAGATCGGGTCCGGAACGGTGGGCGTATCGGCCATAACCGAATCAGTCTACCGGCATTGGGCGTTCGCACCACCATCGCCCGCTCATCTGCCTTCCTTGGCGGGGCCGCCTTTTTTCTCCGCGGCGGTTCTCTTGTCGATCAGCGCCAGGTGAACGCGGGCCACTTCGTACATGTAGTGGCGGCGCGGAAACTTTTCGATGGCGATGGTCAGGTGCTCTCTCGCCTTGGCGGCGTTGTCGATCGTCTCGTAATGCAGCGCGATGTAGAAGTGGGCGTGGAAGAGATTGTCCTTCTTCAGATCCTCGTTCGTCTCGTCCTTGGCCGACACCGCGAGCACTTCCTCGGGCTTACGGAATCCTCGAAACAAGTCGTGCGCCGCCGACGCCCAGGCTCGGCCGTCCTTGGTGGCGAGGAACATGGCTTTGCCGGCACGCTCGGTTCCGAGCGCCTTGACGTTGCACACATAGTGCCAGATCGCGTTCTCCGCGTCGTCGGGGTTCTCCTCTTTGCGCAGCTCGAACTGGCGCACGCCCTTGGAATATTCCCCGGCGTAGTAGCAACTGATGCCGCGCTGCCAGTGGTCGAACTCCTGCTTCGGGTCGCTGAGAATGACCTTATCGAAGTCGGCGATGGATTCCTTGAACAGGCCCGCCTTGAAATAGCACTCGCCGCGCCGCTGATACGCGCGGAAGTAGGCGCTCTTGATCGCCAGCGTGCGCGTGTAATCCTTGATCGCGTGATCGAAGAGCCTGCGGTGTTCGTAGATCTGCCCCCGCATGAAGAAGATCAGTTCCGAGTTGGGATAGAGCGCCGCGCCCTCATTGGCCAGATCGAGCGCCCGATCGACCCGGCCCGCGCGGGTCGCGTCCGAGATGCCGGCGAGGATCGCCTGCAGATCGCCACGGCTGGTGCCGACCATCACCAGTAGGGCGGCCACAGCGGACCACGATGCCTTCGTGAACATATTCATCTCCATTCAATCTCCAGCAACGTCAGCAAATGAAAGCCGCATAGCTTAACGCGCTGGACGCTGCGAGCCAGCAGGAATCTCCTGCGTTGCCGCTGGGCCTGCCGAGGCTCAGGACGAACCGCCGCCAATTCATAGAGTCCGGGGTTGCGCGAAAACTCGGTGGGAACCCGCAGGAATGCGTGCATCGAATTCCTTGCAGGGCTCCGCGAGCCGTCTGGCCGACCAGTTCCCACTCACTTGGCGGCGCAAACGCATTCGAACCGGCCGGGAAAGCGGCTCAATTCGCGCTCAAAGACCTGGCGGTAATGATTCAGCCGGATCGTGGCGTCATCCAGAAGGCCGCCGAAGCTGCGGTTCGGATCGTTGTAGATCAGGCGGACGGAAATCTCCACGATGCGCAGGCGATTCGCAGCCGCCTGCACCCAGAACTGCATGGGAAACGCGTAGCCTGCTTCGTTGAGCGAAAGCTGGCGCAGCGCGCTGACGCGGTACGCCTTGAATCCGCAGAACGTGTCCGTCAATCGCAGCGACAGCGTCTGGTTCACGAGTTGGGTGATCTGTTCATTGATCGCACGGCGGTCGGCGGGGGGAGTGTTGTGGGAATCGGATGAAAGGTCCACGCCCTGCGCGGGGTGATTTGAAGCCGCCACGCCGGGAGCGGATGAAATCGCCGCACCGGGAGCGGACGAAATCGCCGCACCGGTCAGTGACAGAGTTCGCTGGCCGGAAGCCGACGAACCCGGCATCGTCAGGTACCTGCTGCCGCTGATCACATCCGCGTCGTCACGGGCAATCGCCTCGAAAAACCGCGGCAGCGCGGCCGGTTCGTGCTGCTCGTCGCAGTCCATCGTGATCAACCAGTCGTAGCGACACGTGGCGCACGACGCCCAGCGGAACGCATCGATCAGCGATCGCCCGTAGCCGCGATTCTGCGCGTGACGGATCACATCCACCGGCTGCTGTGCGAGCAGCAGCGGCGTCTGATCCGTCGAGCCATCGTCGATGACCAGGATTTCCCTTGCGTATTTGCGCACCTCGCTGAGCACGCGGGTGACGTATTTCTCCTCGTTGTAAACCGGGATGGCGATGAGCGTGCGCATGGGAGGAAGGGGGCAGGGTTTAGATTCTGACACCGTCACTTCGGCGCACGGCGCACAGAAGTTGGCATCGGAAAAGTCAAAATAGTGAATGCAAAAGTCAAAATGCAAAAGTCAGAAGCGGCGGGAGCGTCGATTTCTGACTTTTGACTTTTGCATTTTGACTTCACTATTTTGACTTTCTCCGGCTCTGCCGGCTTAGGGTCTAGGATTCAAGACTGAGGTCGGGATTGAAGGTGCAACTGACCGCATACTGTAGGCAACGAGGCAGGGAGAGCGGGACAAAAGAGTCTCGCCGATTCGCTCTAAGGTCTGCATTCCGCACTTTTCACTTCATACTTCTCGCCGTTCACATCCATCACTGCACGCGCCGAGCATCTGCAAACCCTACACCCTACACCCTTTCCCCCAGTTCAATCAGTTGCTCCACCGTCAGTGTCTCGGGCCGCTGCTTTGGATCGACGCCTGGCGGCAGCGCCACGTTGCGCCCCAGAATCGCGCCCAGTTGCTTGCGACGTTTGGTGAACAGCGTCTGCAGCAGTTGCGTGAGCTTCACGGGATCATTCGTCAGCGGCCTTTCCCGCGCCCGCAGCCGCACCACCGCCGACTCCACGTCCGGCTGCGGCCAGAAACAGCCCGGCGGCAGCGTGGTCACGCGCTCCACGTGGGCCAGCGCCTGCACGAGAATGCCCAGCGGCCCATAGTCCTTGCCGCCCGGCGGCGCGGCCAGGCGGTCGGCGACCTCGCGCTGAATCGTGACCACGGCCAGGGAAAGGCGGGGGAGAATCTCGGATTTCGGATTTGGAATGGCGGACTGGGATCCCGCATACGGCAACAGCAGCAGATTCGCGATCAGCGGCGACGCGACGTGATAGGGCAGATTCGCGATGAGCTTGAAACGGGCTGCGCCCGTGGCTTTCAGCGCGTCCAGCACGCGCGGATGGATCGCGTGCTTGCCCGCCAGCACATCGTCGATGATGAGCTGGGGCGCCGCGGAGATCGGCGACAGCTTCGCCTGCTCGGCGAACTGCTGCTGCAGGATCGGCTCGAAATCGCGGTCGACTTCCACCGCAATCAGCCGTGCGCCCGCCGCGAGCAATCGAACGGAGAGAGCGCCGGTGCCCGGGCCCACTTCGAGCACGGCATCACCGGGCGAAAGTTCCGCGGCTGCGGTGATCTGCTCCATCTTGCCCGCGTCGTGGAGAAAATTCTGACCGAAGCGATGGCGAGGCCGCAAGCCGAAGCTGTCGAGCAGCGCTTTGATCTGCGAGATGGATTGGTGGGGGGGCAAAGGGAGTAGGGTTTAGGGTGTAGGGTGTAGGGTTTAGGGTTTAGGGTGTAGGGTTTAGGGTGTAAGGCGTTGGACTCTTGCATTCTGCCTTTTGACTTCGCCGCGCTGCCGAAAGTCAATAATCAAAATGCAAAAGTCAAAATGCAGAAGTCGAGCGCCCTACACCCTACACCCTACACCCTAAACCCTCGCTACCATACCGCGATGCCGATCCGAAAGCTTTCGCCATTGCTGATCAACCAGATTGCCGCCGGCGAGGTGATCGAGCGTCCCGCCAGCGTCGCCAAGGAACTGTTGGAAAACAGCCTCGATGCCGGCGCGTCGCGCATCGAGATCGCGATCGAAGAAGGCGGCCAGCAACTGATCCGCATCAGCGACGACGGCGTGGGCATTCCGGCCGACGAACTGCCCCTGGCGATTGCCGCACACGCCACGAGCAAGTTGGAGACGAGCGAGGATCTGGGCGCGATCGATACGCTGGGCTTCCGCGGCGAAGCGCTGGCGTCGGTTGCCAGCATCAGCCGGCTGCGCATCACCAGCCGTGCGACGGTGGATGGCACGCTCGCCGAGGCGGGCGCGATGATCGAAGTCAGCGGCGACGAGGTCAGTGCCGTCGCGCCGGCTGCCTGCGCCGCCGGGACGACCATCGAGGTTCGCGATCTTTTCTTCAACACGCCCGCCCGCCGCAAGTTCATGCGCACGGCCTCCGCCGAGTTCGGGCACATCGCCGAGGTGATCCACCGCATTGCCATGGCGTACCCGCACGTGGGGTTCACGCTGACACACAACGGGCGCAAAACGCTCGACGTGGCTGCGACGAACTCGCGCAGGCAGCGTTGCGTGGAGTTGCTGGGCAAGGAACTGGATGAGGGGCTGCTGGAGTTCGAGGGCCAAGGGCCAAGGGCCAAGGGCCAAGGGGAAGAATCCATCACCCCCTCACCCACTCACCCCCTCACCTCCTCATCCTCCATCTGGGGCCTCGCCGGCCTGCCCGTCATCGCCCGGGCCACGGCCAAGTTTCAGTACATCTTCGTCAACGGCCGGCACATTCGTGACCGCAGTCTTTCGCATGCGATCAAGGAGGCTTACCGCGGACTGGTGCCGCCGGACCGGCAACCGGTGGCGGTGGTGTTTATCGAAATCGATCCGACGCTGGTCGACGTCAATGTGCATCCCGCCAAGTCGGAGGTGCGCTTCCTCGAAGGCAGCCGACTGCACGGGCTGGTGCTGACGGCGATCCGTACGCGGTTGCTGGGCACGGACCTGACGCCCAGTGCGACGATCTTCGCGGATCGCGCGGTGGAACTGAGCGGCGCGGGCACGCTGGGAGCCGCGAACGAAACCACCGGCGGCGGTTCGCCGTTCACGCCAGCGTCCTTCGCATCGTCGGGCAGTGCGTCGCCCGTGGCTGCGCCCTCGCACATCAGCGCGGATTCCGCAGCCGCGCTTTCGCCGGCGAACTGGGATGCATCGCGTTTTCCTGGCATTGAAAATCGCGCGGGCGCCAGTGCCGGACCGGCTGGGGGTTTCCGCACCGCCGATCCCGCAGCCCCGGCAAGCCAAACGCACGCGGGCAGCCAGTCGGGCGCGGGCAACAACGTGGATTCCTTCGTCGATTATTTCCGCCGCATGGCCCCGGTGCAGAAAGGCTTCGTTTACCAGGAGGTTCGCAAGGCGATGGCGGAGACCGATCCGCAGGTCGCGCGCGAGCATTTATCGGAGAAGACCGGACTCGCAGAGTCCGGCTCGCTGGTGCCGCCGGTGCTGCGATCCTTCGGCGTGCTGCAGGTGCACAAGAGCTATCTCGTCACGGAAGATGAGAACGGCATCGTCATCATCGATCAGCATGCCTTGCACGAGCGCGTCATGTTCGAGCAACTGCGCAGCCGCGTGCTGTCGCGCAATCTTGAAAGCCAGCGACTGCTCATGCCCATCACGGTGACCGCCAGCGCGAAGAGGCAAGCATTGTTGGAAGGTTTGAAGCCGTTGCTGGAGAAGATCGGCATCGAGGCGGAGCCGATGGGGCCCGCCACGATCGCGGTGCATGCGTTCCCGACGTTCCTCTTCGACCGCAAGGTGGAGCCGGCGGATTTCATCACCGAACTGCTCGATCAGGCGGATGAGGAAAAACTGGACGCCACGACGCCCACGTCGCTGGAAGCGGCGTTGCACGAAGTGCTGGACATGATGGCGTGCAAGGCGGCGGTCAAGGCGGGCGACAAACTCACCGCGGAGGAACTGGCATCGCTGCTGGAGCAGCGCCAGGAGATCGAGCGAGCCAGCAACTGCCCGCACGGAAGGCCGACCGCCATCCGCGTTTCGCTGCGCGAGTTGGAGAAGCAGTTCAAGCGGAGTTAAAGAGTGGGGATGGGGGAATCGGGATTCGGCACCCGATTCCCGATTCCCGACTCTCCTCGCTATTTCTTCTTGCCCTTCACCTCATTCGCACACGCCTCGCCTCTTTCCAGCGCCGAAAGATTGGCAATCGTCGTCCTCGCTATTTCCTCCAGCGCGTGCTGCGTGAAGAACGCCTGGTGGGCGGTCACGATCACGTTGGGGAATGTGACGAGGCGCATGAAGACATCGTCCTGGATCACTTCGCCGGAGAGATCCTCGAAAAAAAGATCGGCTTCCTCCTCGTAAACATCCAGGCCCAGGTAGCCGATCTGCCCGTTCTTGAGGCCCTGCGTGACGGCCTGGGCGCTGACCAGGGCGCCGCGGCCCGTGTTGATCAGCATGACGCCCGGCTTCATTTTCGCGATCGATTCGGCGTTGATCAGGTGGTGCGTCTGCGGCGTGAGCGGACAGTGCAGCGAGATGATGTCGCACTTGCGGAACAGCGTGTCGAGGTCGACGAACTGCACGCCCTCCGCAGCCAGAAACGGATCGGGCGTCTGGTCCACCGCCAGCACCTTGCACCCGAAAGCAGTCAGGAGTCGGCAGACAATCGCGCCGATCTTGCCGGTGCCCACGACGCCGGCGGTCTTGCCTCGCAGTTCGAAACCGAGCAGGCCTTCGAGGGAGAAATTGCCTTCGCGGACGCGGTTGAAGGCGCGGTGGGTTTTGCGGTTGAGCGTGAGGATCAGTGCGAGGGTGTGCTCGGCGACTCCGAAGGGCGAATAAGCCGGCACGCGGGCGACGCGGATGCCCAGTTGTTCCGCCACGTCGAGGTCGACATTGTTGAAGCCCGCGCATCTCAGCGCGATGTGGCGGAGTCCGCCCGCGTGGAGGTGGCGCAGGATCGGGCCGTCGAGCACATCGTTGACAAACGCGCAGATGGCGGGGTAGCCATTGGCGATGGCGAGCGTCTCGTCCGTCAGGCGGGGTTCCAGAAAATGCAACTCATGCGCGGCGGGCCGGCCGGTCGCCTGGTTGGCGGCTGCGAGGAACTGGCGGTCGTACGATTTGGCGCTGACAACGGCGACTTTCATGGGCGGCTCCGTGTTGCGAGGGAGGATGAACAGATTATCCAAGTCTCGCGCCGAGGTGTGTGAAGCGCGGCGACAACGGGGCGATTGAAACTGGGAGGGCGAGGCTCCCGCCGAGCCGCGAAGAACTGCGGGCGCACGAGGTTGTTCGCGGCTCGGCAGGAGCCTCGCCCTCCCAAATGGTTTTACCCTGAAACCCCCGCCCTCAAACTTGCCAACTCCCGGCGTTGTCGTCATAATGCGGGGCTTCCAAAAACAGAACATCAGGAGTTCTCATGGCCATTCGAATCAAAGCCCGCGCTGGTGAGTCCGCTGAGCAGATGCTCCGCCGTTTCAAGAAGATGTGCGAGAAGGAAGGTCTGACCAAGGACGTGAAGCGCCAGGCTTACTATGAGAAGCCCAGCGAGCGCAAGCGCCGGGCCGCCCGCAAGTCGTTCAAACGCGTCAATCCGCTGGGCATGCCGTTCCCCGGCGGTCCCGGCGGCCCCGGTCGCGGCGAAGACGGCGAGCGCAAGCCGCCGCGTCGCGGCCCGATGGGTGGCGGCGGTATGCGGTAATCGAGTGTTGCCGCGGCCGTTTCCGGCCGCACGCTTCCATTTGCCGCGCGGATTCCAGCGCGGTATTCGGTCAGCATTTTCCGGTGACTCGGTTCGCCGCGACCCTGTCGACAGGCGGAGACTTGTCGGTGCGCTGGCAATGGTCATGCCCAGCGCGATGGGTTTCATGCCTTGAATTCCTTTCATCGGGAAGGTTTCCATCGCTTCGTTGCCGTCGGTCCCTCTCGGATTGCCTTTCCGACACGAGACTTCACCGGCTTTCATCCACCTCCCGTTTGCATCGGGAGGTTCTTTTTCCCTATATTGCGGCCCGTTCTGCCGATGAATGAGCAATGGTCCCGAGGCTGTGATGCCTGGGGCACCCCCATTTAGGTTCCTCGGCGTCAGAAATGTCATTCGAGTCGATTTGTGGAGGCACGCAGATGTCGCGTCTGATGGTTCTACTCTCCCTGTCGTTTGTCACTCTCTCTTTGGCGTCCATCGCGGGCGCTGCTGACCAGGCCGCTCCAGGCGCAGCGGCAACCCCCGCCGCGGTCGTGGCCGCCCCCGGTCCTGCGCCGGCCACGGGAATCACCGCGCTGCCGCCGGCATACTGGCTGGCGCCCATCGGGGCCATTGCGGCGCTGTGCATGGCATTCTATTTCTACAAGAGCGTCATCGCGTCCGACCCGGGCGATGAGAAGATGCAGAAGATTTCCGATGCCGTGCGCGAAGGCGCGTACGCCTATCTGAACCGCCAGCGCCGCGTCATCCTCATGGTCTTCGGCGCGCTGGTGCTCGTGCTGCTGGTGCTCAGCTTCGGCATGCACCTGCAGCCGGAGCTTTCTGCCCTGGGCGTGCCGGTCGCCGGCTTTTTCTCGGGCCTGTGCGGCTACTTCGGCATGAAGACCGCCACCGCCGCCAACTGCCGCACCGCCGCCGCCGCCAAGAAATCCCTCAACGACGGCCTGCGCGTCGCCTTCCGCGCCGGTGCCGTCATGGGCCTGTCCGTCACCGGTTTCGCCCTGCTCGATGTCTCCGTGTGGTTCCTGCTGCTGACGCAGGTCTTCAAGATGAGCAGCCTCGTGGCGGTGACCACGGTCACGCTCAGCTTCGCCATGGGCGCGTCGCTGCAAGCGCTCTTCGCCCGTGTCGGCGGCGGCATCTATACGAAGGCAGCGGACGTCGGCGCGGACCTGGTCGGCAAGGTGGAAGCGGGCATTCCCGAGGACGATCCGCGCAACCCAGCCGTCATCGCGGACAACGTGGGCGACAACGTGGGCGACGTGGCGGGCATGGGCGCCGATCTGTATGAGAGCTACTACGGCGCGATTCTCGCCTCCATGGCGCTGGCGGCGGCGGCGGCGGTTCGCATCGGCCAAGGCGACATCGCCTTCACCGATGCCCACGCGATGAGCCTGGTGGCCGTCGCTCCCGCGCTGGCGGGCCTGGGCATTCTGGCTTCGATCGTCTCCATCTTCCTCGTGCGCACCAAGGAAGGCGCGACGATGGGCGAACTGCTCAAGTCGCTGAACGTCGGCGTCTGGGGCAGCAGCGCCATGATCGTCGTCGGTTCAGCCGTGATTCTCAACGTCATGCTCGGCGGCATCCCCGGCGTTTCCGCGTGGGGCATCTGGGGATCCATCATGGCGGGCCTGATCGCCGGCCTGATCATTGCCTGGGGCTCGGGCTATTACACCGGCTCCGACTACGCTCCGACGCAGAACATCGCCGAACAGGCGCAGACCGGTCCGGCCACCGTCATCATCGCGGGCATCGCCATCGGCATGAAGTCGACCTGGCTTTCGATGTTCACCGTCGTCGTCGCCATTCTCGTCGCCTTCATCAGTGCGGGCGGCAACGAGGCGTTCCTCATGGGTGTTTTCGGCGTGGGCATCGCCGCCGTCGGCATGCTCGCCACGCTCGCCATCACGCTGGCGACCGATGCCTACGGCCCGATCGCCGACAACGCCGGCGGCAATGCCGAGATGAGCCATCAGCCGCCCTTCGTCCGCGAGCGCACCGACAAGCTCGACTCCCTGGGCAACACCACCGCCGCGATCGGCAAGGGCTTCGCCATCGGCTCAGCGGCGCTGACCGCGCTGGCGCTGCTGGCTGCGTACGTCATCACCGTGCAGACCGCGCTGACCGATCAGGTCGCCAGCGAAAAGCAGAACGTGCAAGCCTCGGCCGATCGCGCCACGCTCGCCTATCGCGGCCGCGGCGTGTTCCAGGCGTCGGCGCCGAATACCACCGCTGTCGATGCGGGACTGCTCCTGCAGGCGGAGAAACTGGCCGTCATCGAAGCGCAACTCAAGGATGGCAAGGGCGGCTTCGATCACGCCAAACTCAAGCACGAATACGACCAGGAGTCCGGTCTGTTCCACGTGCATATCGACGTGGCGGGCAAGCGGCCCATCACGTTCGAAGTCGTCGAAGCCGGCAAGGCCACCCTGCCGCAGATTCTTCAGTACTACGACGTGACGCTGATGAGCCCGAAGGTGCTGTGCGGTTTGTTCCTGGGCGTCATGGCTGTGTTTCTTTTCTGTGCGATGACCATGCAGGCGGTGGGCCGGGCCGCTTACGCGATGATGCAGGAATGCCGCCGTCAGTTCGGCATCATGCGCGGCGCGTTCAAGAAGAGCGGCATGAAGGACTCCGACATCGCCGATCCGACGAACTGGCCCGAGAGTGTCGATGTCGACGGCAAGCGCTACCCCGACTACGCCACCTGCGTGGACATCAGCACGACCGGCGCGCAGAAGGAAATGATCGTGCCTTCGCTGCTGGCGATCATCATCCCCGTGGCGACGGGGCTGGTGCTGGGCGTGGCGGGCACGATGGGCCTGCTGGCGGGCGCGACGGCGACGGGCTTCGCCGTGGGCATCTTCATGGCCAACGCCGGCGGCGCCTGGGACAACGCCAAGAAATACATCGAAGCCGGCAAATACGGCGGCAAGGGCAAGGACCCGCACAAGGCAGCCGTCGTCGGCGACACCGTCGGCGATCCCTTCAAGGACACCAGCGGCCCGTCGCTGAACATCCTCATCAAACTCATGAGCATCGTATCCGTCGTGTTCGCCGGCCTGGTCGTGAAATTCTCCCCGGCGATCGCCAGCATGCTCGGCCTGGGATAACGCCATTGCCCCAGGTGCCGAGCAGGTCTTGATGTTTAGCGGAAACGCCGCAGGCGTCTGGACGAATGACCATGGATCTGAGGCGGGCGCGGATGGGGAATCGGCCCGACCGCTGACCGCTCAATCACGCTACACTCTCCACATGCCAAATCCGCGTTCCAAGAAATCCAGCGCCGTCAGACCGACACCGAAGAAGCAATCCTCGAAGAAACTTTCCTCGAAGAAGCCCGCCGGTCGAAAGTCCGCCGCCCCGCGCAAGCGCGGCCCGGCTGAAATCCCCAGCGATTCCAAGGCCGCTGTCGTCAAGCGCGCTCGCTCCGGCACCGGGGGAGCGGCCCGCGCCGCCGCCGCCGTCGGCGCGAAGAAGTTCGCCATCGACGCCGCCCGGCTGATGAGCGATCTGCACTGCGACAACGTCGTCATCTTCGACACGCAGGGCAAGAGCGATGTGATGGATTTCGTGGTCATCGCCAGCGGCACCAGCGATCGCCAGATGCGCTCGGTGGCTGACGACCTGCGCGAACTAGCCAAGGCGCAGAACATGGGCGTCTATGGCAAGGAACTGGACGAGCGCACCACCTGGGTCGTGATCGACCTGGTCGAAGTCGTCATTCATCTCTTCGAACCGCAGGCCCGCGCGTACTACGACCTGGAAATGATGTGGGGCGATTGTCCGCAGGTGAAGTGGAAACGGTGAGCGAAACTCCGCAGCGAGCCGGGCCGTATTCGGCCCGACGCGATCGAATAGCCTATGTCACGACATCCGCACGCAGACCAGTCGCTTCGCCGGCACGGACTTAAGTCGGATGAGTGGGATATTTTCGTCTACGTTGGTTATGCAAGCGGGGGCAGTCCCGAAACGATCGCGGCCGATGCGCAATCGATTTACAGCGAAGAAGAACTACCATTCGTCCTATCGCTCAACGGTTACTTGAAGACGATCAAAAGGTGCGTCGACAGAGGATGGCTGACGGTGCTGACGGTTGCCGACCTCATTCAGGAGCAGGTCCGTCGACAGACTTCCTCATGCCTTGAGGCTCCCGAGAATCCACACCTTGTTGATGGTTCGCTTGATTTCACGTCCGAGGGATATCGCCTTTGGACCAGCGTTGTCCGCGATGTTTTTTCCGTCGAGCATATCGACTCTTCGGAGTCGTTTTCGCTTGTGCTCATCCCCTCTGCTCATTACGCGGTGGTGGGGCGAACCGAGAAGGCATGCATCGGGCGAGTAGGCGCCTTGGCAACCACCCTCGGCATTACTGGCCGGGATGCCATTCGCGTTTCTGAACCTCGAAAAACGGGGCGCTGGCGTCCGAACCGGTTTGTTGAATATCCCAGTGGACTCACGGTCGACGTGGAGATTATTGGCGAGCCCAAGTGAATTCGGCAACCAGGTTTGGAATGTCGATTTCCTCGTTCGCCTCACCCCATCACCGCGTTCACTTCCCTCTTCATCTCAATCGCCGCCTTCTCCACCGCTTTCTGCCACGGCCCGTCCTTGTCCTTTTCATAAGCGAAAATCACAGACCGGCTCGCGGTGATGATCGCGCCTTGCCCGTCGCTGTTGAAGCAGGCCTTCACGTCATCCGCCTTGCCGCCCTGAGCGCCGAAGCCGGGCACCAGGAAAATTTGCCGCGGCATCAGTTCGCGCAAGCGGGCGGCATCCGCGACCTTCGTTGCGCCGACCACCGCGCCGAGCAGGCTGTAGCTGCTCTTGCCAACCGTGGATTCGCCGAGCTTCGCAATCAACCGCGCCATCGCCTGCGCCACCGTGTCGCCGTTCTGCAGGAGCAAACTCTGGATCGCGTCGCCGCTGGGGTTGCTGGTGCGCACCAGCGCGAAGACGCCCTTGCCCTCGGCGGCGGCCACTTTGGTGAACGGCTCGACCCCATCCGCGCCCAGGTACGAGTTGATCGTCACCGCATCCGGCCCGACCGCAGGCTCTTCCTCGCTGAGCCATTTCTTTTTCGGATCGCTCAGGCAGCCGGCGGCGTAGTGCTCCGCGCTGATGCCGATGTCGTTGCGTTTCACGTCGCTGATGACGATCAGGCCTGCGTCGCGCGCCTGCTCGATGAGCGAGTGGAAGATTTCGCAGCCGATGGTGCGGTATCGCTCGAAGCACGCCGACTGCAGTTTCACGCACGGCACGTGGGCGGCCACGGCGCGGATCACCTCGCTGCAATAGTCGTGAATCGCCAGCGCCCGCCGCTCCATTTCGGTGCAGTCGCCGTCAGCCATATCGCTCAGGTCGTCGCGTTCGAGAAGTTCCGCGGGCAACTTCTCGTAGACAGGATCGAGGCCCACGCAGATAGGCGAGCCCTTGGCTTTGCACGCGGCGAGCAGACGGTCGGCGAAGTGAGTCATGGGGAGGAGAGAGGGAGGTAGAGGAAGTAGAGGAGGTAGAGAAGGTAAAGGAGTCGAAGGTATGCATCAAGTGCGGATTCGGGCTGTGTGCGGATTCAGGCCGGGCGGAATCACGAAGGACACCAAATCACGAAGGACACGAAGAAGAGGGATTCATAGATCGGTGAAGGGGAAAGCGCGGACACGATCGTGGGTTTATCTCAGTTCCCCTTTCTCTCGACTTGACCCTTCTACTCTCTTCTTCGTGTCCTTCGTGTCTTGGTGTCCTTTGTGGTTCTCCGCTCCGTCCTCTCCGACTCCATTCAGCCCTTCGTATAATCCGGCCATGTCTTCCGGATCAACCCTCTACCTCATCGACGGCCACGCGCAGATTTTCCGCGCGTACTTCGCCATCCGCGGCGGCATGAACTCGCCCGTCACCGGCGAATCCACGCATGCCGTCTTCGGCTTCGCGGGCATGCTCATCAAACTGTTCCAGCAGTTTCACCCGGCCTACGTGGTGATGGCGATCGACATGCCGGGCAAAACGTTCCGCGACGAGCTGTACCCGGCGTACAAAGCCACGCGCGAGGCGGCGCCGGAGGACCTGGGGCCGCAGATTCAGCGCATTCTGCAGATGACGAAGATGTTCGGCATCCCGATCATCGGGATCACCGGCGCCGAGGCGGACGACGTGATCGCGACCATCGCCCATCGCGTCGTCGCCGACCCGGCGTGCAAGGATGTGGACATCCGCGTCGTGTCCAAGGACAAAGACCTGGAGCAGTTGCTCAGCGATCGCATCAAGATGTTCGATATCCACACCGACACGACGATCGACGAAGCCTGGCTCAAGGCGAACAAGGGCGTGTCGCCGGCACAGGTGATCGACATGCTCACGCTCATGGGCGACAGCGTGGACAACGTGCCGGGCGTCGACGGCGTCGGCCCGAAAACCGCGGCCCAACTCCTGCAGGAATATGGCTCCGTCGATGGCATCTATGCCAACCTCGACAAGATCAAGGGCAAGCGGAAGGAGAATCTCGAGAAGGCACGCGCCCACCTGGCGCTGTCGCGCACGCTGGTCACGCTCAAGGACGACGTGGCGCTCGATTTCGACTTGAACAAGGCGAAAGTCGGCGGCATCGACGCGGCGGGACTCAAGGCGTTTTTCCAGGAGATGGGGTTCCGCCGATTCCAGCGCGACATTGAGAACCTTTTGGCGAAGGGAGCGCCGGCTGCGGGCAGAAGCGGGTCGCCCGCGCGTGAGGCAAGTTCGCAGGCCGGCGCGATTCGCAACGAGGCGACAGGGGAAGTGATTGCCGACGAGTCAGGCGATTCTGCGGAACCTGTCGCCGAAGAAGAAAGCAACACGCTCTTTCCCATGCCCGCCGCGCCGGGGAAGAAACCGCGCGGCAAGGCGAAAGCCGCTGCACCGCCGCAGGATCCGCTCTTTCCCTCCGCGCTCTTCGACATGGGCAGCGATACCGCGGAGAAATCCACGGAGGGTGATGTCGTTCCGCCCGGACACACCGTGGCCGCGAACTTCGATTATCGCGGCATTCTCACCCGCGCCGACCTCAACGATCTCGTCGCCACGCTGCGCCAGCAGAAGATGATCTCCGTCGATACCGAGACCATCGGCCTTGGCCATTCCGCTGAACCATGCGGCGCGTCCTTCGCCTGGAAATCAGGCCACGGCGTGTATGTGCCGATGAAATCGCCCGAGCAGGACACGCATCTCGATACGGCCGCGGTGATCGCCGCACTGAAACCCGTGCTGGAGGACCCGGCGATTCCCAAGTGCGGGCACAACCTGAAGTACGACGCGCTCGTGCTGCGCCACGCGGGCATCGACATGCAGGGCATCGCGTTCGACTCGATGATCGCCACGCACATGATCGGCACGCCCGCGCACGGCCTCGATTTCCTCGCCGACACCATGCTCAAGCACAAGATGATTCCCATCAGCAAGCTGATCGGCGAAGGCAAATCAAAGTCGGCGGGCATCCCCGCGCCGCGCGGCAGGGGGCAGCGCACGATGGACATGGTGCCGCTGAATGAGATCGTGCCCTACGCCGCGGAAGACGCGGACATGGCGCTGAGGCTCTACGAGGAGCTGGCGCCGAAGCTGCGCGTGATGGGCCTGGAACAGCTCGTCAACACGCTGGAGATGCCGCTGATCGAAGTGCTGGTGGAAATGGAATACCACGGCATCCGTGTCGATCCGGACGAGCTAGACCGACAGGCCGCAGGCCTGAACGAGCGCATCGTCGTGCTCAAGGACAAGATTCTCGAAGCGGTTGGGCACGACTTCAACATCGATTCGCCCAGGCAGCTTGGCGACGTGCTGTTCAAGGAACTGGGCCTGCCCATCGTCAAGAAAACCCGCGGCGGCGCAGCCTCGGGCACGCCTTCCGTTCCTTCCACCGACATCGAAGTGCTGGAGAAACTCATCGACCGCGAAGGCCTGACCGATCAGCAGCACGCGGTGCTCAGCCGCATCGTTGAATACCGCCAGCTCACCAAGCTCGTCAGCACGTACCTGGTGAACCTGAAAGAGGAGATCGACCACAAGTCGCATCGCGTGCATGCCTCGTTTCATCAGACGGGCACGGCGACGGGCCGGCTGTCGTCGAGCAATCCGAACCTGCAGAACATCCCCATCCGCACCGACATCGGCAGGCAGATTCGTAAGGCCTTCGTCGCGGAGGAAGGCAGCCGGCTGATCAGCGCGGACTATTCGCAGATCGAGCTGCGCATCCTCGCGCACCTGAGCGACGACCCGGCCCTCATCGACGCCTTTCAACGCGACATGGATATTCACGCAGCGGTGGCGGCACAGGTCTTCGGCATCGATCCGTCGAAGGTGAACATCGAGCAGCGCACCGCCGCCAAGACCATCAACTTCGGCATCGTCTACGGCGTCACGCCCTACGGCCTATCGCGGCGCATCGAGGGCATGACCCTCGAAGGCGCCCGCAAACTCATCGCCGATTACAAGAAGCGATACACCGGCATCGACCGGTTCCTGCAGCGCTGCATCACCGAAGCGCTGGACACCGGCCACGTCGCCACGATGCTCGGCCGGCGCAGGCGCATCCCGCAGATCGAGTCGAACAAGCCCCCGGTGCGGGCATTGGGCGAACGCCTGGCGATCAACACCGTGGTGCAAGGCAGCGCGGCTGAACTCATCAAGCTGGCCATGGTCAACCTGCACCGCCGGATACGACGCGAAAAGCTGCCGCTGAAAATGCTGCTACAGATTCACGACGAACTGGTGCTCGAAGCGCCAGCCAGGGACGCCGAGGCGATGGCGGCTGTGGTGAAGGAGGAGATGGAGCAGGCGATGAAGCTGAAGGTGCCGCTGAAAGTGGAGGCGGGCGTGGGGAGGGATTGGTTGGAGGCGAAGTGAATTGCATTCACCGAAGGCTGGACATCTTTGGATGCAGACACGCCCCATGGACGCACGACAGGGCCGTATTCGCTGATCTCCTGCAGACTGCTTGCAGTTGGATCGGCCATCATTCGACTGGTCACCTGTTCCATTTTCCTCTCCTGTCGGAATATCTCCATTGCCCCCCTATGTTGTGAGCATTACGATAGCTATCGCCTCGACTCGCTCGCCATGTCTGGGCGTAGAGGCAACTGGGAGTCGCTCCATGCCAATCAGGCCATTCGCCGCCGTTTTTCCGAGCGCGTTGGTAATCGCGTCCATTTATGGCGGCCTTCTTTTCGCGGAGGACGCGAAGGCGGTTTTCAATTCGCTCTACGGCGAGCGCCGAAAACAGGTTGCCGCCACCATTGGCAAGGCGGACGACCTGGCGCTGGCCAAAGACATGCTGGGTGTGGCTCGGTCCAGCACGGGCACGCCTGAGTTGCTCGTGTTGCTTTGCGATTCCGCGTACGAGCTAACCGCCAAGAACCCGGACGGGTACGGCGTCGCAGCGGAGGCAATGACGCTGCTGGCGGACAACGTCGCAGCCATGAAAACCACTGCCCGGAAGAAGTTGATAGACGTGCTCACGGCCCAGTCGCGCGCCGGGAAGGCGGAAGAACGCGATGCGGCGGGAGAAAAGGCCATCGCGTTGCTGGCCGCCGAAGGCGACGAACGGGCGGCAGCCAAAGACTGGCAGGGGGCAACGGCGGAGTACCGTCGCGCGCTGGCGTTTGCGTTGTCCAAGAAATCGCCTGCGTCTGATGAAATCAAGACCAAGCTCGAAGAAGCACAGCGACTCGAACGCGCCAATGCCCAGATCGCTCGGTTGCAGGAACGATTGCTGGAGAATGCAACGGATGCCGCGTCCGCGACCGAAGCCGTGCGGATATTCCTCTTGGAATTGGACGACCCGGCCGGCGCCGCTCGCCTGGCACCGCGCGTCGGGGATGCGGCTTTGAAAGAAATGGTGGCGCTAATCAATCGACCGACCACGGAGTTGTCCGCCGCGGAGCAGATTCGCGTCGGCGAGTGGTATTGGAATTCGGGCCGGTCACTGCGCGGCGTGCCCCAGTCGATTGCTTATGAACATGCAGTGGACCGAATGACCGCGGCGCTTGGCGATCCATCCCTGGACACACTTTCGCGCACAAAGGCAATGGCTCTGCAACAGCAGGCGAAACAAGAACTGCAGACCGCGGCCAAGCCGCCCGTGGTGAAGCCAAAACCAGTCACTTTGCCGACCCAGGCGGCACAGCGGTACATCCCCGCCGAGCGCCTCAGTGACGTGCTGACGATGAGCAGCGCGTTCACCGTTGAGAACGGCGTGGTCAAGGGCAGCGTCGGCACCAACACGCCCGGCATTCCGATGATCGCGCAAGAGTTTGAAGGAAGGTCGTTCCGATTCGAGTTCAAGATGAAGGCCAGGCAGTATCAGAGCATTTATGCCATCGTCGACGGCGAGGTCTTCCGCTACAGCCACGGCCACTGGTGGAACTCAGGAACCGCAGTGATCGGCAATCACAAGGGCGAGCAGCGTCTGAAGGGTACGATCGAGAAGCCGGAGGAATTCGCCGTGCTGGCGATCGAGTTCGATGGCAAGGAGGTGCGCTACTTTTACAACGACAAACTCGCGCATTCCGACCCGGTGACCAAGCCGCTCACCCGCAAGGGGAAGTTCAAGTTCGGGCTGACCTGTTACGACTCGCCGATCGAAGCGAAGGATTTTGCGCTGGTGGTGGACGGCAAGCCGCTGTACACAGACAAGCGAAAGTGATTGAGCGGGAAGGCGGCTCGCCGCGCGCAATCAGAATTACGCCCGATACGTCGCCGCCCGCACCGCTTCGCAGATCTTCCGCGCGTTGGGGAGCGTTTCCCGGGCTCGGGCCAAAGGCTTTCCCGTGGCTCGCGCGGAGCGTCGGCGGCCCTCCTGCTCCGCGGCTAAACGGGGCGGCGCCGCGCTCGACATGCGCTACGAACGTTTCGGCCGCCTCGGGCGATGGTGCGGTTTGCCCGAGCCGAGGCGTTTCCACTGCTCCGGCGTGGCTTCGGAAGTCTTGACCACGCCGCGCGGGCCGGGTCCCGCTGGAAACCGGACGATGTAGCTGTTTCGCTCGCCAGGGACGCGGCGAATCTCGATGGGTTCAATCGGCATGGTTCGGCTCCTCGAACTCGATGACAATTCTTCGTTCGGCCAGCAGCGCCGCTCCGCAATGGATTTGCACGCAAAACTCCCCGGCGATCGGAAACGTGACATCCATCAGACGCAGCCTGAGCACTTCGGTATCGAGCGGACTTCGAAATTCTAGCTCGACTGGCGCAACGATCAAGGGATCGCGCGATTCGGCGGCATCGATGATTCGGACCGTCAACTGCTGCGTTCCACGGCCTTCCGTCAGCACCGCATACACGCACATTTCGTCGACGGTTGTCGGCAACTCCTTCACGGACATCGCTGAGAACAACCCGAGCAACGATGATTTTCCCGATCCGTGATCGGTATAGATCTGGTCGCAAACCAGAAAAGCGAGCACGACAGGTTCGAATCCTTCGCGTGCTGGAGTGGGCGGCATAGTTCCCCCGTACCTTTGATCGATTTCTTCACGCCCGGTACGTCGCCGCCCGCACCGCCTCGCAGATCTTCCGCGCGTTGGGGAGCATTTCCTGCTCCAGGGCGCGGGAGTAGGGCGGGGGCACGTCGTCGGTGTTGACGCGGATGATCTTGTTGTCGAGGTCATCCATCGCGTTCTCGTAGATCTGCATGGCGATCTCGCTGGCGACGGAGGTGAAGGGCCAGCTCTGATCGACGATCACGCAGTAGTTCGTCTTGCGGACGGAGGCGAGGATGGTGGGCAGGTCGAGCGGGCGGTAGGTGCGGGGGTCGATGACCTCGCAGTCGATGCCCTCCTTTTCCAGTTCTTCCGCAGCTTGCAGGGCGAAATGCAAGGGCCGGCCGGCGGCGACGATGGTGCAGTCCTTACCTTCCTTTTTCACGTCGGCGACGCCGAAGGGAATGATGAAGTCGTCGCTTTCGCCGTGGCCGTTGCTGCCGGGGGCGCCGGGGGCGCCGGGGGCGCCGGGGGCGCCGGGGGTGTATTTCTGGGGCACTTCCGGGGGCGCCCACTTTCCATCGGCGAGGTAGCGGGAGAAATCTTTATCGCCGCGGGCGCCCAGGCCGAGCATGCGTTCGGACTCGAGGAAGAAAACGGGATCGTTGTCGCGGATGGCGGCTTTGAGCAGGCCCTTGGCGTCGCGCGGGGTCGAAGGAATCGCCATCTTCAGGCCCGGCACGTTGGCGAAGAGCGCCTCGACGGACCAGGAGTGCGTGGAGCCCAGTTGCCCGCCCGCGCCGTTATTGCCGCGGAAGACCATGGGGCAGCCGAACTGTCCGCCGGACATGTAGAGCATCTTGGGCGCGTTGTTGATGATCTGGTCGGCTGCGACGAGGCAGAAGGACCAACTCATGAACTCGATGATGGGGCGCAGACCGGTCATCGCGGCACCGATGCCTAAGCCTGCGAAGGCGGTTTCGCTGATGGGGGTATCGACGATGCGGCGGGGGCCGAACTCGTCGAGCATGCCTTCGGAGACTTTGTAAGCGCCGTTGTACTGAGCGACTTCCTCGCCCATGAGGAATACGCGGTCGTCGCGGCGCATCTCCTCGGACATGGCTTCGCGGAGGGCTTCTCTGTATTGAATCGTTCGGCTCACCTGAAAACCTTTTTCAAAGGAATGACCAATCCATCGAACGCGCTGGGATGCAATCGCATCGGCGACTCACCCTTTGCATCCAGCACATACTTGCGCCGCACCAGCTTGTAGCACTCCAACGTCTTGTCGTGATGATTGATGATCCAGTAGTTGGGCGCGCCGAATACGCCGTAGTCGCGGTGCTTCACCAGCGTGTCCGCTGATTCGTGGCCCTGACTGACTGATTCGACCAGCAGTGTCGGCGTCACGAGCAGGCTGCGGATAGTGTCGACCGGCTCGCCGCGCTGTTTCTGGGCTTTGAGCTGGCGTTTGACATCGTCTGGGAGGAGCACGACCCCGTCGGCCCGGTACAGGACGGACTCGTCGACGACGACGTCCACCTCGGTGCCGAACTCCGCCTCAATGCCGCGCGATTCGAAGTAAGGTTTCAGCAGATCGAACAGGCGATCCACCGAATGTCCGTGATCGAAGAATGCAGCGGGCATCTGGGCGATGACCCCATGCACCATTTCCACATGCTGGCTCTCCCACTGTCGGCGAATCGCCGGATCGTCAAGATCCGACACGGTCCAGCCTGTGGAGCCGGGCACGAGCATGCGGGATTTAGCGCGGGCAACCATGATTCAGTCCGAAAAACGCTCGAACAATTCACTCAACTTCGACTCGCCAAAAATCGTGCCATCGCTCTTGAACACTTCGATCTCAACCGTGCCGTCACGGAGAATGTCGATCTCCCAGCGTTCGCCAGGAACCGTCACATCGACGGAGACCGCACCTTCACGGTCTCGCCGAATGCGGTAAGCGATTCGCGCCGATTCGAGGCGTCGCAGCAGCTCTTGCAGACCGTTGCTGATCGTCGCCACGACCGGACTGCCGATCCTTCACTGCCCCTCCCGCAACATGATGGGCAACTCGCCCACTTTGAACGGGCCATACGGCTGCGAGTACACGTCCGTGTACATCTCTTCCACCGGCGTGTCGGGCGAGTTGGTCGCGTATTCCACCGCTTCAAGTGAGAGCGTTTTCGCCTTTTCATCCAGCGCGGTGACTTCCTCCTGCGTGGCGACGCCGATGTCGATCACGTGCTCGGTCAGGCGGAGGATCGGGTCCACGTTGCCGTCCTTGCGCATCGCGTCGTAGACCGCCTTGTCGCGGTACTTCTGCGGGTCGGACATGGAGTGGCCCTGGTAGCGGTCGGTCTTGGCGTTGATGAAGCAGGGGCCTTCGCCGCGCTGCTCCAGGCCCAGGGCTTTGCTGGTGGAGCCGCGGGTCAGGTCGATCTCCCGCTTGAAGCACTCGTACGTTTCCAGCACGTCCATGCCATTGCACTCGGCGTAGCGCATGCCGTAGCAGGTCGCCTTGGCGGACAGATCCTCCGCCATGGAGGTGCCTCGGTGGATGGCGGTGCCCATCGAGAAGCTGTTGTTTTCCAGGACGAAAATGATCGGCAGATTCCAGATCGCCGCCATGTTCATCGCTTCGTGGACGCCGCCCTGATTCAGCGCGCCGTCGCCGAAGTAGCAGAGCGTGACCTGATCCTGCTTGTTGTACTGAGCGGCAAAAGCGAGTCCGATGCCCAGCGGGCACTGGCCTCCGACGATGGCGTGCCCGCCGTACATGTGATGGACTTTGTCGAAGAAGTGCATCGACCCGCCCTTACCCTTGGAGCATCCAGTGATCTTGCCATACATCTCCGCCATGGCATATTTGGGGTGCATGCCGCGCGCCAAGGCGTGGCCGTGATCGCGGTAGGCGGTGATGATGGGATCGTCCGGATTGGTGGCGGCGATGGAGCCGACGGCGAGCGCTTCCTGTCCAATGTAGATGTGGCAGAAGCCGCCGATTTTCTGCTGGGTGTAGCTTTGAGCGGTGCGCTCCTCAAACCGGCGGATCAACAACATCTGTTCGAGCATGGACATGAGTTTGTCCTTGCTGAGCGAGGCCGATCGGCGCGCGGAGGTTGTGGAGCGGATGGCAGTGGTCATGCGGTTACCTGATTGAACACTGGGCGTGCAAATTAGGGAGTCGGACTCCCTCCGACCCTGTCTGATCGCCCATGCAGGCGAGACAAGGCAGTTTAGAGTCCATGACGATGATCGGCAAGCGCGGATGCTGACTCTCGCAACGCGCAACGCGGACCCAGGAAATGTTGGCGCCACTTGGTCCATCTGCACCATTTGCCGCCCGCATCGTCGCGGCCTTATGCTGACGCCCATGAGCGATGCCGCCCGCCAACCTGTTGCCGCCAGCGCTGACGTGGCGGCGTTCGATCAGATCGCCACGCGCTGTGGCGAGTTGCGCACCCAGATTCGCCGGGTGATCGTCGGGCAGGACGAAATCGTAGAGCAGCTTCTCGTCGCTATTTTCAGCCACGGCCACGTGCTGGTCGTCGGCGTGCCCGGCCTGGCCAAGACGCTGATGGTCCGCACGCTGGCCGACGCCCTGGGCCTGCCGTTTCGCCGGATTCAGTTCACGCCTGACATGATGCCCAGCGACATCGTGGGCGTGGAGATCATTCAGGACGAACCGGCCGCAAACGCGGGAGCCGGCACCCCCATCGGCGTGGCCGCTTCAAGCGGCCCCGCCATCGGCGGCACCGGGGGGCGCTCGCTCCAATTCGTCCCCGGCCCGATTTTCGCCCAGCTCATCCTCGCTGACGAGATCAACCGCACACCGCCCAAGACGCAGGCCGCGCTGCTCGAAGCGATGGCGGAGCGGCAGGTCACCGTTGCCGGCAAGACGCGAAAGCTCGATGAGCCGTTCGTCGTCGTCGCCACGCAGAACCCCATCGAGCAGGAAGGCACGTACCCGCTGCCCGAGGCGCAGCTCGACCGCTTCATGTTCAGCCTGTGGATGGATTACCCGAGCAAGGCGGAGGAAATGGCGATCGTCAGCGACACGCCGCGCATCATGCGCGAGAAGGTCTCGCAGGCGTTCGACGTCGATACGCTGCGGCGGTCGATCGACCTGATTCAGCGCATGCCAGTGAGCGGGCACGTGGTGGATTATGCGGTGACGCTGGCGCGTGCCACCCGGCCGCGCGATGAGGCGGCGCCGGCGATCGCGAAGAAATACGTCGAATGGGGCGCCGGCCCGCGCGCCGGCCAATACCTCGTGCAAGGCGCCAAAGCCCTGGCCGCCATCGAAGGCAAGCCCACGCCCAACTGCGAGCACGTGCGGAAAATGGCGGCGGCGGTGCTGCGTCACCGCATCGTCGTCAACTACGCCGCCACCGGCGACAACGTGACTTCCCGCGACATCGTGCGGAAGATTGTGGAGGAGACGAAGGAACCGAAGTATGCATAGGTTGAAATCGGCGCTCTTCGTTTAGCCGCGGCCCAAAGGCTCGGCGGCGGGCCGCGTTAGTGTGTCGAGCCACCAGCCTTGAATTCAAGCGTGTGCTTACCAGAAAACTCAATCTTTTCAGACACGGCTCTCCAACCGCTCGCCGATCTCACTAGCGTGATTATGTTGCTGGACTCGCCATTCTTGTTGCCAACTTCCGCTGGAGAGATGTATCGATCGGTGACCACGATCTCGATTCGCGCGACGTGGTCGCCAACGATCAGCACCTGTCGGTAGGCCAACTGGTGTCGTCCGGTTGTGCTAAAGCTCTCGCTGTAAGTTTTCCCGTCTGATCCCGTTTCGATGCCGCTTGCGTTGAACAAGCGTGCCTTCGACACTTCGATAACGTTCTTGTCGCGGTGCCCCCGAATTTCATTGCCATTCACTCTGTTGTAGAATGCCTGCTCGATGACAACGGTCTGTTCGGCGTAAATCGAAGTGGCCGTCGAGAAAAGTAGCACGAATCCTTTGATCAAAGACTTCATGATGCCTCCAGGTAGGTGGATATGAAGACTGTAGGAGTACGATGTGCCCAGTCAAGCATCAGTCAGTTAGTAGAGTCCAATGCCCGACGACAAGAAACGCGATCGCCGCTCGTTTTTCCGCCAGCTCTTTTTGAAGGGCGCGGAGAAATTGCATGAAGCGACGGAGAAGGTCGCGCAGCAGTTCAAGGTGTTCGAGCCGCCGCCGCCTCCGCCGCCGGCGTACCACTACGACGAGCGTCGCTACGACGGCACCGGCACGCGCTATCTGCGCCCGCCTGGTGCGCTGCCGCAGCCGGCGTTCGGCGATACGTGCAGCCGGTGCGGCGACTGCGTCAAGGCGTGCCCGGCCCAGGCGATCAAGCTCGACATCAACGCCATCGTCGCGCACAGCGCGGCGGCGGCGGCAACGCAGGGCGCGCCGGGGAACCCGCTTACTGACGTGCGCGGCTCAGACAAGGCACCGCTTACTGACGTGCGCGGCTCAGACAAGGCCACGCTCACCCCCTCACCCGCTCACCCCCTCACCCCCTCATCTTCTGAGTCCTTCACCGCTGGCGGCCTGCCGTACATCATCGCGCGGGAGTCGCCTTGCGTGATCTGCACCGACCTGTCCTGCATGAAGGCGTGCCCAACCGGGGCGCTGCGCAAGCTCGACACCGGCTCACAGATTCAGATGGGTTACGCGATGACGGACCAGAGCCGGTGCATTCGCGGCGGCGGTTACGCGATCTACGACGAGCCCACGTCGATCACCGGCGAGGATTGCCGCATCTGCGTCACGAGCTGCCCGCTGGGCGCCGACGCCATCGGCATCGATGGCCACGGCACCATCGAGATTCGCCACGGTTGCACCGGCTGCGGCGTGTGCGAACAGGTCTGCCCGACGGAGCCGGCGAGCGTGTGGGTCGAGCCGTGGTGAGGAGAATGTATTGCAAATCAGTAGTGTCCGGTCATTAGTCGAATAACGACAACTGGTTACGATCGACCC
>CAYRPN010000011.1:59188-73602 GCA_964426135.1 uncultured Phycisphaeraceae bacterium | reverse complement strand
CGAACAGATGGTTGCGGCATCCGTCGCGCGATCGTGGCGATTGCAAACTTGTGCGCCCCGACCCTCACCCCAGCCCTCTCCCTGGGAGGGAGAGGGGGCCGGAGTGCCGCCCCCGGAAGTATTGGCAGACCCCAAACTCGCCGCTGCGATCGCACACTTGTCGCGTGCGCCTTTCTCGATTAGATTGCTCCCCCGGCATCGCGGAGGGATTCGCGGCGCCGAATCGCGTGAAATCACCTGTTTTTCAGGCACGCCAGGGAGGGTTGTGCGTTGGCAAAAAAAGGCAATAAGCCCGAGTCAGAGAAGGATCAGAGCCTGTTCGCCGGTGCCGGCGGTGGCGCGTCGGGCGGTGACACAGGCAATGGCGGCGCCGCGGGCAACGGCGGCGACAGCGCCGCCGGCGGGCCGCCCGATTTCGTCTCGCTCCACGAAGCCACGCGCACCCGCTACCTCAACTACGCGCTCTCCGTCATCACCAGCCGCGCACTGCCGGACGTGCGCGACGGCCTCAAGCCCGTGCATCGCCGCATCCTTTTCACGATGTGGCAGCGCGGACTCACCTTCGACGCCAAGCACCGCAAGTGTGCCGACATCGTCGGCAACGTGCTGGGCAGCTACCACCCCCACGGCGACAGCTCCGTCTACGACGCCCTCGTCCGCATGGCGCAGCCCTGGGTCATGCGGGCCACGCTCATCGACGGCAGCGGCAACTTCGGCTCCATGGACGGCGATTCCGCCGCCGCCTACCGATACACCGAGTGCCGGCTCACCCGCATCGCCGACGAACTGCTCGGCGAGATCGGGCAGAACACCGTCACCTTCCGACCCAATTACGACGGCACTAAGGAAGAGCCGGTCGTGCTGCCCGCGCGGATTCCGCTCGTGCTGCTCAACGGCTCCACCGGCATCGCCGTGGGCATGGCGACGAACATTCCGCCGCACAACCTCGGCGAACTGTGCAAGGCGCTGATCAAGCTCATGGACGAGCCGGAGCTGAAGGATTACCAGCTCATCGCCAACGACGCGATCCTCGGCCCCGATTTCCCCACCGGCGGGCAGGTGCTCAACACCCGCGATGAGCTGCGCGAAATCTACAAGACCGGCACCGGCGCCATTCGCATGCGCGGCACGTGGGAAGCCGGCACCGTCGGCCGCGCCAATAAAAAAATCATCATCACCAGCGTGCCCTACGGCGTGAACAAGGCGGCGCTGGTGGAGGAAATCGCTCAGGTCGTCCTCACCCGCAAGCTGGCGCACCTCAATGACGTCAAGGACATCAGCACCGACGATGTGCGCATCGAGCTCGATGTGAAGCGCGAAGCCGACGACCAGATGGTGATGGCGTATCTTTTCAAGAACACGTCGCTGCAGACGAACTTCAACGTGAACATGACGGTGCTGCTGCCGACGGAGAATCCGCTGATCGGCCGGCCCGAGTGCGTGGGCATCCGCACGATTCTCTGGCACTTCCTGCACTTCCGCTTCGAGGTCGTCACCAAGCGGCTGGAGCACGAGCTGGCGCAGTTGCAGGCGAGGATTCACATTCTCGAAGGCTTCGCCGCGGTGTTCGACGCGCTGGATGAGATCATCCGGATCATCCGCAAGTCCGAAGGCAAAGCCGACGCCGCCGAGAAGATCATGGCGCGGTTCAAGCTCGACGCCATCCAGACCGACGCGATTCTCGAATTGAAACTGTATCGCCTGGCCAAGCTGGAAATCCTGGTGATCCAGGATGAATTGAAGGAGAAGCAGAAGCGCGCCCGCGAGATCAAGAAGCTGCTCAACGAAGACGCCACGGACAATTTCAAGACCGGCCGCTGGGACCTGGTGCGGGCCGAGATCGCCGAGATCGATGCGAAATACGTCAAGGGCGATCCGAAGATCGGCAAGCGCCGCACGATCATCGAAGCCATCACGGATGAGCCGGTGTTCAGCGATGAGGACTTCATCGTCGCCGAGGACAACCTGGTGATCGTCTCGCGCGACGGCTGGGTGAAGCGGCAGAAGGACATCCGCGATCCCTCGACGACCCGCCTGCGCGAAGGCGACAGCGTGCTCTGCGCCGAGGCGGGCAGCACCCGCGCGTCGATCGTGTTCATGAGCAGCTTCGGCGTGGCGTACACGTGCAAGATCATCGACGTACCGGCGAGCACGGGCTACGGCGAGCCGATCCAGAAACTGTTCAAGCTGAAGGACGGCGAAAGAATCGTGGCGGCGTTCAGCCTCGACCCGCGAGCCATCGGCGACATCGGCTCGGCGCCATTAGCCCCCGGCTCCGCCGGGGGAAGTGCCGGCAACAGCGACGCCGACGGCGAAAAACCAAAAGGCAACGCGTTGAAACCGGTTAGCGGTGCGCCGAAGGCGCCTGTGAAGGGCGTCAAGAAATCCGACGCCGACTCCGACGCGGATGCCGACGAAGCCGCCGAGAGCGATGTGGTGATCCCTCCCGTTCACGCCATCGCCGCCACCAGCGACGGCTACACGCTGCGCTTCAGCCTGGCGGGATTCCGCGAGCCGAGCACCCGCAGCGGCCGCAAGTTCGCAAGGCCGCGGCAAGGCGCGGAGGTCGTGGGCGTGGAAGTGATCCGCGGCAGCGAAGTCATCATCGCCGCCAGCAAGGAAGGCCGGGCGACGCTCTGCCCCGCCGCCGAGGTGAACTTCCTCTCCGGCGCGGGCAAGGGTGTGCTGCTGATGAAGCTCAAGGGCGATGATCGCCTGCTCGGCTTCACGGCGGCGGCGGAGGACGGCGACGGGCTGGAAGTGGAAACCAGCATGGGCGGCACCCGCGACATCAAGCGCGGCAAGTACGAAGTCACCGGCCGCGGCGGCAAGGGACGCGAGATCATCCAGCGCGGCGAGTTCGTCCGCATCGTGCCGCGGCCGCTGGATGTGCCGGTGTTGATGGAGACGGGCAAGCCAGGCGAGAACTCTTAACCTGATCGAAGTATGAGCGACTTGTTCCGTACAATCCGAGAACTGGTTCTGCGCGAGCAGGTCATCATCTCCGAACACGGGTACGAGCAGCTCCTGCTGAGGAATATTGACTTTGAGGAGGTTATCGCCGGCATTCGCGCGGCTATGCTGTTGGAGGACTATTCAGCGTCACGCGGCGAACCTCGCGTGCTGGTTCAGCAAACAGAGTCGAACGGGCGACCGATTCATGTCGTGTGGGAACTCGGCCGCGAACCCGGCGAATATGCCGTGCTCGTCACCGCCTTCCGACCGGGCGCTCGTTGACTCATCGTCAGGTGATGCCATGACTTCTCACAAGACTGTGCGACATTTCCGACACGCTGACTTCATTGCGGAGGTGGAGATCGAACTCCACGAACATCCCGGCAAGGAGTGGAGCCCAACCATGAGCCTGCCGGATGCCCGCAAGCTCGAGCGGGTCCGGAAAGCCTTGGAGCGTGGCGACCTGGCGTCGGCGTCAAGAGATGCGCGGGTCTATCGACTGATGCCGATAGAGGCTGCGTGAGCGACCGACAACGGCAAGAACCTGCATGACCGAAGAAATCGCCAAAGCACGGTCGATGATCGCGCAAGACGATGCCGATGATCGTTCTCAGCAAATACTGCAACGTGTGTGGCAGAGCGCTATCCGGCGAGGCCAAACGGAATTGCTGAAGGATGGGGACACGACACAAGCTTCAATGCGCCCGGTGGGATTCGAACCCACAACCAGCCCCTTATCCGGGGCGTGCCTTGACGGCGACGGGATATAAATCCGCTGCTCTGCCAGTTGAGCTACGGGCGCGGGAGTCGAGCAGTCAGCGGGATATGAGATACGCGCCCATATAATGATTCTTGGCTGCGTCAGCCCACGAATCAAGCAGCATGGATGGAACCAATGTCCTCGCAAATCGCCATCGATCGAACGAAGATCGCCGCCTTCTGCCGCAAGTGGGGCGTGACGGAGCTTGCGCTTTTCGGATCGGTGCTGCGCGATGATTTTCGCGTGGACAGCGATGTGGATGTGTTGGTGACGATTCCGCCGCAGTCGCCGACGAGCTACTGGGACTGGGCTGACATGACGGCAGAACTGGAGTTGATCTTTGGACGCAAGGTGGACCTGGTTGCCAAGGGTGGCCTGCGAAACCCATTTCGCAAACGTGAGATCCTTGGGACGTGCGAGGTGATTCATGCTGCCTGAGAAAGGCGATGACGCCAATCTCTGGGACATGTTTCAGGCGGCGGAGGCCGTCGTGCGATTCATTCAGGGCCGCACCTTTGAGGACTACCTGAGCGATTTGTTTTTCCGTTCCGCAGTCGAGCGTCAGATCGAGATCATCGGCGAAGCAGGGCGACGCGTTTCCGACCAGTTCCAGTCCCAGCATCAAGAGATTCCATGGCAGAAGATCGTCGCGCAGCGCCACGTCCTTGCCCATGAGTACGATGACATTCAACACGACTTGATCTGGAAGGTCGCCACCGTTCATATTCCTGTTCTGATTTCGTTGCTGCGTCCGTTTGTGAAACCGCCGGCGAATTGAGCGCGACGCGACGAAGCACACCTCGCACATCGATGTGCGAATCATCAAGCGAAGGACCGCATGACCGCCGCACCCAACACCTACACCGCTGAAAAGATTTCCGTCCTCGAAGGCCTCGAGCCCGTGCGCAAGCGCCCGGGCATGTACATCGGCGGCGTGGGCTCGGCGGGGCTGCACCACCTGGTGTGGGAAATCGTCGACAACTCCATCGACGAGGCCATGAACGGCCACGCCGACGACATCAAGGTCATCCTCCACGCCGACGCCAGCAGCGTCACCGTGATCGACAACGGCCGCGGCATCCCCATCGACAAACACCCGACCGCCAAAAAATCCGCCCTGGAAGTCGTGCTCTGCACCCTGCACGCCGGCGGCAAATTTGAAGGACAGAACTACAAGGCCTCCGGCGGGCTTCACGGCGTCGGTGCGTCCGTGGTCAACGCCCTGTCCAAGAAACTCGTCGCCACCGTCAAACGCGACGGCTACGAATACGAGATGGAGTTCAGCCGCGGAGCCGTCAAACAGCCTCTGAAAAAACTCGGCGCCGCCCGCGGAACCGGCACCACCATCCAGTTCCATCCCGACCCGCAGATCTTCCCCAAGATCGAGTTCGATCCCGCCGTCATCCGCGAGCGCATCGAAATCGCCAGCTACCTCCACAAGGGCGTCCACTTCACCTTCGAGGACGAAGTCGGCAAGCAGACCCACAAGTTCGAACACAAGGACGGCCTGAAGGACTACCTGAAAAAACTCCTCGCCGAGCGAAACGCCCGGCCTTCCCATGAGGCCGCCTTCACCGTCGAAAAAGACAACGGATACCGTCTCGAAGCCATCCTGCAGTGGACCGAATCCACCGACGAGCACGTGCGCAGCTACGTCAACGGCATCACCACCGGCTCCGGCGGCACGCATGAGGCGGGCTTCCGCACCGGCATCAACAAGGCGATGCGCAATTTCATCGAGACCCACAACCTCACCCCCAAGGGCGTCGTCATCACCGCCGAGGACATCCGCGAGGGCATCGTCGGCATCATCAGCCTGTTCCTCGCCGAGCCGCAGTTCCAGGGCCAGACCAAGGATCGCCTCAACAACCCGGAGATCACGAACCACGTCGACTCGGTGATCCGCCCCGCGCTGGAGCAGTGGCTCAACAACAACCGCACCGTGGCGGAATCGATCGTCGCCCGCATCATCATGGCGTCCCGCGCCCGCGCCGCCTCACGCGCCGCCGCACAGATCACGCGCAAGACCGCCACCACCGGCCGCACCACGCTGCCGGGCAAACTCAGCGACTGCGGAAACCCCGACGCGCCCGACAGCGAACTCTTCATCGTCGAAGGCGACTCCGCAGGCGGATCGGCGAAACAAGGCCGCGACCGCAACAACCAGGCGGTGCTCCCGCTGCGCGGCAAGGTGCTGAACACCGAGCAGGCGAACCTCGCCAAAGTGCTTGAAAACAAGGAACTGGCGGATCTGGTCACCGCGCTGGGCTGCGGCCTGGGCAAGGACTTCGATCCCGCCCGCCTGCGCTACGGCAAGCTCATCCTGCTCATGGACGCCGACTCCGACGGCCACCACATCGCCACGCTTCTGCTCACGTTCATCTATCGCTTCATGCGCGAGTTGATCACGACGGGGCACGTGTACCTGGCGCAGCCGCCCTTGTATCGCATCGACGTGGGCAAGGAGACGCACTGGGCCAAGGATGACGTGGACAAGGAGCGCATCCTGGCAAAAGTGAATGGCAGAGCGAAACCGGAGATCACGCGGTTCAAGGGGCTGGGCGAGATGAGCCCGAAGGTGTTGTGGGACACGACGCTCGATCCGAAGAAGCGCAGGTTGCTGCGCGTGGACATTTCCGACCAGCTTGAAACCGATCGCGTGATTGCCGACCTGATGGGCAAGGACCCGTCGGCGCGATTCACGTTCATCATGGAGCGCGCCGAGGAGGCGGAAGAGTTGGATGTGTGATTCGCCAATTACCTCAAAGCCGGATTCCATAAAATACATTTGATTCCGGGAAATGGTGCATAAAATGCACGGTCTTTTTACAACTGGAGGTTGCACCATGCCAAACAGGAAACCACGTACAAAATCAAAGAGTTTTCTCACGAAAGTGGCCGAATTCACTGAAAAGCATCCCGCCGTAAAGGCGGGTTCCGCTGCCATCGTGATCTTTGGGCTAGGAGTTGGATTCAGCGACTGGATTCAGACCAACATACGTGAGCGCGACAGTTACAAGAAAGGATACTTAGAACAATCTGCTGCCCGGCTTAGCGCAGAGAACAAACTTGCCGATCAAAGCACGCCGCGCGGATTGATAGTTTCCGCATCGGGCGGCGTCAGGCAATTGGGCGCGGGGCAACACGCGTTCAAGTTTTTGATCGAAGCGTACACGACGAAAGACGCGGGAACGGTCGATCTATCTTCATTCAGGGATGGGGTTGTGCCTCCGGTTTGGACCAAAATCAATCAACAGAAAGCGGAAACCACTTCTCAGAATGGCAGTATTGGGACCTACTCGGTTCCATCATTGGAAGTTTCTATCGATCCCAACATTCGGGCGGTCGTCTTCGTTTTTACAGTCACCGAAGAAGAATGCGATCACCCAGGCAGACTTCACTTAACTGAGCCTCAATTCATCGTCTGCCGACAAGCGAGCAACTGGCAGTGCACCAACAGCGAGCTTCGATTTGGCGGTGAGAAAGTCAAGATGAACGTACAAGTAGATCAGATCAAGGTAACGTCAGCGATCACTTCAAGATAGGTACGCGTCGCCTCAATTCCCCGCCGCGACCTTGCCCACGCTGAAGATCGGCAGCAGGAGCGCGATGGCGACGAAGCCGATGATCGAACCCATCACGCCGATCATCACCGGTTCGATGAACTGCGTGGACGCCTTGACGGCGCGGTCGAACTCTTCTTCCGAGAACTCGCCGATGCGGCAGAGAATCTGACCCAGCCTGCCCGACTTCTCGCCCGAGCGGATCATCTGCACGATGGGCTTGGGAATCAGCGTGGATTTCGCCAGCGGGTCGGACAGTTGCATGCCCTGCTCCAGGCCTTGCGCCACTTCATCCCAAAGCTGTTCGTAGTAGCAGTTCGTCGTCACCTGTTTGGTGATCGCCACGGCATCGAGCATCGGCACGCCGGCATTCACGATGGTGCCCATCGTTCGCGTCGATCGGCTGACGTAGAGCTGCGTGAACAGGTGCTTGAACAGCGGCGCGTTGAGCTTCAGCCAGTCGATCGAACGACGCCCCGTGGACGTGCGGTTGAACTGAAAGAAGCTGATCGCCGCCGTCGCCGTCCCCGCCAGCCACCACGGCCAGTAATCCACCAGGCTGGAACTGGTCGCCATGAGAAATTGCGTCGCGCCCGGCAGCGACTGCCCGCGCGAGGAATAAATCGTCGCGAACTTCGGCAGCACGAACGTCAGCAGGAAGACCGTCACGCCGATGGTCATGCAGATCATGAATGCCGGATACATCAACGCGCCCTTCACCTGCTTGGTGATGCGCTGCTCCTTGGTGAGGTATTCGCTCACCTTCTCCAGCATCTGTCCGAGCGTGCCGCTGACTTCGGCGGCCTTCATCAGGCTGACCATGATGGTGGGGAACACGCGCGGATGTCGCGCCAGGGCGGTGGAGAACTCGACGCCTCCCTGCACCGCATCGGTGATGTCGCGCAGAATCGCCTTGAAGCTCGGGTTGGCGACCTGGTCGGTGATCGACTCGAGCGCCTCGCTGATGGGCACGCCGGTGTCGATCATGATCGCCATCTGGTGGGCGAAGTAGATGACATCGTTTCGCTTGCATCGGCGGGAGTGCTGCGCGAGCGACATGCCGGGGGCGGCAGCGTCGACCTCGGCGATCTCGGCGAGTCGAACGATGTACTTGCCCTCGCCGCGCAGAACGCGGCTGGCTTCCTCCGCACTGCCCGCCGCCACGACGCCGGTGGCGAGGGTGCCTGAGTTGTCACGTGCCTGGTACTGGTATCGAGCCATGGGGAATCTCAGTTCAGGTTTCAGGTTTCAAGTCTCAGGTTTCAAGTTTCACGTTTCAGAACCTTGGAGTTTCAGATTGATCCCAGCCTTCCGCCAACTTGAAACTTGAAACTCATGTCACACCGTCACGGACGAAATCAACTCTTCGATCGTGGTGATGCCGGCGCGCACTTTCTCGATGCCGTCGTCGGCAAGCGTGATGTAGTTGCCGCTCTGCGTTGCCAGTTTGCGGAGTTCCTGCAGCGTGGCGCCCCGGCTGACCGCGTCCATCAGGTCGTCATCCGGCGCGAACAGTTCATACACGCCGATGCGGCCGCTGTAGCCGGTGCCCCGGCACTTCTTGCAGCCGGCGCCTTTGAAAAACTGGTCGATCGGCGCGATGCCTTCGCAAAAGCGGTCGACGGAGACGCGCAAGGCGTGGTCGAGTTCCGCCGGCTCCTTGCAGTTCGAGCAGATTTTGCGGAGCAGCCGCTGGGCGAGCACGCCCTTGACCGTGGCCGCGACGAGATAGCTTTCGACGCCGATGTTGAACAGTCGGGTGATCGCGCTGGGCGCGTCGTTGGTGTGCAGCGTGGAAACCACGAGGTGGCCCGTCAGCGCCGCCTGCGTGGCGATCCTGGCGGTCTCCTGGTCGCGGACTTCGCCCACCATGATCACGTCCGGGTCCTGGCGCAGCAGAGCCCGCAGCGCCTTGGCGAACGTGAAGCCGGCCTTGTCGTTGGTCTGGAACTGGTTGACGCCTTCCAGTTGATACTCCACGGGGTCTTCGACGGTGGAGATGTTGACCGACTCGTCGACGATCTCGCTGAGCGTGGCGTAGAGCGTGGTGGATTTGCCGCTGCCCGTGGGCCCGGTGACCAGCACGATGCCGTTGGGCAGGTTCACGATGCCGCGCCACTTGCCGAGCATCTCGGCGCTGAAGCCGAGTTGCTCCAACTTGACCTGCTTGCCGCGATTGTCGATGACGCGCATGACCACCTTCTCGCCGAACTTCGCCGGCATGGTCGACACGCGCAGATCGACGGGCCGGCGGTTCACGATCACCGTGATCGCGCCGTCCTGCGGCACGCGGCGCTCGCTGATGTCCATGCCCGCCATGATCTTGATGCGGCTGACGATCGCGGCGGTCATCTGGTACGGCGGACGAATCTTCTCGAACATCGCGCCGTCCACGCGGTAGCGCACGCGCAGCATCTTCTCGCTCGGTTCGATGTGAATGTCGCTGGCGCCGTCGGTCACCGCGCTGAAGATCACGTAGTTCACGAGCTTGATCACCGGCGATTCGCCGGCGGCCGAGTCGTCGAAGTTGCCGATGTCCTGCTGTTGCTCGACGACCTGCATGGCGTCGTCGCTCAGACCGTCGACCAGGTCATCGATCACGAACACGTTCGCCTGCGGCATGAAGCCCTGCAGCGTCGTGCGGATGTCATGCGAGGTCGCGGCGACGAGTTGAATCGGGCATTTCGCATGCCGCTGAATTTCTTCGATCAGAAACACATTGGCCGGCTCCGGCACCGCCACGGTCAGCTTGCCCATGACCTGAAACAGCGGCATCACCGCGTACTTGTCCAGAAACTCGCGCGGCAACAACTCCAGCACCTTCGGGTCGGCGACCTTGGAGTGCACGCGGACGAACGGAATGCCCTGCGCCTCCGCCAGCGCCTCGAGCACCTGCTGCTCCGACGCCAGCTTGAGTTCGACCAGAATCTCGCCCAGCAGCTTGCTCTTGCTCGCGGATTTCTGCGCCGCCAGCGCCTGCTCGAGCTGATCGCGCGTGATGATGCCCTTGGCAAGCAGCACATCGCCGATCCGGACGGGCTTCACCGTCGGAGTCGAGACCCTGGACCCTGGATGCTCGGTTGTCGCCGCCATGTTGACCCCTAGATTCGCAAGCTCCTGATCGCCTCGTCCACCGTACTGACTCGCTCGAACTGAGTGCCGAGCCGGGTGATCTTCAGAATCTGCTCCACGTTGCTCGACACGCCGACGAGGCGTATCTGCCCGAGGCGTTCGCCGCAGGCTTCCTGCAATTTCAGCAATGCCTCGAGAGCCTTGGAATCCACCACCTCCACCTCGGCCATCTCGATGACGAAATCGCGCGCCTGCTTGCCCAACCGCTCGTCGACGGCGCTCTGGAACTGGTCAATGTGATCGATCGTCAGGTCACCTTTGAGATGAAAGACGCACGTATTGCCGAGGTTTTCCTGGCTCAGTTTCATTGCCTTCGCCTCCAGGCACCGATGTCCGGCCGCGTGCAATCACGCGCTCCGTTTCAGTTGCGACTGATGCTTCTCGATGACGTCGAAATACTCGCGGAAATCCAGCCTCACAAACATCGCCGCCAGGTCCGGATCGAACTGCGAACCGGCGCACCGCGCAATCTCCGCCAGCACCTGCTCGTGCGGCATCCCCTTGCGGTACGTCCGGCTGGAACTCATGGCGTCAAACGAATCCGCCAGGCAGATCAACCGGCCGAACAGCGGAATGTTCTCCCCCGCCAGCCCGCGCGGATAACCCCGGCCATCCCACCGCTCGTGGTGATAGAGCACGCCGGGGATCAGGCTGTTCATCTGGCGGATGTCGCGCAGGATGCGGGCGCCGATTTCCGGATGCATCTTCACCAGCTCGAACTCGTCCGACGTGAGTTTGCCCGGTTTGCACAGCACCGCCTCGGGCACGCCGATCTTGCCGACATCGTGCACCAGCCCGGCGATGTAGACGCGCTCGACCGTCGGGGCATCGAGACCGGCGGCGGCGGCGAGCATGCGCGACATCAGCGCGACGCGCTCGGAGTGGCCGTGCGTGTAGCTGTCCTTGGCGTCGATCGCGCTGGTGAGGGCGTGCAGCGTTCCCATGAACATGGCCTGCATGTCCTCGTACAGCATGAAGTTTTCAATGAAGATCGCCAGGCTGTTGGCCAGCGCGCTGCAGAGCTTGGCGTCGATGGAGTTGATCTCTGAGCCGTCTTTCTTGTCGCCGCCCAGCAGCACGCCCAGCAGATGATCGTCGCTGACGATCGGCACGACCAGCGCCGACCGCGACACCTGGACGAGGCCAGGCGCGTCGATCTTCGTCGTGTCGTCGATGACCCACGGCTTGGTGGGGCTCGGCATGGCGCGCATCAGCGCGTCGCCGATTCGCTTCAGCGCGGGTTTATCGATCGCCAGCCCGCCGCCGGTGATGACTTCGCCCGCCAGCTCGTTCATGCGCGGATCGCCGTCGATCAATTGGATCGCCAGCCATCGCAGCCCGGCAGTCTCCTGCAATTGCGTGCATGCATCGGCGAGGAACGTCTGCGGCTGCTGCTCCAGCGTCATGCTGGTGGAGAGCCGGTAAAGCAGGCTGAGTTCCTCGTAGGTTTCGCTCAGTTCGCAACTGAGGCCCGTCAGTTCGCCGTCGCGCCGCTCCAGTTCGATCGCATCCTGGAACATCCAGTCAAGCGCGGGCGCGAGCCTGGCCGCTTCGTGCGCGGTCGTCCATGCGGCGGCGGCGGAATCGTGGATCGTGGCCTGGGCGTCCAGTTGGTGGGCGTCGCAGAGCAGGCGGAACTGATCCGTGGCGAGGAACTCGCGGCCGACGGAAACGGCGACGGTCAGCTGTTCGGGCAGTTCCTCGCTTCCGCGGCGGCGCCTGCCATCGCTGACCGGCGTGAGCCAGACGTGGGGCCAGACCTCCACGCAACCGCCCAGGTTCGCCGCCAGATTCGGCCAGGCGCGGCGCACGGCGGCGGCAAAGGCGGGAGTGAGCGCCAGCAGGCGGTGCAGCCGGTGCGGCGCGCCGCTGTGCAGGACGGTGACGCATCCGCCATCGGCCGCGGCGACGGCAATGACCGCGCCGAGACTGCGCAGGCGCGACTGGAGCCGCGCGGGCAGAGCGGACTTCGAAATGGCGACCCGTGTGGACATCAGGATGCAACCGATTCCCTGGCGGTGAAGGAGCCGAGCACTTCATGCACGCGGCCCAGGATTTCGCGCGGGCTGAAGGGCTTGCTCAGCACCGCGATGATGTTCGTCGCCTCGAGCGCCTCTTGAGGCAGACTGAAGCCGCGCGCCGTCAGGAGCAGTGCGGGTGTCGCACGAGTCCGTTCGTCCTGCTTCAGCTTCCGGCACATGTCCACGCCGCTGAGCACGGGCATCTGAAAATCGGTGATGATCAGATCGGGCCGATGCTGCTGAGCGGCATGAAAGCCTTCATCTCCATTTTCGGCAGTGATGACTTCGTATCCCGCGTTCCGCAATTTCAAGCTAACCACATGCAGAATGTGAGACTCATCGTCCACCACGAGCACCAGGCGTTTGGATTCGGTCATGGGTCACTCTCTCCTGACAGTCGCCGGCCCCCTCAGGTGTTATCGGCAAGCGGCAGGCTGTACGTAAACATGCTGCCCGATCCCAGCTCACTTGCCACGGAAACCTTCCCGCCGTGCACCGTCTCGATGATCTGCTTCACCAGATTCAGGCCCAGGCCCGTGCCCGGCGCCAGCTTGCGGTGACGGTCCACGCGGAAGAACTTGGAGAACAAATGCGGAATCGCGTCGGCGGGAATGCCCACGCCCGTGTCGGTCACGGAAACGTGGACCAGCCGCTCAGTCTCATCCACGCAGACGCCCACGGTCACCCGACCGCCGGCGGGCGTGTACTTGATCGCGTTGCTGATCAGGTTCAGCGTCGCCTGACAGATCATGTCCTTGTCCGCCAGCACGAGGAAGAACACCGGCAGCGAGCTTTCGCGCAGCTCGATGTTCTTGGCGCGGGCCTGCGGACGCATCACCTCGATCACGTCGTGCACCAGCGCCGGCAGCGACAACTGCTCGCGCTGAGCGCGGATCACGCCGGACTCGATGCGGCCGATGTTCAGCATGTTGTCGATCAGGCGCGAAAGGCGGGCGGTCTCCGCCTGGATGATGTTGTAGAACTCGGCGCGGGTTTCCTCGTCGTGGGCTTCGCCATCGACCAGCATTTCCACGTAAGCCTTGATGCTCGACAGCGGCGTGCGCAGTTCGTGGGAAACGCTGGAGACGAAGTCGCTCTTGAGCGCGGAGATTTCCTTCTCCCTCGTGATGTCGCGCAGCACCGTCACCACGCCGGCCACATCCTGTCCCGCACCCGCCGCCAGCGGGGCCCGTCCGTCCGAGTCAAACGGGTTGTCGCTGATGCCGGTGACGGTGACGTTGAAGACGGATTCGCCGTCGGCGGTCTTGCATCGGTGCTCCAGGTTCCTTCGATGCGCGGGCATCGATGCCGCGGTTTCCCGCATGTCCTTGATGAGTTTGACCAGCGCGGAATCGTTGACCACCTGATCGATCGGTCGCCGACGGGCGAAGCCCGCGTCGAATCCCAGCGTTCGCGCGGCGGCGTCGTTAGCCAGGGACAGTTCGTTGAATCCGTCGGTCACCAGGACGGCGTCGGTGATGGAGTTGAGAATGGCCTCGGCGTGGCGCCGCTCGGCTTCGGCGATGCGAAGCTGAATCTCCAGCTCGCGCCGCTTGGAGGATAGCTGGTCGATCCGCTCCCGCATCGCAGCGGCGGCGTGATCGGCGGCGGCGGCGATCGGCGCCAGACCCATGCCGAATCGCGCGGTGGGTTCGCGGCCCTCGGTCTTGGCCAGTCGCTCCAGATGCGACTGCATCCGACGCAGCTCAGCTTCGAATCGACTGATGATCAGCCAGTGCGCGAGCCCCAGAAGGCTCCCCACAAAGCCCGCCACCAACAGCGCGCCCCCCAGCGAACCGTCGCCCACGGGCAGCCGAGGCGCGGACCCGGAGCACAGAATCGCCAGCACCAGCAGTGCGGTGATCGCTCCGACGCCGACACTCAGCCATTTGCTGAACGACAAGTCTCAGTCTCCCTGGTTCACCGCAGTCGTAGGGTGCGTCAAGTCCGCGCGGACGCACCAGCCTGTGTCTCCGATTGCTA
>CAYRPN010000011.1:0-59088 GCA_964426135.1 uncultured Phycisphaeraceae bacterium | reverse complement strand
GGTGCGTCAAGTCCGCGCGGACGCACCAGCCTGTGTCTCCGATTGCTACGGTGCGTCCGCGCCAAGCCTTGACGCACCCTACGTTGGAGCCGCTACTCTCCGAGCGGGGTCGTTGTTTCACGCCTTGCTCAGCGGGACTTTTCCTCGACCGTCGCCAGCAGCTTGGCGGCGCGGTCGTCATCGGGCCGGCGTCGCTGCGCCTCGGCATAGGCCGCGGCGGCGGCTTCGAATCGGCCGGCCTGCTCCAGCGTCAGGCCACGCATGATCAGCGGCTCCGAGTCGTTGGGCAGCAGGCGGGCGGCACGGTCGAAGTTCGACAGCGCCTTGTCCGTCTCCTTGCGCTTCTGGAACGCGATGCCTGCGATCATGTAGCCGTCCGGTCGGTTGTTCGCCAGAGCGATCACCCGGTTGGCCGCGGTGACCGCCGCGTTGAAATCCCCGGACGCCAGCGACATCTCGCCGAGTTTGATCCAGGCTTCGACGTCCTCGCGGTCCAGGCGCGTGATTTCGATGAAGGTTGCGCGAGCGTCGTCGCGCTGGCCGCTGCCCAGTTGCGCCCGTCCCAGCAGGTGCAGTAGATCGCCGCGGCGCTCCTGCGGTGCCGTCGCCAGCAACCGCTGCAGGTCGGGGATCGCCTCGGCGAACTTGCCGGCGGCGAGCCGCGCCATCGCCAGATCCTCCAGCACCTTGTTGTCCTCGGGCAGGAGGAGCGACGCCTGGCGGAAATAGTCGATCGCCTTGGTGTAGTCCTTCTGCAGGACGCAGATTTGCCCAGCCGCCACGCGCACGCCGGCGCTCTGATCGAACACGTTCACCTTGCTCTCCAGGAGCGCCAGCGCTTCCTGATTGCGGCCCATCGCCACGAGCATTTCGCTCACCGCCAGCATGAAGCCGACGTTGTCGCTCTTCAGTTCAAACGCCTTGAGATACGCGGCATGGGCGGCATCAAAGCGTTTCCACCGCTGCAGGACGATGCCTTGGAAATAGTGCGCTTCGGCGAGTGTGGCATCAAGCTGGATCGCGCGGTCGAGGCGCTGGCTGGCGCGCTCCAGTTGACCGCGCTCCAGGGCGATGCGCCCGGCCAGCAGGTGCAGCCGGCCGTTGGCGGGATCGTGGACGATGGCGTCGGCGAGCGTTTTCTCAGCCTGATCCAGATCGCCCGTGTCGAACTGCTGCTGGGCGAGCTGCAGCTTGAACCCGGAGCGCACATCGCGCCAACGCTCCGACGCGGCCTGCTTGCTGGTCTGGTAGCTGGCGTTGTTCTGGCAGCCGGACAGCGCCGCAACGGCGAGCAGAGACGCGGCAGTGACGAGTTTGAAGGCGGCGTTTGGCATGATTCGATTTCCGGTTGGAGATTGCCTGGTGTTGACCGCGGAGCGGCAACGGGTCGACTTCTCTTTCTGCTTCTCCTCCACCCTCATTAATCGGAAAAGCCGGACCGCAGATTTCCTCCGGTCCGGCTTAATCGTTTTAAATTGTCCAGAATCTCATTCCTTGTCCGAGTTCTGCTGCGGCTGCTGATCGGCGTCGGCGGAGGATTCCTTGGGCGCCTCCGGAGCCGGCTGGTTGTTGCCGTCAGCCACAATCTTGTTCACCGCGTCGAGCACCTTCTTGAGGCCTTCGTCGTTCTGGGCGTCGGCCTGGGCGGGCTGATTCGCCGGCTCGGGCTGGGCCTGGGCGGAAGGCTGGTTGTCCGCGTCGGCGGTGGCGGGCGCGGGCTGCTTGGCGGGCTGCGGCTGGGGCTGAGCATCGGGGCTCGGCTCTTCACCGCGAGCGTCGGGCTGCGCATCAGCCGACGCGGGGGCCGCGGGTGTTTCGGCGGCGGGCTTCGTCGTGGCATCGACCGCGGGCTGGGCGGAGTTGCCGCCGTCCGCGTCGGCCTTGGCTTTGATCGCCGCGTCCACGTCGCTGTTGATCACGTCCTTGAGAATGCTGCGTTCATAGAACTTCACGCGCTCACCCATCAGAGCGCTCTTGATCTTGATCGCGTCCACCACGGTGGAGTCGGAGTTGAGCGCCTTGTTGGCGGCGTCGAGCGCCAGTTCCTTCTTGCCTTCCTTGTAGTACCGGATCGCGTCCTGCATGTTGGCGGCCACCTGCTTGCTGCGCGACCAGGGCAACGTGCCTTCGCGGGCGCCGTACATGGTCTGGCCGATGCTCTCGACAGCGCGATCGCCGCCGGCGTAGAGAATCTCGTCCTTCACGACGGTCGGAGTGATAAGGAAAATCACTTCCGAACGATTGCTCTTGTCATCCACACCCTTGAACGCATTGCCGACGATGGGCACATCGCCCAGCAGCGGCACCTGGCTGCGGGAAACCTGCACATCTTCCTGGAACAGGCCGCCGATCACGACGGTCTGGCCGGTGCGGACCATGACGTTGGTGGTCATGGACTGCTCCTGCGTGCTGGGGATGACGAAGCCGCCGGTGAGGGTGGTTTCGCCGGTGGAGATCGAAGGCCGCAGCTCGAGGCGCACCATGCCGTCATCGCTGATGAAGGGACGGACGGTGAGCTGGGTGCCCACGTCGAGGAACTCGACGGTCTGCGTGGTGGAGGTTTCCGTCTGCTGCGTGCTGATGTAGCCCAGGCGTCCACCGATCAGCAGGTCGGCCCGCTGGCGGTTGAGCACGAGCACTTCAGGGTTGGCGACGACGGTGGTGTCGGTGACTTCATCCAGAGCGCGGACGAAGGCTTCGACGGATCCGGAGATGAATCCGAACTTGATGTTCGATCGGCCGGACTGGGTGTTGCCGGGATTGCTCTCGACACCGCCTGCGCGGCGACCGTTGGAGCTGACGGTTCCGTCCGCCAGGTCTTCGAGCACGGAGAGCGGCGTGGTGAAGTCATCGGTGGTGGCGCCGCCGACGACGGTGATGTCCACGCCGAAGCCGTTTTCTTCCTTCATGGTTGCCTTGAGCACGGTGGCGCGGATGCTCACCTGCTTGGGGCGGATGTCCAGTTCCTTGATGACCTTGAGGATGTCCTCGACGTTGCCCTGCAGGTCGCGGATGACCATGACGTCCTGGTCAGCCGAGGTGTTCTTGCCGTTGTCGGTGATAGTGGACTGGAAGGAGGTGGGCACTTCGCCGCTGATGGCGATGGTGCCTGACGCCGAGAGCAGCGGCGTGACAAAGGTCGACGCATCCTTGGCGTTGAGGTAGTTGAGCCGGTGGATCTTGACGATCGGCTTCTCCTCCAGCTTGCGGATCTCCGCCAGTTCCTTGGCGGTGTAGACGTAGATGTACTTGCCCTTCTCGCGATAGCCGAAGCCGTTGGGCTCCAGGATGGAGTCGAGCGCGCCGTAGAAGTCCACCTGATAGAGGTCGGCCGTCACGGAGCCGTTGACGTTCTTGGTGGCGATGATGTTTCGCTTGGCCTGAATGGAAAGGAGTTGCAGGACGGTGGCGATGTCCAGGTCCTTCACGTGCAGGTCGATCTCGCCGAAGGAGCCGGTCTTGACGGTCTGGCCTTCAGGAATCTCCGCGGGGACGAAGGGCTTTTCGGTCGGCTGCGGCGCCGGGTCGGTGTCGGCGCCCACCGGCTTCTCCACCGGGGCGGCCTTGACCGCGCTGGGCGGCGGGGCCGAGGGCTTGCTGTCCTTCTCCGCGCCTTCGAAGAGATTGGACGGGGCAGCCTCACCTGCCTGCGCTGCGGGGGCCGCAAGGGTTTCCTGAGCTTGCTCATCTGCCGCAAGCACCGGACCGCTACAGACCCACCCTACCGAACAAAAAAAAACGAGACCGAGACGACGCATGCGATACGTGGACATGGGGGCTCCTTTCGATTGCCTCACCAGTTGGGGATTCACCTGTTGCCGGACTTTCCACTGCTGTCGGGGGAGTTCATCTTCAACTCGAACTCGTACTTCGTTTCGGCGTGCTCCAGGGTCACGCTTCGCTCCGTGATCTTCGTGATGGTGAAACTGGGGACCGGTTCACCACCGAGGGTCAGGATGCGATCGTTGATCAAGGCATGCGGCTGCGCGCCGAGGATGGTCGAGCGCAACTTCAGGCCTTTCAGAGCCGACTCCACAGCGGCCCGTTTCTCTTCTTCGGACTTTTCGGGGACTGAGTTTGGCGTGGCGATAACAGTTTTCGGTTTTTCCACCTGACCGAACGCGGCGGGGTCCATCGCGAAGGGATCCCGGGCGGCCTGGTCCGGCAGATCCACGTAAACCACCGCCCGCTTGGGAAGCACGAACTGGGCGATCGAACTTTCCTTCTCCTTCGGGTCGGCCACGACACTGCGAGGCACGTCCTTCAGCAGCAGCCGGCCCCACATCAGCAGCGCGACACCCAGCAGCGCCGCCATCGCGCCGAACCGCTTCTTATCGGCCGTCATCCGCGCCCACAGTTGTTTCAGCTTCGTTTTCATGGCTTCTTGCTCGTCTCAAACGTCGAGAAGGTGGTCATCTGAAGGCTGACCTCGATGGGCTCGCCAGGCTTGGTCGGCGCCGCGTCGATGTGCAGCTTGTGAATCCGGATCAGCCGGGGCAGTGATTCGACCTTGCGCAGGAAACCCGCCAGTCCCTCAAACGATCCGCGGAAGTGCAGCGAGAGCGGAATCACATTGAAGTCCTCGCCGGCGATGATCGCTTCCGTTTCGATCTCCGGTTCGATCATGCGCTGCGTCTGCAGTTCGTTGGTGAGGCTGCGAAGCAGATCCGCCAGTTCCGTGGAGGTGGGCACCGCCTCGTGCGAGGTCAGCGCCTGTTCGCTCATCTGTTCGACGAGGCGGCGCAGCTCGCTGAGGTTGGAGACACCCTGGCGGTTCACGCCGAGCTGCTCCTGCGTGTTCTGCACGCGGGCGTTCAGCTCCGCGCGCTCCGCCTGCTGCGGTCGCCAGCCGACGAAATAAAACCCGGCCGCCATGGCGAGCAGGATGATCACGCTGCGAATCTGGTCTTTCTCAATCCGCATGGGCCAAGTCCTTCCTGGCATCGAGGGGGAGGTAGTCGCGGTCGAGCCGCACCATCAGGCTGACGCGGAACTGCCGGCCGGTCATGCCTTCGATCTCCGCCACTCGGGCGTATTCGAGCTTGACATTCGTGAACGCGGGGCAGTCGGTCAGTCGGCCGACGAAATCGGCGATGCGTGCGTCATCGGGGCTCAGGCCCTTCAGTTCGATGCGCATCGTGTCGGTCTTCGGAGCCGCGACGGGCGCCGCTCCTTTTTTCGGAGCGGCCTTCTTGCCCTTCTTGTCCGCCTCGGGCGCCTTCTGCGTCGGCGTCGGCCGGGCGGCATCCATGTTCAGGTCGGTAAGCACCACCGTCGCCGGCATCAGGTGGGTGATCGTCGCGACCAGCTTGCTGCACGACACCGGCAGCGCCACATCGCGCTGAACAGCCAGCGTCTTGGCGAGTTTCAGGAACTCACCTTGCAGCCGGACGACTTCCTTCACCTGCTCGTGCGCAGCCTCGCCCTCGGTTTCGATCTGGCGGGCGAAACTTCGCAGGCTTTGCAGGGAACGATCCCCCAGCACACCCCAGGTGATCAGACCGGCGGCGACCAGCGTCAGCGCCAGCGCGTGTCGCCACACGCGACGTCGACGGGCGCGCTGGCGATAAAAGGACTCGGGAAGGAAATTGATCTCGTTCATGCCGCACCTCGCTTGGCCGCCTGTTCGGCGCGGATCGAAAGGCCCACCGGCACGGACCACGTCGACGCCGGCGCCACCGCCAGCACCGTTTCGTCCAACGCCACCAGATCAACCCTGGGGTACGCCTCCGGTGCCAGCAGCGTCAGGCCGCCTTCGTTGGCAAGCGTTTCCAGCAGCAGCGGATCGCCGCCGCCTTCGCCGGTGACCAGGGTGCCGGCAGGTCGACAACCACGGAAAGTCATGCTGTGGTATCGGGCGCACAGGGCCACCTCGCGCGCCAGGTCCGTCATGGTCGGCCGCAGCGCGGCTTCCACGGCCTGCGCCACCTGGCTGCCCGGACCGCTCGCGTTCGAAGCCCCGGCGCCGATCGCTGCCAGACGCTGCGCCCGCAGCGCCGATACCTCGGGCAGCGGAACGTGAAGCTGCTGCGACACCACTTCGTCCATCCGACGACTGCCGATGTCGATCGATTTGAAGAACATCACGCGACCTGCGCGGGCGATCAGCACATTGGTCCCGCTCGTGCCCACATCAACGACGAACTGCACGTGATCCGCGGCGCGGCCGGACGATGAGTTCGACCATCGCGCCAGCGCGCTGGGAATGGCGTCAATGGCCACCGGATCAACGCCGCATGACGTGAGCAGTTGCACGTATTCGTCGATGGTCTGCCGACCGGCGGCGAGGACGATGACTTCCTGCCGCACTTCCTCGCCCTGGCGAATCTCGCCCGCGTCGTAGTACTGGATTGCCGAATCCGCCGAGAAGCCCAGCCGACCCGTCGCTTCGAACTGCACCACTTCGCGCAGTTCGTTCGGCGGCATCGGCGGCACCCGAAGACTCTTGTATTGCGTGACCGAAGCGGGAAGTGTGACCACCGCGCGGCGACCGGAGAATCGTCCGGCGCTGAGCACCCGCAGCAACGCGTCCGCCTCGGCGCGGCGCCGATCCGGACCGGACGCGGCCACATCCGAAGGCAGCGCCACCGCGGCGCCGGCGGTCGCACGGATGATGCCCCCGACCTGCGATGTCTGCACCGCTCGGATGCCCCGGCTGCCCAGCGCAATGCCGATCGGATTCCCTGAATGATTCCTTCCAAACACGTCAGCCTCCTATCGATGTCACGGCGTCACCGTGGCCGTCACCGGCGCGATCGTCACGCGGCCCGTGATCGGCGCCACGTTCACGCGGTACCGGAAGTTTCCGTTCACCAGATCCACGCTCCCGCCCTTGTCGGGACCGCCCAGCACGTCGAACTCGATCGTCTGGTTGTCGCCGAAGTTCACGTTCTCCATCCGCACGCCGCGGAATCGCTCGTCGTCGCGCAGATCCACCTCGTAGTTGCCCGTCGCCGCATCGCCGCCCATCCACGAAACTCCCAGCGTCGAACCATCGGGCTTGGTGACCTTGTAGCGATGGTTGGTCGGGTCGAAGACCACGCGACGAATCTTCTGCTGCGCCACGGCATCGTTCTGAGCGAAAAGCAGGTCCGCGATCACGTGCCGCCCCGCCGCCTGGATGGTCAGCGAGTTGGTGTTCGAGAGCACCGGCACGACCACGCCGGCCGCGATGCCGATGATCGCGACGGTGATCAGCACTTCGACCAGCGTGAAGGCGTTGTTCGTTCGCATCGGCATGTGAAAACCCTCTGCCTCCGACGGTGCTTGGAGCTTTGAGCTATCAGTTGTCAGCTATCGGCGGTGACCCGTTCGCCAAAGAACACAGGTTCTGGCTGATGGCTTTGAGCTAATGGCTAACGGCTAACGGCTTCCCGCTTCCCGCTCACTTCTTCTCCGCCGCATCCACCTTCACCTTGACGGTTCCGCTCTTGAGCAGCGCGGTCTGTTCCTCAACGCGCTGCACGAGCCGCTTGAGCTGATCGATCATCTGCGTGCGCTGAGCGCCGGCGTTCGCCAGGCCTTCGTTCTCGGCCGCGATGGCGCGCGACTCGAACGCGGGCGCGGCAGACTGGCCCATCCAGGCCGTCCACAGATTCAGGCCCAGCAGCACCGCAATCACAGTCAACACGGTGTTCAGATAACGAAGCGATTTCATGGGGAATCTCCTGCCAGTTGGCGGCGCGACACGGCGCGCCTGAACACTCAAACATGTCATCGACCAGATCGGGAGGCGACTGTGGTGCTCGCCCGGATCGACTGAGGGGGAAGCTCCGGCCGAGCCGCGGCCAAGCATGTGCCGCCCATCGCTCACCGCGTCGGGTGGCTGGGGCTGAAGGCTCGGCGCGAGCCCCGGCTGGGCGCGAGAACATTGGAAGGACGCAGAAACGGTGACTCGGTGGAGCAAGGTTCACTGGGCCGGGGCTTGCGCCAAGCCTTCAGCCCCAGCCACCCGAAAAGTTCTCCGGCTCCGAGTTGGCTTGCCGCGAAAATATTCACTCCCGCCATTCGCCCCGCTAACCTGAAAAAAAATCACCCCAGCCGTCAGGCCGGGGTGATCTTGCTTGCGAAGGTGGGATTAGTACGTTTCCACGTCGGTCGTGGTCAGGCCCAGTTCGGTCGCCTTGGCGGCCGGGCAGACGGCCTTGACGGTGCCGGTGTCTTCGTCGTAGGTCCAACCCGCGGCGGCGGCGGCGGAACCCGCGTCAACCACCGTCGCGCTGTTCTCAAACGCGTTCTTCGGGGGCTGCTGCAGGTACGGGCCGAAGTCACCGTTCGTGTTGTCGATCACGCCGGCCACGGTCGTCTTGTTCGTCATCACGCCCCAGCTCGCCTGCAGCTGAGCCAGCGTCGGATAGTCGCCGTTGTGCTGCACCTGGTAGAGCTCCAGTTGGCTGCGGATCGTCGAGAGCTGCGTCTGCAGGCTCGATCCGCGAGCCGTCTCGCTGGCGTTCGTGAACTGCGGGATCACGATCGCGGCGAGGATGCCGAGGATGACCACCACGATCAAGATTTCAACCAGCGTAAATCCCTGCTTGACTCGGTTCGTGAACTTCATGTGCTTTCTCCTTGCAAAGAGGCCAACCCAACCAACCCTTTCGTCCGTGCGGGCCAACGCGACCCGTCGAATGTCGAGGTCTTTGCCTGCCGGCAACGCGCCGGCAAGCGACATTTTTCTTTCCTTTTCGCGACCGCCCCGTGTCCGCGCCTCCGTCGGCGTCGTCCACCGCTTCTATCGACCGGCGTCCGCGAAGACTTCATGTTCGCGTCGCCGCGGTTCGTCGCCGCGTCAACGCCTACATGGCAAAGAAAACGATATGTCAACACGCGATGCAAACGTCGCGTCAATGTTTTTCTGTTCCCCCAGCGATGGCTGAATTGCCCACGTGCCACAACCGGAACAGACCGCCGCAGACGGATGCCGCCGCGCCGCGAAACATCATGATGGTTGAGTGCCCCGGCAAGAAGTGTGCCCCTTCATTGCTTTCCCCCGGCGTATCCCATGCGGACACGCCGGGGGAAAGCGTCGAAACGAACGCAACTCAGTTGCGCTTGTCCTTCACATCAAAGCAGTACACCAGCTCCTGATCGCGAAGATACAGCCGGCCGTCCGTGATCACCGGATGCGTCCACACCCGGCCCGAGGGCTTGCGCAGCTTGGTCTGTGGGCTCAGCTTGAACCGGCCCTTCTCGCTCCAGCCCTTGGGCGACGCCTCGATCAGCGCCACCGTGCCGCTGCCTTCATCCACGCAGTACAGCATGCCGTCGGCGTACGCCACCGCGCCTTTGCCGAGCTTGCTCTTTTCGTTCCACACGATGTCGCCGGTCTTGAAATCCTGGCACACCCAGCCCTTGCCGTCGGAGTAGCCGTAGAGGTGATCGCCCACGAGGATGACGCCGCCGTGGTGGTTGGTCATGTTCTTGTTGGCGTACACATCGGTCGCGCCACCGTCGCCGAGTTTCACCAGCTTGCATCCCACGCCGTAGCCGCTGCTGATGTAGACGTGACCGTCCTTGAAGATCGGCGTCGGGATCACCGCCGTCGCCCCGGGCCAGCTCGATTTCCACAGCACCTTGCCCGTCTCCGCATCGAGGCCCACCAGCGTCTTCATCGTCAGCTGCACATACTGCCGTTTGCCGCCGTACTCGATCGCGATGATCGAGGCATACTGCGCGCCGTCGGTGAACTCGCTGCTTTGCCACTTCACATCGCCGGTCTTCTTGTCGAGCGCCGCCACCGCGCCCTTTTTGCCGCCGGGCGTGCAGAGGACTTTGTCGCCATCAACCAGCACGCTCTCGGTGTAGCCCCAGCCCGGCGTGCCCCCGCCCAGGTCTTTGGTCAGCGACTTCTGCCAGGCGATCTTGCCGTCCTTCGTCGATGCCGCGATCAGCGTGCCCTGCCCGCCCAGCGCGTAAACCATGTCACCATCGACCGCGGGCGTGCCGCGCGGCCCATCGCCCCAGTTGTTGTTCAGCACTTTGCCGATGTCCGCCTTCCAGGCCTCGGCGCCCTTGGTTGTGTCCACACAGATGAGTTGCTCCACATCGTCGCGCCCGCCCATCGTGTACAGCCGATCGCCCACGATCGAGTACCCGCTGTACCCGATGCCCGCCTTGTCGAACATCCACACCATCTTCGGCCCCTCTGCCGGCCACTCCTTCAGCAGCCCCTTCTCCGGCGAAATGTCGTCGCGATTGGGCCCGCGCCACGTCGGCCAGTTGCCCGCGGCAAAGGCGCTGGCGGAGATTGCGGTGACGGTCAAAAACGCGGCAAGACGGTGACGCATGGCATGTACCTCGGCGGGGAGATTGGAAAGATCAGGAGTCAGGCAGGCGTGGTCGAACGGTTCGGTTCCGTACCCAGACTTGTGTACGGCAGCGTCAGGGTAACAGTCCGAGGATTGTACGAATTGCAGGCCGTTCATCCCGGCCACCCCAAAGTGGCCGGTCACCGACCCCCGGGGGGCCTGAAAATCGAGCTAACCGCTGCAAGAACAGATGCTTATCGAATCGACTGCCAGAAAGGTAGGACACTTTCCGGCCACATTGATAACGCCGCGCAGAGCCCGCCATCGCCAGGCGATCCGCAGGCGCCAGTGATCTGCATTCAACGTGCAGCGACCGGAATCCAGGCTGCCGGCGCAATGACAACGCCGGCCCGCAATGGTGGGACGTGAGCATGTCGGTATTGTACCAAACTTTGTGCGAATGATAAAGACTGGCTTGCGTGGCTCTCGCGTCGTCGCAGCCAGGATGGGGAACCTGAAAGGCTCGCAAGGCAGCCCCTGGCACTCGCGTCGCGTGCTGTGAACAGGTCCGCGAATGTTGTCGCACTCTTTTCTGAGGTGCTCTATCTGAACCGCTCCATATCAAACACCAGCACGCGGCTGTTCGTCTCGCCTTCGCCGATCACGATCAGCAGTCGGCCGTCATCCGACCACCGCGCGTCGAGGAAATTGCTGCAATGCGTCGCGTCGCCGAAGCGGCCGATCCATTGACGTTTCTGGCGATCGAAGACGACGACGGTGGAGCCAGCGGTCGCCGAGAGGAACCGTTTATCCCCGCACACCACGACGAAGCGCTTGTCGGGCGACAAGGTAATGCCGGTATCGAACGTGTCGTAATTGATCCATTGGAAGAACGAGCCGACGGGTGTCGGGGTAGGAATAGCGTCCACCTTGTTGTCACGGACGCGTTCACGCACTTCAATGCCCCAGCCATTCAAGCCATTCACGACCTCAAACGCCATCACCGGCGGATCGAGCACCTCGGTGATTGAGCGAACCCACGTGAGATCGTCCGCATCGCGCCCCGCCGGCGCGTGTGGAAGTGCCGTCACCTCGCCCGTCTCCAGGTTCCATTCGTGCCAGCGCTCCTTGGTGTTGCGGCCGATGAGATACGCCTTGCTTCCCCGTTTGCTCACCGCCATGAGAACCAGGTCAATTCGTTCTCCGTTGACCTTCCCCAGTCCCACGTCGTCGATCTCCGCCAGCGCCTTGCCTGTCTTCAAATCCCATGCGAGTTGTCCGTTGCCCGTCCATGTCTCCTGCTCACCGACGAGATAGCGCCGCTCATTTGCGAACGCATACCGGTCGAATCCGTAGTCCATCCATTCCGGCGGCATCGGCAGGAGCTCGCCGGTTTCGGGCCACCATCCGATGATCCTTTTGTCGCGCTCCTTGCCGGCCAGGTGATACTCGATCACCGCGCCGCGCTCTCCGGCGATCAGCGAGGCCTTCGTGACCACCAGGCGATCGCCTTGCGGCGCGGGAACGGGGAATACATGCGGCTTCCAACTGGCCGTGTCCCAGGCAACGAACGATTCGAGGGTTCTGTTGTCGAACAGCAGCCTGCGATCTTCGGTGAACCTGCCGACGGTCAGCTCACCGTTGGAGATCAGGGACTCCTGCCACGGCATGATAAGGCGGACTTTCCGTTCGACCGGATCGTACAGGCGCCACCCCCGGTTGTCGGCAACGCCGACCGCGCCATCCCTGATCCAGAACCGCGGCGAGTCGGGCACACCGCCGGAGATCCAGTTCTCCAGTGCATATTCATGCACGAGCGTCATGCGTCTCGGCTCGCGCAGATCGACCTCCCACAGCTGCGCCGCGTTCAGGCCATCACCCGGAAGCCAGCCGTAGAGTTTCACGCGGTTCCGCTGGCACCATCGGTACGCAGGCCCGCTGTACCAGTGAAACCATTCGTTGACGCTGCCTTCGCGCGGCAGCACGGGTTCGACGGTCCACCATCCGAACGCGCTGGGCTTTTCCCACAGGACCGCCAGCGTGGTCAGGCCGGCCAGCAGCACCGTGGCGATAATCAGCGACGGAAGCGCGCGACGTCTGCGCGATCGGCCGGTCACCTGGTTTCGCGGCGTCAGCTCGCAGCCGCATTCCGGGCATGTCGCCGAGGTGTTGCCCGTGAGTTGGTAGTTGCACCGCCGGCAATGCGGCTGGCCCCTGGCCTGCGGTCGGCGCATCACCCGCCCGACGCGCCATGTCGGCCACAGCAGCAGCAACAACAGCAGCGCTATCGTCAGCTCCGGCCAGAAGAAGACGATGATCGCCCACACGTTGGCGCGCGGCTCCACCCCCAGCCACAGCGCCTTGCCGTCGGGCAGCACGTGAATCGTCGGGTTGCTGGCGGCGGTGAAGGAATCCAGCCCCGGCGGCGCGTCGATGATGTGCATCGGGGCGATGAGCGGGCCGAAGAGTTCGTCGGCGGCGGCGGGAGTGTCGGCAGGCGAAGGCGCGCCGGAAATCGAAGGCGTGACGGCAGATGAGGGCGCGTCGGCAGCGAATCCCATTCGCGCCAAGAGAAGCACAGCGATCGTGATGAGCCGGCGATGCCCCATGCAAGGAGTATAGGTAGCGAGGCGCGACGTAGCCGCGGCTACCTGGCCGGGAATCCTTGGCGTATCCAACCCTTCAACTCACGCATCGAAATCGCACGTGGCGCACTACAATGCAAGGCCGAACGCCGGTTGTTTGTCCAGCCGCGGCTTCTGAATCCCCGCCCTTTTCCCGAGGCTTTTCGTATGAGCAAGAACCGACTCCGCCTGCCCAGACTCGAACCCACACCTGAAGCGGCGTACCTGAATCGCCGGCACTTTCTCGCGCGGCTCGGACTGGGCGGCGCGGCGATCGCCGGCGCGGCCGTCGGTGGCGGGCAGACTCGCGCCGAGGAAAAGCCCGCCGCGACGCCTGACGGCGAGAAGAAAGAAGCCAGGCTCCTGCCCGAGCACGAGCATCCGGCGATTCGCCCCGGCATCATGAGCGCCCAGGTCCACGCGCTTTTCCCCGCCAAGCGAAACGCCAACTACAAACTGCCGGGCAAGAACGACAAGCTGACCGAAGAGATTTCGCCGCACATCTACAACAACTTTTACGAGTTCACCACGGACAAGGAACGCGTCTGGCGTCTGACGAAGAAGTTCAAGGTGGAGCCGTGGACCATCGAGATCACCGGCGAGTGCGGCAAGCCGCGCAAGTTTTCCATCGACGACATTTTCAAGCTGCTGGGCAAGGAGCAGGAGGAGCGCACCTACCGCTTCCGCTGCGTCGAGGCGTGGGCGATGGACGTGCCCTGGACGGGGATCGAGCTGGGCAAGCTGCTGAAACTGGTGGAGCCGAAGGACAGCGCGAAGTTTGTGCGCTTTTTCACGGCCCAGGACAAGGAAGGCATGCCGGGGATCGAGCTGCAGCACTGGTATCCCTGGCCCTATTTCGAGGGCCTGCGCATGGATGAGGCGATGCACGAGCTGACGCTGCTGGGCACGGGCATGTACGGCCGGCCGCTGCCGAAACAGAACGGCGCGCCGTTCCGGATCATCGTGCCCTGGAAGTATGGCTACAAGTCCATCAAATCCATTGTCAAAATCGAGCTGGTGGAGAAACAGCCGACGACGTTCTGGGAAAAGCTGGCGCCGGATGAATATCCCTTCGAATCCAACGTGAACCCGCACGTGCCTCATCCGCGCTGGACGCAGGCGCGCGAGCGCGTGCTGCCGGACATGGAAGTGCGGCCCACGCTGCTCTACAACGGCTACGGCGATTACGTGGCGAAGCTTTACAAGAAAGCGTGATGGGACAATCGAGTTCGTTAGCACAAGCTGGGGCACTGGCAGCCGAGCCTGCCAGTGGCATCAAACCTGATCCTCGGCGCGACATTCAGATGGAACCTGCATCACTTCACCGGCTTGCCCAGGCGCGCTCGCTTCGCGTGGAGAAACGTCATGTGATGATCGAAGTGGCCGGTGTAGGTTTTCAGGAGGTCCAGCAGCGTGACCTTGCCGCGTTCGCTGTGCGTGCCGAAGCGCTCGAACGCCGCCGCCGCCCCCGCGGTTGCAGACAGTTGCCGCAGCACCCGCGCGAACTGCCTGCGATTCACCTCGAACAGCGTCACCGCATCCTCCAGCGACTGTGCCTCGTTGAAGAGCGACCTGGTCCACGCATTCTCGTCAAACCCCGGCAGCGGCGGATTGTTCTCGGCGATCACCCACTTCATCCGGTTGATCGCCACCGCGTCGGCGTCGGCCAGGTGAATGACCAGTTCCTGGATCGACCACGCCCCCGCCGCCGGATCACCCGGACCGGGCCGGGCCAGCGCTTCAGCGTGCGTCAAGTCCGCAACGGCTCGGCGAAGCGCGGCGCCGGCGGAGGCGAATTGCTCGATGAGCGTGTCATGCATGGTTCAAACCTTTCTGTGGGTTCATTGCACGAATCGGTTTCCCTTCGCTGACACCCGGGATCGGGACTGCCGCCGCTTGGCGGCTGAGACGACCCACGACTGTACGCCGGGGTGCGCCTGTGGCGAATGGCGACGAGGCGCCGCTTCCCATTTATGTAACCAGATTCTGCTCAACTGTCACGCCGGCGTCTTTCTCAACGATCAGGGCATCACTCACACCCTTGCCGATGGTGCAGCCGCTGACGAAACTGCCCGCGCCCCTGCCGGTGAACTTGACGGGGGATTGCGTGAGCTTCGGTTCGCGCGTGTCCATGAAGGTGCAGCCGTTGAGGTTCACGTGGTCGCTGCTTTCGACATACAGACAGTGTGGCACGCCGTCGAGTATCTGTGAGCCGCTGAGCGACACGCGCCTGCAGCGCACCACTTCAAGCAGGCCTTGCCGGGCGAACTTCGCCTCGGTGGCGACTGTATGTTTGCCCGCCTGGCAATCGTGGAGGATGGAGCCTGCGAAGGTGACATTTTCACTGTCCACCACGCGCACGCCGGTGCATAGTTCCTTCTCCTTGTAGTCGGGATTGTGTTCGAAGCAGTTGCCGGTCATCACGATGTTCTTGCCGCCTTCGACGAGGACGTTGCGCTGGTGCCCGGAGTAGATGAAGTTGCCGGACAGGACGACGCCCCGGCAGTTGAGCAGATGCACGTTGGTTTCCTGGCTGCCGATGAGGTTGCCGGCGATGGTCCACATGCCGGCCTTGCGATTGCCGTCGGAGGGAGACGCGTTCGCGCCCGGGCCAGACGCCTGCGGCGTTTCCGCTAAACGGGATTGACCGATCATGCGGATGTTGGCGCCGCCGGGACTGTAGGTCGCTTGAATCGTGTTGCTGGCGATGGTGCCTTCGCGGACGCTGGCGCCGTCGGCCGAGGCGTCGATCCATATCTCGGCGGTGGGTTCGTTCTCCAGCCCCTTGAATGTATTCGCATTGTTGTATTCGATGTCGTTGCCGGTGATCTGCAGGTTGCGGATCTCGCTCTTCTCGATACGGATGCCGCCGCGGCGACAGTATGAAATATGGCTGGAAGCAATATTGGTTTGATGCAGGTTGACGCCGTCTAAATACACACCGACGCCGGTGCAATGATAGATATGGCAATGCGAGATAAGTACGTTGCGGTTGCGTTTGACGACGTGGATGGCGTTGTGCAGCTCGCGGAGGAGGACGGACTCGAACGTGGCCTGCATGACGCCCTCGACGCGGAAGCCGTCGGCTTCGGGGTGCCTGCCTTCCACTTCAATCTGCGTGACAGTGGGCATGCGCTGGCCGGCCCAGACTTCGGGCTTGAAGTCGGGCGGATGTGCGGTGCCGCCGTGCGTGCCCAGCAGGTGAAACGCCGGCCCCGGCCCCGCCATGATGACCTTGGCGGTGCCGCCGTCGCCGCGAATCGCCACGCGACCGGTCTTGGCCAGCGGCACGACGATGGTACCCGTGACCAGGTAATCGCCGCGCGGAAACTCAAGGACGCCATCGCCCTGCACGAGCGCGTGCTCGATGGCTTTGGTGTCGTCGGTGGTGCCGTCGCCCTTGGCGCCGAAGTGGAGAACGTTGCTCATGGAGTGTTCGCGGGTAGCAGGTTCGATTCGAGCGCGCCAGTCTTGTCTCGGGATGTCAATATAGATTGGTCGTGCGACGTGATACCTAGCCTAACTCTTGATGCTTTTGGATCCTGCCCGGCAACGTCGAACATAGCCGTGCCGTCGCGTTCAGATATCACCTTGATTTGTCGCTTCCCCAGCTCGCTGTGATGATCGATGACGAGTCCAGCGACCTGTTGATCACATACTAACTTGACGGAGTCCTGATCTCTTTTCGAGTTTACCAAAATCATGGGAACCCCTTTGATTGCGCCGACTATCACTTTCTGAGGTGAGTCTCGCTCGCCAATCGTCAACACCTGCGGCGTCATTACGGCAATCTCTGACAGATCGGCATTGTTTACCCCAACCACTGGTTTTCCCAGCTCGTTCACCGCGGCGACAACGCGTGCGTTGCCATCAGAATCAAACAGCCGTAAATTGATGCTATCGCCGAAGCACTTTAGTTCGCCACGCACTCGTCCTTTGTTGTCTTTTACCACAAGACCTTCGGCCTCAATGATCCCCCTGGAAGTGTTTTGAGATGACTGCCACAACGAAATGGCAACGAGAAATAACGTGATCGAACTAATGGCCAGAGCGCATAAGGATGCTACCTGCGCCGTCCTGAAGTTCTCATGTCCCATACATGGCCTCTCTCAGAATGTGTTCTAGGGCGATCGGAGTCGAAAACATATCAAGCGTCGTTGTGGGTCCGCGCTATTCTCTGACCTGAAACGCCACGATCGTCTGATCGTCCTTGGGTCGGTGTCCGCCTTCGTGGGCCCGCAGCGCCTTCATGATGGAGCCGACGACGCAGTCCGGCTCGCCGGTGCAGGCTTCGAGGGCGCGTTCGACGCCTTCGAATCCGAACTCCTCGCCTTTGGGGCTGAGCGATTCGATGATGCCGTCGGTGTAGAGGACGACCGTCTGGCCGGGCTCGAGGATGATCGAGTCGCATTCGTACACCGCATCGTCGAGGATGCCCAGCGGCAGGCCCGCGCCTTCGGTGAGCGTGCGCAGGGGCTTGCCCTTGGTCTTCACGATCGGGAACGGATGTCCCGCGCGGCACCAGGTGAACCGCCGGGTGTCCGGCTCATAGGACGCCAGCACCGCGGTGACGAAACTCTCGTCGATGCGCTTGGCGCAGAGGTGACTGTTCGCATAGGCAAGCACATCGGAAGGCCGGTTCGTTTGCCCCGCGTCGGGCGCGTTCGGGTAGGAGTAGAGAATCGCATTGAGCATCGCCGCCAGCACCGCCGCCGCCGGTCCATGCCCGGAGACGTCGGCAATCAGGAACGCCCATGGGGCCTTGGGGTCGATGACTTCCGGATGCTCGCGCGAAGGCAGGTAAACAAAGTCGTACATGTCTCCGCCGGCGACATCGAACGTTTCATAGCTCGCCGCCACCGCCAGGCCTGGAATCTTGGGCAGCACGTGAGGCAGGAGCGCCCGCTGGATGCTGGCGATCTTTTCCACTTCGCGCTGCATGCGATCGTTCAGTTCGCGCAGCTCGCGCTCGATGATCTTGTTCGTCACCGTCGCGCCGATCAGGTTGCCGCGGATGATGAACTCTTCCAGGTCGGTGAGCGTGAACCCGTTGGGTTCCTTGCGGAGAATGATGGACCAGTGCGTCGCCAGGCCATCGATGAAGTTGGGCACGGCCGCGAGGGTTCGGAACTTCGCCAGCCAGTCGGCCAGCACGGGATCGTGCTCGACGCGCAGATCGGTGGCGAGTTTGGGCTGGCTGGTTGCGATGAGTCGGCCGAGGATGCCGCCGGCGTGGATGGTGAGCCGATCGCGGTCGCGCCAGGGATCGTTGGATTCGGCGATGTTGGTCCAGTCGTAATCGAGCTGGCGGGTGATGCGGTACTGGCCGGGCTTGAGGCCCTTGCAACTGAGGGTGATCAGCGCCATGTCGCCGCGCGCCTTGCGGACGGCCTGGCCGTAGATGTTCATCACGTCCTTGGGCGCGGTGGCCTGGCTGAGGCGGGCGACCATGTCCATGAAGACTTCGACGCTGGGGCTGCGTTCGACGTCGACGAACCCAAGCTGGGCGAGGTCCGCGTCGCGGTGCGGCGAAGGAGAGGAAGGCAGGTCGATGCCGGGGAGGATGCTCGACATGGGAGTACTGTAGCTCCCCGCAGGCAGTAGGCCATTGGCGTTTCGCGTGCGCCGCTGGCGATGCTTTGTAACAAGCCTCCAGCAAAACATTGAACCCGCTCAACGATGTCATTAAACTTGCACCGGTACGTGAACACACGATCTCACCTTCGGAGGGTGCCCATGTTCCCACGACTCGCCCTGGCTCTGATCCTGATCCTTTCCCTTGGCGGCGTTCATGCCGAGGACGCCAAAACGAAAGAGACGCCCAAGGAATCGCCGCGCAAATCAAAAGTCGAGTGGGAATCCACCGCCACGCTCGCCGGCACCATCACCAACACCACCATCAAGGGCGGCAACGGCGGCGGCAATAATCGTCGCACCGGCCAGGGCGGCAAAGGCGGCTACGACGACACCACCGTCAAGCCCGTCTACGAATCGTTCACCACCACCGCGCCCGCGTTCCGCATCAAGTGGGACGTCAACCCCACCGAAAAAAGAGGCGACATCCGCGTCATGCTCGACAAGGAAGTCGAACGCGGCAAGAGCAAGGACTGGCGCAGCGCCGGCAGCGTCGGCCCCATCCGCCTCGGCGAAAAAGGCGAGAAGTTCATCACCCTAGGACCGGGCAACTATCGCCTGGAAATGACCGGATACAGCGTCAAGTACGCGTTCACCATCGAAGAAGCGAAGAAAGCGGAATGAGCGCGGCCGCCGACGGCTCGCCTGTTGTGAAACTTCAAAGCCCGCCGCGAACCGGCGGGCTTTTTTTGGTTCATCCGGCAAATGCACACATGTCTTGTCAGAGCCGGAGTCTGTGACTCCGGTTCGCCGAGCCGGGTCGATCCCGGCGAGGCGAAACTCGGCGCGGCGGCCACTCGTGCAACCGGAAATACAGGGCGCGAATACGATTTGAAGCGGCATTGAGCCGCTTCAAATCGACCGGAGTCACAGACTCCGGCTCTGTTCAAGACTCCGACGCGACCATGTCAGCACTTGTCGAGTACGCAAGTGCCGGATGATCTTTTTTTCCGCGCGGACGGCGCAACGGCTCGATCAACTTCACCACGGCGATAAGCCCTCGGTTATCTTGTTCACATGCCTGCTCCCGTCGAAGTCGAAAAACGCGTGCAGACGGTATGCCTGCTGATCCTCAGCGCCGTGGCGATCGCCTTTGCGCTGTACTGGCTGCAGACCACGCTCGTGCCGGTCGTCGTGGCGTTCCTGCTGATGATGGTGCTCAAGCCGCTGGTGGCGTTTCAGGTGCGCTCGCTGCGGCTGCCCCACTGGCTGGCGGTGCTGGGCACGATCGCCATTTCGTTCGCCGTGATCGTCGGACTCTCGATCGTCGTGTCCGTCGGCCTGACGCAACTGGGCACCAATGTCGCGCGGTACCAGGAGCAGTTCGAAAAAGTCGTCAGCAAAGCCATGGACGTGCTGCCCCTGGAACGCATCGGCATCGGCGGCACGCCGACGCCGAAACAGGATGAAAGCAAAGACGGCGAAGCGCCGAAGGACGATGCGAAGAAAGAGGAATCCAAGGGCTCGGCCCCAGCGCCGAAGCCGGCGCCGAAAGCGGATGACCGTGATGCCGCCGGGACAACGGCGAACGACACGCCGACGGAACCCCTCGCAAAGAATGACGCGCCGAAATCCGCCGGCGACGCAGGCAAGGATGCGGGCAAAATCGCCGCGACCGGCGAAACGTCGCCAGTGCCGCCCTTGGCCACGATCAACCATCTCGCCGACGCAACGCCCGACACGACGCCGCCGCCATCATCAGCAGCAGCAGCAGTAGCATCAGTATCCCCCGCCGCACCTGAATTACCTCCGCAGGCCGACACCAACAAGCGCGCCATCGGCAATCTCATCGGCGTGTCCTCGCAGACCATCGTCAACCTGCTCGTCAACGTGCTCACTGCCGTACTGAACATCGTCTCGCACGGCGTGCTGGTGCTGATCTTCCTTTCCTTCCTCCTCACCGGCCAGCGCTATTCGCGAGCGGTCGCCGCGCCGGCTCCGCAGTATCCGCCCGGCTCGTTTCCGTCCGTGTGGGTCGAAATCGAATCGCACGTGAAACGCTACCTCATCGCCAAGACCGGCGTCTCCGTTTTCGCCGGCATCCTCGTGTGGTGCGTGCTCACCGTGCTGGGCGTGCCCCTGGCGCTCGTGTTCGGGCTGATGGCGTGCCTGCTCAACTTCGTGCCCAACATCGGCTCCATCGTGGCGACGCTGCTGCCGCTGCCGGTGGTGCTGGTCGATCCGAATGTCTCCGCCACGACCGCGGTGCTGGCGATCGCCATCCCCGCCGGGATTCAGATCGTGCTGGGCAGCCTGGTGGAGCCGCGCATCATCGGCAACTCGCTGGACCTGCACCCGGTGACCATCCTGCTCGCCCTGATTTTCTGGGGCACCATGTGGGGCGTCATCGGCATGCTGCTGGCGGCGCCCATCACCGCCATCCTGCGCATCCTGCTGGAGAAGCTGGAAATCACCGCGCCGATCGGCAGGCTGCTGGCGGGGCGCACGGGGACGGCAACGTGAGCGCGGCATCCCGCCCTTCGGGCGGGCGCTAAACGGGGAGTACACCGAACGTGAAATAAAAAACGCCGGCGCTTGCCGGCGTTTGTCACTTCTGACCTCTGTCTTCTGACCTCTGTCTTCTGACCTCTGCTCTCTGACCTCTGACTTCTCCCCACTCAATCCTCAATCGGCTTCACCCAGATGTTCTTGAAGCGCACCTTGTCGCCGTGGTCCTGGATGTGCAGCGGGGCCTTGGCGGGGTGCGGCTGATATTTCGTCGCGCCGCGGTGGCTGACCACGCCGACCAGTTCGTAGTTGTCCTGCACTTTCACGCCGTTCCAGATCACGGTGACGCGGGCGGGCTTGACGAGTTTGCCGTCCTCGAACTTCGGCGCGTGCCACTCGATGTCGTAGCTGTTCCATTCGCCCGGCTCCACCGCGGCGTTGAACTTCGGCGGGTTCTGGCCGTAGACCGAGCCGGCCATGCCGTCGGGATACGTGGCGTTTTTCCAACTGTCGAGCACCTGCACTTCGTACTTGCCCATGATGATGATGCCGCTGTTGCCGCGGCCCTGGCCGGCGCCTTTCACTTCCTTGGGCGCCGCCCACTCGATGTGGAAGTGCGCGGAGCCGAAGCTTTCCTTGCTGGTGAGTCCACCGCCCTGGATCTCGGCGTAGCCGTTCTCCACTTTCCACTTGGCGTTGGCGTTGAGATTTTCGCCGTCGAAGATCACGACGGCGCCTTGAGGCGCCTTGACGCCGAGGTTGGGCTTGATGTCCTTCGCATCCGCGCGGGGCGGCTGCGGACGCGAGGGATCGTGCACGAACCACTCGCTGCCGGGGTTCTTGGCGTCGTCGTATCCCTTCACGACCACTTCCTGGCCCCAGGCGTCGGTGGATTTGGCGGTCTTGTCGCCGGCGAAAGCGGGGGCGGCGAAGGGCGAGGCGAACGCCAGCGCCGCGGCGCCGGCCAGCAGGGAACGGTGCAGCATCGAAGCATGGAACATGGGCGAAATCTCCAGAATGGGAAGGAATGGAATCGGAACCGGCCGCCACCGCATGCATCGCGCGGCGGCGGAGCGGCCAGTCTAGCACGGACAGTTGATACGAGAAACGCCTGCCTCGGTTCCGCACTGCAAAATTGGACGAGACTCAGCCCGTCTCGATTTCGACATTCCCCCTTTCATCCGTATCCTTCCCGCATGGCGCTTTCACTAGGACATGGCAAGGAACTTGATGTCACCGGCGTGGGCATCGATCAGACGCAACTGCCGCCCTTCGAACAGGGCGCGATCGACGTGCGCGCGTGGTTCGCCCCCGGCTGCCCGCCGGACAGCGCCGAGCACGCGCGGCCGCTGGAACTGGAGATCGGCTCGGGCAAGGGCACCTTCCTCGTGCAGCAGGCGGCGCTGACGCCGCACGTGAACTACATCGGCATCGAGTGGGCCAAGGCGTTCTGGCGATACGGAGCCGACCGCTGCCGCCGGCGGCAACTCACCAATGTGCGGCTGCTGCATATCGAGGCGGCGATGTTCATCCGCAACTACATCGCGCCCGCCACGTTCCGACAGGTGCATATTTATTTTCCAGACCCCTGGCCCAAGGCGCGGCATCACAAGCGCCGTCTCATTCAGGTGCCGTTCCTCCGCGAGATGCACCGCGTGCTGCAACCGGCCGGCCACGTGCGCCTGGCGACGGACCACACCGACTACTTCGCGTGGATGAACGAACACGCGGCCCAGGTGCCGGAACTTTTCGATATCCTGCCGTTTGAAAGCCCCGACTCGGCGGGCGAAGGCGAACTGGTCGGCACCAACTTCGAGCGCAAGTACCGCCGCGAAGGCCGCCCGTTTCACGCCATGATTCTGCGGCGAAAGCCGTAACTGCGATGCACGCCGCCGCAGATTGATCGGATGTAGGGTGCGTCGAGGCTCGGCGCGGACGCACCGTATGGCGTCGCGGTGAATCGTGCGGTATCGCCGTGAATCTTGGTGCGTCGCCGTTGACCGTGTGGCATCGCCGTTGACCGCGGTGCGTCCGCGCCGAGCCTTGACGCACCCTACGAAACCATTGCTCGCCCGCATCAGCCAGGAGTTCGACATGCATCACATGACTCACCGCATTGCTCTGCTCGTCGTCACCCTTTCGATGGTCGGTTGCCAATCGGCTTCCAATCCCTCCGGCAACGTCGACCCCGCTCCTGCCGTTGCCGCCAACACCGAGCCGGTGCCCGTGCTGCGCGAAATGCAGGGCGATGACGCCAGCCTGAAGTTGCCCGGCGCGGTGCTGGTGAACGCGGCGAACCAGACGACGCTGAACCTCGCGCCGCTGGAAGTGGACTTCGACCGCGAGAGCGTGGTGATCGTGTCGCTGGGCACGCAACCGACGGGCAACTACGGCGTGAAAGTCAACAGTGCGCAGAAGAAGGGCGCGAAGCTGTTCGTGCAGGGCATTTCCATGCAGCCGCACAACCCCGCCGCCGCGCCGAAGACGCCGACGCATCCCTATTCAGCGGTGGTGATCCCGAAGTTCCAGGGCACGGTGCATCCGGAAATCGTGGACGCGCCGTGACGAGAGTGGATCGTTCCGGCCCCCTCTCCCTCGCCGGGGGACGGGAGAGGGCTGGGGTGAGGGCCGGTGAACGGGGGAGATGAAGAAGTGAAAAGTGCAAAGTGCAAAGTGAAGCGCAGCGCGACTCTTCAGTTCTCATTTTGCAATTTGCACTTTTCACTTTGCACTTTTCACTATTCCCTTGGCACTTTTCACTATCCTCTTGGCACTTTTCACTATCCCCTTGGCACTTTTCACTCGCCTTCCACAGCGCGTCTCAGCGCATAAGGTGAACCGCCCTCACCCTGACCCTCTCCCGGAGGGAGAGGGGACCGGAGCAGCCTCACTGCAACTCGCTCAATTTGACGCTGTGAGTGCGCTGCGTCTGACCGTCCACATCGCGGATATCAAACTGAAGCGTCGGATCCTTGGCTGACCAGTCGATGCCGATCATGCCGAAGTTCACCATGCGGAAGTGGTCGCCCACGCGGTGTTTGTTCTTTTCACCAATGTTGCCGCCGCTGGGCACGTTCAAGCTCGACGAAGTGATGTCGTAGATCGGGTAGCCGGCGCCGTTGGCCGGATCATTCTTTGCCAGGCATGAAATCTCCGACAGGTGGCGATCCCCGGAAAGGAGCACGACGCCTTTCGCCTTGGTCTGGCCGATGAGTTGAAACAGGCGGAAGCGCTCGTGCGGGAAGTTCGCCCAGTATTCCCAGCCGTGCTCCTCCGGCACGACCTGCACGCTCGAGGCGATGATGCGAATCTCCGCCGGCTGCCGCAGTTGCTCCTCCAGCCATTTCCATTGTTCCTCACCGAGCATCGTCAGTTCCGGGCGATCGTCGGCGACATACGGCCCCAGTCCGCGCAATCTCTGCGGCGGATGCTGCTTCAGCGCGCTGCGGAAATAGCGCGTGTCCAGCAGAATGATCTGCACCCGCTGCCCCGGCGGGCCCAGCACCTTCGCGTCGTAAACGCCCGGGCGCTTCCATCGCGGCGAACTCGCAGGCTCCTCAAAAAACGTGAGAAATTCCTTCTGCGACTCCACCTTCATCGGATACTCCACGCCGGCGTCGTTCTTGCCGTAGTCGTGATCGTCCCAGGTGGCGTAGATCGGACACGTCGCCTTGAGCTTCTGATATCCGGGCATCGCGCCAAGGTCGGCGTACTTCTTCCGCATGACTTCCATGTCATCCGTGTCCGCGTAAATATTGTCGCCGATGAACAGAAAAAGATCCGGCTGCGTCGCGGCGACGCTGTCCCAGATCGGCGCGGGCTTGTCCTGTTTCAGACACGACCCGAACGCGATCTTCGTCGGAGCCGCGGCCTGGCAGCCGGCGAGGGAGAGCAGCAGCAGGAGCAGGAGCAAGGCGTTTGCAAGACGGTGACTCATGACAGTTTCCTTCCGATTTCGTAGATCGCTTCCGCGTCCAGCACTTGGTCGTTGGTTTCAAACAAGGCCGCGACGGCCGCCTTGTGAATCTTCATCTTCGTGCCGCCCACGCCGATCGCGCCGTAGGCGATCACGCCGTCGACCTGTTTTTCCTTGTCGAAAACGTCGACGCCCTCGATGCCCAGGGGCGGCACCGCGTTCAGGTCGATCGCAACCTTCAATGCCGCGGCGTTCTTTCGCGCCGCCGCGGAGAGCAACCGCGCTCCGGCTGCGCCTGCGGCGATGACGAGCTGGCACCCGACGATGGCGCCGGCCACTTCCGCATCGCTGCCCGTGGCCACCGCGGTCACATGCTCGCTGCCCACCGTTCGGTTGATGTGAGCGGCGACGGGGCCGGCTTTCTGCGCCGACCGGCTGCCGAGACGCACCGCCGCGCCTTGCCGCGCCAGCAGCCGCGCCACCCGCTGCCCGACGGGCCCGGTGCCGCCGAGCACCAGCGCGGTCGTCTTCGCAAGATCGACATGTTTGCCGGCCCGCAGCACAGCGGCGGCGGCGGTGGTGTTCGCACCGTTCGCATCGAGCATCACCGAGCAATGCAACGGGCCGAGGAACGATTTCACCACGTGCTGCAGCATCGCTTCTCCCCTGGCCACATCGCTGCCGCCGATGAAGATCGCGGTGTGGCTCAGATCCTTCGGGCCGCGCGTGAAGATCGCACCATGCACCAGGCCCTGCACCTGGTCGAGCGTGACGTTGCCGTAGGAGAAGAGTTCGTCCGCGCCGCTGTCGATGGCGACGACACGGTCGAACACGCTGGCGTGCGGATCACTGTCGAGCTGAATGAGAATTTTTCGCGGGGATGACATGTGAAGAGCGTACCAGAGGACAGGGGAGGGAGGGAGGATAGGAGACAGGGGACAGGGGACAGGGGACAGGGGACAAAAGGCAGGCGAAAGCAGCGCAGAAGAGTTGATAGCCGCACTGTCCGCAGTGCGAGTCATTCCGCGTCATTCGTTGCCGACGCGCAGCGCAGACGGTGCGGCTATCGAGAGTCTGATCAAGGTCGTGCGACACTCCACAAGGCTCCGCTGTCTTCTCTGCCTTCCGTGCCTTCTTTACCTTCCCTTACCTTCTTTACCTCCTTTACCTCCTCTACCTCCTCCTCTCCTCTTCTATACTTCCCTCATGCTTCACCTCTGGCCCAGTGGAACCAAACCCGTGATCGGCATGGTGCATCTGCTGCCGCTGCCGGGCAGCCCGCGTTATGCGGGCAGTTTCGATCAGGTGCGCAAGCAGGCGATCGCCGACGCCGAAGCGCTCACCGCCGGCGGCGTGCATGGCCTGATGCTGGAGAACTTCGGCGATGTGCCGTTCTTCCCGGGCCGGGTGCCGGCCCATGTTGTGGCGTGCATGACGGATCTCGCCGCCGAGGTGCGCCGGCGCTGCCCGATCCCGCTGGGCATCAACGTGCTGCGAAATGATGGTCTCTCCGCCATCGCCATCGCGCTGGCGGCTGATGCGAACTTCATCCGCGTGAATGTCCTTTGCGGAGCGCGGGTGACGGATCAGGGCGTGATCGAAGGCATCGCCCACGACTTGCAGCGGCTGCGGTCCCAGCTCGATGCGGGCGACATCTCCGTGCTCGCGGATGTGGATGTGAAGCATTCCTCTCCGCTGGGCCAACCGCGTGCGATCGAGGATGAGGCGATTGAAACGCTGGGGCGAGGCCTTGCGGACGGGCTGATCGTCAGCGGCGCGGGCACGGGCCGGCCCACGGACATCACGCAGGTGAAGAAAATCAAGCACGCGCTGGTGACGGGCCACGCCGGTGCGCCGACGGCGGCGCCGATCCTCGTGGGCAGCGGCGTCGATGCCCGCACGGTGGGCCACTTCCTCGCCGTGGCGGACGGCGTCATCGTGGGCACCGCGCTGAAGCGCGACGGAGTCGCGACGAATCCCGTCGAGATCGAACGCGTGAAGCAGTTGATGGCGGCGCGGTAGGCGGATGAGAGGGTGAGGAGGTGAGGCGGTGTGGGAGTGTGGGGGTGAGGGGGTGAAAGGCCGATTTCATTCCGACTTCACCCTCTCACCTCGTCACCCCCTCACCCACTCATCCATTCTTCTCCGCCGCTCGCCTCGCGATGAACTGGCGGATCAGCGGAATCTTCGCCTGCGTGACCAGTTGCAGCGCTCGCGCCTTGTCCGCCGCCACCAGCGGTTCCAGGGCGTACCAGTACATCAGCGAGAGCGTCGTGTCCTTCGCGTCTTCTTCACGCGCGATCAGCGATGCGATGATCGGCCAGCGATCTTCCAGCGGGAGCCGCTGCAGCGCCGAGGCGAGGTAGAGTCGCACGACGGACGATGCGTCGTCCTTCGCCAATGCCGCAAGTTTCTTCATCGCTGCGTCGCCGGGCTTCGCCTGCTCGCACAAGAGTTGAATCGCCCATGCCCGCAGATGCTCATCGCCGTCATCGAGCAAAGCGAACAGGCCCGCGGCGTCGATGCCCCGCGTGACGTGCAAGGCCCAGAGAGCGCGCAGGCGAAACGGCGCGGCATTCTGCTTCTGCAACATTTCAAACAGAGCGGCGTGCGTGCCAGCGCCTTTCCAATCCGCTTTCGCCGCTCGTTCCTGCAGCAAGCGCCGGGCGTGGCGCACGTGCCATTCGTTGCGGTGGAGTTGGAGAAGCACGAGATTTTCGTCACTGGCTTTGGCGAGTGACGCAGGTGCTGTCGAGCCGAGGGACGGGAGTCCCTCGGCTTTGTTGGTTCCCTTCTGAATCTCGCCCGGCCCGGCAAAGCTGATCTTGAAGATCCGCCCCGTGTGCTTCTGCGGCTTGTACGTGTGGCATTCGCCGGTGTCGGACCAGTCGCTGACGTACACGCCGCCGTCGGGACCGAGCTGGAGCGTCACGCCCATAAACCACGGATCGACGGCGAGCATGAAGTCTTCGCCGTGCGTGGCGACATACGTCGAGCCCTGGCGCGTGAGAATGTCGTTGTTGATGCGCCGGCCGTGCACGTTGCACATCAAAACGGTGTTGCGATATTTCGCGGGGAAGGAATCGCCCAGATAAATCAGCGTGCCGCAGTGGGCGTGTCCGCCGCCCATCGCCAAGGTCTCCGGCTTGCCCGCGCGCGACGCTTGCCAGCCTTCCTTGCCGGGATAGTGCAAGTGATCCGCGCAGGTCGGAATGCGCTCGTAGGCATATTTGCTCGATGGGCGATTCCGCCACGGCTCGTAGTGCCCGCCCTGCACCATGTGAAAGAGGTGCGGGTTGACGCAGTTGGAAACGAAGCACGCGCCGTAGTCGTCGAAATCAACGCCCCACGGATTGGTGGTGCCGTCGGCGAAGTTCTCGAACACGAGCCGGGTTGGATGAATGCGGCAGACGCCGCCATCGCAGTGGATGCGCTTTTCCGCGGGCGTGCCGGGGCGACCCACATCGCTGGGGCTGGTGCGGCCGTGCCCGAAATAGAGCCAGCCGTCGGGCCCCCAGGTGAAGCCATTCACCAGGTTGTGCCGGCTCTCCTTGTAGCCGAAGCCGTCGAAAAGAACTTCGGGTGGGCCGTCGGGCTTGTCGTCGCCGTCTTTATCGGGGATGAAATAGAGATTCGGCGGCGACACCGCGTAGACCCCGCCGAAGCCCACCTCGATGCCCGTGACGTAGTTGAGGCCCTCGTAGAAGAGCGTGCGCTTTTCCGCCCGGCCATCGCCGTCGGTGTCCTCGAGAATGATGATGCGGTCTTTGCCCGTCGCCTGCCACGCGCCGTAGTTCATCGCCTCCGCCACGATCAGCCGGCCGCGGTCGTCGATGCAGAACGAAATCGGCTGCACCACGTCCGGCTCGGAGGCGACCAGCGTGGCGGTGAAACCGACGGGCAGTTTCATCGCCTTGACTGCGTCGGCGGGCGACAGCGGCTGCGGAGCAGAGTCGGCGGCGACGACGGGCGCGGAAAGCGACGCGAGCGCGAGGAGTGCCACGGTGAATCGCATGCCTTGTCTCCAGCATTCTGATTGACAGCCGCAGCGTCCTCGCCGCGCGTCCGGAACCCCGACGCGCGGCGAGGACGCCGCGGCTATGAAAAACCAATCAGCCGCCGACCATCAAATATCTTGCGCCGTCGTAATCGCCGTTTCGCCGGAACTCTCGCGCATGAACTTCGGAAAAAACTCCATCAGCCCGATCAATGTGCCGACGCTGCCGTGCATGTGCTCGATCATGCGGTCCAGCGCGTGGTCCGTCGGATCGAACGTCTCCTGATGGCAGATGGCGTTGTAGCGCCCCTCCACCTTGGTCCACTCGCGCCAGAGGGTTTCGAGGATTTCCGAGGTCTCTTCGCCTGTGAGCAGCGGGCACAACCGCACGTGCTGCTCGATGATCTGCGTGAGGTTGGGGTTCAATGCCGCCTGGTTCGCTTCGTAGCGATTGCGCCAATCGCTCTCAAAAAGCATGGCGGCGCGGTGAAACACATGGGCCGGGCTTTCGCTGGGGCGGAGCTTCATGTACTCGTGAAACACCTGCGGCCCCAACCTGCGCTTCACCGCGGCATAGGCGGCAAGCAGGTCGCCGCCGGCACTTTCGCGGGCCCCGTTGAGCAACCAGGTGAGATCGTTCTGAAGTTCCACCAGCGTCGCGTGCACCTTCGCCGCCAGACCCGGCGCAGGCGGGATGCTGGAGCGCGGCGGCTTGGGCGGCGCCAGCCGGCGAAGTTCGTCAGGCTCCAGCAATTTCAGGCCCTGATATTCGACCAGCACCGCGGTGATGTTGTCCGGCCCGCCGCGGGCGTTGGCTTCCTTGATGAGTGAGACGCAGGTTTCTTTCAGATCGCCGGGCTGGGCGAGCAGCATGGCGATGATGTCATCGGGCACCGGGTCGGTCAGTCCGTCGGAGCAGAGCAGCAACCGGTCGCCCTTGCGAAGCTGCAGCGTGAGCACTTCCGGCTCCAGCGGCCGGTTGACGCCGATGAACTGCGTGAGCAGGCGCTGTCGCTTCTGATCGATCTGGTCGGGGATGAACGGGTTGATCGAACTGGCCGGCGCGCCCATGCGGAAGTGATCGGTGGTCAGTTGCCGCAGCTTGCCGGCGCGGAAGCGGAAGACCCGGCTGTCGCCGGCATGCAGCACGTAGGCCTGCCTGCCGTCGATCAGAAGTGCCGACAGCGTGGCGCCCATCCCAGCGAGCGCTTCGAACTGCCGCGCCGTGTCGCGGAGCTTGTCGCTCAGTTCCACCGCCGATTCATGGAGGATGGCCTGCAGCGTCTGCGGATTGAGCGCGGCGACCTTGCGCAGCCGGCGCCGGATCAGGTGCCCCAGCGAATAGGCGATGATGTGCGACGCGGCTTCGCCGCTGGGCCGGCCGCCCAGACCATCGCAGACGACGAACAGATTCATCCGCGTATCGCACAGCGAGCAGTCTTCGTTCGCCAGGCGCATCCGGCCCGGATCGCTGTGCGACGCAAAATCGAGGATCGGCCAAACGGAACCCATAGAGATCAGATGATAGTGCGGCGCGAGAAGGCATGCGGCGGGCGGCGGCGCTCGGGCGCACGGCGTGAAGACGAGACTGGCGATGGGTGGCCTCGTTGGGTGCCACGGGCAAGCGGAGGCTCGGCGCAGCTTGCCCGTGAACGGTGAACGCAAGGCGCACGGGCGGTGGCTTGGAATGTTTCTAGGGTTTGCTTCCCTCTCGCTCACAGGGAGAGGGTGGCCGAGTCCACCGGGGGACGAGGCCGGGTGAGGGTTGGGCGCATAGCCTGCTTGTTTACCAAGCGCGGGATGGCGAGTGAAAACCTGTTCGTCTCGACCCTCACCCCAGCCCTCTCCCTAAGAGGGAGAGGGGGCCGGAGTATCGCCTTCGGGATCTCGAAATAGAGCCTCATGGCGCGCTGCACGCCTCACGGAAAAATCCCGCGCAGCGCGTACACCCGGCCGATGTACTCCAGCGCCGCGCAATACGATGCCAGCCTCAGATCGCACTCAAACTTGTGCGCCGCCAACCTCGTTCGCCGGGCGGCGAAGACCATCGTCTTTTTCAGGAGCTGGTCCACGACTTCGCTGTCCCACGTTTCCGCCTGGCGGTTCTGCTTCCATTCGAAGTAAGAGACGGTGACGCCGCCGGCGTTGCAGAGGATCGCCGGCAGCACCAGGATGCCGCGCTCCAGCAGCTTGCGTTCGCCCGCCGGCGTCAGCGGCGCGTTGGCGGCTTCGACCACCACCTTGCACTGCAGCTTCGCCGCGATCGGCTCATCGATCATCTGCTCCAGCGCGGCGGGGATGTAAAGATCCACCTGCGTCGCGTGAAAGTCATCGATCGATATCGCGTCCGCCTCGCGGTAGCCCTTCACGCCGCCGATCTTCGACACGTGTTCCGCCAGCGCGGCGGCGTTGATGCCCTGGTCGTTGCGGATCGCGCCGGTGTGATCCATCACGGCCTTGAGCTTGGAGCCGCGCTCCGCCATGAGCTTGCCTGTCCAGGAACCCACGTTGCCGTAGCCGATCAGGCTGAACGAAAGTTGATCGAACGAAATGCTCAGCTCCGGCAGAATCTCCTCCAGCACAAAAACGAGGCCCTGGCCCGTGGCTTTGTCGCGGCCGTAGGAGCCGCCGAACTCCAAAGGCTTGCCCGTCACCACGCTCATGCTCGCGATGCGGTGCTGCGGGTCCGAGAAATTCATGTACGTGTCCGCCATCCACGCCATGTGCTGGGCATTGGTGCCCACGTCAGGCGCGGGGATGTCGTAGTCCGGCCCGATGTTCCCGCCCAGCGCGCTGGTGAACCGGCGGGTCATGCGCATGATCTCGTTGGACGAGTGAGCGCGCGGATCGACGCGCACCGCGCCCTTGGCGCCGCCATAAGGCAGACGCGAGAGCGCGCACTTCATCGTCATCAGCGCCGCCAGCGACTTCACGTGATCCAGCGACACGTCAGGGTGATAGCGGATGCCGCCCTTGTACGGCCCCAGCGCGTTGTTGTGCTGCACGCGATATCCCTTGAACAGCCGATAAGAGCCGTCGTCCATCAGGACCGGGAAATGCACCATCACTTCGTTCTTCGGCTGGGCGAGGATCAGGTGCAGTTGGTCGGGCAGGCCGACGATCTGCGCCGCCTGCAGCACGGAGTTGATCGTCTGGAAATAGATGTTGTCCGGCTGGTAGTGCAGTTCGAGCTGCTGGTACACGCGTTCGATCGAAGACGACATCAAAGTCACTCCAGTAGCGGACCGCTGGCTTGATGCGAAACGGCGAATGATAACCGTTATCGGCGAAGCGCTGCCGATGGCTGCGGCAACGCGGCGCGTGCCGTTGACCTGTGCATGGCAACTGCCGATAATTCCCGCATGATCACTCGCCTGCCGCACCCATCGCCGGTCGTCGTTAGCTGAGGGGCCGACCCCCATTTCTTTGGCGGTCTTTCGCTTGCCATCCACCGGCGTCGTTTCCCTCGCTGCGTTCTCGTTTCATTCCCTTGTTTCCATCGTTTACAGTGCCGAACCCGGTTCGAGCCTGATTTCCTGTGAACTACGCTATGACCACCCCCGCCCAGCCCGCGTCCAATCCCACCGCTCCCGCCCCCGCCGCGTCCGCACCCGGCGAACTCGCCAGCAAGTACACGCCCAGCGAAGTCGAGGCGGAAATCTATCAGCGCTGGCTCAGCGCGAAAGCGTTCCATGCGGAGCCGGGCGGGGAAAAGGGCCAAGGGCCAAGGGCCAAGGGCCAAGGGGCGGAGCAATCCGAAATCCAAAATCCCAAATCCGAAATCCCAAATCCGAAATCCGAAATCCCCCCTTCGTCCCTCCGTCCCTGCGTCCCTTCGTCCCTGCCGTATTCCATCTTCATCCCCCCGCCCAACGTCACCGCGGCCCTGCACATGGGCCACGCGCTGAACAACACGCTGCAGGACATCCTCACCCGCTGGCACCGCATGCTCGGCGACAACACCATGTGGATGCCCGGCACCGACCACGCCGGCATCGCCACACAGACCATCGTGGACAAGCGCCTGCAGGCCGAGGGCAAGCCCGCGCTCTCGCATTACAAACAGCTCGAAGCCGAAGGCAAAGGCGGCCGCGAACAGTTCATCGCCAAGGTGGAAGAGTGGAAGGACGAGTACGAAGCCCGCATCACGAATCAACTCAAGATGATGGGCTGCTCCTGCGACTGGGACCGCCAGCGGTTCACGATGGACGAAGTCTGCGCCGCGGCCGTGCGCGAAGCGTTTTTCCAGCTCTTCAAAGACGGCCTGATCTATCGCGGAAAACGACTCGTTAACTGGGACCCGGTCACGCAAACGGCACTCGCCGACGACGAAGTGGAGATGGAGGAGATCGACGGACATTTTTATTACTTGAAGTACCCGGTCGTCGACGCCGCAGGCGTAGGCTCTTCAGGGCCTGCCACCAGCGAGCCCCCCGCGCCCACATTCATCACCGTCGCCACCACGCGCCCCGAAACCATGCTCGGCGACACCGCCGTCGCCATCAATCCGAAAGACCCGCGCGCTGCCGCCCTGCGCGGCAAGTTCGTGCGCCTGCCCATCGTCAACCGCGTTATCCCCATCATCGAGGATGATTACGTGGTGATGCCGGCTGCGGCGGCGCCGACCCCCTCTCCCGCTGAGGGAGAGGGCGGGGGTGAGGGTGGGGCGTCCGGCGACCCGAAAGCGGCCGATGCCAAAATGGACCCCAAGGCCCTCTTCGCCACCGGCTTCCTCAAGGTGACGCCGGCGCACGATCCCAACGACTACGACATCGGCCGGCGCCACGAAAAGGAACTCGGCGCCCACTGGCTCATCAACGTCATGGCCCCCGACGCCAGCATCTCGCGCGATCACGGCTGGCCCGCCAGTGAATGGGATTCCTCAAATCTGAAATCCGAAATCTCAAATGCAAAATCTGAAATCTCAAATCCGAAATCTCAGATCGATCCCTTCGCCCACACCCTCCTCGGCAAATCCCGCGAAGACGCGCGCAAGATGATCGTCGACTGGTTCCGCGCCCACGATCTTCTCGAAGACGTGAAGCCCTACAAGCACTCCGTGGGCCACAGTTACCGCAGCCACGTGCCGGTGGAGCCGTATCTGAGCGATCAGTGGTACGTGAAGGTGACGGACGACCGGTTGCGCGGGGCCGCCCTGCGCGCGATGGCGCGCGATCAGTTCGACGATTCGTCATCGACCGCCAAAGCCCAGGGATTGCCATCCCTGGGCTTTGGCGAGCAACCGAACACGTCTGAAAACCAGCTCCGCTTCTACCCGCAGCGCTACGCCAAGACCTTCCAGCAGTGGCACGAAAACATCCGCGACTGGTGCATCAGCCGGCAACTGTGGTGGGGGCATCGGATACCGGTGTGGTACATTCGATTTGAATACACATCTGTTAATCCGCACTCGGTTGACGCGATCTACGCAGCTCGAAGGAAGCGACTTGATCAACTTCAAGCCGCCTTAGATCGCTATTCTGCCGCAAGAGGGCAGAGCGAGGAATTCTTTGTGCGCAGCGACGACGAAATGCTCACTGCGCATGTGTGTACGAGAAGTGACGAAGCGGACCAAGCTCTTGATTACATATGGACACTTCGACGTTCACTTCAATTGCGGCTTGTTGATGAGAGTCGCTCACATCCTGTGCCTACGACTATCAAGCTTGGAAATGAGGCTACAAGCGCTGCCGCATTCGATATCGCTAACACTCTTCTGTCCTGTTCACGCGACCCCGACGTCCTCGACACCTGGTTCTCCTCCGGCCTCTGGCCGCTCTCCACGCTCGGTTGGCCTGACCCGTCGAAGTTCCCCGCTGTCTTCCCGCAAGGCGAGGCCGCGCTCAATACCTGGAACCCCTCCAACCTCCTCTGCACCGCGCGAGAGATCATCACGCTCTGGGTCTCGCGCATGGTCATGTTCAACATCTATTTCCGCGGCTGTGTGCCGTTCAAGGACGTCTTCATCCACGCTATGATCCAGGACGGCCACGGCCAGAAAATGTCCAAAACCCTGGGCAACGGCATCGATCCGCTCGACATCATCCACAGCCACGGCTCCGACGCCATGCGCTTCACCCTCACCGGCATGACCACGCAGACGCAGGACGTGCGCATGACGGTGGAACTCGTCTGCCCGCACTGCGGCGAAACGTTCTCGCCCAAGTTCGTCTCCGACAAAGCGGGCCACATGGTTGCCGCCCCGATGCAGGATTGCCCTGCCCCCGGCTGCAAAAAGAAAATGGCGTCGAGCTACGGCGTTTCCAGCGGCAAGGTGAAATCCACCGCCGAAGCGCCCGTCGCCCGCAACACCAGCGAGAAGTTCGACTACGGCCGCAACTTCGCCAACAAACTCTGGAACGCGGTGCGCTTCGCGCTGAGCAACATCGAAGCCGCAAAGCCCAGGGATGGCAATCCCTGGGCTTTGCCGAGCGATCACTGGGCGCTGCCCGGCACCGCGGATCAATGGATCCTCGCCCGCCTCGCCCGCACCATTGAAAGCACCACCGCGTCGCTGCAAGCGTACGAGTTCAAAGGCTACGCCGACGGCCTGTACGACTTCATCTGGCGCGATTTCTGCGACTGGTACATCGAAGCGATCAAGCCCACCGTGGCCACGGACACCGGCCAGCAGCGCGTGCTGGTCACGGTGATCGATGTCATTCTCCGGCTGCTGCATCCCTCGATGCCGTACATCACGGAGAAGCTGTGGGAACGGCTGAACATCGTCGCGCCCCCCGGGGGCCGCACGGACATCACGATGGACGGCCTGGTGGAACTGAAATTGAACAAGGCACCGGCGTCACAGACGCCGGCTCGCAGCGACCTGCTCATCAAGGCGGCCTGGCCCACGGCCCGGCACCACGAGGAGAACGCGGCGAAAACCGAAGCCCGCTTCGAATCGCTTCGGCAAATCGTCAGTGCGATCCGCGAGGTGCGCACGACGTACAAGGTTCCGCCGCGGCAGAAGGTGGCGTGCTCGATCAAGACCGCCGGTCCCGCGAGCGCGGAACTGAGCGCGGACCTGAATCTGATCGCAACGCTGGCGAACGTGGACCTCGGCGGCCCCGCAGGCACAGGCCCTTCAGGGCCTGTGCGCGTCGGCCCGCACATCGAAAAACCCGCCGACGCCGCCGCAGCGACCGTGGCCGGCATGGAAATCTATCTGCACAGCCTGATCGACGCCGGCGCGGAAAAGACCCGCCTGACTAAGCGCGTCGGCGAACTGGAAAAATCCATCGCCGCCATGACCGGCCGGCTCTCGAACAAGAGCTACACCGACAAAGCCCCGGCGAAACTCGTGCAAGAAACCCGCGACCAACTGGCGGCAGCGGAAAAGGAACTGGCGGCGGTCAAGGCGCAGGTAGCGGGGTTGTGAGGACGGCAGCGAAAGAGCCGCGCACGAAGTAAGCGGCTCCAACGTGCCACCGGCGCGCGGCTTTGGAATTCCACGCCTTTGAAATCCCATCCATCCGCGTTCATCCGCGGCTGAATCCCCGCCTCACCCGATAAGCGGCGATCGACTTCGTCGGAATCGGCACTTTCACTCATCCTCCTCTTCCGGATTGCCGATGGGTTCATGGAGCGCGTCGAGAAGCGCGCGGGTTGATCCATGCAACCGAGGGCTAAGGAGGAGAATCGTGAAACTGAGCAAGACTTCCACGTTGGCGGCGCTGGCCGTGGTGCACCTCGCTTCGCGCCAGGGCGATGGCTTCATCCAGGCGCGGCAGGTCGCGGACTATCTGCGCATCCCCACCGACAGCGCCCTGAAAGTGCTGCAGGCGCTCGCCCGCCGCGGCGTTATCGCCAGCCAGCTCGGCCGGGCGGGCGGATACCATCTGGAAGCCGATCCTTCGCAGGTGACGCTGCTGCAGATCGTCGAAGCGGTGGACGGCCCGGTCGAGCCGGAGATTCCCCTGCACGTCGCCGACGAGCGGCTGTTCAGCCCGGTGTCGCAGCTTCGCAAGGCCTGCAACCGCGTGAGCAACGCGATGCGCACGGAACTGGAGCACACCACGGTCGCCGAGCTCGCCGAACTTTTCGCAGGTCATGTCCTGGCGACAATCGAGGCAGGCGTGGCGCACTGAAGATGAGTGGGTGAGAGAGTGAAGGGGTGAGTGGGTGACAAGGTGACGGAGTAAGTGGCTGACGACTCAAACAACAACCGCTTGCGGCTACGCAGGGATGAACTCAAGTCCTGCGAAGCCGCAAGCGGTTATTTATTTCACCTGCTCCCGCCTTTCCGCCCACTCACCCACTCACCCACTCACCCACTCACCCACTCACCTCTTCACCCACTCATTCCTCCTCCGCTACCATACGCGCGTGCCTGATTCGCGCGAGCAACTTGCCGCCAGGATCGCCGACCGCAGCGTCACCGTGGGGGTCATCGGCCTCGGTTACGTGGGGCTGCCGCTGCTGCGGGCGTTCTTCGATACGGGCATTCACGTCATCGGCTTTGACATCGATCCTGCGAAGATTGCGATGCTCCGCGCGGGTCAGACCTATCTGCGACATCTGGGCGATCGTTTCGTAGAAGCCATGGCAGGATCGCCGCGATTCGCCGCCACGGATGATTTCGCGAGACTGCGCGAGCCGGACGCGGTCGTTATCTGCGTGCCGACGCCGCTGAATGAAGGGCACGAGCCTGATCTTTCCTTCGTCGAAAGAACGACGGACGACATCGCCGCCGCGCTGCGGCCAGGGCAGTTGATCGTGCTGACCTCCACGACCTATCCGCGCACAACGCGGGAAGTGGTGCTGCCGCGGCTGGAGGCGAAGGGCTTGCGCTGTGGAAGCGATTTTTTCCTGGCATTTGCCCCGGAGCGCGAAGATCCCGGGCGCAAGGGAAGTTCGACGCGCACGATTCCCAAGCTCGTCGGCGGCATCGATGCCGCCAGCGGCGCGCTGGCGGTCGAGCTCTTCCGCCTGGCGATCGAGAGGGTGATTCCCGTCGCCAACGCGGAGATCGCCGAGGCCGCCAAGCTGCTGGAGAACATTTACCGCGCGGTGAACATCGCGCTGGTGAACGAGATGAAAGTGGTGCTCACCGCGATGGGCATCGATGTGTGGGACGTGATCGCCGCCGCCTCGACAAAACCCTTTGGATTTCAGCCTTTTTCACCGGGCCCGGGCCTGGGCGGGCACTGCATTCCGATCGATCCCTTTTATCTCAGTTGGAAAGCGAAGCAGGTCGGCCAGCCCACGCGCTTCATCGAACTCGCCGGCGAAGTGAACCACGCGATGCCTGCGTACGTGGTGCGGCGGACGGTGGCGGCGCTGGCTGAGCGCGGCAACGCGATCCATGGGGCGCGCGTGCTGGTGCTGGGCCTGGCGTACAAACCGAACATCGACGATGTGCGCGAGAGTCCGAGCTTTGAACTCATCGAGCAACTGCGCGACCTGGGCGCGCGCGTCGATTACAACGATCCGCACGTGCCGCGCACTGCCCGCACCCGCCGCCACGATCTACAGATGGAAAGTGTGCTGCTGTCGCCGACGATGCTGGCGAGTTACGACGCGATCCTGATCGCGACCAATCACGACGCCTACGACTGGCAGCAGATCGCCGATCACGCACGGCTGGTCGTGGATACGAGGAATGCGATGAAGGATGTGAAGGGGCGACGAGGGCATATTGTGAGTGCGTAGGGTCGGCGTGTCAGACGGCAGAGGTGTCGCGCATGCGGTGGTTAGGATCGTGACCGAAATAACTTCCCGACTTGGCTGTTTCCGATTCCCCTCCCTCTTAGGGAGGGGTTAGGGGAGGGTCGGGCGCACTGCATGATTGTGCATGAAATCAGGCTGTTTGCCCGACCCTCCCCCTGCCCCTCCCTAAAAGGGAGGGGAGTTCGATCACTGCAAATCGGGAAGTTATTTCGATTCCATTCCTTAGCGGAAACGCCGCAGGAGTCCGGGGGATCGATCTTGGATAATCGATTCGATTCGCAGACGCAAGGACGCGCGTCCAGACGCCTGTGGCGTTTCCGCTAAACGCGATGCGGAGGCATTTACCCTCTCCTCGGCCGCGCCGCCCATCTCAACTTCGTCGCGAGCAGTTTCCAGTAGGAGAACGTGGGGTTGTGGACGAGTTCGAGGTACTTGTCGCTCAACCGCACGCGCACTTCCTGGCCTTCGCGCAAAGGCGTGGAGCGCTGACCGTCGATGACCAGCGTGGTGCCGTCGTTGCCGCGCATCAAGCGGACGCGGGTGTCCGCCTCGGCGCGGGTAATGATCGGGCGGAACGACAGACTATGCGGGCACAGCGGCGTGATGCAGACGGCGCCGACCTGCGGGCTGACGATCGGTCCACCGGCCGCGAGGTTGTACGCGGTGGAGCCGGAGGGCGTGGAAACGATCACGCCGTCGGCGGTGAAGCGGGTGATGAAGGCGTTGTCGTCATCCGGGTCGATGACCAGTTCCAGATCGATCATGCGGAACGGCGGGCCGGCGGTGATCACCGCGTCATTCACGGCGAGGCAGGAGAAGACCTCGGCCGATGCGTCGGTGGAATCAGACGTGTCACCAGCGCCGGCGGCGAGACCTGCCGTGACCGCGGCGTCCTTTCGAAGCAAGCGCGATCCGTTCTTGCGGCGACCGTTGCCGCCGCCAACGCCCACGCTCACGTCGAGCATGATCCTGCGCGTCGTCCGGCATTTGCCCGCGGCGATCTGCGGCCAGAACTTGCGCAACTCCTCGAGGCTGAACTCCGCCATGAATCCGAGCTTGCCGAAGTTTACGCCCAAGAGCGGCACGTGACGCCCCGCCAGCGCCCGCGCCTGCGCCAGCAGCGTGCCGTCGCCGCCCAGCACGATCGCCAGATCCACCGGCGGCAACTCGGCGGCGATCCGTGGCGACATCTCCCGGCTGTCGTGCTCGGCGACGATCCGCGCCCGCCGGGAAAGCCACGGACGAAGCGTGCGCAGCGCGTCGTTCACGTCCTGCTTCTGGTGATTGGCCAGGAGCAGAACCCGAGGCCGCTGTGATGGGGTTCGAGGCTTCGACATCGGCGTGAGTTCCCGGATCGGATTCCGCCGGTCAGTCTAATCGCAACTGGTGCGCCGAGAAACAGAGAAGCGGGCGCTCGCTTTGGCCGATAATTCCATCGGCGGCGGCGCCCTAAGCCTCGGTCGATCGAATCGACAATGTCGACGCATGCAGTCTTGTCCGAGGCACCTGCGGTGCATCCGCTAAACGGCCTAGCGATGCACGTGGCTCGATGGAATGACTCGTCCCATCCGTGTCATCCGTGCTATCCGTGGTGACCATTTGACTGGAGTTCCCCGTGCGTGCCCTGATCTTCGACGGCAAACAGCCTCGCATCGACAACGACCACGCCAACCCGCGCCCTTCACAGGCGGGCTTCGGCGAGGCGCTGATCCGCCCCACCCGCATGGGTGTCTGCGCGACCGATCTGGAAATCTGCAAAGGCTACATGGATTTCAAGGGCGTGCTCGGACACGAGTTCGTCGGCGTCGTCGAGGAATGCACCGGCAAGCAGGCGAAGAAGTGGGTCGGGAAACGCGTCGTCGGCTCGATCAACTGCGTGTGCGGCAAGTGCGACATGTGCCAGAAAGGCTTGCGCGAACATTGCCGCAAGCGCACCGTGCTGGGCATCGCGGGCAAGGATGGCTGCTTCGCGGAGAAGTTCACGCTGCCGCTGGTGAATCTCTTTGAGGTGCCTCCGTCCATCGACGACGACCAGGCGGTCTTTACTGAGCCGCTCGCCGCGGCGTATCAGATTCTGCGGCAACTGACGATCGAAGGCCGGCCCTACATCACGGTGCTGGGCGACGGCAGGCTTGGATTGCTCTGCGCACAGGTGATGTCGCAGCTCAATGCGACGGTCCGGCTCGTCGGCAAGCACGCTGAAAAAATCGCCCTGTGCGAGAAGTGGGGCATCAAGCATCGCCTCCTGCAAGACGTGGGCCTGCGGCAGGACCAGGACATCGTCGTGGATTGCACGGGTTCCGCCAGCGGGCTGGTCACCGCGATGCAGATGGTGCGCCCGCGCGGCAAGATCGTGTTGAAAACAACCGTCGCTCCCCCGGGGCCGACCGCGGACAAGCTGAACGTGGACCTGTCGCCGCTGGTGATCAACGAAATCGACCTGATCGGCAGCCGGTGCGGCCCGTTCTCCGAAGCGCTGACAGCGCTGAGCGCGGGGAAGATCGACGTGATCAGCCTGATCAGCAAGCGCATGAAACTGAGCGAAGGCGTCGAGGCGCTGCGCGCCGCCAGGGGCAAGGGCGTGGTGAAGGTGCTGATGGAGGTTTGAAGGCGGTCGCGGGCATCTCCAGAACGCCACCCTTGACTCTGCGAGCACTGATGACATAATGTCCTCATGCGGATCATCAAGCCGGCGCGAATACGCGAATATGCGCGGGCGCATCCGGTGGCGTCGCCGGGGCTGTCGCGCTGGCTCGAGGTCACGCTGGCGGCGGAGTGGTCCAACCTGCACGAGGTGAGGCAGTCGTTCCGCCATGCGGACGAGGTGAAAACTTCCAGCGGCAGGTCCGTGGTGGTGTTCAATATCGCGGGCAACGCCTACCGACTGATCACGGCAATCCACTACAACACACAGAAGGTGTTCGTTCTTCGACTCCTGACGCACGCGGACTACAGCAAGGACCGTTGGAAGGAACAGTTATGAAGACTCGACGCCGCGGAATGACCATGGCCGAGCTGCCCCGTGATTATGCAGGGCTGGTCGCGCTGTTCCTCCCTCGTCCGTTGCATGACGCGGTGGATCTGCGCAACGCCACCGAATTCGTCGATTTGATGGCGGGGCACGATCTATCGCGCGATCAGGAAGACTATCTCGATCTGCTTTCGGACCTGGTGGACAAATACGAATCGCTGCACACCCCATTGGCGCGTAAGCGGCTCACGCCTGTCGATGCCCTGCGGTTTCTCATCGAAGAGAACGGTTTGAGCGCGTCCGATCTGGGACGGCTGCTCGGCGATCGAGCTTTGGGGCCGAAAGTTCTCAGCGGGGAGCGGGAGTTGAGCAAAGAGCATATCCGCAAGCTGTCGGCGCGATTTTGTGTCAACCCGCGGCTGTTCCTCGGCGAATAAAAAAAGCGGCCGGCGCTGAGCGCCGGCCGCCTGGAAATCGTTCCGATGGTCCGCCAAAGCCCAGGGATGGCAATCCCTGGGCTTTGGCGGTGTTTTCACATCACTGCTTCGGCGGCTGCGCCTCGCGCACCACCGCGCCGTGCTGCTCGCTGAGTACGAGCACGGAGAACTTCTGCACGCTGTCCAGGTCGTTCGTGTTCAGCGAGGTGAAGTCGAATCGGCCGCGCAGATCGGTGTACCCGTCCTTGTAGAACTTCACCTGTCCGTCGCCGGTCATGGCGTAAACCTTCACGTACGTCTTGGGCAGCGCCTTGCCGGTGCTGGCCTGGGCGACTTTCACCTGGCCGTAGTTCTCGATCACCTGCACGGTCATGGCGTTGCTGTAGTACGCCCGGCTCTTGTTCTGGCCGGCGCCGACGATCTCCACCAGCACGTTCGCGTTGTGGAATTTCTCCGGCAGCGGGATGCTGTGAAGCACCGCCTTCTCGTTGAAATTCACCACCTGTGAATCATTCGGCTTGATGTAAGCGAACTCCCCGCCGAACTGCTGCACGAACGGGCTGCGGCTGAAGAGCAACTCCACGTCCATCAGGTAGTAGTTCACCTGCACCTGCTTCAGGTTGGAGTAGGTGATGTTGATCTTCTTCGCTTCGACGCTGAAGTCGAAGGTCGGATCCGTCGCGGCGAGCTGCGTCGTCTGCTGGTTGCGGTCGTCTTTGTCGGCGACGGCGACGCTCTTGCCCTGGATCTCTTCCAACTGGGCGGCGGCGGCGGCGAAGGCCTGCTTCCATTTGTCGACCGGGTATTCCTTGTACTTCTCGACGAAGCCCGCGGCGACCTTCGGCTCGTCGTTGTAGAAATCGAGGAACGTCGCCATCAGGTCGTACTGAATCTTCGTGGCGACGCGCTGGGCGTTCACATTGGCGAACATTTCGCCGGCATGGTCGACGCGGTCCTGCAGCAGCAGGTAATAGCTGGCGGCGAGCATGTCGTTGTCGTCCATCGCCCGCTTGTAGGTGAGCACCTTCAGCAGGCGGTGATACTGCCACGCCATGCGCTCGTTGACGATCTGGCGGCGCTTGCCCAGTTGATGGGCGCGGGCGTTGACCAGGGGCTTGTACTCCATGAACTCGAAAGAGCGGCGCTCCACGGGATCGATGGTCAGCAACTTGCTCTCCAGCCAGTCGCCGCAGCCGGCGACGAAACCGTCGCTGTGCTGGAGAAACTCGCGGATGGACGCTTCGTGCTTGTGGGCGAATCCATAAGAGAACAGCGTGTGGTTGTACACATGCCGCTGGCCCAGCAGGGCGATGGCGCGGTCGAAGAACGCCTTGGTCTTCATGCGGAAGGCGATCTTCTGGAGGTTGACGCGGTTGATATTGTTCGCCTGCATCCAGGCGATCACATCATCGTCGCTGCCGTGCTGGGAAATATATTCCCACGATTCCTTATCAATATTGGTCAGCTCGCGGACCACCTTGAACTCGAACGGCTGAGCAAAGGCGATCGCCTGCTCGTTCCTCGCGACATGCACCGGATAGTGAACGTATGTTCCCGGCGCGGGGAAATAGAAGTAATACTCGATCGCCTGCGTCGAGAACGGCGCCAACTGCACATGCACGCCCTTGGTGTACTGGCCGTTGAGCACGGGCATCGCGCCGGTGGGAACCTGGAGGAGGATGTCCAGTTTCTGGCTCGAGGAACTGGGGTTGGTCACGACGACCTGGGCGCCGTAGACCACGTGGACCAGGAACTCATCGGTCACGTACTTGTCCTGCCGCTCGTTCTCCACCTGGCGGTAGCGATCGTTGTGGCGGAAGAAGTTCTGGCTGACCAGCACGGGCGAGTGCTTGGCGACTGCCGCGGGCTTGATTTCCTTGTGGAAGACCACCATCGGTGTGGCGGCGGTCAGCGACATCGAAGCCTTGTCGAACTTGCTCTCGTGCTGGCCCGATTCGAACGGCACATCCAGGACCGCCAGCGCGAGCATCATGTCCGAGAAATTGCGCGACGATTCAGCGAATTTCGTCGAATAGAACGGCTGCTTCGCATCGTGCTTCGCGTAGTCGTTCCAGAAACCGTTCACGCTGACCAGGTCGGCGTTCTGCTGCTCGATCGGCAGCTTGTAGTAGTTGTTCTCAACCCATTCCTGGGTCTTGTCCAGCTTGCGATAGAGCTGACGAACGCTCTTGCGCCGCTCGCCGTCATCGTCGAAGTACTTGTCGGCTCCCTTGGCGTCGCTGAGGCGCCGCAGATTGTCGCGCGATTGAGCCTCGCGCTGGCGCTTCTTGGCGGGGCCGGAGGAGGCGGCCTCATCCCTCTTGCCATCGGCTTCCTCGGCGAGCGCGATCGAATCATCCATGGGTTTCGGCGCGGCGCCCGGCGGCGGTGGCGCTGCCAGGCGCGGCGCTGCCGCGGTGGCCGGCGCGGGCCGGCCGGGATCGCCGCCGCGGCCGCCGCCGATGCCGTTGGCGTACGAGGCTCCTTCCTTCGCTGCACGGTCCGCGCGGAAAATCTCCGACTTCAGCTTGGTTTCGGGCATCTGCTTTTCAAGCTGCTCCGCAAGCCCGAACGCGTCGCCCGTCTCCAGCGCGCTGCCCTTCAGCGCGGTCTGGAACAGGTGATTGAAATGATCGATGTTCGGCGGAATCAGGTCGTACAGGTCTTTCACATGGCGGGCGGTGTGCGCCTGCTCGGCGCCCAGCTTCTGCCCGAGCAGAATCCGTTCGGCGACGTTCAGCCGACCGTGTTCCCACGCTTCCAGATAATGCGCGGAAGCGTTGTTCAAGAGCCACTGATCCATGAAGGTCTTGTCGCGCTTGTTCGCCAGATACGGCAGCACGACCTTCGCGAAGAACTCCGGATCCTTCTTGAAGAGGAAGACGTTGAGCTCGTGGCAGGCGTACTGCGAGTACTTCGCGAACTTCTCCTCCGGCTTCATCTTGGGCCAGTTGAGGATGAAGCTGAACTCGATCAGCTTCTGATCGTTCGACAGCGTGACGAACAATCCATAAACGCGCGAGAGCGTGTCGTAAGCTTCGAACTTCGACGTGGTGATGTCCTTGAGCAGGAACTTGTCGCCGGCGCGGACGACGCTGATCTGCTTCTGCTCGGTGAAATGCTGCTTGGCGTCGAGGCCGTTCTGCAGGCGCAGATCGACGAACTCGCTCTTCGGTTCCGCCAGCGCGACGCTGCGGTACACGGTGTTCTTCGGATCGATGGCGACGACGTGAATGTGCTGACGATCACCGAGGTCCTCGCGCTTGACGGTGACGACGCCATCCTTGTCCGGGGTCAGGTTCAGGAGCACGGCACTTGTTTCGCCGAGGAAGTCGAGATTGGCGAAGCTCTGGTTGCCGGCGCCGCCTGCATCCTTGCCGCTGAGTCCGCCGCGTTCGGATTCGCTGGCCTTGTTGCCGCCGGCGCTGCCGAAGAAGTCGCCGCCCTGGGCGATCTGTTCGCCGGTCTCCGTGGCGCGGATGGCCCAGGGATTCAGAAGCAGGCCCGGGCGATTCAGCATGTTGCCCGGATAGATCTTCATGTACTTGCGTTCGAGGATGTAGCGATACTCATCGCCCAGATTCCGGCCCGCGACATACGCCGACTTCACCCGCCCCAGATACGCCAGGCCCGGATCGGGATCGCCCACGTCGTTGAGGCTGTTCCAAGGCGAGTAGTCCGGCAGCATGCGCGTGCCGAACACATGCACGCGCGCAAACTTGCCGGCGTTCTCCAATTTCACCTTCACTTCCTTTGCGTCCACATCCACCTTGGAAATCTGCAGCGGCGTTGCGTTGCGCACTTCCAGGTTGCGGTAATCGCTGAGCACGTGCGTGTCGTTCTTCTGGCCTTCCGTAAGGCGCACGCGAATGCGCTGGCCGCTGTCTTTTAGAAGCAGGTCGTAGTCGCCGCGGGGCAGGTCGTCGATGCGGATGAAGCCGTTAGCGACGGTGACGCTCTTGAAGCGATCCTCGACGAACACATCGCCGCGCAGTTCGAGCAGCGACACTTCCGCGCGATCCGCCTTGCCCGAGGCGCCGACATAAGGCACGTTCAGCGCTTCGCCGGCGCGGCCGTGGACGTAGCTCTGGTAGCTGTGCTGATCGCGAGGCAGGAACCACTGATGGCTGGTGCCTTCAGGCCCGGACGCCTGCACCCAGTCGATATCCTTCAGCGCGCCGAGCATGACGCGTCCGCCGGCATTGGTCTGCACGGTGAGCTGCACGACATCGCGGAACTCGCGATGCTTGACGGAGAGGTTCACCGGGCGATCCGGGCGGGGCTCGCCGGTTTTGCCGAAGAGATCGATCACCCACATGCCGCCCATGTTGGCCAGGTGCAGGTCCTCGACCTTGTCGCTCTGGTCGATCTCGTTGAGGGTGAACGCCCTGCCGGCGTTCAGGTCATCTTTCTTGCCCCGCGACAGGTTCTGCACCTTTGCCTTGAGCGTGAACTGAAGCTGCCGCAGGCGGTCGGGCACGTTGAACTCGTACACCGCGTCGCGGTCTTCGTAGAGCTTGAAATTGCTTACTTCCTTGCTGGTGGCGACGCCATCGTGATCGATGGAGTTGATGACGAGGGTGACGTCCTCCAGCACGCCGAGCGTTGAAGGGGTGCCGTTGACGTAGAGGCCGGCGCGGATCAGGACGTTCGCCTTCTTCCGCTTGATGAGTTGCTCGCGGTCGACGTGGATTCCGGCGACGAGCTGGTAGTTCTCCGAGAGGTGATTGAAGCTGTCGAGGCTGACGTAGCTGCCGCTGGTCAGAATGATGGGCGTGCGGCCGCCCTGGTTGCTGAAGGGCACGGCAATCACGCCGTCCTTGTCCGTCTTGTATTCGTGGCCGGCGAGCCAGAGGCTGGCGGTCTTCAGTTGCTCGTTTTTCTCATTGAGCACGGTGAACACATGGCCCGCGGTGCCGGTGCGCTCGACGAAGCGCAGCTTGCCCTTGCGGACCAGCACCCGGCTGCTCTTCCCGTTGCCGATGAAATCGATCACATACACGCCGGGCTTGTTCAGTTCGGCGAACTCGAAGTGGCGCTTGACCCGGCGAACCGGGGCGTCGGCGTATTCCTGCTCGCTCTGCTTGTTGGCGACGAGTCCGTCGAGGTTGATGTCGGTATCGATCTCGCGGAAGTTGTCCCTGTAGAAATTGGCCGCATTGATTTCATATACTTTCACCAGCAGCGTCTTGACGTTCTTGACATACAGATCGACGCTCACCGGTTCATCGACGCCGAAGTTTTCCTTGTTGGTCAGGGCGAAATCGATATCGATGCGGTCCTTGATCTGCTGGTAGAGCGAGGGCGGAATCATCTTGTACCACTGCTCCGCATCGCCCAGACCGTTGACAATTTTCACCTCGGCGAAGTTGTTGCGCAGGTACAGATCATTGATGTAGGTTTCGTAAGCCTTGAAATCGACGTCCTTCTCAAAGAAGGTGTGCAGGTAGGAACGGATCAGCGGCTCGTCATTGCCGATGACCGGGAGCATGGTGAACGGCTGATAGTTTGCATTGATATCACAGGGCCAGCGGCGGTGATCCTCCAGCTCCATATATTTATTGTTGATGTAGCTGACGTACTTAGGCAGCGTGATGTAAGCCATGAACCGCTGCTTGTCGTACACACTCTGCGTGCGATCAAACGCCAGGCGGTGATAGAGCACGTGGCCCTTGAGCGAATTGAACGCGGGTGAAAGCCGCTGCACGAATGTTGCGAGTCGATCGAGATAGGCGGCGTATTCCTTCGGGTCGTTGCGCCAGTCGACGTCGGGGTTGGGATGCAGCTTGGTGAGATAGGCATTGACGAAGTTGTGCTGGTTGAGGAGTTCGGGCATCTGCTTGAGCAGGTCTTCGAGCTGCGAAAGCAGGAGCTGGCGATGGATGTTGAAGGAGCCGAACCCGCCGGAGTACTGATGCCGCAGGTCAGCCACGACGTGACCGACCAGGCCTTCGACATCCGGGCGCTGCAGTCGCGAAAGCGCCTCGCGCCGTTGGTTCGGGTTCAGGTTCTTGCCCAGCAGCCACTCCAGCGCGGTGTCTTCAAACCCGCCGGTGGTGCCGTGACGCTGAAGAGCGACCTGGGTAAGGCGGTCGCGGCTGATCAGGCCCTGATCCAGCGCGGTGGCAAAGTTCGGCTTGACGCCCAGTTGCTCCTTGTTGTGGTTGAACTGGATGTTCAGCCGCTGCCGCAGGTGGTTCAGCGTGGCATCAGGGTTCTTGTCGTAGGTGAGTAGCGCCTGCCGATCGACGACTTCCCAGTACCGCGGCGGGTAATTGCTGTTGGGATACTGCTTGCGCCACGCGTCCAGCGTGGCCGCCACCTGGTCGAACTGTTCGAGACTCTGGTGGTAGAGGCTGTGGTAGTAGTAATGGTCGTCGGTGCCGGGAATGAGTTGCTTCAAGGCCGCAGTGCGATCCTTGGCGAGGGCGTAATCCTCGACAAATCCCACTTCCGCGGCAATCGCGGAGCCGGGCGTGAAGATCGAGGTGACCGCGAATGCGGCGGCGGCGAGGGAGGCGAGCAGGCGTTTCATCGGCCGTTCCTTTGCAAACGAGAGGACCATGTCGAGTGGGAACACGAACAACAACCGCGTCCGGGGACAGACGCGTGCAGGTTTAGACGTACCAGGGTGCGATCAGTTCAAAAGGATTCGCAAAGATCATCGGACGAGTTGGCGATCCCGCATGCGTGCGGGTTAGCGGGCGGTGAAACGGGTGGGTATCGGACGCCGCAGGCATGGGGGCTTAAGCCCCCATGCCCTGGAGCCCTGTGTCCCCATTACAATCCCGCGATGCCCAGCGTGCTTCGCATTCTCGACGCCAACGCCAACCGTGCCCGTGAGGCGCTGCGTGTGATGGAAGAAGCGGCGCGGTTTCTGCTGGCCGACGAAGCGATCAGTCGGGACTTGAAAACACTTCGCCACGACCTCGCTGCGGCCCTGAGCGCCGTTCCGGGCCTGGAGGCGAATCGCGACACGCCGGGCGACGTGGGCACGACGATCAAAACGCCCGCCGAGCAATCGCGCGATTCCGTCGCCGACGTGGTCATCGCCGCCGGCAAACGGTTATCGGAGGCCCTTCGCGCGATCGAGGAGTACGGCAAGACGCTGGGCGATTCTCTCGGCGCCGCCGGTTTCGCCGCCCGCATTGAACGGCTGCGCTACGCGGGCTACGACATCGAGCAGCGTCTGAACCTCGCGATGTCCGGCGGACGAGCGAGGCAGTGGCGCCTCTGTGTGCTGCTCACCGAATCGCTTTGCACGCATCATCCCTGGCGCGACGTGCTCCGCATGGCGCTCGACGCGGGGGCCGACTGCATTCAGCTCCGAGAGAAAAATCTCGACAGCGGCTGGCTGCTGGAGCGGGCGTGCGAGGTGGTGGAAATGGTGGCGAAAGCAAGGAGACAGGAGACAGGAGACAGGAGACAGGGAACAGAGGTCAGAGGTCAGAGGTCAGAGGTCATAAGCCAAGAGCTTGAGTCTCCTGCCTCCTCTCCCCTGTCCCCTTTCCCCTCTTCCCCCACCGTCATCATCAACGATCGCCCCGACATCGCGCTGCTCAGCGGCGCCGACGGCGTACACGTGGGGCAGACTGATCTGCCTTGCACCGAGCTGCGGAAACTCGTCGGCCGGCAACTGATCGTCGGCGTCAGTACCGCCAACTTGCAGCAGGCCGATCGCGCCAGGCGAGAGGGCGCCGATTACTGCGGCGTCGGGCCCATGTTCCCCACCACGACGAAGCACAAAGACGTGATCGTCGGCCCCGCGTACCTCCAGCAATACCTCGCCTGGTGCAACGAAATCCACGGCGGCCTGCCGCACCTGGCGATTGCCGGCATCGGCGAACACAACCTCGCTCAGCTCGTCGCCGCCGGAGTCCGCGGCATCGCCGTCAGCAGCGCCGTGTGCGGCGCGAAAGACCCCGCCGCGGTTGTCAGAGCGCTGCTGGCGCAACTGTCCGCGTCAAACAGGAAGTAATCGTCGGGCACTTGTCCGGGGCCGCGCACGAATAAGCTGAACAATTGAATCTCGCGCAAAGGCGCAAAGCTCGCCAAGGCAAAGGATTTCTTCGCGAGCTTTGCGCCTTTGCGCGAGATTCAGCCCACGAGTTGACTTGTCCAACCGATTGATGCGCAGTGCCGTAGCCGCACCGTGCGAAGTTGCGCGGTCTCAGTGGTTCGCAGTGACGCGAACCTTTGGACGGTGCGGCTATTAAAGAATAGTCCCCGGCGCTGGCGCGAAATGCCGGAGCATGGCTTTTTCCATCTCTTCCTTCACCCGCGGCATCGCCGGCGTGCGCTCGCCGAGGACCTGCTCCATGCTCGTCACCGCCCGGCCGGCAAGCCCGCAAGGGACGATTGTCTGAAAGTGCCGCAGGTCCGTCGTCACGTTCAGCGCCAGCCCGTGCAGCGTCACGCCCCGCGACAACCGCACCCCCAGCGCCGCGATCTTGGCGGTGGGCAACCGTGAAGACGAACAACTCGACTTCGCCGTCGCATCATTCGCCGTCACATCATTCACCTTCGCGTCATTCACCGTGCCATGGTTCGCCTTCACTTCATTCACCGCCGATGCATCGGTCGCCGCCGCGCACGTGGCCGCATTCATTTCTTCCACCCACACCCCCGTGGCGCAGGCATCCCGCACGCCTCGCACATCGAAGTTGGCGAGCGTTTCGATGACGATTTCCTCCAGCACGCGCATGTAGCGCGTGATGGAAAGCCCCAGCGGCGCCAGGCGAATGATCGGATACGCCACGAGCTGGCCCGGGCCGTGGTAGGTGATGTCGCCGCCGCGATCCGTGGGCTGCACTTCGATGCCCAGTTGCCGCAGCGCGACTTCGCCGGCGATCAGGTGCTGCGCCGCGGTCTTGCGCCGGCTGATGGTGATGACCGGATCGTGCTCGACGAACAGCACGGTGGGCGGCGCGTCACCGGCGACGACCGCGGCGTGGGTCTGTCGCTGCACTTCCAGCGCCGGCGCATACGCCAGCCGGCCGAGGTCGATGAATCGAAGCGCGGGCGGCGAATCAGTCGTGGATAACGCGGAATCAGCCATGAGAAGCGCGGCATCATAGCCATACCTCCCATGGCGGGGTCGGGCGCTCGAACGTCTGGCCGCGCGAACCAGCGGCCCCGGTTGGCCGATATCATCCCTGTCGTTTCGCGTCGGCTCCGTCTGCCTGGGATGTGTCATGGCGCTGCGCCCCGTATTGATCACCGGCTGTGCCGGTTTTATCGGAAGTCACCTGACCGAGCGCCTCCTGGCAGCCGGCCGGTCGGTCGTGGGCGTCGATAATTTCTGCGATTTTTACGGCGAGGCGATCAAGCGGAAGAACATCGCATCAGCGATGGCCGCCGACGGATTCGAACTGGTCGAGGCGGACATCCGCGACCGCGCCGCCATGCTCGAAGTGTTCGCCCGCGTGCAACCGGAGGCCGTGATCCATCTGGCGGCGATGGCCGGCGTGCGCCCGAGCATTGAAAACCCCGCCTACTACGCCGCGGTGAATGTCGATGGCACGGTGAATCTGCTCGATGGCGCGGCGGCGGCGGGCACGGCGAAGTTCATCTTCACTTCCAGCTCCAGCGTCTACGGCAACAACCCGAAAGTCCCTTTCGCCGAGGACGACCGCGTCGATTTCCCCATCAGCCCCTACGCCGCCACCAAAAAAGCCGGCGAGCTTCTGTGTCACACGTACACGCATGTGCATGGCCTGCCCGTGTTCTGCCTGCGGTTGTTCACCGTCTTCGGCCCGCGGCAGCGCCCGGACCTGGCGATCCACAAGTTCCTGCGACTCGTGGCGGCGGGCAAGCCGATCCCGATGTTCGGCGACGGCTCGACCAGCCGGGATTACACCTTCGTCGAGGACATCGTGTCGGGCTTCTGCGCCGCGATGGACCGTTGCGGCGAAGCCGGCGCGCCGGCCTACCGCATCTACAACATCGGCGGTAACCACCCCGTGAGCCTGCGCGAGATGATCGACATCATCGGCAAAGTCACCGGCAAGCGCATCATCATCGACCGGCAACCGATGCAGGCCGGCGACGTGGAGCGCACCTGGGCGGACCTGTCGCGCAGCAGAGCGGAACTGGGCTACGAGCCGCGCACGAGCCTGGAAGAGGGAATTCGCAGACAGTGGGAATGGCTGCGAAACGGGAACGATTGAAATCTCATCACTTCGGCGATGCTTCTTCGACCACTTCCGACGACTCTTCGAGAATGATGGTGACCACGACGCGCTGTTCGCCGGCGTTCTTTTCCACGTTGGCGGAATCCGCTTTGGCTTCGCGACCCTGGTCATTGCCCGCCTCGGCAGCGGCGGGCTCGGCGGCCTTGGCGTCCTTCAGTTTGGCCTGGGCAGTTGATCGTGGAGAGGCTGTGCCGATGGCGGGCGCCGGCGGCGCGACTGGTGCCGGTGCCGGAGTCGGTGTCGGCGCTGCTTCAGGTTTGGGCTGCGGTGCGGCCGGCGATGGAGGAGCGGGGATCGCTTTCGCGGCTGCGGCGGCTTCATCTTTTTTCAGCGTGCGTTCCTTCTCCAGGTGTTCCACCAGCACCGCATCGTTGCCCTTGTCCGCGAAGTTCGCAGCGCCGCCCGCATCGGCGCCGAAACCCGCTCCCGCGCCGGCCTTCGCCGATTCCTGTGCGAGGCGATCGGCCTGACGGCGACGAGCGGCCTTCGGTTCCATCAGGCGCGCCGCGCCGTTCTCACCGATGACGATGAGCGTCTGGCCGGTCTTCTCTTCAATGAGGCTCACCAGCGCTTCGACGCGATCAGCCGGGACGAGCAGCGTGACTTCCTTGCGGGTGGTCCTGGCCTTTCCATCCGGCGCCGACGCACCTCGACCGGCAACCGCCGAGCCGCTCGATCTGTCGGAAGGCGCGCCGCCGATGCCACCGGGAACAACCTGAGGCACGCCGTCCGCCAGGGCCGGGGATTGGGGATCGGCAACCTTTTTCTGTGCATTCTTTTCAGTGGTTTGCTGCGGGTCGGTCTTGTCAGACTTTCCGTCACTGTCAGCCGCGATGGCGGCGTCCTTGGCTGGGGCTTCAACCACCGTGGCGGACTTGGCGGGTGCCGGCGCGGCAGCGGGCTTGGCGGCAGCGTTTGGGGCGGCACCGGGAGCGGCACCGGGGGCGGCACCGGCGGCCAGCGCGACCGGTGGCACGCCGTTCTCGTGAACGGACTTCGCGAGAGGCTGGCCCTGCTGCTCGGCGACACGTTCGCCAGCGGCGCCCTTGCGGATCGTGGCCTTGTCGGCATTGGCGCGCAGCGTGTGTGCAACCTCGCTGGTCACAGCCTCAGCTCCGTGACTCTTCGCCCAGGCCAGCACGAGATCCTGCGTCGTCGCCGCCACGGGCGCCGCCAACTGCATTTCAAGCTGCAGCGCGCGAATGCGGGTATCGTCGATTTCCGCCGCCTTCATGAGCTGCCCCAGGGCCACGGCACCCTTGGTGGCCGGCACCATGGCGCGAAACGACTCGCTGCGACGGCTCATGGCCAGGGCCTTGTCCGCCTCGGCCACCGCGTCGGCATCGCCAGTCCTGGCGGCGACGCCTGGCACCGCACCCGCCTGCGTCTTGTCCGCATTCGCGTCGCGCTTCACGGCCATGGCTGGCTTCAAAGAAGCATCGGCCTGCTTGTCGACAGGACCGGGGCCCGCAATCGAGCCCTGTCCCGTCGAGTCACCAATGTTCTTGCGATGCTCCGTCTCGGCGATCTTGCCGCCAGTGACGCCATCGTTCCGCAGTGGATCGGCGGGGGTGCCGCGATTCTCACCTTTGCCGTCGTCGATGGTCGTTCCTGCTTTGTTCAGATCGTTGATGACGACGCTGGGGCCGCGATCCTTGACGGGTCTCCATGCGAAGGGATCGAAGTGCCAGGTGAGTCCGGCCGCCAGCGCCACGGCAGCCGCCATCGCGGCCCATCGGGTCCAGCGCGGGAAGAGCAGCGGAGCGGGATTCATCGCCATCCGGACTTCGTGAGCGGGCGCATCCAGCAGCATGTGGCGTTCGAGGGCTTCGTGAATCTCCGCCATGAGTTCGGCAGGAGCGTCGTGATCGGGCAGATTGCGGAGGTGATCGCGGTCGCGGATCAGTTGCAGCACCAGTTGCCGCAGCGCTTGGTCCTTGGCCATGAGGGCTTCGAACTCGACGCGGGCTGGGCCGGTGAGTTCGTTCTCGACGTAGGCGAGGATGAGATGTTCGTCGTAGCGGTCGATCATGGGATCCTCGTCATGCAAGCGATGCAGTACTCGGTCCGATTCACGCCAATGCGAATGGTGAGTGATGATTGATGAATGATGATTGGCTATTTAGGAAGTCGCCGCTGTCTCTGTAGGTCTCTGCAATAGCCATTCACGATTCATCACTCACCATTCATCATTCGTTTTTCCTAGCTGCTTTGAACCGCATCGGGAAACACCTTCAGCATTTCCTGCCGCAGCGCCAGGCGTGCTCGGAACAGCCGGCTCTTCACGGTGCCGACGGGCACGCTCAAGGTGTCGGCGATCTGTTCGTAGTCCATGTCATTCATATCGCGCAGGACCAGGACGGAGCGGAACTCCTCATCCAGCCGGCCCAGCGCTCGGTGCAGTTCCGCAATCATTTCCTCATGTTGGACGCGTTGGTCGGGCTTTCGTTCCCGGTCATCGACCAGACGATCGCGAAGCGAGGTATCCGCCCCCTCTCCCTTGTTGGATATCGGACCGCTTCCGCCCGAGCCGTTACCCCCGCCCTCGGCGTCGAGACTCGTCATTTTCCGCAGTTTTCGCTTGCGCAGCAGCGAAATCGACTGGTTCATCACAATCCGGATCATCCACGTCGTCAATTGGCTGCGGCCGTCGTAGCTCTTGATGTGCTCCACGATCTTCAGCATCGCGTCCTGTGTGACCTCGGCGGCGTCTTCGTGATGGCCGACCATCCGCAGCGCGACGTTGAACAGGCGGTGGTGATGACGTTGCAGCAATTCCCCCAGCGCCTGGCGATCGCCCTGCTGCGCGAGCTTGACGAGTTGGGCTTCGGGAAGGTGCATTTGAGGGAAGAGGGTTTAGGGTTTAGGGTGTAGGGTGCAGGGTGCGGAGCAAGGCAAATGGAAAGTACCGAGTGAAAAGTAGAAAGTGAAAAGTGCAAAGTGAAAAGTGCGACAAAGAGCACTGTTTACGCTAGAGCGAAATCTCGGCCAAGCCGCTGGTTCTCGCGCTTGGACATTTGCGGTTCTTCACTTCTCACTTTGCACTTTTCACTTTGCACTTTTCACTCGCCTTGTGACTCGTTCCGTACCCTAAACCCTACACCCTAAACCCTCTCTGAAAAGACGGCCCATGCCTACCTTCGACCGATACGAATCTCCTCTCTCCTCGCGCAATGCTTCTTCGGCGATGCAGGCGATCTGGTCGCCGCAGCGCAAGTTTACCACCTGGCGCAGGTTGTGGCTTGCATTGGCTGAAGCGGAGAAAGAGCTTGGACTGCCCATCCGTGACGAACAGGTTACCGAACTGCGCCAGCATCTGGACGACATCGATTACCTCAAAGCCGCTGAGTACGAAAAGAAACTGCGCCACGATGTGATGGCCCACATCCACGCCCTGGGTGATGTCGCGCCGACCGCACGCCCCATCATCCACCTGGGCGCGACCAGCCAGTACGTCGTCTGCAACACCGAGCTGCTGCTGATCCGCGACGCCTTGAACCTGATCGCGAAGAAGCTGGCGAATGTCATCGACCAGCTCGCCACGTTCGCCACGAAATGGAAGTTCCTGCCCACGCTCGCCTTCACCCACTATCAGCCGGCCCAGCCGACGACCGTCGGCAAACGCGCCGCTCTGTGGGCCCACGACCTGGCGCTGGCGCTCGAAGAAATCGAGCATCGCATCAGCTCCCTGCGCTTCCGCGGCGTCAAGGGCACCACCGGCACGCAGGCCTCGTTCCTCGAGCTCTTTCAAGGCATCGGGCTCGACGACGCCGAGGCCCATCGCCGGTGCGAAGAACTCGACAAACTCGTCACCGCGAAGATGCACTGGCCTCCGACGCGCCGCTTCGTCATCACCGGGCAGACCTACCCGCGGGTGATCGATGGCCCGATCCTCGCCAGCCTCGCCATGGCCGCCGCCGCCGCGATGAAGTTCGCCACCGACGTCCGCCTGCTCGCCAACCGCAAGGAAATCGAAGAACCTTTCGAATCAAGCCAGGTCGGCTCCTCCGCCATGCCCTACAAGCGCAACCCCATGCGCTGCGAGCGAATCTGTGGCCTGTCCCGCTTCGTCATCGGCCAAACCCAGATCGCCTACACCGTCGCCGCCGAGCAATGGTTCGAACGCACTCTCGACGACTCCAGCACCCGCAGGCTCACCCTGCCTGAGCCGTTCCTCGCCCTTGATGGCGTGATGGACCTCTTGATCAACGTCACCGCCGGCATGGTCGTCTATCCGAAAATCATCGAGCGAAACCTCGCCGCCGAACTGCCCTTCATGGCGACCGAAAACATCATGATGGCGGCGGTGCGCCAGGGCGGCGACCGCCAGCATTTGCACGAAGTGATCCGCCAGCACGCCCAGGCGGCGGCCCAGCATGTCAAGAACGAAGGTGCGGAAAATGACCTGCTGCGGCGACTGCAGGACGATCCGGCATTCAAGGGCGTAGACTTCGCGGCGGTGCTGGACCCGGCGAAGTTCGTCGGCCGCTCGCCGCAGCAGGTGGACGCGTTCGTCGCTGAAATGGCCGCCCCGATCCGCGCGCGGTACCAGCACGACCTGGGCATGGGCAGTGATCTGAAGGTGTGAAGGGATTTGGGATTTCGGATTTGGGATTTCGGATTTTGGATTTTGGACTGGGGAATTGGTGCGCCGTGTGCATAAACGAACGCGCCAGAATCCAAATCGCCAATCTCAAATCTCAAATCTGAAATCTCAAATCTGAAATCTGAAATCTGAAATTTCAAATCTCTGATCCCGAAATCCGAAATCCGAAATCCCAAATCCCAAATCTCCTTCACTTCGAAATGTACGTGACCCAGATCGTGTACGCCCCGATGCCGGTCATCGCCAGGCCGGCGATCCAGTTCATGATGAGCAGGCCCACGCCCATCTGCAGCGGCTTGGGGAGGAACCGGCGATCGACCCAGATCATCGCCAGGCACCACAGCCCGCACAGCAGCACGCCGCCGACGATCGCGGCCGGCGCCACGATTTTGGTCGGATCATCACCCATGCCCCACAAGAGCGCCAGTGCGCCCGTGCCGCAGTAGACAAGGATGATGTTGCGGAACTTGTTGTTGGACATGTGGCGGACCTTGGCGCTAAGCGGCGCCAGGCACTCATAGGCGGTGCGGATGTAGACCTCGTACGCCCCGTACACCGTGCCCCAGATCGCCATGAAGATGCCGAGCTGGTAGAGATATTTCAGCGACGGGTGGAACTGCGTGAGGAACGTGGCCTGCTCCGAGAGCAGGCCAAACTTCTGCGGGACTTTCTGCTCCGGGTGCAGCACGACGGCGCCGAGGGTGATGAAGCCGAGCGTGAAGATGATCACGCAGGCGAAACCGATCCACACATCGAACTGCGGCGCCAGGAGCCAGCGTTTGCCGCGGGCGACGTTGTCCGCGCTGGTGTCGATGGGGAGTTTGCCGTCCTGCTCGACGTCAGCGTCGCTGATGCGCTGGTGGCCCTGGCCGATCAGGCCCCAGTTTTTTTCGCGGAAGCAGCCGATGTAGCCCAGGTAGTCGTACGTGCCGCCGCCGATGGCGCCGAGGCTGGTGGCGATCAGGGCGATGATCGTCGGATTGCTCTTGAGGAAATCGGGTGCCGCGGTCGCCAGCCAGTCGGGATACTTCACGGGCGTGGGGATCATGCCCACCGCCACCGCGCCCCAGTCGGGGCTCGACGCGAAACATGCCGCCATCACGCTGACGAGGAGGATGGCGACGATGATGGTCTGGGCGATTTCCAGCCATTTGTAAGGCTGAATCCAGGTGAGGAACACGGCGAGGCAGATGAACCCGGTGGCCCAGAGCTTGGCATAGCGGACGAGTTCTTCCTTCTCGCCGGTAATGCCGAAGATCCAGTTCATCGTCTCGCCCAGAAGCTGCGGCAGGCCCGCCAGCCAGAACGGAAAACACGCCAGGCTGATGATGCCGATGAACGCCGGCACCCAATTGCGCGGGCCCGGGAAATGCGCCCAGTGCGTCATCGGATGCTCGCCGGTGAGCGTCATGTAGCGTGCCGCGGTGTAGACCTGGATGCCCTTGAGAAACGCGCCGCCGAGGAAGAGCCACATCAGCGTGTAGCCGAACACAGCCCCTGCCGTGGATGCGAACACGGTTTCGCCGCTGCCGATGGTGACCGACGCCATGATGGCGCCGGCCCCGAAATACTTGAACAGTTTGAGATTGAACCCCTGCTTGAGAACGGACGACAGTTCGGGGTACTGGATTTTCTCAGCCATGCGGAACCTCATCGCGAAGGGGTGGCCGGGCATTGTAACGAGGAGGGAAACGGGGTCGGAGGACGGAGGACAGGGGACAGGGGACAGAGGACAGAGGACAGAAGGAAGGCGCGACGATTGAGAAGGCGAAGGCGGGAACCGGGTTCGAGACCAGCACACAAGCGCGGCACCGACTCAGTCCAATCTCTCGCGCCCATCGTTCGCCCAAAGTGGCCGGCCACGTGGCCCCACCCCCTTCCAAACCCCACCTAGCACTACAGCGCTATTCCCGCTCAAGCTCTTGTCGATCCTGAGCCGATGACGTGTTCATCCGACAAGGAGGTCGTCGATGACCACGGACCAGATCACCGCGTTAGGAGCGGGCTTTCCATCGTTTGTCGCCGAGCATCGGGCCTGTTTCGCCACCGCGCCCACGTTCAGGCACTGCCACACCTATTGCCGCGGATTGATGGGCGATCTGCCCCGCAAAAGCGTCGAGCCCGTCGCCCTGGCCGGCGGCACGGCGGTGCGCACGCTCCAGGAGTTTCTCACCCATCACGACTGGGACCACGCCCGCCTGCGCGATCAGTTGCAACAGCGCGTCGTCCGCGATCATCTCAGCGTCCGCGATCACCCCAGCGTCTGCGATCATCTCAGCGTCCGCGATCATCTCAGCGTCCGCGATCATCCCAGTGTCCGCGATCACCTCAGCGTCCGCGATCATC
>CAYRPN010000010.1:0-75054 GCA_964426135.1 uncultured Phycisphaeraceae bacterium | reverse complement strand
AAGCGGAGGCCCAAGCAGTTCCCCGTGATGAAACGCCCCCGCGCCACGCTGCGAAAAGCACTGCTTTCAAAGGGGAAAAACGCTTAAGTTGATGGCATTGGAGAATGTCCCCTTTTCCGGCCCCTCCCCTTTTCCGGCCCCCTTTTCCGGCCCCCCCCCTTTTCCGGCCCCCTGTCCCCTTTTCCGGCCCCCCGGGGTGCGTGACATCTAATGCGGGCCGAATCAAACTCCCCTCCCTCTTAGGGAGGGGCAGGGGGAGGGTCGGGCCGACGGACTCCTTGGGGCTCCAGTTCAAATACAGACACAAGGAAGCAGTTCGCCCGACCCTCCCCTAACCCCTCCCTAAGAGGGAGGGGAATTCGACCCGCATAAGGTGTCACGCACCCGCCCCCCGCCGATTCGCAAAATAACCCTTGGCGCACCTGAAAATGATCGTTACAATGCCATGGCATTTCCGGGCGATGGAAGAAAGTGTTCCACTGACAATCCGCGCCGATCCCTTCCCGCCAGCATCCCCATCTTGGCATTCCTCATTCATGGAGCCGCCATGTCCGCACCTCGCCGCCGAAAGCTGTCTGCCCTTCCGCGCCCGCACGCCGCGTCCGCCGCGATTCCGTTCCTGGAGTCGCTGGAGGGGCGTTCGCTGATGTCAGGCAACATCCTGGAAGTTGACGTGTTGCCGCTTCCGGTTGAAGCGGCCGCGCCGGCCGATGGCGGCGGCGCGGTCGCCGCCGCGCCTTTCGCGCTGGGTGACACGTTTCAGCTCAACAGCGTGCCGGGCGCCAATCACACGATCTACCTCGACTTCGACGGCCACGTCACCAGCGGCACCATCTGGAACAGCAACTTCACCGGCAACGCCGACATCGTCACCCCGGCGTTCGACACCGACGGCAACGCGGCGGCGTTTTCGGACGCGGAGTTGGAGCGCATTCAATACATCTGGCAGCGCGTGGCGGAGGACTTCGCGCCCTTCAACGTCAACGTGAGCACTACCGAACCGGGGGCGGCGGCGCTGACCAAGAGCGGCACCGGCGACACTCAGTGGGGCGTGCGCGTCGTCATCGGCGGCGACAACACCTGGTACGGCGGCGGCGGCGGCGTGGCGTATGTCGGGTCGTTCAACTGGAACAGCGACACGCCCACCTTTGTGTTCGAGGCGAACCTGGGCAACGGCAACGAGAAGTACACCGCCGAAGCCATCAGCCACGAAGCCGGCCACACCTTGGGCCTGAGCCACGATGGCCGCAACCTCTCCACCGGCACGGAAGGCTACTACGAGGGCCACGGCTCCGGCGCCACCGGCTGGGCGCCGATCATGGGCGTGGGGTACTACAAGGAACTGACCCAGTGGAGCAAGGGCGAATATCCGCTCGCAAATCAGACCCAGGACGATCTGGCGATCATCACCTCGAACAACGGGTTCGGGTATCGCGCGGATCTGGTCGGCAACACCACCGCCTCGGCCACCGCGCTCTCCCTTTCGGGATCGACCGTCAGCGGCGCGGGCATCATCGAACGCACGACGGATGTCGATTTCTTCTCGTTCACGACCGGCGCCGGCACGGTGTCGCTGTCGATCTCGCCCTTCACGCGAGGGCCGAACCTGGACATCCTCGCCCGCGTCCACGACAGCGGCGGCAACATCATCGCGACTTCGAACCCGACCGACGCGCTCAACGCGTCGTTCAGCCTGAGCCTGCCCGCCGGCCAGTATTACCTGTCCATCGACGGCGCCGGCAAGGGCGACCTGACCACGGGTTACAGCGATTATGGAAGCCTGGGCCAGTACACGATCACCGGCACGATCGTGCCCCCGGGCCCGGCGCTGTCGGTCGGCGATGTCACCGTGAACGAGTCGGCGGGCACCGCAACCTTCACCGTGTCGCTGTCGCAGGCGGCGGCGGGAACCGTCACCGTCGATGTCGCCACCGCCAACGGCTCGGCGCTGGCCGGCGATGACTACACCGCGGCGGCGGCGACCCTCACCTTCGCCCCGGGCGAACTGACCAAGACCTTCACCGTCGCCATCCTCGATGACGCCGCCGCCGAATCGACCGAGACCTTCACCGTCAACCTGAGCAACGCCGACGGCGCCGCGGTGCTCGACGGATCAGCCGCCGGCACCATCACCGACAACGACGTCCCCACCCCGACGCTCGCGATCAACAACGCCAGCGTGAATGAAACGAACCCCGCCAAGAACGGCACGCAGAAGACCACGACGATGACCTTCACCGTCACCCTCAGCGCCGCCAGCGCCACCCCGGTCACCGTCCAGTACGCCACCGCCCCCGGCACGGCCACGGCGGGCGTCGACTACGTCAACGCGTCGGGCACCCTCACCTTCAACCCCGGCGAAGTGAGCAAGACGATTTCCGTGCAGGCGATCGGCGACACCACGGTCGAAACCAATGAAACCCTGTTCGTGAACCTGTCGAACGCGACGGGCGCCAACCTCGCCGACGGGCAGGGCCTCGGAACCATCGTGGACAACGACTCGAAGGGCGGCGGCGGCGGCCGGCCGAACGGCGCGCCAGCGGCGGGTGCGGACCTTGAAGAATCGCCCGACACGCTGCCTCCCAACCTGCTGGCCACCCTGGCGTCCATCATCGAGCGCCTGGAAAAGGCGAACGACTCGCGCCCGTCCCACGGCAATGCCCTGACGGCGCTGGCCGCAGTCGTCGTTCGCCTGGCGTAATCGAAACATCACACCACAACTCTCAATCCCCAAACCGCTCCATCGCGCGATGGAGCGGTTTTTCTTTCGGTTTGGCTGCGCGACAACGAATGATGGAAGCATAAAAGGGGACACGCTTTAATGCCGTTCCCTTTAATGCTGTCACCTTCGAGCGAGGCGGCACATTGAGAAGCCCTGCTTCTTTGCTCCCAGCCCTTGCATCGAGAGCGACTCTTTGATACACTAACGCCGTGGGTCAACTGAGTTCCTTGGCCCACTCCACCCGCCGGTTCCCGGCCTGGAGGGGATTCTAACCCGGTCTTCTATTCTGAAGCGGGAGAAATCTGGTCCCTGAGCGCGCTGGTACTCTATCTGGAGAACGATCATGTCCTTTGTAACGATGAAGAAGACGATGGTTGTCGCATTGGCGATGGTTGCCACCATGTCCACGGCCCGCGAGTCGCTGGCCCTGCTGGTGCCGATCAGCCTCACGGCCGACGTGGCTAATTCCTCGGCGTCCGGGTTCAACGGCAGCATGGCCAAGACGGTCAACGACGCATTCGCCTACAACCCCGAGACGCCGACCACGCCCATGCCCGCCACGTCGTTCGGCGGCAATCCCGGCGACTCCCCCGGCTTCCACGGCATCGGCGGGAACGGCGCCGACGTGTTCCTCTCCTACACCTTCACCGGTGGCCCGATCACGCACACCGGCGCGGCTCAGTCGTTCTTCGTCGATCTCTACGGCCGCTCCAACTGCTGCACCAACCGCGACGACAACATCGACGTGCAGATTTTCTCCGGCGGCGTGACCGGCACACTCCTGGGCACTGTCACCGGCGCCGCGATCGGCGGAACCTTTCACACTCGCGTGAACCTCGCCTCGGCGATTCCCGCAGGCGCCCTGTTTGACGCCATCCGCCTGGTCGCCCACGACACCGACGGAACCACGAACGCCAACAGCTTCACCCTGATGGAAATCCGCGCGGCCCAACTGGCTATCCCGGAACCCGCCACCGCCGCCTTGGCGATGATGGGCGTCGCCGGCCTGATGGTTCGTCGTCGTCGCCTTGCGTAATCGAAACATCACACCACAACTCTCAATCTCCGAACCGCTCCATCGCGCGATGGAGCGGTTTTTCATTTGGTTGGGTGTGTGACAAACAATGATGATCGGACGCGGGTTTCAGATTTCACCGCTTTCGACGGTTAGAATGACCGGCTATCCACGCCTTGATCCCTGGAAATCCCCATGACACGTTTCACCGCCAAGTGCCTGACCGTTCTGTGCGTGATGTCCCTTGCCTCGCTCGCTGCCGCCCAGCACGTTTTGTTGGAAGCGGAGCAGTTCGCCAGCCTCGGCGGATGGGACCTGGACCAGCAGTCCATGGATCAGATGGGTTCGCCGTATTTGCTCGCGCACGGCCTGGGCGTGCCCGTCAAGGACGCCGTGACCAAGGTCACATTCCCGCGCAAGGGCAGCTATCGCGTCTTCGTTCGCACCCGCGACTGGGTGGCGCCTTGGAAAGTGCCCGGCGCGCCCGGCAAGTTCCAGGTCATCGTCAACGGCAAACCGCTGGCGGAAATCTTCGGGACCAAGGGCGAGGACTGGCACTGGCACGATGGCGGCAAGGTCGAGGTCGATACCGAGGCGACGGTCGCGCTGCACGACCTGACAGGCTTCGAAGGCCGATGCGATGCGATCGTCTTCACGCTGGATGACCAGTTCACGCCGCCGAATGCGGACCCGGACATGACCGCGTTTCGCCGCAAGCAACTGGGGCTGCAGGGCGATCCGGACGACGGCGGCAAGTTCGACCTGGTCGTGGTCGGCGGCGGCGTGGCGGGGACTTCGGCGGCGATCTCGGCGGCGCGCAACGGCCTGACCGTGGCGCTGATCCAGGATCGGCCCGTGCTCGGCGGCAACGGCAGCAGCGAAGTGCGCGTCTGGCCTGAGGGGCACACGAGGCAGAAGCCGTTCCCCCACATCGGCGAAATCGTCGAGGAACTCTGCCCGCCCAAGAAAGCCGGCGACGGCAACGCCAAGGGCGGCGCGATCTACGACGATGAACGCAAGCTCCGCGTCGCCCGAGCAGAGCCGCGCATCACGCTCATGCTCGAGCATCGCGTCAACGCCGTCGAAACGAAGGACAAGCGAATCCTCAGCGTCACCGCGCAGAACACCCGCAGCGCCCGCCGCGTGAAAGTCACCGGTCGGCTCTTTGCCGACTGCACCGGTGACGGCACCGTCGGTTTCCTCGCCGGGGCGGACTACGAAGTCTCCAGCGAAGGCAACATGGGCGCGAGCAACCTGTGGAACGTGCTCGACCAGGCGGACCCGCAGCAGGTCCTGCACTGCGAATGCAAGGACAAGGACATGCTCACCGTGCTGGCGGAGGCGGGCAAAGTGGCCGCGCCGTTCCCGCGGTTGTCCTGGGCGATCGACCTGACCGACAAGCCGTTCCCCGGCCGCAGCAACTTCAAGGCGCAATGGGCCAACACCCCGCTGGCGAACCTTGGCGGCTGGTTCTGGGAGAGCGGGTTCGACAAGGACCCGATCAAGGACATCGAGCGCATCCGCGACCTCAACCTGCGCGCCATGTACGGCGCGTGGGACGCGCTGAAGAACGTGGACAAGCTGTATCCGAACCATCGCCTGGGCTGGAGCGCGTTCATCGCCGGCAAGCGCGAGTCCCGCCGGCTGCTGGGCGATGTGATTCTCAAGGCTGACGATTTCCGCAAGGGCAAGGTGTATCCCGATCCTGCGTTCCCCAACACCTGGCACATCGACATCCACGTGCCGCATCCTGACTTTGAGAAGGGACTCAAGGGCGACGAGTTCATCTCGCAGGCGACGACGGGCAAGGAATATGCTTACAAGGGGCCATACTGGGCGCCCTACCGCTGCCTGTACAGCCGGAACATTTCGAATCTCTTCATGGCCGGGCGCGACATCAGCGTGGAGCGCGAAGCGCTGGGCCCCGTGCGCGTCATGCGCACCTGCGGCATGATGGGCGAGATCGTCGGCAAGGCCGCCTGGATCTGCGTGCGACACGACACCTCGCCGCGCGGCGTGTACGAGCAGTACCTGCCCGTGCTCAAGGAACTGATGAACGAACCGGGCGCCAAGCGGCGCGAGAAAATCGACGGCCCGCTCGCCCTGCCCGCCGGCTTCACCGCGCCGCCGCGCCAACTGCCCGGCCTCGATCCCGCCAAGCTCGAAGGCATCGTCATCGACGACGAAGCCTCGCAGCTCGAAGGCAACTGGTCCGACACCGGCAGCCTCACCGGCTTCGTCGCCGAGGGCTACCGCTACTCCACCGATCCCAAGGCCAGCGCGAAGTTCCCCTTTTCCGTCACCCGCGCCGGCGAGTACGAAGTCCGCATCGCCTGGCAGCCCCACGCCAACCGCGCCAAGTCCGCCACGGTCATCATCCAAAGCGCCGACGGCGACAAGACCGTCACCGTGGACCAGACCAAAGCCCCCACCGGCGCCAACGGGTTCCAGTCCGTCGGCAAGTTCCGCTTCGACATGACGAAGAACTTCGCGGTGATTTTCAAAGTCGCCGGCGGCCAGGGCAACGTCCACATCGACGCGGTGCAACTTGTGCCGGTGAAGTGATCGCTCCCGTGCCGCCTCGCGCCGTTAGCCCCCGGCTCCGCCGGGGGAGGGCGAAGGTGAGGGACATCGCGCGAGTTGGGAAATCGTCGAGAGAGAGGATTCTGCCGTGCGGGATTCTGCGCTTGATCACTCCCGTTTCCCGTCCCCGCCCCCCGGCGGAGCCGGGGGCTAATGGCGCTGCGCCGCGATACGTTGTCACAGTCGTGCAAGCATCGCCAGGTACTCCACGTTTCCTTCCTTGCCACGCGAACCGCCGCCGCGGATCGGCGAGAGGATGTGGCCCAGCACGCGCACGCCCAGCGTCGGCAGCTCGGTCAGCACGCGCTGCGCGATCGCTGCCGCTTCGTCGTCGCTGAGCACGCGCCGCTGCTTGCGCGCTTCGCCTTGCCAGTCCGCTTCGTAGTGCGGCTTGATCAGCGTGATGATGCGTCCATCGGCGTGGGGCGCCAGCCATTTCAAGGCGGCGGGAATCGCACGCTGCTGCCGCGTCCAGCCCAGGTCGATCACCACCAGGTCCACACCGCCGGGCAGCGCTTGCCATGCGGGCACCGTCGCCGGGTCGGCATGCAGAGCATTGGTGCGCTCCAGCACGGTGACGCGCGGGTCTTGCCGCAGTTTCCACGCCAGCTCGCCGTAAGCGGTATCGACGGCGAACACGCGGGCCGCGCCGCGCTGCAGGAGGCAATCGGTGAAGCCGCCGACGTTGCAGCCCAGGTCGGCGCACACTCTGCCCGCAACGCGCAGGTCAAACGCATCCAGCGCCGCCGCCAGTTTCAATCCGCCGCGCGAGACATAGGGGAGCGTGGGGTCGTGCATAAATGGAAAGGGTTGGCGCTGCCGACGCAAGGCCTGCAAGGAAAGCACTGGTTCGACCGTTAGAATAGCGGTGTCCATCCCGCCTTCCCAACCGCGCCTGCCGTGAGTCAAGCCATGATCCCAACCCGCCTCGCATTGATCGCCGGCATCGCACTTTGCCTGCTCACGGTGACGCTGCTGATCGCGGCGGACAAGCCCTCTTCCGCCGCCGGCGTGGAACTCGAACTGAACTGGCAGAAGCACTGGCGCAATTACGCGCGCCGGTGCATCAAGATGGGCGACAGCTACTACACGTGCCCGCTGTACACCACGACATTTCCCAGCAGCCGGGGCACGACGGTGCAGATGCTGCGCGAGAAGACATCGAAGGAGATCACAGAGAAGTTCGGCGCCAACGCGACAGTGCGCAAGTACCTCGTGCGGCCGAACGCGGAAGTCGAGGCGGCCGCCAAGTGTCTGCCGGAACTGTCGCCGGGGCACTACGGCCTGATTCACTCGGCGTCGGTGCTCGACGTGGTCAGCGCGGACACGATGATCATTGGCGAAATCTGGCTGGTGGACGCGAAGGAAGTGGACGCGGAACGGCGCGCCGACGAGGACAAGATGGAGAAGGCCCGCGTGGACAGCCGGCAGATCGAGCAGGCCATCGAATGGATGTACGAGGGCCGGCTGGCGATGTCGAAGAAGCAGCGCGACCGCACGTTCAAGGCGCCGGTGAAACTCAAGGGGTTCCCCACGCAGGGCCTGGCCAAGGGCGACCGCTGGCGCGGCAAGGACAACAAGGGCATCACCATCGCCATCGTGGGTGAAGAGGAGATCACCACGAAATCCACTCGCCCGTCCAGCACCACTCGCCGAACGCAGACCATCCTCGTCGCGGTGCCGGCGGAACTATTCGACCGGCCCATCACAGAGGAGAAGGATTTTCTCAAGCTGCTGGAGACGCGCACGTTCAACAAGGAACTTTTCACGACGCTGGTGCTCGACGAGAAGAAGCTGAACCCGGTGGACGAGCGCCTCGCCGACGCGCGCATCTTCGAGAAATTGGAAGGGCGCGACGAGAAGGTCGAGGACACGAAGGCCGGCAAGACAAAGGACAAGGCGCCAACGACGGAGAAGGTGAAGGACAAGGGACGGTGATGGCGGCGCGGGATCGTCGCCGTTTAGCGTCCGCTCGAAGAGCGGAACACCGACGGTCGGCGCGCAATCTTCACTCAACTTCCAGCGCGATTTCCCGACGCTTCACTAAAAATGAGAATCCCACGTCGTCCGGCCCTCACCCCAGCCCTCTCCCGTCCCCCGGTGAGGGAGAGCGGGCTGAGCCACCCGCACACAACCTCACGCCACGCCCGCCAGCGTCTTTTCCGGCGCTTTGACTGCCGGCGCGTAGATCACGATGCCGCGCTTGCCGTTGCTCTTGGCGGTGTAGAGCGCTTCGTCGGCCTGGCCGATGAGTTGCTCCGGGTTCACCGGCCGCGCCTGCCGCAGGCTGGCGATGCCCATGCTCATCGAGACTTTCACCTTCGGTTCGCGATGCGCCAGCATCGTCTCCACCGCGACGTGAAACTCGTCGTGGATGCGCTGCGCCACGATCCGCGCCGTCGCCAGTTCCGTCTCGGGCAACAGCAGCACGAACTCGTCGCCGCCGAAGCGGCCCGCGATGTCGGAACGTCGGCAGTTGGCTTCGAGGATGCGCCCGGTGCGCTGCAGCATGAGATCGCCCGCCTGGTGGCCGAGCTTGTCGTTCAGCTGCTTGAACCCGTCGAGGTCGATCATGACCAGCGAAAGATCCTGGTCGTAGCGCGTCGCCTCGGAGAAGCGCCGCTCCATCGCCTGGTTGAACGACCGGCGGTTCGCGATGCTCGTCAACGGATCGGTCGACGCCATCGTCTCCAGCTTCGCCACCGCATCCTCAAGCTGATCGTTCTTGATGCGCACCTCTTCCAGCGTGCGCGAAAGCTGCTCCTGCAGGCGGATGTTGTCGCGCTTGGTGCGCCAGTTGGCGAGATTTTTCTCCACGACGATGGGCAGCGCGAAAAGATAGTCGCCGGTCTTCACGACGTAGTCGTACGCGCCTTCGTTGATGGCCCTCAGCGCGTTGTCGAGAATGCCCTCGCCGGTGACCAGCACGATGGGCAGATCGCGGCGGCGGGCCAGAAGTTTGTTGAGCAGTTCCAGGCCGGACCCATCGGTCAGGTTCATGTCGGACAGGACGATGTCCACGTCGACGGTATCAACCGCCAGGGCGCGGGCGATGGAGGGGCAATGCCGGACGCAGCCGGCGCCGAAGTGATCGTGCAGGGCTTCCTGCATGAGCGCAGCGGTGTCCGGATCGTCTTCGACAAGCAGAATTCGCGGCGGCGTTTTGTCAGCCATGGTTCCCACCTCCAAAAGCGCGTCGACCGGCTCATCCAGAAACCGGGCTCCCGACAACACGCGTGGCCCCGGTGAGTCCGGGGTGTTCACCTCAAGAAAACGATCCGATCGAGGAATCGCCAAACGAAGCGAAGGAGGCAGCGAACGAACGCGGAGCCCCAGGTCGACACGCACCGCACAGGCGTCACAGACGGCGAGTCGGCGTGGCGGCCGCGACATCGACGCGGCGAATCCGTGAATCGCAGAGTCAGCATTTCCGTCGAAGCACCTCTACTCACAAGAATGGATCGGTGCAGTGCGCAACGCGGGTATTGAGTATTTTGTAAATCAATGATGAAAATATCACATCCAGCCCGCCAATCCGCCTGCTGCCGCCTTCCCGCTGATTCCCCACCGGCCAATAACCACCGACCGCCGACGCCCCGCCCGATTACCGCCAAGAAGCACGCGCAATCACTTTATTTTCAATCACTTACAACCAAAACTCATTGCCGCCCCCTACGGCCGGCACCGTCCCTGCGGTCCTGTCGATCGCAAGGAATTTGTCACCTTTCCGCTTTGACCCCCTTGAATCCCACGCGGCAGAAGGCATGATTCCCACATCCCGTGACGGCTGCAATCGGGCGTCGGACTGAATGTGAGGTCCGCCGCCCACCGCGCCGCCACCCGCCGGCCCCGGTCGGCGCGTCATTTGGAGGTTGGCATTCGCCAACACCATGTCCGACGACAACCCTCCGGGGCGAGGCTCCCTCGCCCCCATCTCCCTCCAACACAAGGCCCTGTTCAACGCCGTCTTCGCGAATCTCGCGCAGCCGACGTCGGACTATTCATTCGCCAACCTGTTCGTGTGGACGGCTCCGCTGAAGCTCTACTGGGCGAGCCTGCACCGCCACCTGTGCGTCTTCGCCAACGGCACGGGCGACCTGACGCTCTTGCTCCCGCCGCTGCCGGAGCCGGGCGCGGAGCGGGCCGCGCTGAAGCGGGCCCTGGCGGATTCGTGGGAGATCATGGATGACTACAACGACCGCCACGCCGACCGGAGCCAGTCGCGCGTCGAGTATGTCTCCGACGAAATGCTGGAGCAGGTCAACAGCGTGCTGGGCGGGGACCTGGCACTGTCGGCTGCTCCGATGGGCGGCGACTACATCTATCCCGTCGGCAACATGATCGAACTGCCGGGCAAAGCGCTCAAGTCCAAGCGCCACGGCAAGACGAAGTTCATGCGCGATTACCCGGACCACCGCGCCCAGCCGCTGCGCGCCGAGCACGTGGCTGCCTGCACTGAACTGCTGCACACGTGGCGCCGCCACGGCGACGAGTCGCACGAAGGCCAGGTCACCGAGGACCAGCATCAGCAATCCACCGCGGAACTGCGCCGCCGCGATGCCGCCGCGTGCGCGCACGCCCTGCAGCATTTCGAGTCGCTGGGCATGAAAGGGCTGGTGCTTTTCGCGCAAGGCAGGCTCATCGGCTTCACGCTGGGCGAATCGCTCTCGCCGATGCAGGCTTCCATCCTGTTTGAAAAGACCGACCCTGCATTCCACGGCGCGCCGCAGTTCATTTTCAGCGAGTTCTGCAGGCAGTGCTGGGCGGACAAGCCGGAGATCAACGTCGGCGACGACTGGGGCATCCCCACGCTGCGCTTCACCAAGCAGAGCTACCGCCCGACGCGGCAACTGCTCAAGTACACGCTCACCCGGCCGGCGGCCGTGCCGCGCGTGCTTCCGATCCCGACGCTTCCACCCGCGGCGCCGTCAATGCCTGAGCCTCGCCTGCCCGAAGCGAATGCGGAGCGCCGTGAGCCGGCCGCGCCCTGCGCCGCGGCGACCACCAACCTCCGCGCCGCTGCGATCACCAGCCTCAGCGTTGCCGTCGCCCCCACCGTCACGGCCGCCATCGCGGCATCGCCCGTTGTCGCGATCGCTCCGCCTGCGATTCCCGCCGCCAGCGCCGCCGCGCGAGTCACCATCCGCCCCGGGCAGCCGGCGGACATCGGCGCGATCCTGACCATCGAGCACACCTGCTTCCAGCCGGAGGACGCCTTCGGCCCGCGCCAGGTGCGCAACCTCATCGGCAACGCGCACGCCATCTGCCGCGTCGCGCAGAACGACGATCCTGCGCGCACCGAGACAGCGCCGGCGATCGCGGGTTGGTGCGTGGCGTTCATCCGTCAGCACGTCAAATGCCGCAGCGGCCGCATCTACACCCTGGCGGTGGATCCCCTGCTTCAAAGCAACGGCGTGGGGCGCAAGCTGCTGACGCAGGTGCTGGCGGAGCTTTCACAACGCGACGTGCGGCACGTCTATCTCGAAGTCCGCGCGGCGAACCATCGCGCCATCGCCATGTATGAAAACTTCGGCTTCCACACCATGCGCCGCCTGCCGGATTATTACGGCGATGGCATCGACGGCGTCAGCATGCGCCTGACGATGGCGCCGATGTCGCGCGATCGCTGAGTAGGGTGCGTCAAGGCTCGGCGCGGACGCACCAGCGAGGAACGGGAACGCCGCGAACTGAAAATCCACGTCGACGATCGGTGGCACAAACGGTGCGTCCGCGCGGACTTGACGCACCCTACGACACATCGTCGGTCGACGCCCGCGCGCATCCTCTCTACCATGACTCGCCGTCGGCCTTTTTTCCTGCCACGGGAGTTCCTGTGCGGCAACTCTTGCGAATCGTGATCTGGCGGCTGGTGCGGGTGATCCTGTCGCTGCGCTATCGCGTCACCGTCAAGGGCCTGGAGAAGATCCGCGGCCTGCGCGGCGCACTGGTGCTGCCGAGCCATCCGGGCTACGTCGATCCGCCGCTGGCGTACAGCGTGATCGCCGGGCAACTGGCGCCGCGGCCGGTGATGGCGGATTTGAATCTCGACAACATCCTGGTGAGCTGGATTCCGCGCCTCACCCGCGCCTTAATGGTGCCCGACATGGAGCGGCCCAGCGCCGAGTCGCAGAAGCAAATTCAGCAGGTGATCGAAACCGTCATCAGCGACCTGAACGCCGGCGGCAACATCATTCTCTGGCCGGCGGGCCGGGTCTGGCGGCGCGGGCAGGAAGCGATCGGCAGCGCCCGCGGCCCCGTGGAGATCCTCCGCGCCGCGCCCAACGCCAAGGTCGTGCTCATGCGCACCAGCGGCCTGTGGGGCAGCAGTTTCACCCGCGCCTACACCGGGCAGAGTCCGCCGCTGGCGCGCCGCATCGTCGCCGGTCTGTTCCTGCCGCTGGCGAGCTTGTTCTTCTTCATGCCGCGCCGGCACATCACGATCACGATCGAAGTGCTCGATCGCAGCCAGTTGCCGGAGCTGACTCGCGACAAGCTGAATCGCTTTCTGGAGTCGTGGTACAACGAGCCTGGTCCGGAGGAGCCGCGCTATGTTCCTTATCACTGGCTCTTCGGCGCGCGTCGGCGCGACTATCCTCCGCCGCCGGCCGCGGACCTGGCGTTCGATCTTTCGAAGGTGAAGTCGGCGACGCAGGACGCGGTGCGGCAGATGCTCGCGGAGAAGCTGGGGCGGGAGCTACGCGCCGAGAATTGCGCCGCGGAGATGAAGCTGGAAGCGCTGGGCCTGGACAGCCTCGAAAGCATGGACGTGACCATGGCGATCGAGCAGCGGTTCAACGTGTCGTGCCAGCGCGTGCCGCTGCTGGTGGGCGATCTGTGGGCACTGGCGGAAGGCCTGGCCGAGAGTGCCCCGCCTGTCCCCGCGCCGCCGCAGTGGTTCAGGCCGCCGGCGGTGAACGACCGCATGCGCATCCTCGGCCCGACGATCCCGCAGGCATTCGTGGAACGGGCGCTGCGCTGCCGCAAGGACATCGTCGCCGCGGACGACCGCGCCGGGGCCGTGACGTATGAACGATTGCTGGTTGGCGCTCTCATCCTCGCCCGGCAGTTCAAGACCATCGCCGGTGCGAACATCGGCGTCATCCTGCCTGCGTCCGTCGCGGCGGACATGACCGTGCTCGCGTTGTCCCTGGCGGGCAAGGTGCCCGTCGTGCTCAACTGGACCACCGGACCCGCGTACCTGGCACACTCGGCGAAGCTGTGCAGCCTGACGCACGTCATCAGCGCCCGCTCTTTTCTCGATCGCGTGGATATCAAAGTCGAAGGCGCTCAGTTTGTCCACCTGGAAGAAATCACCGCGAAGATTTCCAAGCTCGCGAAACTCGGTGCACTCTTGAAAGTGCGCTTCATGCCTGGCTCCGTGCGGCGCATGGTGGCGGATGCGAAGCCCGACGCCATCGGCGCGATTCTCTTCACGTCAGGCTCGGAGAAGGCGCCCAAGGCGGTGCCGCTGACGCATGCGAACATCCTGGCGAACATCAGCAGCGTGGCGGATTCGTTCCCGCTTTCCACGCAGGATTCGCTGCTCAGTTTTCTGCCGCCGTTTCATAGCTTCGGCCTGACCTTTGCATCGCTGGCGCCGATTCTCGCCGGATGCAAGATCGTGCATCACCCTGATCCCACCGCCGGCAGCGCGCTGGCTCGCAAGGTCGCCGCGTACGGCGTGACGGTGACGTGCGGCACGCCGTCGTTCATCGCCAATCTCGTCTCGCGCGGCACGCCGGACATGCTCAAGACGCTGCGCCTGATCGTGACCGGCGCGGAAAAATGCCCCGACGCGCTCTTCGCCCTGGCGAAGGAAAAGATGCCGCAGTGCCCGCTGCTGGAAGGCTACGGCGTCACCGAGTGCTCGCCGCTGGTCACGTGCAATCGCCCCGGCCTGGTCAAAGCAGGCACCGTGGGCACGGCGATCCCGAATGTCGAGTTGATGCTGGTGGACCCGGACACGCGCATACCGCTTCCCGCAAGGCCGACGATAGGGCTCGCTCGTACTCCCCTCCCACGGCTCGCTCGTACTCCCCTCCCTCTTAGGGAGGGGCAGGGGGAGGGTCGGGCGTCCAGTCAAGCTATCGCCGCCAATCAACCTGAAGATCCAACCCTCCCCCAACCCCTCCCTGCGAGGGAGGGGAGTACGGACGTCGCCAACCCGCGCGGCATGCTTATCGTCGCCGGGCCCAATGTGTTCAATGGTTACCTCGGCGACACGCCCACGCCGTTCGTCGAGCATGGCGGGCGCCAGTGGTACGCGACGGGCGATCTGGTGGAGATCGACGAGGCAGGCTTCGTGCATTTCCGCGGCCGGCTGAAGCGCTTTTTGAAGGCGGGCGGCGAGATGATTTCGCTGCCCGCGCTGGAGGAGCCGTTCGTCGTGCGCTTTGCGCCGACGGACGACGGCCCGCGCGTGGCGGTGGAAGGCATCGAGGCGGGCGACGCCGCGACCGGCGGCGGCGCGGCCAGCCGGCGCATCGTGCTGTTCACCACGGAAGACCTCACGCTGGCGCAGGCCAACGCCATGCTTGCCGAGGCCGGCTTCCGCGGTGTGATGCGGCTGGATGAAGTGCGAAAGCTCGACCGCATTCCGATCCTGGGCATCGGCAAGGTGGATTACAAGCTGCTGCGGACGTGGGTGGCCAGTGGCGCTGGGCAAAACACTTGACCTGACATGAGGTTGGCGCTAGCGTCAGACGAGAGAGGAGCCTATGCGGAAGTCTCTTTTCCATTTCCAGCCACATCGGTGAAATGTGGAGGGTTTTCATTTAAGCGGGGTTGACAAGCGTGCCGACGTATATGATGATCCATTAGCTCATCCGCCACTGGTGGAAGGAGTACCGACGCCGTCTCCCTTCAAGGAGGCGGCGTCAGCCGTTTCTGGACTGAACAGACTTCGTCTCGTTCCGCACGAAGTTTTCGTTTGCGATGTTCCTGCGGAGTGGGATACGCGGTGATCAGCATCCAGTATTGGAACCCGTCACTTTTCCGCTTCCGCTGACCAAGTACGACGAGATACTCCTCGTTGAACCACAGCAACTGCCGCACGTCAGCTCCGTCGCGCCGGTTTCGCCAGCAATCGATGGTCGAATCGCCGCAATGCTCGATGATCGCTCGAATCCATCCGACGCGCGCCATTCGATCAACGTCCGGCGTTCGAGCGCGTTCATCGTCGCCTTCCGAGGTGCAGTGCCAGAACCCAGCCTCTTTGCCGTCGATGATCGGGTCGCGGCGACAGCGCACCCATTGACCGTCGATGCGGGGCTGGGAATCCAGAAAGTCAAGTTTGAAGCGGCTGTAAACGGCGCTCAGATACCGGGGCCAGTCGCCTCCAACATCGTTCAGCGTCATCAGTGCGGGCAGCCACTGAGGATGTGCCATGAGTCAGGCCTCCGGTCCCTCCCATCGCAGCAGGCTGATCTTCGGCTCGCGAAGCCAGGTGGATGTCGACAGCGTCCAGCCCGAACGCCGCTGGATGCGCTGGATGACTTCGCGCTTCGCTGGATTGGCAATCAAACCCCGGTTGTGATGGCTGATCGCGCCCGCCAGTATGTCCGTCAACTGCATGACGGCTGATTCGTGGGATCGAATCTGCTGCACGTGTTCGATGATGCGTCCATGCGGGTCCTGCCGGGACAGCCGCAGCACCTCTTCGAGCGCCCGCCGCTTCTGTTCGCTGCGAGAGTCCTTGATGTCCAGATAAATGCGATAGCGATGAGTCGGATCGATGATCGGCTCGATCATGCGGAAGCACATCTGGTAGTACCAATGATCGTGCGATTGCGCCGGATTCCGCGCGAGCACGGCCTTGTCGGGAATCAGCACGCCGCGAAAATGAAGATCGTCGTCGTCAAAGAAATAGTCGATCAGGTCCAGGTAAAGGGCTCGCTTCGAAGGAGAAAGCTTCGTCCACTTGATTTCAACGTTCGTTGGAAGCCCGTGGCGCTTCTTCAGTTCCTTGATGCGTTCCGAGATGTCCGATACGACGGATGACTTGCACCATGTTGCTCCAAGCACCATGACAGGCACCCGGTCGCGTTCCAGGTGACAACTCTCATCGCAGTAGACATTGAAAAGTTCAGCCATTGAGGAGCGGCATGGTACGACGGAGACGCAAATAGTGCTGAAAGCCTTCGTGGACTCTGCACAGGATAGCAGAACGGAGTTGCGGGTTCATTCGTTTCCCGCATCGAGTCGCGGCACGAGTTCTCCACGTGCCGTGGCCTTGTGAAACCCCTCACCCCCACTCGCCTGACATCATTTTCTCAATCGCGAAGGCGACGCCGTCGTTGCGGTTGTCGCGCGTGACGTGGCGGGCGCACGCCTTGATGGCGGCGATGGCGTTTCCCATGGCGATGCCGCAGCCGGCGCTTCGCATCATGGTCAGGTCGTTGATCTCATCGCCGATGACGGCGATCTCCTCCCGCGCGATGCCGTGCGTCGCGGCGATCCACTCGATGCCGCGCCACTTGTCCACGCCGGCGGCGAAGATTTCCAGGATGTGCATGACGTCTTTCGGTTCGGGCTGCTGGGCCTCGAAGCTGTGGAAGTACACCGCGTCGCCGACCGCCGCACGCACGCGTTCCTTGGCGATTTCCATGCGATGGTCGGCGGCGACGACCGCCACGCGCAACGAGTGCCGCAGGTCGTCGGGCGTCACTTCGCGCTGAAAATGCACCGTGGCGCCGCTGCGCTGGAACCACCACTGCGTCTGCGCCGTCAGCGAACCTTCGCCGGTGATCAGGTAGTCGTGACCGACCATGGAGAGTTCGCGGAACACGAGCACCGCCTCGGGCAGGTCGCGCAGGCCCTGCACAATGCGCCAGCACAGGTGCGGTTCGATGACGGCCAGGTCCATCGCCTTGCCCGTGTGAACGTCCGCCACCACGGCGCCGCTGATGAAGACGCCGGGGCTGGCGGTCGCCGCCGCAAGTTCCGCCGCCGACGCGGGCCGATGAGGGCCGTCCGTGAAGTCGATTCGGCCGAAGATCGCGGCGACGGGATCCTTCGATTCATTCCAGCCTCGCCCCGTGCAGGGCACAACCATGACGCCCCGGCGGCGAAGTTCCTGTGCCGCCTGACGATTGGCGGGCGACACCCGGCCATGCTCATTCAACAGCGTGCCGTCAAGATCGAGCGCGAGCAATCGATAACGCATGGCGACAGTTTAGTGGAAGCCGGCGGGTATCCGTATGGAGCTGTCGGTCGACAGCCGATAGCCGACAGCCGTTAGCCGTTAGCCGACAGCCGACAGCCGTTAGCCATTAGCCGACAGCCACGAACATCGCGCGACAGCATGTGGCCTGGGGCTAAAGGCTAACGGCTAAAGGCCATTGGTAATCGCTGACGGCCCGAAGCCTGCCGCTCCCCCATTTGACTCCAAACCTGTTTTTCATCATAATGCTCGGCTCTGCACAGCCTGCGGATTCGCCGCAGAACGTGCGTGAATACGAGGATTCGATATGACAGCGATCACCCCAGGCAGCCGCGTCACCGTCAAAGTCATCAAGGCGCCGACCAACCGCGGCGCGGAAAAGACCATCAAGCGCCTGCTGGAGAAGGACAAGGCGGCGATGAAGGAAAGCAACCGCCAGCGCGCCATCCGCCGCCGCCTCTACGCCCCCAAGCCCCGCGGCGGCCGCTTCGGCACCCTCGGCGGACGCGTCGTCAAGCAGCAGTCGGTCCAGGTCAAGATCGGCGCCAGCGGCACGATGATGGCCTCCCTCGATGTCCTGCGCGATATCAACAGCGTGCAGCGCTTCGTCGAAGTCACGGCGGCGTGAACGGGACAGTAGCGAGAAAACAGGAGGAAGAAGGCTAATTTTTCACCCGGTAGGCGTTCGTCAATCGCGTGAAGCAGCGCATCCCCGTCACCAATTGCGATCCAACACGAAAACAAGCGCGGCCCGTAGAGCTTGACTAGTTCGCCCTTGAAACAAGGCGTTTGAGGGCGACAAGAGGGCGGGGCGATAACCGCATACGCCTGCTCTTTTTCTAGTTGTTGGGCACCCTGCTGGCGGCGCATGACGATAAGGGGTAGACTTCTTCTAGCGCTTTCACAGGAGAGTGACAAACTTGTCGACCGCCACGTACAACTTCATTCGGGGTGCAGGATCGATTCTCGACCTGGCCCCAAACCTTGGCCCCACTAACGCAGGCAATGGGCTGTCCATTTATCGCAGCGAGCAGGAAGCGATTGCACTGGATTGGCATTGGGTTGCAGAGGATTTCCGAAAGTCTGCTGAATTGACCATTCAAGAACTACGCCAACATGACGAAAAGTAGCAAGTTCACAAGGCGACAGCGTCGACAGTTGGCAAGGTCTTCAAAACAATTTGGGATGCCACATCAAGATCCACAATCGCCGAATCCTTCCAGCCAGAAGATGCTGAAGATTCAACAAGCCTCTCTCTCCATTGGCCCGCTCCCTTCGCCAGAAATCCTTCAGCAATATGAACAAATGCATCCGGGTACGGGCGAGCGAATCGTACGGCGGTTTGAATTGGAAGGAGAACACAGGCACGCCATTGAAAACAAGATCGTCGACGCACAAATTGCCCGCGATTCGGCCGACGTGGCGGGGTTCAAGCGAGGGCAACGATTCGGATTGACTGTGGCAATCTCCGGACTCATTATCGCAGCAATTACCATGATCATTTCGGTGTATCAGAAATCGGAAACCGGCATTATCACTGGTGGCTCTCTTGGAGGTGTCACACTTACTTCGATGGTAGTTGCATTTCTTGCAGGTAGAAAAGACAAAAAACCGGAACCAGAGAAGCAGTCTTAATACTCCACACCCGCGACACCTGACATTTCGGACCAGGTCACTACCGGCAAGCGACGGAGTATCCCCCTGTCCCCTTCCCCGTCACGTCCATCCCAGCACATAAAACACCGCGGTGAAAAGCAGGTCGGTGTAGATGATCGCCTCGATGCAATGAACGACCGTGTTCGTCGTGGCCCTGCCCACGCCCGCCGCGCCGCCGGTGACGTGCAGGCCGTTGTAGCAGGCGATCGCGCCGATGATGGTGCCGAAGACGCCCGCCTTGACGATGCCGGTGAAATAGTCGGCCAGGTCGAGAATCTCCAGCGTGTTCGCCTTGTAGACGTCGGAGGTGATGTCGAGCCCCCACACGCCGAAGATCCATCCGCCGCCGATGGAGACCAGCTCCGAAATGGTGCAGAGGACGATCATGCAGCCAGTGGTCGCGATGACCCGCGGCATGACGAGGAATCGCACGGGGTTCAGCGCGTGAGCCTCGAGCGCTTCGATCTCCTCGCCCACCACCATCGTGCCCAGTTCCGCCGCGATCGACGCCCCGGCGAAACCGGTGAGCACGATCGCGCTGATCAGCGGCCCCAACTCGCGCACCACGGCGATCGAGATGATCGTCGCCACCTGATCGACCTGGCCGAAGTTTTCCAGCGGCGGCGCCATCTGCAGCGCGAGGATCAGACCGATGCAGAAACTGACCAGGGCAATGACGCCCACGGAGCGCACGCCGACGCGGACAATCTGCGAATAGAGCGCGAAACGCCCGAAGCGAACTTGCCGCAGCACGACGCCGCGCCAGATCCAGATGAGCGTCTGCACGAGCAGACGGGCGATGCCGCCGATGTAACCGAGCAGATGCACGGGCGGCTGGCCCAGGCGATCGAGGAACGCATGAAACGCGCCATTCCCGGCGAGCGTGCGCGGGTTGCCGGCGGGCGGTGGCGTGGACGTCGCGTTCGACATGAGGACAGATTAACGAGTTCGCCCCGGTTTGACCTGCCGCCGCATCTCGTTAGTCTGGCGTTCTTCGATTCGCACTAACTTTTTGTCAGGAGTCGCACAGTGGGTAAAGGTGACCAACGTTCCCGTAAAGGCAAGATTCGCGCCAAGAGCTTCGGCAAGAGCCGGCCCCGTGCCAGCAAGAAGCGCCAGAAGGCCCGTGAAAAGGCGGCGGCGGCACCGGCGGCGAAGTGAGATGGTCTGCGTTTAGCCGCGGCACGCAGGTCCGCCGCAGTGCCGCGCTCAGCGCCAACCCTGGGCGCCACGACGCGATCAATCCATCGCATTGACCAGCGTCCCAATGCCATCGATCTCGATGCGCACCACGTCGCCCACGCGCAGCGTGAAATCATTCGGCGGCACCACGCCCGTGCCTGTCAGCAGCAAGACACCTTGAGGGAAGGCGTTGTCGCGGAATAGATACGACACGAGCTGCTGCGGTGATTTTTTCAGTTGCGACAAATCCGTCGCGCCGGCGAACACCTGCTGCCCGCCGCGCGAAATCGCCACCGTGATCTGCGTCGTCGCCGGCAGCGCCTGATCGCTGACCAGAATCCCAGGCCCCAGTGCCGCGCAGCGGTCGAACGTCTTCGCCTGCGGCAGGTACAGGGGATTCTCGCCTTCGATATCGCGACACGAAAGATCGTTGCCGATGGTGTAGCCGATGATCTTGCCCGTGCGCGTGACCACCAGCGTCAACTCCGGCTCAGGCACCATCCACTTCGAATCACGGCGCAGGTGCATCGCCTGCCCCGTGCCGACGACGCGGTGCGGCGTCGCTTTCATGAAAAGCTCCGGCCGCTCCGCGTGGTAAACCTTGTCGTAAAAACTCGCCCCGCCGCCGCCGGAGGTGTCCGCCTCCTCCATCCGCGCGGTGCGGCTGCGGTAATAAGTGACGCCCGCTGCCCAGAGTTCCTGGCGATCGCCGATGGGCGGCAGCAGCGCGGAGGCGGCGGGCGCGGCAATGGCGGTCGCGGTTGCGTCGCTCAATCGAAACGTGAGGTCCGCCGCCAGACTGTCGCTGTTGACCAATTGTTCCCACGTGAACCCCGGCAGCGCGAAGTGCGCGCCGCGGTGCTGAACGACGGGGCCGGCGGTGGTGTTGAAGAGAATCATGGCGTGGTTGCCCAACCGAACAGGCACCTGCGGTGCATCCGCTAAACGAAGAAGCATCGTCCGTTCTTCGCGCAATCTCTTCGTCTCTTTCTCTCTTCGTCTCTTTCTCTCTTCGTCTCTTCCCCCTCGTCCCTTCGTCCCTCTGTCCCTCTGTCCCTTCGTCTCTTTTCTTCCTCACTTCTTCGCCACGTAATCCACCACATGCACCGCTTCAAAATGCGGCCCCGCCAGCTCGACGAATTTCTTGTGATCCGGGTGCGGCAGATAAATCTCCCGGCCCTTCGCGTCCTTGAACGTGACAAGGAAGCAGTGCGTGTAGCCCTGATCGTGGCCCTCGGGACTGTTGTTCGTGCCCCACTCGAAATCGACGATCGCGGAAATCTTCTTGGGCAGTTCCGCAAACGCCTTCTCGATCTCTGCGATCTTCTCCGGTGTTGTGCCCGCTTTGAACTTGAAGAGCACCACGTGCCGCAGGTGACCGATGTGGCCCGTGTCCTCGCAGGTGTCGCAGGTGTCGCAGGTGCCGGCGGCCTGGCAGCCGGCGAAGATGGCGAGTACGGTCAGCAGAGCCAGTGCGCGAATCATGGGAACTCCTTGTTTGAATGAGTGAGATGAGAGTAGCGAGTGAACGCCCGATTGTGCAAGAACAACTCCGCCGGTTAGCGGTCGGGCCGAGTCCACCGGGGGACGAGGCCCACCCGTGAGGCCAATGACGAATGCCAAATGACGGAATGTCGAATCAATGTCGAATGACGAAATTCAAATGACGAAGGAACACGTCTGAGCGACAGCGTCCTCATTCGACATTCGACATTCGACATTCGACATTCGATATTCGATATTCGATATTCGTCATTTGTCATTTGCCTCACAGGTGGGCCTCGCCGACTCGGCCCGACCGCTAAGGAGCCGTGCAAGACTAACTCCGCAGATTCGAATCGCTTCGCTCCCAGCCGGACGACTTGGAAAGTCGTCCCACATGCGATGTTGTTCCTGAACGACCGCGAACCTCACGGCCAAAGCCACGCTCCGATCATCACCGCGATCAGGCCCGCCACGCCCATCAGCGTCATCATGACGGTGGCGCTGCGCAGCGTCTCGCTTTCGCGCATGCCGGTCATTTTCGTGATGACCCAGAAACCCGAGTCGTTCATCCACATGACAGGCTTGGACCCGCAGCCGACCGCCAGCGCGAGATACACTGGATGAAACGGCAGCCCTTCACTGACTAGCGGCGAGACGACGCCGGCGGCGGTGATCATCGCGACCGTGGCTGAGCCCTGCGCGGTGCGCACGATCGCGGTGACCGCCCACGCCAGGGGCAGAATCGCGACGGACCATTGCGAGGCGAGATCCTTCACCTGCGCCGCCACGCCCGTCTGCCGCAGCACGTGACCGAACGCGCCGCCGGCGGCGGTGATGAGGATGATCATGCCGGCACTGGCGAGCGCGTCATTGCAGGCCTTGGCGACGCTGACTTGCGTCGTGTTGCCGAGTTGCGCGGCATCAGCTCCCGCGCTCTTCGAGCGGTGTACATCCTGCCGGCCGCCCCACCGCCACAACGTCGCCATCGCGATCAGCGCGGCGATCAGGATCGCCATGTTCTTGTTGCCCAGCGCATCGATCGGCGGCTTCACGCCTCCCAGTGACGCCTTCGCCGAGTCCAGCCACGCCGCGTGATCCGCCTCGGCCGCGGCCTTGAAAATCGTGTCGATGCCCGCCTGCGCGGAGATCAGCACCACCGGCAGCAGAATCGGCAGGAGCGAAAGCCACAACGGCGGCAGCGCGTGATCGGGCGCTTCGTGCGTCGCAGGCAAAGCGTCTGAGGCCGTATCCGCGCCCGCCTCGCGCAGCGGAACGTTCCAGCGCCTGTTCGCCCACATGGCATACGCGTAGCCCACCGTCGCCGTCACCGCGCTGACCGCCATGCCGCCGAGGATCATCACGCCCAGGTTCACCTTGAACTCCGCCGCGACAAAAAGCGGCCCCGGCGTCGGCGGGACCAGCGAATGCGTCATCGTCGCGCCCGCCACGATGGTGAGAATGTAGAAAAGGTAACTGTGCCCGGTGCGCCGCCGCATCGCCTTGCCCAGCGGCACGAGCAGATAGAAGACGGTGTCGAAGAAGACGGGGATTCCCAGCAGATAACCGCTGCCCAGGAACGCCAGCGGCGCCCGCTTTTCGCCGAGCACGGCAAGCATGGATCGCACGATGCGCTCAGCCGCCCCGCTGGCGAGCAGACACTCGCCGATGATCGCCGCCATGCCGATGAGGATGCCGATATCGGCGCAGGTTTTGCCAAAGCCCTCAGCCACGCGCTCGGCAACGTGCTTGTCCGCCACCTTCGCCGCGACCAGCGCGTCGGCCGGCGTCAGCGCCGCCACCAGCACCGCCGCCAGCACCAGCGCGAGGAACGCATGCAGGCGCAGCACCAGCACGCCGACGATCACGACGGCCATGCCGAGCAACACGATGAGAACGGGTGACATGCGGAACCGTCCCGACGCGATCACGGCGACGATAACATGGGGACGGGACAATGACGAATGTCGAATGACGGAATGTCGAATGAATGCCGAATGACGAGTGTGCGAATGCCAAATGGCAAGGCATCGCGACTGCCACCCACGTCAGTGTGCATACCCGTATCGAATCCGCCATTGGTCATTGGTCATTGGACATTCGTCATTCATTAGACATTCCGTCATTTGTCATTCGTCATTCCTCCACGGGTGGGCATCGTCCACCGGCAGACTCGGCCCGACCGCTAACCTACGAACTTGTCGCCATGTCAATTCCACGCTGCAAATCCCCTGCCGACCTCCGCTCCGCCCGCTGGTTCGCGCCGGACACCGTGCGCGGCTTCGGCCATCGTTCGCGCGCCAAGCAGATGGGCTACGCCGCCGAGGATTTCAAGGACAAACCGGTCATCGCGATTCTCAACACGTGGAGCGATCTGAACACCTGTCACACGCATTTCAAAGAGCGCGTGGAGGAAGTGAAGCGCGGCGTCTGGCAGGCGGGCGGATTCCCCGTCGAGATTCCGGTCATGTCGCTCAGCGAGATGTTCATGAAGCCCACGACGATGCTCTATCGCAACCTGCTGGCGATGGAGGTCGAGGAGGTGCTGCGCTGTCACCCGGTGGATGGCGCGGTGCTGATGGGCGGCTGTGACAAGACGGTGCCCGCGCTCATCATGGGTGCCACCACGATGAATATCCCGGCGATCTTTCTGCCCGCCGGTCCGATGCTGCGCGGCAACTGGCGCGGCACGACTTTGGGCAGCGGCAGCGACGTGTGGAAATACTGGGCTGAGCGCCGCGCGGGGCGCATGTGCGACGGAGCGTGGTGCGAGTTGGAGGACGGCATCGCGCGCTCGCCGGGCGTGTGCATGACGATGGGCACGGCCGCGACGATGGCGTGCATCGCCGAGGCGCTGGGCCTGACGCTGCCGGGGGCCGCGAGCATCCCGGCGGTCGACTCCAATCACGCGCGCCTCGCCAGCGCGTGCGGTCGGCGCATCGTGGCCATGGTGTGGGAGGACCTGAAGCCGCGCGACATCCTCACGCCTGCCGCGTTCGACAACGCCATCACCATCGACATGGCGATCGGCGGCTCCACCAATGCGATCATTCATCTGCTCGCCATGGCTCGCCGCGCGGGCGTGGAGTTGGACCTGTCGCGTTTTGATGAGGTTTCGCGGAGGACGCCGTGGCTCGCCAACCTGCGTCCGTCGGGCAAATACTTGATGGAGGATTTTCATTACGCCGGCGGATTGCGCGGGTTGATGGGACGTATGCCCGATCTCTTGAATCTCAGTTGCGTGACGGTGAACGGCGCGACACTGGGCGAGAATCTGATCGACGAGGCTTCCGACTCCCCTCTCTCTACCGGGGGACAGGGAGGGGCTGGGGGAGGGTTGGACGCACAGACTGCTCGCGCCTCGGATCAGATGACGCAAACAACCAACAACCTCGCAGCTGGCAAGTCGCGCGACGCAACTTCCCACGACACCGTTCGCCCGACCCTCCCCCAGCCCCTCCCTAAGAGGGAGGGGAGTCAGAACCCCCCTGCCGCGTCCTTCGCTCCCGTCTTCAACGACGACGTCATCCGCCCGCGCGACAACGCACTCGCTGCCGAGGGCGGCACGTTCGTTCTTCGCGGTAACCTCGCGCCCGATGGCGCGGTGATCAAGGTCACTGCCGCCGAGAAACGCCTGCTCACGCACCGAGGCCCCGCCATCGTCTTTCGCGATTACAACGATCTGGAGAAACGCATCGACGACGAAGCCCTGCCCGTCACGCCTGACAGCGTGCTCGTCCTGCAATCCGCCGGCCCGCTGGGCGCTCCGGGCATGCCCGAATGGGGCCAGCTTCCCATTCCGAAAAAGCTCTTGAAACAAGGCGTGCGCGACATGCTCCGCATCAGCGACGCCCGCATGTCCGGCACCAGCTACGGCGCCTGCGTGCTGCACGTCTCGCCCGAAAGCGCCGCCGGCGGCCCCATCGCCCTGGTGCGCGATGGCGACCTGATCGAACTCAACGCACCGGCCCGCACGCTGACGCTGCACGTGACCGACGCGGAGCTCGCCCAGCGCCGCGCCGCGTGGCAACCGCAGACCCCGCGCTACGAGCGCGGCTACGGCGAACTGTTCCTCAAGCATGTCACGCAGGCGCACCTGGGCTGCGATTTCGATTTCCTAGACAAACCTGGAACGACCCGCGAGCCGGAGATTCATTGATGCGCGGTCGCGCGTGTTTCCCCGTTTAGCCGCCGAGCCTCGCTCGGCGTCACCTTCCCGCACACGGCAAATCCATGACGAACCGATTGCCCGCGTCGAGCAATGCTCGACGGCTAAACCAAGGCGCGGCTGCCCGCTGATACCATGTGTCGATCCGCTTTCACGAGGTTCCCATGCCCCGCATCTTCACCACCGTTCTCCTTCTAATCGTTTCGCTCGCCACGCTGCCCACCGTCGCCGCCGACGCCGCGCCGAAGAAACTCGTGCTACTCGCCGGCAAGCCCTCGCATCCGCCGCGCATGCATGAGTTCAACGCGGGCGCGCAACTGCTCGCCAAGTCGCTCAAGGATTTCAAAGACGTCAAGGTCGAGGTCATTCTCAACGGCTGGCCCAAGGATGAAAGCATCTTCGACGGCGCCAGTGCCGTCGTCTTCTACATGGACGGCGGGCCCAATCACGAGGCCGTCAAAGACAACGGCAAGCGCCTGCCGATCATCGACGGCTGGGCGAAGAAGGGCGTGGGCCTGGGCTTCATGCACTACGGCGTCGAGATCGTTCCGGCGCAGGCGGGCGAGCAGTTCAAACGCTGGATGGGCGGGCACTACGAGCACATGTTCTCCTGCAATCCGATGTGGGAGCCGAAGTTCACGACGTTCCCCGATCATGCGATCACCCGCGGCGTCAAGCCGTTCACGATCAAGGACGAGTGGTACTTCAACATGCGCTTCGCCGATGGCCTCAGCGGCGACAAGGCTTCGACCGAGGGCGATTTCAAGTTCTGGCCCATTCTTGTCGCCAAGCCCAGCGACCAGGTGCGCGACGGGCCGTATGTCTATCCGCGCGGGCCGTACAAGCACATTCAGGAGGCGAAGGGCCGCGACGAAGCGATGATGTGGGCGACGCAGCGCGCGATCGGACGCGAAGAGGCAAGCAAGGCTGGTGACGCAGCCAGCAAGGACGCCGGCGCGATCCACGCCCGCGCGTTCGGCTTCACCGGCGGGCACTTCCACGACAACTGGGGCAATGACGAGTTCCGCAAGGTCGTCCTCAACGCACTCGTCTGGATCAGCCACGCGGAAGTGCCCAAGGACGGTGTCGAGTCGAAGGTGACGAAGGAAGATCTGGATGCGAATCTGGATCCGAAGGGGAAGAAGTAGCAGCCCTGTTTCGCTCGATATCATGCGTCGCCTATGAACACCACCGCCGTCACGCCCGCCCTGCTCACGAAATCCGTCGTCGCCGTCCCGCCTCTCTGCCGGCACGCCGACCTCACGCTCAACCGCGCCGAGAACACCAAGCTCATCCGCCACATCGAGGCCGGCGGCGTGACCACGCTGCTCTATGGCGGCAACGCGAATCTCTACAACATGGGCGTCAGCGAGTTCGAATCGCTGCTCGCGTTCCTCGCCGAGGCCGCCGGCCCCGGCACGACGATCATTCCCTCCGTCGGCCCCGACTACGGCAAGATGATGGACCAGGCCCGCGCGCTGCGTGCATCGCCCTTCGCCACGGCCATGGTGCTGCCGGCCGTGTTCGCCGCCACGCCGGCGGGAGTCGAGACCGGCGTGCGGAAGTTCGTCGAGGCGGCGGGCAAGCCGGCGGTGCTTTACATCAAGGACCTCAACTACATCACGCCCGAGGGCGCCGCCCGCCTCGTCAAGGACAAACTCATCGGCGTGATCAAGTACGCGATCGTCCGTCCCCCGGTGCCCCCGGACGCCACAGCCAATGATCCGTATCTCTCCAAGCTCGTCTCGCTCGTCGATCCGAAGATGGTCATGAGCGGCATCGGCGAGCAGCCGGCGATCGTGCATCTGCGCGATTTCAAACTCGGCGGATTCACCAGCGGTTGCGTGTGCGTCAACCCCGGTTTGTCCGCGACGATGCACGCCGCAATGAAGCGCAGCGACTGGACCGAGGCGGAGCGCATCCGCGGCGTGTTCAAGCCTCTGGAAGATCTCCGCAACGCCCACAGTCCAATCCGCGTGCTGCACGAAGCGGTGCGTCTGGCGGGCATCGCGGACACGGGACCGATCCTGCCGCTGCTTTCCAATCTCGACACGGAGCATCACGCCGCGCTGGCGGCTGCGGCCAAGAGCCTGCTGGCGGCGAAGTAAAACAAGAAGAGTTTGACCACCGAGACACCGAGAGCACCGAGATCGGAAAGGCAGAGAGGAAGGGAATGGGAGCGAGGAGGGAGGAAACATCGGTCAGACGCCAGAGGATTGAGGACAAAGGACAGTGATCAGAAGTCGACGTTTAGATGAGCTTGGAATTGAAGCAAGAGGAAGCGACAATCGGAGATGAACGGTAGGACCATCAATTCAAGTTTGTGGCGTTTCTCAGTTGTTACCTGCCTTGGTAGATGAGTCCGCATTCTCGACCCGACTGCAAACCGGCACACTTCACAGAGCTTCGATTCTGCTGGGTTCCGCCATGACACGATTCTTCCTTCTACTTGCGTTGGCGTGCCCACTTGGCGAATTCGTCGGCTGCGCTGTCTCGCACATTTCGCCTGCGGTCACCACCAACGAAGATGTGTGGTATGACGACGATCCGGCCAGCCTGGAAGTGATGCGGAAACTGGAGCAGCCGATCGATCTGACGCTCGACGAGGCGAAGTTGTTCTCGGCATTGGCGGCCTGGCGCGAGTTGGCGGACGTGAACATGATCGTGAACTGGACGGCGCTGGAGGCGACGGGCGCCGAGCAGAATCTTCCTGTGAACCTATCACTCCGTCAGGTGCCTGCCGGCGTCTTCTTGAAACTTCTCGCGGAACAAGCCGAGTCGGCGGCGCAGCTGGAGCGAGTCGATTGGTGCGTCGAGCGCGGTGTGGTGAAGTTCTCGACGCGCCGGGACCTGTTGAAGAACACCGTGACGCGCGTTTATGACATCCGGGATTTTCTGATCGGGTTGGCGTCCGAACCAGTGCGAGATTCATCCAGGCCCAGCGGCAACGCCCCACCCGTATACGTGCCGTCAAAGGAACCTCTGATTCGCCCATCCGCAACGCCCTATGTCGGCATGACGCGCGAAGAGATGATCGAAAACCTGACGACAATGATTCAGGACACCGTTGGCATTTCCTCGGAGTGGGCGGCCTACGGCGGTGCGGTTTCGTCTCTGCGTGAACTGGACGGCCTGCTCATTGTCAAATCCGACTGGCGTGAACACCGGCGGATCGAGAGACTTTACGCGGCACTACGGGCGCGGCGGTGACGCACTGCCACGCCTGCCCCAGCAACTGTCCGCCATGAGTTCCAACCCGGTCCAGAACGAAGACCACTGCGCCACCGCCGCCAGCCGGACCGCGATCATCGCCGGCTTCGGCCCGGTGGGTCGCGTGGTGGCGGACATGATGGCGGCGGCGGGGATTGCGATCACCGTGATCGAGACGAACGCCGACACCGTGCGTACCCAGCAGCAACTCGGCCGGCGGGCGATGCTGGGCGATGCGTGCGATCCGGCGGTGCTGGCGGCAGCGGGAGTTGCGACCGCCAGCGCGCTGGTCCTGTCGATGCCGGACGAGGCGGATTCCGTCCGGGCGTGTGCCGCGGCGCGGAAGCTGGCGCCGCACCTGTACATCGCGGTGCGCACCAATTTCGTCAGCCAGGGCCTGGCCGCCAAGGCAGCCGGCGCCGATGCCGTCGTCATCGAGGAACTGGTCACCGCCATGGCGATGAAAGACGCGGTGATGGGCCACCTGCGCACGTGCGGCGTCGCCTGCAAGTGAAGGCGCCGGTTTCGCCGGCCTGCGTGCTAGAATCGTCGACCGATGCAACGCCCTCTATCCAACGCGGTGCTTCTGACCTTGCTCCTCACCGCTGCCGCATGGGCGTGCAACGTGCCCGTCTTCCGCTACGCGCTGGAGCGATGGCGCGCCGACGTGTACGTGGCCCACGTTTTTCACAAGGGCCCGCTCGATGAAGGACAGCAGAAGCTGGTGAAAGAACTGGAGACGCTGGCGCTGGGGCCGAAGCAGGAGGTGGAACTGTTCATCGTCGAGTTGATCGACGTGGATCAGCCGATGGAGCCGCGCATCAAGGCGATGCACGACAAGGCAAAACCCGCCGCCTATCCCTGGCTTCATCTGCAATACCCGCGTTCGTATCCGAACGATCCGCCGGCCTGGTCGACGCAACTCACCGCTGAAACGCCGGCGAATCTCATCGATTCGCCGATGCGCCGGCAGATCGCCCGCCACATTCTGGAAGGTCAATCCGTCGTCTGGCTGCTGGTCGACAGCGGCGACAAGGAAAAAGACGACGCAGCCTTCGCGCTCGTCGACAAGGAACTGAAGCGACTGGGCAAGGAACTGAAGCTGCCCGTTCTCGACGAGAGTGATCTGCAGTTCACCGACCCCGACAAAGGACCAGTGCTGAAATTGTCATTCGCGCTGGAGCGCGTCAGCCGGAAGGACGCCGCGGAAGCGACGCTGCTGCGGCTGCTGGAGAACTGGGATCCCAAATCCATCGATCGCACGCAGCCGATGGCGTTCGCGTTCTTCGGCCGCGGCCGGGTGCTGCCTGCGGTGATCGGCAAGGATCTGACGCCGCGGGTGCTCGAAGATGTCAATACTTACCTCGTCGGCAAATGCTCGTGCCAGGTGAAAGAAGAGAACCCCGGCTGGGATGTGCTCATGGCCGTGAACTGGGACGCGATCATCCGCGGCAACTACACGCTGGCCGAGGCGCTGCCCCGGCTGACCACCCCGGCGGCCGCGGCGCAGCTCAACGCGGCGCTCAAGCTGGCGGGCGTCGATCCGCAGGTCCAGCCCGACTCGGGTCAACCCGGCACGAAGCAATCCGGCGGGATTCAGCCCGCCTCATCACAACCCACCTCGGCCGAAAGTGCTCCCACAAGCTCGCGGTCCGTCCAGAACACATCCCCCAATCCAGTTGCTACTTCGCCTTCTGCACCTCCCGGCGCCGGCGCGGGAGCGAGCCGCCTGCTCGACGACACCGGTCCCGCCATGCTCGTACCCAGTTCCGCTGGCAGCGCGATCATCCGCAACGTCCTGATCGCCTCCGCGCTGGCAGCCGCTGCACTCGTCGTGGTGACGCTCTTGCTGCGATCGCGGCGCGGCACTTGACCGGTCCCAGGCGCGTTGCGAGCAGCGCCGGCAGGCCCGCCTCCCCTCGTCCGCCGTTTGAGTCCTCCTCCCAGCCCCGCTACCATTCCATCCCCACGCAAGGGGCCGTAGCTCAATTGGGAGAGCACTAGCTTTGCAAGCTAGGGGTTAGGGGTTCGATCCCCCTCGGCTCCATTCCGACAGTAGTTGCCAGCGCGTTGCTACTGTTGACATTTCCGAGACTTCCGGCGCTTCCCGCCGTCAGCCGCACAGGTGCCTCTTTGTCAGCGTTTGCCCCGTGCGTGCTCTGATTGCGTGCGGTTGGTACAAGCACAGGTACAAGCGAAGCGGCGTCGGTTCCGGTTGCTTTCATGCGTTCCGATTGCCGCCCGTCGCCGAGTGGCAACGCCGGCAGAGCGTCGAGTGCGCCCGCTACGTCGAGCAGTCGCGGGTCGGTGTAAATGTTCATCGTCAGGTCGAGTGAGCCGTGCCGCATCGCCGCTTGTGCGGTACGCGGTGCCACGCCGCCGGCGCTCAGGTGCGAGCCGAAAGTGTGCCGCATCGAATGCACGTCAACGGTTCGGTCGCGGTCGTCCCGCTTGGCAATGCCGGCGGCGGCAAGGTCGCGGTCGAGAATCTTCAGCAGTCCCGCCGGCACGTTGAACAGCTTCGCGGTGCTCGGCAGCTTCGCCGGTATCGGCTCGCCAGCGGCCCTAGCGTTCGCTCTGGCGGCTTCGAGCCGGTCGGCGAGCCATCGCCGCAGGTCGGCGGCAAGGTCGGCCCGCAGCGGCACGTCGGCCCCGCGTCCGGCTTTCTCATCGGCGGCGTGCAACGTCGCGTAGGCGGTCGCTCCGTCGAGTTCGACTTGCCCCACCGTCAGCGATGCAAGCTCGCCCTTGCGAAGCCCCGTCAGTACCAGCGCTTTGTAAATGAGCGCCCGCTCCCGCCCCTGCCGTTCCAGTTCGGCGACTAGCTCCGGTTGCTCGGCGAGCAGTTCGCGGCCTCGGTCGGCGGCGGCTTCGAGCGTTGCGTAGGTGAGCGGCGCTTTGGTCCAGGTTCGCCGGCCTTCGCGCTTCTCTGGCGGCAGCTTCGCGGTTTCGCGTCCGTGCTCGGCGAGCGGTCGCACCGATGCGACGTGCAGCAGCCGGCGCAGTTCCGCTTCGGTGAGCGCCCGTCGTTGCCGCCGGCGGTCAGCCTTTTCGTCGAGCTTCGCCATGCGTGCGAACGGGTTCACCGTCAGCCGGCCGGTTGAAACGCACCAGTTGCCGAAGCCGCACAGTGCCGCAAGGTTCGCATTGAGCGTGCGAGCCGAGCGCGGCTTCTCCACTTCGAGTTCCCGTTTGGTCCACCGCTCGACGGCTTGCCGGTTCAGGTGCCGCAGCAGCGCGAAGTCGCAGCCCTTCACAATTCGCTCGACGGCTCGCCGCACGTTCTCGGCATGCACTGGCGACAGCTTCGGCTTGCCGCCCTTGCCGTGCTTGCCCCGTAGGTGCTCGACGTAGACGGCGACGTGCGACGCAATCGGCGTCAGGTGGTGGTCGAGCACGCTATCCTCGGCGGCAGTCCGCACGCCGGCCCGCACGTTCTCGGCTCGCTTCTCTAGCTCAGTCAGCACCGCCCGTGCCGCATCCTCAGAGCGGCAGCCCGTCGCCACCTTGACGACAAGCCCGCTTCCGTCGCGCAGCTTCGCGGTGTAAGTGCCCGCTTCAATCAGCAGCCGGTCGCCGGCGTCGGTGGTCGTCACCTTCGCGGTTCGCTTGCGGCCCTTCGAGTCGTGCCAGCGTGCGAAGCGTTCGCCCTTGCGGGTGAATTGCTCGGCATTCGCCGGCAGCGGCTTGGTGTAAGTTTCGCGGTAGACGGTGCCCATAGTGCCCAGCCTTTCAACGCCGCACGCGGCGGCTTTCAATTCCGAAGTGCTCGGCCAGCCGGTCGGCCAGGTCGAGCCGAAGCGATTGCTTGCCATTGACGAATCGCAGCAGCGATGAATGACGAAGCCCCACCGCCTTTGCCACGGCTCGAATCGAATCGGCGGCGGCGAGCGATTCGCGGAGCAGGTCGGTTAGTGTGCCCTTGCTGTGCATGGTGCTAAGTATGTCCATCGGTCGAGCGATTGTCAATGCCTTTCTGTGCGGCGTCGCGTGAGTGCGCACGCCGCTTATGGTCCCTTATGGGATATGTGAAGCCAGCTTCACCAGTCAGCTACGCGATTTTGCACCAGTGCGTGTGAAGCGTGCTTCACCAGCGGCGAGCGTCACGGCGGCACCGAATGCACGCGGTAGGTGCTCGCTCCCCGGTTCAGCCCGCCACGGTAAACCAGCGTCAGCAGCCCACGCCGGCGAAGCGAAGCCAGCGCAGCGACCACGGCCCGGCGGCTCAGGCCCGCACGCCTTGCAATGTCGCCGGCACTGGTGCGAGCGGTGCCGTTGCGAGTGTCGCGGTAGAGCACCAGCCAGGCGGCAAGCTCGGCCCGTGTCAGCCCCGCCATGCCCGCATCGACGAAGCCGTTGAGCACGTCGAAGCGGCCCCGCGTTTGCCGGCGTTGCCGCTTGTGCTTTGCGTCGTCCGCTTCGGTGTGCTTCGCTCTGGTGCTCTCATCATCGAGCGGCGGCAGCACCGAAGCCCCCGCCAGGATTCGCGGCTCATTCGTCATCGTCGCCGCCTTCCGCCGCCGCCGGCGTTCGTTGCCACAGTGCCGCCAGCGCCGAGCGGAGCTTGCCTTTATCCGCCGGCGGTGCAACGTCGCCGGTGGTGTCCGGCGTGAAGCTCTGCCGCTTGCGGTCGAATCGCAGCATCAGGTCGCGGCATTCGCCGTGCCTCGACTTCAAGTGCTTCAGCCGCATCAGGTCGTCGGGCGCGTCGCCGCCTTGCGGGTGCAGGATGAAAGCGTCATCGGCTCCAAACTCAAGCTCCGAGCTTTCGCGGAAGCTCGCAAGGTTCAGCCCGTCGCCGCCGTATGAGCTTCGGCCCTTGTCATCCTTCGAGCGGCCCACGGCAGAAACGACAATCACCGCAACGCCCGCATCGGCGAATTGCCGCAGGTAGTCCATCGTGCGATTGACGCGGCCCCGGTCGTGCTCATGCTCGCCCGGCGGTGCTATCCGTTGGATGTAATCGAGCACCAGCAGCAGCGGCCCGTCGTGCCCCCAAGCATCAGCGGCGGCGGCGACGTTGCCCAGGTCGAACGGTGCCCGCACAAAGCACAGGCGGTCGGCCACGCTCGCCAGTGTGTTCATCGCTTGGTCGATCCGGTTGGCGTGAACGGCTTCGAGCCTGCGATAACGAATCGCGGTCAGGTCCACGCCCGACAGCCGCGACAGTTCCCGGTCCAGCAGCACCGGCGGCGGCATTTCGATATTGCAGACCAGCGCCCGGAGCGTCGGCGTCAGCCGCAGAGCGTCGAGCACGCATTGCATGGCAAATGCCGTTTTCCCGGCCCCGGGCGCACCGCCGATGAGCGTCACCAGTCCCGGCCCGACTTCGAGCCGTGCCAGTTCGCCAGCGCCGATAGGGAACAGCGTCGGCGGCTTCCCGCTCAGAATGTCGTCGCGCCAAGTGTCGAGCACGTCGGCGGCGGTGGTGTAGTTTCCGGTGCTCATGCTGCACCAGCCTTCCCGTTGCCGTGCTCGAAGCCGCAGCGAATTTGCCGCTCGACTTCCGCCGGCGGCAAGCCGCAGTCGAGCGCCGGCTCCCCGAGCAGTTCCCGGCACAGGTGCAGCGGCGCGCCGACTTCCGCCAGGTTCGCCGCCGCACTGAACAGCAGCCGGTGCCGGTCGCCCGCGCCGGCCCCTTCGCGGATGAAGTCGAACGTCGAGCGGTTCAGCCGAAGCGGTGCGTCGCCGCTCAGCACAGCGGCCCGGCGTTCGTTCACCGCTTTCACTTCGGCTCGCACCGCATCCGCCGCCGCGTGCCACGCCGCCGGCAGTTCCGGCCCGCACGTTGCGTCGCCCAGGTCCGCCACGTCGAACGGGTTCGGCTTGGCGGCAAGCTCGACGATGCGTGCGGCGCTCAGGTGCGTCAGTTCGTCGAGCGTTAGCCGCCGCTTGTGCCGCCCCGTTTTCGCGTGCTTCGAGTTCGGAGCACGGAACGCCCGCGCCTTGTCATAAACGCCGCCGTCGACCGCCACGGCCCCCGGTGCCCCCGGTGCCCCCGGCACAGTCGCGGCGACTTGCTCGGCGAAGCGGCGAGCGATGCGATTGAACAGCGGCCCCGGCTCAGGCGTGAAGCCCGCCAGCGGCAAGCCGACGTGAAAGCCTTTCGAGCCAGAATAGAAAAGCAGCAGCGAGTCGGTGCTCAGTGCGAAGCGGTCGCACAGGTGCAGCGCCAGCGCCGCCGCGTCGCGCCTTGCCGCCTCGATGCCGCCGGCGGCTTCGTCGCGGTCCAGGTCGAACCACAGCCACGCCGCCCCGCAAAGCCCGTCGAAGCCCTTCGTCGTCCCCGTGCGGCTCAGGTGGTCGCGGAAGTCATCGCCGAAGGTAAACGCGGAAAGATACGCCTCACTCTCCACGCCGGCCCGAGCATCCGCCGCGCAGTACGCGGCGAACGCCCGGTGCCAGTCGATGAGCTTTCGCTCGCCGGTGCAACGTCCGACGATACGAAAGCCGAAGGTGGGTTCACAGTGCATCGGGCAGCCCCACCTTTCCCGGCTCTGGATTCGAGTCGAGCAGCGAGCCTTGCCCGCCGCCGGTGGTGCCGCCCGCATCTGGTGCATTTGTTGGCGCGAAGTCCGCATCGGCGGTCGGCTCGGCGTCGATGCCCGTTACCTCGAAGCTCCGCACGCGGTTGTATTGCGTGCCGGCGTCGTCCTGCCGCAGCGTCACCTTGACGGCGCAGCGGATGCCCGGCGGCAGCGGTGCTTCGAGTTGGTCGAGCGTCACCACGCCGAGTTTGGCAAGGTCGCGTTTCGCCATCGGCAGCGCCGGTGCCGTGAGCCAGATATCGTGCCAAAGCAGCCGCCCGGCGTGCTCGCCTTCGAGCACGCGGAAGCAGAGCTTGTAGCCCGGCGTGCCGGTCGCCGCTTTCGAGAGTTCACCCGACAGGATGCGAGTGGAGTAAGTGCCCGCCGGTAGCGGTGCGAAGTCGCCGGCAGCTTCGGTCGTCGCCCATTGTGAGCGGAGCGAGTCGGTGCCGCCGTTGAGAATGTCCGAGAGTCGCCGGCGTGCCGCCGGAGTATCATGGTTGTGCATTGGTCGAATCCTTTCGCAGTTGAGCCGACGTTAGCGCGTCGGCTTTTTTGTTGGTGGTCAGTGCGTCGAACAGGGTGCCGCCGGCGTCCGCTTCGGGAGCGTCCGGCACGTCAGGGTGAGCGGCGAGCCATCGCTCCGCCGCGTCGTGGTCGATGAGTTCCCAGCGCGTGACAGGTCGAGCGTGCCCGGCGGTGCGGTTCGTGTTCACGAAGTCCCGCCGGCGAATGATGCCCGCCCGTGCCAGGTGCCCAGGCACAGAGCCAAGGCAAACGGGATTGACGCCAGCGGGAAGTGTGACGGCTTGTCGCACGTCGTCCGCCGTCGCCGTGCCGTGCCGCAGCAGAGCGGCCAGCAGTGCCCGCCGTCCACGGTGAACGTAAAGCTCCCGGCGAGCTTGCAGCGTTGCGTGCGCATCGAGTTTGCGACGCTCGCCCTCGGTTGTTTGCTCGGTGTGCCTCATCGCGCACCGCCTTTCGCGGCGCGCACCGATGGACAGCCGGCGGCAATCCATTCGCGAATCTCAGCGGTGCGCCATCGCACCAGTGCGCCCAGCTTGAGCGGCCTCGGCATCCGCCCGCCATCGGCGAGCCGGTAGCAGTGACGCGGCGAACAGCCGAGCATTGCCGCCAGTGATTGAACGTCGAGCAGCTGTTCGCCCCGTGCTCGGTCGGGTCCGGCGATTACCTCGCCGGTGGTCGCGGTCGCGGTCGTCATGGTGACGACTCCGTATCGGTCACCACTGGCGAAGTGCCAGCGAATGCCGGTGCGGATTCAATCATGGGCAGAAGGTGACTAACGAAGGCGCAACGTGACACCAAGCGCCAACAATTGCCGCCGTCGCCGCCTACGCTCGATTTGAGTGAGATTGCCTGCCGGAATAAAAATGCGCGCAACGATAGCGCAACGGGTGTTGCGCCTACAGCCCGACTCGCCCAAGCTTCGCTTCGACTTGAGCATCCGATTCGGCTTTTTCGATATTCTTCCCGCGCTTGAGTGCCCATGCGGTGAGCGAAGATGAGCGAATCCGCCGCTTATCGCCCTCCTCCCCGTTGCCTTCAATCTCACCTTTTTTAGTTGCTCGTTGAATGGTGCCGCGATTGATGCCCGTCACCCTTTCGCCATCCGCGATTCGCATCCACTCTTGCTCTATCGGTGCCGCGTTACCCGGCGTCAGCTTTGCATCATCCGCCATTGTCGCCGCCGCTTGGTCGATGAGTTCGGCGAGCACCTTGCAGGCATCCGCGTAGACTTCGCATCGGATGCGTGAGTGTTCCATCGCGTCCGCTTCGTCGTACTCGTGCTCGACCATCACAACCGGGTCGAGTTTCATCTCCCATTTCTTCCATCCCGGAGCCGCTTGGTCGAGTCGCTCAACGATTGCCGGCGGCATGGGCAGCGGCGGAAATCTCAGTAACGCGGCATAATCGCTTTCACTGAGAAAGTCGTCGGGAATTGGTTTGTCATCCAGAAACAGGTGATACCGAAGCGCCTTGCCTTCGCGGTCGCACGGTCGGCCCCGTTCGTCCGTTTTGACGTGTGCGAAGTCCCATTCGTTCGCCTTGCATCGGAAGCGAGCGGGAAACGCTTGGAACAGCCACGATCCGACAGCAACCGTCCAAGCCAGCCGGAAAACGGCATCGTCTGCCGGCGTCGCTTTCACGCCGCAAACGGCGGCGCTCACCTTCCGCATGAGCTTCGCGCTCGGTCGCTTGTCGTCCACCGCAGCCGCCAGGAATCCGCCCGGCCAGCGGCCCACCTTGGCGTCCCACCATTGCCCGTTCTGTTTCGCGTGCTCTTTCGGAAACGCGCCGAGTTCGATGGCGCGATACAGCAGCCGCCCGGCTTTGCCGGCGTTGTCTTGAAGGTTCGTGGCGATGTGTGTCACTTTGGCGCACTGTGCCGCCGAGCGGTTGAAGCGGCCGGCCAAGTCGCGAAAGTCCGAAGCGATAGCGGTGAGTTCCGGCATGTTGCAATCCTCTACAACGGGTCGGTCGGGGCGGCATCGCGGGATTGCTTCGCGGTGCCGCCCCTTCCGTTCGCGGCGGATCAAGCCGCTACCCGATGTGATTCTACAGGTGCCTCCCCTGCCGCTGTTATCACGCTGTTACCAGCAGCAGAAAATATCCATTTCGCACTCATTCGCGCGATGGTAACCGCGTGGTCCATCCCCTTAGCTTCCAGAGACGCGCACCGCCCCCCATAGCCCCCCAGGCATTTTAGCCCCCAATCGTGCTGCCGAGTCGCCGCCCCTTTTGTCTGAATGTCGGCAAAATGGCGGGGTGCCACCCTTTTGGGTGAATTCCGCCAAAATGCCGCGCCCGCGCCACGATTGGTCACGGCTCATTCACGACGCACCTTTGAGCAATTGCCGCACCGCTTCGGCTCGCTCGGCATCCGTCAGCGGCAGCCGGTCGAGCATCCGTACCACGTCGGCGAAGCTCCCGCCGTGCGTGTTTTCCGGCTTGTCGGTACAAGCAGCGGTACAAGCGTCCGCCGGCCCGGTTGCAAGCCCTTGATTTTGCGGCGCTTGCGTGCGGTGCTCGCAGCTTTGCAAGCTAGGGGTTAGGGGTTCGATCCCCCTCGGCTCCATTCGACACAAGACCTCATCTTCAGATGGCTTGTGCCACATCTCTGACGTCCGCGAGCGTGGTGACATTTGCCTCAAACGGAGCCACTCTTGCCTCGAAAACGCTGATTTTGCCTCCGGTTCCCCCGATAGGCAATCAAAAAGTGTCGACCATTAGCCCGGATTATTCGGGGCTTCAGAAGGAGCCGCGCACGAAGTAAGCGGAGTTCGCAGCGTTTTTGACGACCTCGACCTTCTTTCGCGGCCGGACAGGATGCTCGAGGCGTCCGTGTGAAAATGACGCGCGTGGAATCTGAAGAACCGCTTACTTCGTGCGCGGCTCCTGTGCAAGCTCATGAATAACCGGGTTAGCCAAGATGCTGGGAATTCAACAGTGGTCATCGCGCATTTCATCGCGTCGCGAATCCGTCGGAATCCATAGAACCTGCAACCGCTGGACTCCATCGAAAGGCTCCTGGGTTGGGCGAGTATCATCTCGCCAAGGTAGCGCCAATGGATACTGCAAAGGACCAACCGTGGTTCAATGACCGTGTTCACTTGAGGCAATGACCGCGAAGTGTCTGTTGAGAAGCGGACGAACTCATTCGATGAACCACGGAAGCCGAGAATGCAACGTGTCACCATGGAACAACGGATTCTGATCTCCATCGCGATTGCTGTCGCACAGGTTGCGGTAGTGGTCAAAACTCTTTCTGCCCAGACACCACTGGAAGCGAGATTGAAAGCGGCAGCGGCGGCAGCGGACAGTGACCTGATCGCTCCGAAGCAATTGCTCGACACAGAACTGCTGCCGGCAAGGGGCCGATTCCTTCAACAACTGGACCGAATGGCGGAACCATCGGCGGAGATGAAATCCCTTGAGCGGGCGCTGAAGGAATCGGTCGCCAGCATCAAGGCGACCACCGTCGCCACACTTCATACACGGGCCCAGTTCGATGAATACGACCGCCTGACCCGTCGTCGCGATGAAACAGAACGGGCTCTCGACCTTGCGAAGGCCCGCCATCGTGCCGCAGCGTTCCGCGCAGCGGCGGAATCCGAGTCAGGGCGCATGCTTCTCAAGGAGATCGCGCAGATCGAGGAGCGGATCAGTGCCGCGTCGACACAGTTGGACGCGGCGACTGCGACGGCGTTGGTCGCCAGGAACCGGTTGAAGGTGTACACCTCGCCTCCTCCGCCGCCGGGGAAAATCGCCGGCGACGGCGGGCCGCTGAAGATTCAGCCGCCCGGCGACGTCGCAGAGCGTGCGAAGCGTTTTGCGTCTCGGAATTCTCCGGAGAATCTTGCCGCCTTGTCGAGGGAGTTCTTTGCCCGCGTGGATGTCAAGGCGAAAGGGCTTGAATCCGTGCCGGCGCTCCTGGCTTCCGGCAGGCATGCCCAGGCGCTGGAAGTCTGGCGCGACGCCTTCTTCGCGAGGCTGCGCGAGCCGCGGAAGCACGGGCTGCCCGCCAACTGGGGCGGCGATCTCGATACGGCGAGCCTGCTGCGCGTTCCCGCGAAGGATCATCTCGACGAAGCGATGAGAGGCATTTTCTCGACGCCTCGCGCCAAGGCTCACGTCGGCGAGCCGGGCACGATTCACTGGGGCGATCCCGGCCCTGATCCCGGCGCGGATCCGGCGCGCAATCCCTACCTTGACTTCTACACCATGCGCGGACAGGGCGGGTTTGTGGATGTGCTCGGCCCGCATCGGGTGCTGCTGGACGGCTACGCGGCGACGGGCGAAAGAAGCTACCTGGAGCGTTGGGCCGCGGTGCTCGACGACTGGGCGATGAACGCGCCGCGCGACATGGAGGCCAGCCCCTTCAACATCCGCCAGTATCCGGTGCTCTGCTCGTTCAAGCCCGTGGCCTTGGCCAGCACGCTGACGGATGTGCTCGAAGCTCAGCCCGATTTCGCGCGCGATCTGCCGGCGGCCACCCTGGCGCGGATCATGCTCGCGGTCATGGAGGAGTACCCGCCGGCGTTCGTCCGCCTGGCGCGGCGCGGCATCTACAACTGGCGCTGCATCGCCATGACCGGCTCCCTGCTCACCGCGCAGGTGTTTTCGGAGTTTCACACGGCGCGATGGCAGCTCGATGAAGCGAAGCGGCTGATGGAGCTGAACTGGTCGCACAAGATTCTGCGCGACGGCGGCAACCTGGAACAGGGCAACTGGGGTCATGAGCCCAACGACCAGGTGCATCTGGGCCGTGCGTATCGCCTGCTGGCGACGCAGCCGCCGGCGTGGATGGATGACGCGTGGCGCGCCGAGTGGCGGGACAACGTGAAGGTCAACGCCCGCTACTACCTGCATGCGATGAAGCCCGACGGATTCAGCTACCGTTTCAGCCGGGTGACGACGGCCGACAAGTTCGTGATGCGAGGCCGATTCGACGATGACGCCATGCCGATTCAGACGAACCTGCTGATGGATGAGGCCGAATCGCGGCGTCGGCTGGAGTGGGTGTTCGGCGAATACCCGCTGGAGAAGCCGCGCGTGGACTCGGAATCGCTGGCCTACCTCGGCGCGTCGATCTTCCGCCAGGGCTGGGAGCCGAGCGCGTCGTTCCTCTATTTCCAGTGCAATCCCAATCGCGACTGCAATGGGCGCGAGGACGCCAACGGCTTCGCGCTGCACGCCCACGGCCACGCCATGCTCCTCGCTCCGCCGCTGGCCGTCGATGATCGCACGCAGAACGTGCATCACGGTCTGGTCGCCGACCCCGGCGGCAAGACCATCTGGCTCACCTACGACCACCGCGGCGTGCCCGTGTCTTCGCGTTTCCACGCCTCGGCGAAGTTCGATTTCACCGAGGGCGAGTACCGCGGCGTCTATCAGTGGCAATCCGGGCCCGAGGCGGAAATGTTCGGCGACTACGGTTACGTGAAACTCGCCGACAAACTGCGGCCCAAGGGCGACGAGCCGATCAGGGATGCAGCGCACGCGCGGCAGGTGCTGTCGGTGCGCGGTGAGGATCTCGTCATCGTCACCGACCGCTTCCGCAGCGACCAGGCGCGGAAGTTCTCGCAGAACTACACGCTGTATACGCCCGTGCCGCGCGAAGGCTGGAAGCGCCGTGTCGAACTGGCGGCCGAGGAGAAGCGCCCCCCACTCGTGGTCGATGCACAGGCTCGCGTGCTGGCGACGGACAACCATCTGCTGCCGAGCGTCTCACTGCGACACTTCGGTGGTCCGCAGCCAACCTACACCATCACCGACGACGCCTTCGGCAAGATCGGCGAGGCAGATACTTCCGACGAAGCGCTTGCAGCGATGGGCAGCTCGAAGCTGAAGAAATGGACCATGGGGTTGCCGCTGCCTTTCAGCAAGAAGGTGCGGCTGGACTGGACCACGAAGGGGGAGCAATTGGTGGTCACGGCGATCGCCACTCGGCCCGGCGAGCCCGGTGGCAGGCCGCTGGCCGGCGATCTGCGCGACGTGCAGGACATCAGCCGCGACGGCGTCACCGGCTTCCGCGCCACGACCCGGCTGGGCACGCGGATCGAATACATCGCTGGAGCCAGACCCGCGACCGTTCTGCGACTCGGCAAGGTCGAGATGGAAGGCGAAGCGCTGCTGCTGACGACTCGGGGCGAGCAGATCAGCGGAATCGCGCTGGGCTGCGCTCGGTGGACCTGCGATGGCAAGGCTTCGGACATCAGGGGCGATTTCGAGTTCAGCCTTTCGACCGACTCGATGACCAGCGTTCCCATTCACCGTCCGATTCAGCCGGTGACCATCGAGCCACAAGCGACCGCGTTCACCAACTCCGTTCGTGTGACGCTGGCTTGTCCGACGCCCGGAGTGGATATTCACTACACGGTCGACGGCAGCGATCCGACGCTTGAGTCGCCGCGCTACCGCGAGCCATTGACGCTCACCAGCACGACGCGCGTCAAAGCCCGCGCGATTCGCACCGGCCTCGTCGAGATGCCGTGGACGGCCGACGGAACGCATGCCACAGCCATGACGTGGACGACATTCGAGAAACAGCCCCTGCGGTCCGCCGTGGCGGCCGCTGATCTCAACCCCGGCCTGACTTGGGAGTACATCGAAGGGCGCTGGCCGCAGCTTCTGGCCGATGTGGAACGCATGCCAGCAAGGAAGACGGGCGTGTCCGAAAAGATGCTGGAGGTTTCCATGCGCGAGACGGACGGCGCCTTTGCCATTCGCGCCAGTGGATTCCTGACCGTCCCCGCCGATGGTGTCTATACGATCCACGCGCCAAGTGAATGGCAGTTACCCGATGGCGAAAGCGGATATGACATTCGCATCTACCTCGATGATCGACCCTGGCAGCCGGCGACCCGACGCCATGCACACGGAGACTGGTCGATCGCGCTTGCGAAGGGTGCGCACCCGCTTCGCGTGGTGTTCGTGGATATGCGCCCGCGAAAGCTGAAGCCGGAGTTGTGGAACAACTTCCCCAATCCAGGCATCGTTTGGAAAGCCGCGGTGCCGACGCTGACGATCAGCGGGCCGGGCATCGAGCGAGAGGCGATCAAATCCAAGTGGCTCTCGCACTGAGGATGGTCGAAGGAATCTCCAGACATTTTCATCGGCCCTGGCGATTGCGTCGAAAGAAGCAAAGCCATCATGGAGTCGTGATGAAACTCAAGGGTATGGACGCATCACGACTTGATCACGGGATCATCGAGTTGACCATGACGTTGTGCGGCGATCAGGGATTCCTCAACATCAGTGCCCGGCAGATCGCTGAGCTTCGCCCCTTCGAATGCGAAGACAGCGATGGCATGCTGCCGGCCATCGCCCTCGATCTCGACCACGCCTGGACTGCCGACTCGTTCGCCTTCCTGGCCCCAGTCCACGAACACGACGCGGGTGTCGGGATCGGAGCAGAACACATCCTGCACGAGGCCACCGTAGATGCTGAGGATGATCGTGGGTTGTTGCGCAGCCGCCCGGCCTCGCGGATTCGGCCGCTCTCTCCCTCGAAGGAGAGGGAGCAAGGTCCCGGACGATTCGGCAGATCCGAGCGACCAAGGGTTCCCGACCATTGGCGACAACGGCGCGCTCATAGCGGTATGCTCGCCGTTCTTGCTGACTCGTTGGAATCCATTCCGAGGGACAACGGATAAGGAATGCGACCGAAATAACCTGCCGATCCTCGTCCAACTGACCGAGTCAGAATTTCTAAGGAAATGAGGAAACGAGGAAAGCAGGAACAGACACAATTCAGGCGATTGACGCACTCTGTTTCTGTTCCTCATTTCCTCTTTTCCTGCTTTCCTAATGAAAATTCTGGCGTCTGAATCCGGGAAGTTATTTCGATCCCGTTCCTAAGCAGCCCTGGAGGACCATCATGAAATTGTGCGTCTGGAAAATTCTGATCAGCCTCGCCTGTTTACTGTCTGCGACTGTCCTCGCCGACGAGCCAGAAGCGCCAGTCACGGTCAAGGAACTGTTTGCCGACTTCGATCCGCGAAAGGATCCGCTCGATACCAAAGTCGTCCGCGAGTGGGAGAAGGACGGCATCGTCTATCGGTACGTCACCTTCCACATCGGCACATTCCGGGGCAAACCGGCACGCATGGCTGGGTTCTTCGGCTTCCCCAATGAAGCGAAGAAGTTGCCGGGCCTGCTGCACCTGCACGGTGGAGGCCAGCGGGCTTTTCTCCACGAGGTTGGGTTCTACGCCAGACGCGGCTATGCCTGCTTGTCGATCAATTGGGGCAGCCGGGAAATGGAAGAGGCCAGAGACGGCGATCTGAACACGGACTGGGGAGCGGTCGACCCAACGCAGAGGAATGTGCCGGGATATTTCAATCTCAAGCCCGGCGAGAAATACCTCGATTCATTTGAGTCGCCCCGCAACAACAACTGGTTCCTGCTGACGCTCGGTGCCCGACGCAGCCTGACATTCCTGGAACAGCAGCCGCAAGTCGATCCCGACCGCCTTGGCGTTTACGGACACTCGATGGGCGGCAACCTGACTGTCTACGTTGCCGGGACGGACAACCGGGTCAAGGCCGCTGCACCTTCCGTTGGCGGATCGGGATTTCGCACCCAGCCCTGGCCGCTGTTGCCGCAGCACAAGCCGCAGATGCCCAACGGCGACGTGAAGTTGTTCGATGCGACCATCGGCTTCGAGTCCTACGCCCCGCACATCACCGCTCCGCTTCTTTGGCTGGGGGCGACAAACGACTTCCACGGGATCATGGACGACACTTACCGCACGGGCGACCTGATCCCGCACAAGAATGTGCGTTACTCCTTCACGCCGCACATGAACCATCGGTTCACGCCGGAGTTCGCTGTCACCAGGCCGCTCTGGTTCGATCAGTATCTCAAGGGTAGTTTCACCTTCCCGAAGACACCAGAGACGCAATTGATCTTCGAGACGAAGGATCACGTTCCGATGCTGGAGGTTTTGGCCGATGCCTCGCATGACGTGGCCGACGTCCAAATCTACTACTCAATCGATCCCGACCCACGAGCGAGATTCTGGCGATCAGCAGAGACGAAGAAGATCGGTGGCAATCGTTGGACCGGCAAGCTGCCGATCCTGAGCACGGACCAGCCTCTCTTTGCCTTCGCCAATGTCGCGTACAAGCTGAAGAGCACCGAGTCGGAACCCCACGCTCGACCGACCGAGCGGTTTGCCATCAGTTCGATGCTTCACGCGGTTGCTCCGAGAGATGTCGCAGCCAAAGGGACGAACGCCACCGACAAGGCCGACCCGGTGATCGACGACTTCACCCGCGGCTGGCGTGACTGGTACACGCTGTCCACCGACAACCCGCACCATTGGGAGTTCTCGACTCGGAAGCTGACCGACCCGAAATGGCAAGGTCGGTCGGGCCAGCGACTCACGATCGAGGTTCAGGTCGACAAGCCGAATGAACTGGTGATCGTCGTCGTCGAGAACTCCTTCCGCCAGTACCGCGGGAAGATGAAGGAATTCGCGGCGGTTGTGAAGTTCCACGGCGGCAAGGACACTCAGGCCGCCACGCTGGAGCCGAAAGACTTCAAAGCCAGCGACGGCGAGGCGTTGTCGACATGGAAGAACGTCGATCTGCTCTCGTTCCGGGCGTATTACGACAAGGGCGACATACTGCTGGGCACCAAGAATTGGGCAGGCCCGCAGCCGGTGTTCAAAAAGTTGTGGTGGCAATGAGGCCGCCCCCAAGGCGTGATTGGATTCCGATGCCATCCGCCGGGCTGCTGCTCTATGACAACTGGCGATCGCGGCAGAGGGATTCCGCTGGCGGTCCCTGGTGGTCACGGCATCAGCAGGGATCTTCCTGATGACGCTGGCCTATGGATTCATTCTTTCGACGACCTTCAAACGCGCTCTGGCGATTTCCCTGATCAGCCATGGCATGATCGCCATCATTGCCGCGGCGATGGTGGGGTTGCTCATCGTGATGGGAGTTCGACTGTGACAGGACACCATCCAATTAGGAGCCGTGCAGGATCAACATCGCTTGTGGGACGACTTTCCAAGTCGTCCGCCTGGGAGCGAAGCGATTCGAATCTCCGGAGTTAATGTTGCACGGCTCCATAGCGACCTGCGACAGGGGCAAACTCACAGGCCGACGGAAGCGCATTCCGCTGCTTGAGCGGACACTAAATATGGATCCCTCAATCATCGGCGCGGCGTCCATCTCACTGCTTCGCCCGCTTGCGCTCATCGATTTCCAGTTCGCCGTAAACCTGCTCGTAGCGCTGCACGGTCTGGCCGAGGGTGATGGCCAGGCGCTTGGCGGCCCAGGGGTTCAGGACGATGCGGTTCTCGATCTTCATCGTCGCGCGGGCCGGGCCGGTGGGACGGATCGGGCCGGCGACATCGAGCGTGACTTCCTCCGCGGTGGCGCCGACGCGCACGAGCTTGGCGTAAGTGACGGGCGCGTCGCGGTCGTCCACGTCGATCTGCATCTGCTGGGACTGAGCCTGGGCCGCCACATCACCGAGCGTCTGTTCGTTCTTGTCGGACACGGATCACCTCGTAGGAATGGGTTGACGTTGAAGTTTTGTATTGATCGGCTCGGCATGATAGCGAAATGAGGGGAAGAAGTGAGGAGCGGCGTGAGGCGGGCAACCTCGTGACCAGACGGTTCCACTCATTGTGCGGCGCGATCGGGGTGCGCTGCTGGCGACAGCGGTTCGTGATCAGCGCCTCAACCGCCATTGGCCCTTTCCCTTTTGCGACCCTCGTGATCTCAGCCGGCACGTCGTGGGACGGAGCAAGTCAAAAGTGACTTAGGAATCGGAGCGAAATAAGTTCCCGATTTAGCCGGCGGGCTTGCCCGCCGAGACGCCCTCGGCGGGCAAGCCCGCCGGCTAAATGGGGGACCGCCAATTCGCGAAGTTACTTCGGCCCCATTCCTTCGATCCAGGAAAAAGATCCCCATTCCTCGACCGCCAATTACTTTCCAGCGGCGTCCGCCTCAGTCCGCCCCAGGCGAATCCGATCAAATGACGCGGCGCCACCGATCGTGCCCAGCGACATCGAACCGATCGTCATGTCGCGCTTTGCCAGTTCCCACCAGTAGTGTCCGGTTAACGAATGAGCGAACGGCGATTTCGTACTTTAGTTTCAGGGGTTTGGCCGCTGTATGACCCCGTGCACGACTTCAATTCGAGCCGCTGGTTTCGGCATCCTTGAGACCTTCGGGCCGCAAGGAGTCGTCCATCTACCAGGGGCGCACCGTGTTCGCCCAACTCGTCGAACTGTTGCCGCGTCGTGTTTTCGACACGGCCGTGCGCCGCTATCGCGGCCAGCGCCGCGTACGAGCGTTGTCGTGCATGGATCAGTTTCTTTGCATGATCTTCGCGCAGGTCACCGGCCGGTCGAGCCTGCGCGAGACGGTGTTGTGCCTCAAGGCGCTGGGGCCGCGACGCTATCACTGCGGCATCCGCGCCGCGCCGGCGCGGAGCACGCTGGCGGAGGCCAACGAGAAGCGCGACTATCGCATCTTCGACGATACGGCCCTGGCGATGATCGCGGCGGCGCAGCTCGACCTGCCCGTCGACGCGGACCTGCTGCGGCTGCGAACGAACGTCTACGCGATCGACTCGACGACTATCGACTTGTGCCTGGCGCTGTTTCCGTGGGCCGCGTTCCGGCGGAACAAGGCCGCGATCAAGGCTCACACCGTCTTCGACGCGGGCGCGGGCATCCCCGTGTTTGTGCGTGTTTCTCACAGGAAAACGCACGATTGGTGGATGCTCGACCAGATCGTTCCGCAGCCCGGCGCGTTCTACGTGATGGACAAAGGCTATATCGACTTCGCGCGCCTGTACCGCATGCACCAGAGCGGCGCGTTCTTCGTGACCCGCGCCAAACGCAACATGAACTTCGGCGTGCGCGAGCGGTTGCCGGTGAAGCCGGGCGGTCCGGTGACCAGCGACCGCCTGGTGCGTCTGCGTGGCCCCAGATCGCGCCGACTTTATCCCGACACGCTTCGTGTGGTGCGCTACGTCGATCCGGACACCGGCAAGCGGCTGAAGTGTCTGACCAACAACCTCACGCTCGACGCGCTGATGATCGCGCTGCTGTACCGCAAGCGCTGGCGCATCGAACTGTTCTTCAAGTGGGCCAAGCAGCACCTGCACATCCAAGCGTTCTTCGGCGTGACGGCCAACGCCGTGAAGACCCAGGTGTGGATCGCCGTGGTCGTGTACGTGTTAGTGATGAAGCTGAAGCATCGCAATCGACTGTCGCAGGAGCTGAATGAACTATTTCAGGTGCTCGGCGTGGCGCTGAGCGAAACAGTGCCTGTTTTCGAGTTGGTTTCGCAAACAGGCGCGCAACTCTCCGAGGGTGCGGTTCGTACCCAGTTGACACTATTCGACTAATGACCGGACACTACCGACGCTGCATGGAAAAGCCGAGCGGGGATCACCAGCCGGTGCTCACGCGCCCGTTCGCATTCCGCGCACCAGCACCTCCGCGAGGTTCATGGCGCGGATCATTTCGCCGGGCGTTGCCGTGACTCGCACCTGCAGGAGTGTGTTCGTCGAATCGCCGCCGACGGCATGGGGGCGGAACATGAATGCCTGTTCGACTTCTTCGCCGTCGGCCTTGAGGTTCCGCAGGCCCAGGGTGGGCATGCCGGCGATGGTCATGCGCACGTGCTCGACGCCGGGGTTCGCCTGCTGCACCTGGCCGAGGATCGCTTCGATCACCTGTTCGATGTTGAGCGGGCCTGGCTGCAGGACGTTGAGGTTGACCTGGATCTTGTTTTCCGGATCGAAAACGAGAGTGCGCTTACCATCGTCGATGGCGTGCCAGCCCAGGGGCACCTGCACGATGGCGACGATGGCGCCGCAACCGATCAGGGCGTAGCGTTCGCTTTCGTTGACCTCCAGCACGCGCGGCACCAGGCCGATGCCGTGATCGCGGAAATAAACGTTCATTTTGTGCTCGGGGTCGAGGCTGGCGCCGTCACCAGCCAAGGCGATGTCCGCGGGCAACGTGGGCTTCTCATCCTCCGCAGTCGGCGTGGCGGAAGCCGGCGCCGGCTCTTCCTTCCCCTTGAGCTTCCAGCGCATCTGAAACCCGCCGAACATGTTGTCGAACGTCGGCACCAGCGAGGGCCAGACCTGCACCGGCGCCAAGGCGCTGAGCAGCACCATCGTGTTGCCGTTGACCAGGATCACCGAGCGCGACTGCATCGGCCCCACGTCCGACTGCAGGGTCGCCAGGCAGGTGGCGCCCTTCAGTTCATTCAGTTCGCAGTCCTGCGGCGGCTCGAACTGCATGCCTTGCTGCTGCTGCGCCAGCGCGATGAGCCATTGCTTCGGCCCGCCCTGCTCGAACACCGGCCGCACAGCGACGGAAAAGACCACCGCCCCGAACGGCGCCACGAACAAAGCCAGCGGCATGAAGGCGCTGGGGTCGCTGAAGTCAGGCTGCTCCTGCGGGATCGGCGCCTTGTTCCAACCCTTGGGCACGTGTATCCCAAACTCCAGCGAATCCATCGCGGGCTTGATCGTCGTCCACTCGTACTCCGTCGCGGCAGGTTCGGACATAAGTTCTCTCCTGGCGGGTGAGTTGTGAATGTACCAAAGTAGAAGAATGGAGGAGCGGGACATTTCAGCCGCCGTCACCAGGTGACCGCCCTTGCTCACCGCATATGCCTCCGCATTCGCCCGGGTCATCTGGCCGAGGGTCAACTCGTAGCGACTGCCGTTGCTCGTAGCGTCGCCGGCGGCTTGCCCCTCGGCAGACTGGACCCGTTGCCAACACGGCCCGCGGATTCGTCACCCGCGCGGCAGCCCGCTATCCTCACTCGCATGGATCCGCAGTGCGTGCTGACAATCGGCAACTTCGACGGGGTGCATCTGGGGCATCGAGCGATCCTGGCGCGGGCGGCGGAAGCGGCGCGGCAGGCCTCGGTGCGCGTCATCGCGCTGACGTTCGATCCGCACCCGGCCGCGGTGCTGCGCCCGGGGAACGAACCGCTGCGGCTGACGACCCTTGCGCAGAAGACGCGATACCTGCGCGAGTCCGGCGCGGATGAAGTCGTGGTGTTTGCCCCGTCGCCGGCGTTGCTTTCGCTTACGCCCCAGCAGTTCATCGAGCAGTTGGTGGAGCGCCACGTGCCGGCGGCGATTGTGGAAGGGCCCGATTTTCGCTTCGGCAAGGGCCGCGCCGGCGATCTGAAAGTGCTCGCGGAACTGGGGCCGCGCTTCGGCTACGAGACGATCATCGTGGCGGACGCGGAGGTGGAGCTTTCCGATCACACGCTGGCTCCGCTGAGCAGCTCGCTGATCCGCTGGCTGCTGCGGCATGGCCGCGTCGCGGATGCGGCACGGTGCCTGGGCCGGCCGTATGAACTGAGCGCGGCTGTGGTGCGCGGCGAGCAGCTCGGCCGAACGATCGACGTGCCCACGGCCAACCTCGATCCCGCGGCACTCGCCGGGCGTGCCCTGCCTTGCGACGGTGTGTATGCCGGCGAAATTGAGCTGGAGAATGGCGGTGTACACCCGGCGGCGGTAAGCGTGGGAATCAAACCTACGTTCGCCGGTCGAGAACGGGTGATCGAGGCGCACGCCCTCGACTATCATGGCGAACTGTATGGGCAGGTGATTGTGGTGCGCCTGACGCGCTGGCTACGCGACCAGCAGCGTTTCCCCGGCGTGGCGGCGCTGAAGGCGCAGCTGCAGCGCGATGTGGAAGAGGTGCGGCGAATGTCGCGGGGGTTTCACGTGCGGCGGCCGGCGTAGGGCGCGTCAAATCCGCGCGGACACACCACGTCGCGCTGCGGTGCGTCCGCGCCGAGCCTTGACGCACCCTACGCGGGCCTTGACGCAACGCGGGGATCCAGTTCACTTGCATTCTTGGAACATCGTCCGCATGAGCGATTACCAGTCCAACCTTTCCCTCACCGACGCGGCCCGCCTGATTCAGCCGGCGCAGCGTGTGCTTATCACCACGCACGCCAAGCCCGATGGCGACGCCTACGGAGCGGTGGCCGCGATGACCGCGGCGCTGCGGACGCTCAAGCCTCAAGCAGCAATCGACGGCGTGCTGATGGGGCCGGTGCTGCCGTCGTTCCGCAGGCTTCGCGGCTACGGCCTGCTGCGCGAACATGCGACGGGCATGGATTTCGGCAAACCCGATCTGGTCCTGATCCTCGACACCGGCGCTTGGGCGCAGGTTGCGCCGATGCGAAGCGCGCTGGAACCGCTGCTGGACCGCACATTGATCGTCGATCATCACCTGACCGGCGACATCCCCGCGAAGCACCGCGTCGTGGATGGCGCGGCCGCGGCGGTGTGCTGCGTCATCGTCGATCTTCTCGATGCGATGGTCGGCTCCGGCGTGGCGACTTCAAGTCGCCACGCCGGCGACGAAACGAATCCGCTGATCCGCGACGTGTGCATCGCTGAATCGCTCTTCGCCGGCGTGGCGTCGGACACGGGCTGGTTCCGCTTCTCCAATACCTCGGCCCGCACGCACCTGCTGGCCGCCAGGCTCATGAAGAGCGGCATCGACCAGGCCGACCTCTACGCCAAGCTGGAGCAGAACGAACGACTGGAAAAGCTCGCCCTGCAGGTCCGCGCGATGCAGAGCATGAAACTCCTGGCGAACGGCCAGGCGGCTGTCATGATCCTGCGGGCGAAAGATTTCGCGGAGACCGGCGCGCATGTCGAAGAGACGGAGCGCTTCGTGGACATTCCGCAATCGGTCAGCGCGGTGCAGGTGGTGGCGCTGGTCGTGGAGCCGCCGCCCGCGTTCGGCAACGGCACGGAGAGCCAGAAGCTTCGCGCGCCGGTGATCCGCGTGAGCCTGCGCAGCAAACCCGGCGCGGATGCGATCAACGTCGCGGAACTCGCTGCCCGCTTCGGCGGCGGCGGCCACGCACGGGCGGCAGGCGTGAAATTCACCGGCACGCTGGAGCAGGCCGTGGCGACGGTGGAAGAAGCGATCCTCGGCGCGCTGCGGGGATGAGGAGTAGGAGGTGGAACCAGAAAGATTAGGATGATGAGTAGGAGAATGAATAGGAACCAGAAGGATTCAGAGTATGAGTATGAGTATGAGTATGAGTATGAAGAGAAATGGGAATCGAGGGCTTGTTCCTACTCATACCCCTACTCTTCCTCATAAACTCTCCGACTCCCCTGCTAATCATAATCCCAACCATAATCCTAATCGATCACTTTGATTCCTGCTCACGCTCCTCTGATCGGAGCTACACCACCACCGAGGTCGTCGCGGCGGGCAGATTGACCAGTTCGCCGTTTTGCGTGCGCACGATCAGGCCGGCGGCGGGATCGACGTCGATGACGTAGCCTGTGGTGCGCCTGCCGTCGTGCATGAAGGTGACGAGTTCGTCGCTGCGATGCAGGCTGCGGGTGCGCCAGATGCGGATCGCGCGATCCCAGTGCGCTTCGGGGGCGAGCCAGTGGTCCAGGTGGTGGGCAAGCGTCGCGGCGACACTCAGGCGATCGCAATCGCCGCCGAGCATGGCGAGGCTGGTGGCCTTGTCTTTCAGTTCAGGCGGGAGTTGATCGGCTGCGAGCGCAACGTTCACGCCGATGCCGATGATCGCCACTTGTTCACGCGGCAGCATTTCCACGAGGATGCCGGCGATCTTGCGCTGCTGCACGTACACGTCGTTGGGCCACTTGATCCGCGCGGGCTCGCAACGGCCCTTTGCGAGCATGTCGATGGTCTGCGCCACCGCCACCGCCGCGATCAGCGGCAGGCACTCGGCGGACTGAATCTGGTGATGACTGAGCTTGGCGATTCGGCTCACGAGCACGGCTGAGCCGGGCGGTGCGGTCCAGGTGCGGCCCATGCGGCCGCGGCCGGCGATCTGTTCGTCGGCGAAGATCAAGGTGCGATCCGCGGCGGCCGGACCGATGCCGGCGATCAGCCGGCGGGCGGCGTCCTGCGTGCTCGTCGTCTGGCGATACACCTCGACGATACGATCGCCGCCTGTGGTCATGCGGATGAAATCGGACCAGACGCCCAGGCCGGTGGACTGCAGGCTCACGCCTGTCGTGTCGCGAACAAGCGTGCAGCCGGCGGCGACGAGGCGATCAAGTGAATGGAGCACGACGTTGATTGGAAAGTGTGTACGGGTGGCCAGCGCATCGACCGTCATGGGGCCATCGCTGTGACGCAGGGCGAATCGCAGGGCGGTGAACACCTTGACGTCAATCGTCTCCCTGCTCAGGGGTGCTCTCTCGTTGTCTGGTAGTTCAGTCAATGTCCAGCCCCAGGTCCAGTGCGACCGCCGAGTGGGTCAGGGCGCCGATGGCGATGCGCTCGACGCCTGACTCGGCGATGGCGCGAACGGACGCCAGGTTCACGCCGCCGCTGGCTTCGAGCTCGACGCGCGGGGCGATGCGATTGCGCAGCGTCACCGCCTGACGCATCTGGGCCGGCGTCATGTTGTCCAGCAGCACGATGTCCACGTCGCATGCGAGCACGATTTCAAGCTGCGCCAGCGTATCGACCTCTACCTCGACGAAACTCGGCCGCTGTGATGCGGGCTGCCAGGCGCGGGCCCGGCTGATCGCGTCACTGAGCGCGGCGGCGAGCTGCGCGGGCGGGATGTGCGCGATGTGGTTGTCCTTCACGAGGACGGCGTCGTAAAGCCCGATGCGATGATTGTGGCCGCCGCCGCAGGCCACGGCATACTTCGCCAGCCCGCGCAGGCCGGGGATGGTTTTGCGCGTGTCGTAGATTTTCGCCTTGGTGCCGGCGACGGTTTCGACATATTGCGCGGTGAGCGTGGCGATGCCGGAGAGATGCGTGCAGAAGTTCAGGGCGATGCGCTCCATCGCCAGCACGCTGCGCAGTGGCCCGCGGAAAGTGGCGACCGTCTGCCGAGGCGCGAGCGCGGATCCGTCGTGGGCGGCCAGTTCCACCTGGACCGCCGGATCGTACGTCCGCGCAACCACCGGCAGCAGAGCAGCGCCGGCGAGCCTGCCCGGCTTGCGGGCGTGCATCACGGCCACGGTGGGACGGTCGTGCGGGAGGAACACCGCGCAGGTGATGTCGAGGTTCTCCGGCCCCAGGTCTTCCTGCCGGGCACGGGCGATGAGGGCGGCCGCTTCGTCGCGGGGAACGAAATCATCCAGCTTTGGGGGAGTGTGTGACACAGTCCACACGATACTTGCCCGTGCTGAGGGGAACAAAACACACGCGGTCGCCCGGCTTCAGGTGGTGCTCTTTGTAGATCGCGCCCCAGCCTCGCCAGCGGATCATGTGGTTGCTGACGATGTCGGTGTCGATGCCTTGGCCATTGGGCAGGACGAGGTGCAGCGGGTTACCGGCCTCTGCTGACGTACTGCCTCCGTAATGCTCGACAGGCAACGCGCAGATCTTGCGCGGTACCCGCAGGTAGCTGTTGCGGATGGCGCCGGCAGTCAGCGTGACTTGAAACGGCAATGGCACAGCGGCGGCTGCGTTATCGGACAGGACGAACCAGGCTGGGCCGCGCGAAGGTTCCATCGCGGGGCCGATGCCGGTGGGCATGACCTCGAGGAGATGGATGAGCGTGGCGTACTTGGCATCGCGCTTCCAATTCCAGAACGCGTCTTCGCCGCAGATGGCGTGGTTGAAGCGCTGCTTGAGGTCGGCAAGTTTCGCGGGTGTGAGGTTGTCGAAGAAGAGCGTCTCGCCGGCAGTCGCCGTGGCGAAGAACGGGCCGGAGGACTCTTTAAAGAAGATGCGCTCGCCGAGTGTGATCGCTTTGAACGGCACGCGCGGCGTGACCGTGAGCCGGCTTTCGATGGTCTTGCGCCCGTCAAGGATGAGCCTCGGATACGGACGAACCAGAATGGCGATGTGGACGGACATGGCGGAGGAGTGGAAGTTCTGAGTTTTGAGTTCCGGGTTCCGGGGTGTTCAGGATTCCGGGGTGTTCAGGATTCTAAGGAGCCGTGCAGGATCAACATCGCATGTGGGACGACTTTCCAAGTCGTCCGGCTGGGAGCGAAGCGATTCGAATCTGCGGAGTTAATCTTGCACGGCACCTGAGCGGCGAATCATCTTACAAATGGTTGCGGGCTTGCGGCCACTAGCCCCGCGCTCCGCCTGCGGACGGACAACGCTGCGTGACCGGCGAGAGCGAGATCGCATTTCATTTTTCCTGGATGGGCGCAAGGCGATTCCTGAGCGCAAGGACATCCGTCCCCGGGCGGAGTCCGGGACACATGAGCGTAGAACACCTTGATTTCAAGCACATTTCCAGCAATCGCAAAGTCGCGTCGCGCAGCCCGATCCTCACACGACTGCCGCGAAAAATATTTTCCATGCGGTTCATGTCGTCGTTAAGGCGCGTGCCGGTTATGACGATTGTGACGTCTGGACGCATCGTGCCGACCCGTTTCGGAAGCCCGCTGCGAACGGAGTTCCGATAAGGAAATTCGGTTTTTGGACTGGTGAGCGGCAAGGCCAACCGCCGAACAGTCAGGTGCGTCAAGGGATCGCAGGTTTGGCGAATGGAACGAACGAAGCGACGCGGGCCTGCCAGGGCGAACCGATCACCCTCGCAACAGCCCCGCCGAATCGAGTCGAGCAATTCCCCCGCCGATGAGCGACCTCTTCCGCAACGACAAGGCTACGCATCCGCCTTGTCGCAAGCATCAGTGATCAGGATCGGCTTGGACGACCCGTTTCAGGGGCAGGACGCCCGGTGCCGAAAGGCAAAACCCCCCGTGTTCACGGAGGACCATCACCCATGAGTCGCATCAACACCAACGTCAGTTCCCTCATCTCCCAGCGAGTGCTGGGCAACCAAAACAAAGGGTTGTCCACCGCCCTGGAACGCCTGAGCACCGGCCTGCGGATCAACCGCGGCGCCGATGACCCGGCGGGCCTGATCGCCAGCGAGAATCTTCGCAGCGAGAAGGCGTCCATCAGCGCCGCCATCGGCAACGCCGAGCGTGCGGACCAGGTCATCAACATCGCCGAGGGCGGCCTGCAGGAAGTCAGCAACCTGCTCGTCGAGCTCCAGTCCCTCGTGGGCCAGAGCGCCAATGACGCAGGCCTGAGCCTCGAAGAAAAGGAAGCCAACCAGCTTCAGATCGACTCGATTCTGCAGACCATCGACCGCATCGCCGGCTCCACCAGCTTCGAGGGCGTCAAACTCCTCAACGGAACGTACGACTTCACCATCAGCGGCCAGGCCGCGACCGTCGCGGACTTCACCATCAACGCCGCCAAGCTCGAAACCGGCGACACCCGCACGGTGAACGTGCTGGTCACCGCGTCGGCTCAGCACGCCGGCTTGTTCCTCTCCTTCGGCGCCGCGGCCTTGAACACCGGCGGCGCAACCAGCCAGTACGTGATCGAACTCGCCGGCCTCAAGGGTTCGCGTGAATTCAGTTTCGCCAGCGGCACCGCGCTGACCGCGGTGGCTTCCGCCGTCAACACCTTCAGCAGCGTCACCGGACTTTCCGCCAAGGTGTCGGGCACCGGCATCGTGGTCAAGAGCCAGGGCTTCGGCTCCGACGAGTTCGTCAGCGTCGACGTCGTCGATGACGGCAGCCAGGCGGGCAGCATCTTCGCGCTCTCGGGCATCAACGAAAACGTGTCCAAGACCGCCGGCGGCACCGCCTTCTCCGCCGTCACCAATCCGCTTCGAGACGCAGGCCAGGACGTCAGTGCGATCATCAACGGCATCGCCGCCACCAGCAAGGGCCGCGTCGCCCGCATCAACACGGACTTCCTCGACCTGTCCATCGAGCTCACCACCGCCGGCGCCCAGGCCGCCGCGTCGATCACCGCCTTCACCATCACCGGTGGCGGCGCCAAGTTCAACCTCGGCCCCAACGTCGACATCAACAACCAGGCGTCCATCGGCATCGGCAACGTCGCCAGCCGGTTCCTCGGCTCCGTCGGCACCGGATTCCTCTCCACGCTGGGCAGCGGCAACGGCTCGAACGTGGTCGACGGCAACCTCGAGTCCGCTCAGTCCATCGTCGACGAATCCATCAAACAGCTCTCCAGCCTCCGCGGACGGCTCGGTGCGTTCCAGAAGAACGTCATCGGCGCCACCACCCGCTCGCTGGGCGTCGCACTCGAAAACACCAGCGCCGCTGAAAGCGTCATCCGCGACACCGACTTCGCCGCGGAAACCGCTCAACTCACCCGGTCGCAGATCCTCGTACAAGCATCAACGAACGTATTGGCCATCTCAAACTCCCGCCCGCAGAGCGTCCTCGGCCTGCTCGGGTAATCAGCTGGTCCAATCTCGGTTCGTCCGTTTAGGCGGACATCCGATCACTGATGCGTCGCGGCGGGTAACCCCCGCCGCTTTTTTTTGCGCGCATGACGAACCGGCGCCGGCCGATCGCATCGTTGGTCCCCGACGGAGTCGGGGGCCGACGGTGAGACGAATGGCCATCAAGTCGATGCGAATCGTCAGGGCTTTTCAATTCCCCGTTTCTCGGCAGGCATTGGACTGATGATTTGGACACGAAGGACACAAAGTCACGAAGGTCAAAAAAAGAAGTCAGAGAATTGAGCTGGCTCGCGTTCTCCTTCGTGTCCTTCGAGTCTTCGTGGTCTTTGTGATTCCCCGGATCGAACACTCCTCTGCGGGAATTGAAAAGTCCGGCGAATCCTCTCAATCGCTCGACCTCCACGCGGAACCTTGTTACCCTTTTCGCCTTCGTTCACTCCCGTACGAGAACAAGGATTTCCGCCATGGCCAAGACCATCGCCCCCGTTGCCTCTTCCGCCGATCCGAAAAAAATCGTCCTCGCCTACTCCGGCGGACTCGATACCTCCGTCATCCTTCCCTGGCTCAAGGGCCGCTATCCGGGTGTCAAACTCGTCGCCTTCGCCGCCGAACTGGGGCAGGGCGATGAGCTTTCCGGCATCGAAAAGAAAGCCCGCCTCAGCGGCGCCGACGAAGTCGTCGTGAAGGACCTGCGCAAGGAGTTCGCGGAGCAGTTCTGCTTCCCGATGCTCCGGGCTCATGCGGTCTATGAAAGCGATTACCTCCTGGGCACATCGATCGCCCGGCCGCTGATCGCCAAGCACCAGGTGCTCGTCGCGCATCAGACTGGCGCCGATGCCGTGGGCCACGGCGCCACCGGCAAAGGCAATGACCAGGTGCGCTTCGAGCTCACCGCGATGGCGCTGGATCCTTCGCTGAAGATCATCGCGCCGTGGAAGGACCCCAAGTTCCTCGCCGACGGCCTGACCGATCGCGAAACCGCCATCGAGTATGCCGAGAAGCACAACATCCCCATCACCGCGAGCAAGAAGAAAATCTATTCACAGGATCGCAACCTCTGGCACATCAGCCACGAGGGTGGCGAGATCGAACACCCGGACCAGGAACCGAACTGGGCCAAGTGCCTGACCATCACGGTGCCGGTGGAGAAGGCCCCGAACAAGCCGGAGTACGTGGAGGTGGGCTTCGAGAAGGGCACACCGATCAGCGTGAACGGCAAGAAGTTCGCCTCGCACGAACTCATTGCCACGCTCAACGACATCGGCGGCAAGCACGCCGTCGGCCAGACCGTGCTGGTGGAGAACCGCCTAGTGGGCATGAAATCCCGCGGCGTCTATGAAACGCCCGGCGGCACGATCCTCTACGAAGCGCACAAGGCGCTGGAACAACTCTGCTTGGAGCGCGATCTCTATCACTACAAGATGCAGCTCGCCCAGCGATACGCGGAACTCGTGTACTACGGACAGTGGTTCCACCCGCTGCGCGAGAGCATGCAGGCGTTCATCGATGACGCCAACAAGGTCATCACCGGCAAGGTGAGCGTCAAGCTCTACAAAGGTCGCGCCCTGGCGGTGAAGGCGGAAAGCCCCAACTCGCTCTACGACACCAAGCTCGCCAGCTTCGCCATGAGCGGCTACGACGTCACCGCCGCCCGCGGCTTCATCGATCTCTTCGGCCTGCCCATGAAAGTGCGCGGGATGAAGCAGAAAGTGAAAGTCTGATCCGAATTGAAAACTGCAAATTGAAAATTTTCAATTTGCAATTTTCAATGCCTTGGGCAACTCCACCGTAAACGTCGCGCCCTTGCCTAACCCTTCGCTCTGCGCACGAAGCGTGCCGCCGTGGCTGGTCACGATCGCGTGGCTGATGGACAGGCCCAGGCCCGTGCCCGGCTCCTCGCCATCGCGCGGGGCGCCGCGCTTCTCCGTGTAGAACGGCTCGAAGATGCGATCGAGCACGTCGCTGGTCATGCCTTTGCCGTGGTCGGTCACGCGCAAGGTCACGCGGTGGGGAGGCTGGGGTCTGGGGTCTGGGGACTGGGGATTGGGCGTCGATCGCTGTGTCTCGACGATCACCGGGCTGTTGGGCGTGCCGTGCGAGGCTTCGAGCGCGTTGATCACGAGGTTGAGCGCCACCTGTTTCAGTTCCGTTTCGTTGCCGGTGACGGTGAGTTCGCCGTCGCGCGCCGCCTCCGCGCCGCGCACCTCCAGCGTGCGGTTGCGATAGCGCGGCAGGCCGTGGATCAGGTCCGCCACATCGCGCGCCACTTTGCCCAGTGACACGGGGCCGCGTGATTCGTCGCCGCCGCGCGCCAGCGTCAAGAGTTTTTGAATGATCTGTTTGCAGCGCTGCGATTCCTCGAAAATGATGTGCAGCGATTTGCTTGCCTCTTCGCCGGCGTTCTCGGCTTTCCTGGCGAGCTTGCGCTGGGCGATCTCGGCGTAACCGGAAATGATGCCCAGGGGATTATTGATCTCGTGCGCCACGCCGGCGGCGAGGAAGCCCACGCTCGCCAGGCGTTCGGAGCGCACCAGTTCCTTGCTCTTGGCGGCGACTTTCGCTTCAAGGTCGCGGTAAAGCTCGTCGAGCTCTTCCGCCATGTGATTGAAATCGCGCGACAGCTCCGCCAGTTCGCGGTCGCCGGCTTCCTCCAGGCGTTCGTTGAACCGGCCCGACGCGATGCCATGCACGCTGCGGCGGAGGCGGGCGATCGGCGTCATGATCCGCCGGTACTGCCAGAGCGTCACCGCGAACGCCAGCAGCGTGATCGCCCCCGCCATCGACGCCACGGCAGTGATGGTGAGCCGGCGCTGCCGGGTCGCGTCGCGCTGCGTCGCTTCGATGATGTCGTTGGTCTGCGAGCCGATGCGGGCGAGGTAGCCCATCACGTTGTTCAGAATGGCCAGTTGCTCGGCAGGTTTAGGCGGGGCGATGAACTCGGGCGCCTGCAAGCGCTCCACGAGATCGTGCAGAGCTTCGATCGCCTCCTCCCTGCGGGCCTCGGCCCCCAGCAACTGATCAAACTTGAAGCTGGCCGCCTCCAGCTCCACCAGCACGCGCGGGTTCTTCACATCGCCCGAATCAAGCATCGCCCGTGCCCGCGCCAGCCCCGGCCCGATTTCGTAGACGGAGCGCAGCTTGCGGTACTCGCTGAGAGCGACGTTGAGGTTCTCACTCAGCCCCGTGATGCCCCACAGCGCCGCCCCGCTCACCGCCAGCAGACTGGCGACCAGCACGGTCGTCGCGATGTAGAAGCGGCGGGCGAGCGTCATAAGACATCATTGCAAATTGAAAATTGAAAATTGGAAATTGCAAATTCAACATTGGGAAATGCTGCCACGAGGGCCACCGTTCGATGGTGGTTCATCGAGTGGTTCCGCTAATTTGCAATTTTCAATTGGCAATTTTCAATTTTCAATACAGCATCACTTCGTCGGCGGATCAATCGTCGTCACATACTTCTCGCTCTTGGCGTCGAGGCCGATGATGACCATCGGCTTGACCGCGTTTCGCTCGGCGTCGAAGTTGATCGTGCCCGTGGCGCCCTTGAAATCCTTCGTCGCCGCGATGGCGGCCGCCAGGTCGTCGCCGGCCAGCGACTTGCTCCGCTTCATCGCATCAAAGAGCAGCATCGCTGCGTCGTACCCCAGCGCCGCCAGGGCGCTGGGCTCCTTGCCGTACTTCTTCTTGAACGACTCGACGAACTTGACCGACTCCGGCCGCTTGTCAGCCGGCGCGTAGTGATTGGAGTAGTAGCAGCCTTCGAGCTTGCCCTCCGCCTTATTGGGCAGGTCGTCGGTTTCCCAGCCATCGGCACCGAGCAGCGGCACGTTCAGGCTGAGCTTACGGGCCTGGATCGCGATGCTCGGCACGTCGTTGTAGTAGCCGGGCACGAAAATCACATCGGGCTTGGTTTCGCGGATGGTGGTGAGCACGGCAGAGAAATCCGCGTCGCCGCCGGAGTACGCCTGCTCGGTGGTGATCTCACCGCCGAGCTTCTTGAACCAATCGCGGAAGTTGTCGCGCAGGCCGGTGGAGTAAGGCTCCTTCTGGTCGAAGAGGATCGCGGCTTTGCCGGCCTTGAGGTGCTCGCGGGAGAACTTCGCCACGGCGTAGCCCTGGTCCGGATCGATGAAGCAGACTCGGAAAATCTTGTTGCCCTTGCGGGTCACCTCCGGATTGGTGGAGGACGGGCTGATCATCGGCACGCCCTTGTCCTGCGCGATGGGCCCGCCGATGAGGGATCGCCCCGACGCCACTTCGCCGATCAGGGCGACGACCTTGTCGCGGGTGATGAGCTTGGTGACGACGTTGCGGGTCTCCTGGCTGTCGGAGCGGTTGTCCTCGGAGATGAGCTTGATCTTCTTGCCGTTCACGCCGCCGGCCGCGTTGATCTCCTCCACCGCCAGCGTCACGCCTTCATGCGTGGTCTTGCCGAAGGTGGCCTGAGCGCCGGTGAGCGAGCCGTACTCGCCGATCCTGATTTCATTTTCATTGGCGGCGCCGCCGCAGGAGGTGAGGGTGGCGAGGCCGAGGACTACGAGGATGCGGTAGAATGTGCGTGTCATGGTTTGAAACTCCGTGTTGAACCTGATGAAAACTGCGGTGATCACTGAGTAGTGCGTCGGTCGACTTCGGGCGAAGATGAAACAGCCTTACATGAAACCGTGTCTTCGAGATAGAATAGAGGCATGACCACCGAGCAATTTGCCAATGTACTGCATCAGGCTCCGTTCCGGCCATTCACCATTCACATGGCCGACGGTCGTGTCTTTCATGTCTCTCATTCCGACTTCGTCGCGCGCTCCAAATCGGGCCGCACCGTCGTGGTTTTCGGAGACGACGATGAGTTCAGCGTCCTTGACCTTCTGCTGATGTCGGAAATCCATGTTCACTCGACAGGACGTGCAGCGTAAGCGCTGGCGTTGCTGCACTCGCCTCCACCATCCGCGATCGCCCCAGCCTTTCCCGCACTCTGGCATTGAGCTTGTGCAGCGTCTGATCAAAGCCCAGATCATCGCGATGGGCGGCGAACTTGCCTTCCAGCCGGGCCTGGCCCAGGCGATCGTAGAAGGCGTCGGTCTTATCGGAGATGCGGATGGAGGATTGCCACATGCTGGCGACGAACTTGTCGCCGCCCGGATCGTTGTGCGGGTACATGTAGCCGGCGCCGCTGTAGATGCCGATCTGGTTCTCGCCGGTGAAGATGACGTACTGGATCGTGGCGTTGGTGGCGGTGGGGTCGATGGGGGTTCGGCCGGCGTTGGGGTTCCAGAACATGCGGATGGTGACCGCCTGCGTGGCGGTTTCCACCGGACCGTCGAGCAGGATGAGCGTGGCGGTGTTCTGGTCGACAAGGGAATAGCTGCCGTTCTCGAATCCGCCGGTGAGACTCGCGCCTTCCTCCTTGATGCTCTTGATGGAAATTTCGCCGCCGCTGGGGCCGAAGACATTGAGCATGTCAGGCAAGGTGCGCCAGTTTCGCGGCTGAAAGATGGAGCAACCGGCGAGCATCATCAGCATCGACGCCAACAAAGCCGCCTGACAGGTCGCAGGAAGAATGATCTTGGAAATCCCTGATCGCATGCGGGTTCATCCGTGAGTGGCGGGCGGTTTCACTTCGCCAGGCTTATCGCCTGCGAGAGGAATCGAATCGGGCAACGGCGAGGCGGACGACGCCTGCGCGGCCGGCTCAGCCTGTGCGGGCGGCGGCGTGACGGCGGCATCGGCGGTCACCACCACCGGGGCTGCCGCGGCACGCACGCCGGTCATCGCGCTGACCGCGGCGGGGAGCACGACGGGCGTCAGCGGCGCGGCCGCCGCTGCCTCGTCGCGGCGCGAATCGTCGTGGTCGGAGCCGCCGGACCTTGGAGATTCACTGGGCGCGGAAGCATTCACCGCTGGTGCCGTTGTGGCCGGCGCGGCCATCGAAGATGCAGTGGATGCCGCGATCACCACCGGCGTCGCCGTCGCCGAAGCTGAGGCTTGGGTCGCGCCTACCGCGGCCCGAGTCCCGCCGGCAATCTTGATGCCCAGGCTCTCCAGCGTGTCGCGCTCCACAATCGATCGCAACTGCTCGCGCGGCACACTGGGCAGCATCGTGCCCTGCGTCAGCGTGTTCACCGAGTAAATCGTCGCGATCGCCTTCTGCGGCGAGGAGAACGGAAAATCGCTGCCCAGCATCAGGCGATCCATCACCCCCTGCTGATGCGCGCTCAGCAGCACGTTGTAAAGCTGCCAAGGGCGCTGCGCGAGGTAGGAAAGATCCGCGTAGATATTGCGATGCTTGCCAATGAGGACGAGCGTCTGCTCCGTCCAAGGGTAGCCGACCTGCGCGATGACGAGTTTCAACCTGGGAAACTCCCGCGCCACCTCGTCGAACAAGTGTGGCTGGGCATATTCCAGATGCGATTCGCCCGACAGATGCGTCACCGACTGCACCAGCACGGGCAAGCCCAGTTCCGCGCACTTTTCATACAGCGTCATCGCGCGGGTGTGACTGGGATGAAATGCGGCGGCTGCAGGACAGATCGTGACCCCGCTGAGGCCCAGTTCGCGCACCCGGCTGATCTTCTGCGTTAACTGAGGGGCGAGCGGATCGATGCCCGCGAAACCGAGGTATTTCCCGGGCTTGCGCTGCACGTACCGGGCAAGCTGTTCCAGCGGAATGGCGGCACCCAGGTATTGGCTCTCCAACCCGAGAATCACCGCGTGCTGCACCGGCTCCATCGCTGCGTCAAACGCCGTGGTGGACGCGTCGGTACGCTCCCAGGGCTGCCCTGCCTGGCGGTTCAGCCGCTGTGGCGTACCCCTGCCTAGCTGCTCAGGCGCGTCCCAGAGATGGGTGTGAAGATCGACAATCATCGCGGTGGCGTCCAAGGCCCGGAAAGTCGGACACTCGGCCAATCATCGTACACGCAGCGGCGCGGCTGGGAAAGGGGAGGCGAGCGGGGGCAGGGGCCAGAGGGCAGAGATCAGCGGACAGAGGGCAGCGGGCAGCGGGCAGAGGGCAGAGGGCAGGCGTTTAGCGACGGGGCTTGCCCCGCTCTGGCGGGCAACCGTGTACGTTCGGCCGCGACGGCGCAAGCCCCGTCGTCAACCGGCTCGGCCCACCCGTATGAAAATCTTCGTCGCCCCGTTATCCTTTCGTGGCGGCGTGACAAGCAACTAGTGCCACGCCGCGCATCGACTTCGACTGGCGGTTCCGGTCGTGTCGTTCACACTCGAGGCAGGGAACACAACATGCAGATGCTCACGCAGCGCCAGGGATGGTGGCGGGTTCTGTTGGCGGTCATGATCGCCGCGGCGATGCTGCCCGCGCCGGCTCGCGCCCAGGAAGACGTCGACGCCGCCGCCAAGCAGCTCATCGCGGCCTATGGGTTCATCAAGCAGGGGCAGTTCAAGTTCGCCGCCGACGAACTGACCTCCTTCCTCAACAAACACCCCAAGCACGCCGAGGCCACCAACGCCCGCTATGCCCTGTGCATCAGCCTGTACCGCATCCAGCGCTACGCCGAGGCGGCCAAGGAAATCCCCACGGTGCTCGCCGACGCCGCGTTCAAGCAGCGCGACGAAGCCCTCGCGATCCTGGGGCACTGTCACCTGACTTTGAAAGAGAACGCCAAGGCGCTCGCCGCGTTTGAGGAACTGCTGCAGAAGCATTCGGACAGCAAGTACGCCGAGGGGGCCGCGCTCAACCAGGCGCAAGTGCTCTTCATGATGGAGAAAAAAGAAGAGGCCGCCAAAGCGTGCCAGAGCTTCCTCGACAAGTTCCCCAAATCCGCCCACCGCGCCAACGGCCTGTACACGCTGGCCCTCGCCCAGCACGCCCTGTCCAAACTCCCCGATGCCGAGGCCACGCTGGCCGCCCTGCTGAAAGAGTTCCCCGCATCGCCCTACGCGCTCGATGCGCAGTTGCTGCTGGGCCAGTGCCAGGAATCGCAGAGCAAGCTCAAAGAGGCCGGCGAATCTTTCACGCTCGCGCTGGCGCTGGCGCCGCCGCCGCGGCAGGCCGAGGTTCGATACCGACTCGCAGTCGTCCAACACAACTCGGCGAAGTACGACGACGCGATCAAGCAACTCGAAACCATCCTGGCGGATCACAAGGACACGCCCTACGCCGGCCCCGCCCGGCTGCAACTGGGCAAATCGCAGTACGACGCCAATCGCGTCGCTGACGCCCGCAAGACACTCACTGCCGTCGCCGACGGCGACAAAGATCGCGGCAGCGAAGCGCGATACTGGATCGCCCAGTGCGACATCGCGGACAAGAAGTATCAGGACGCCGCCAGGATCCTCGACGCGCTCGCCCTGGCCAGCCCCGCGCCGGCGAATCTCGATGAGATCGATTTTTACCGCGCCGTGTGCCAGATGCAGTTGGAGCAGTATTCGACCGCCACGACCGCATTCGCGACCTTTGCCGCGAAATACGCCAAATCGCCACGCCTCACCGAGGCCACGTACCACCGCGCGTTCTGCCTGCACCGCCAGCAGAAATACGAAGACAGCCGCAAGGCCTGCGAAGCGGTGGTAGCCGCCAGTGACACCGCATGGCGGTATGCGGCGAATAAACTGTGGGCGGAAAATCTCTACCTGATGGCGGATTACAAGGGCGCGGCGGACAAGTTCACCAAGCTTGCCGCCCTGGCGCCTGCGGAAGACGCGCTACAGATCGACAGCCGCATCGCTCAGTGCGCGTACTTCGGCGGCGACTACACGAATGCCGTGCCCCTGCTTGCCAAGCTTTCCACAAATGCCGACGTGGGCAAGCATGCGGAGCTTCGCCGGGTGATCTTCCTGCACGGCGATGCGCTGCTGCAATTGCGCAAACCCAAGGAAGCCGTCGATCCGCTGAAACGCTACCTCGCGCTGAACCCGCGCGATGAAGAAGCACGCTACAAGCTCGGCCTGGCGCAGCAGGGCGCCGGCGAAGAACCAGCCGCGTTCGCCACTTATGGCGCGCTGGTCAACGACCCGGCGAGCAAGGATGACTCCGCGTGGGTGCAGAACAGCCTGCTCGCCTTTGGCCAGATCGCCTACCGTGAAAAAGATCACGCCAAGGCGGGTGCGGCGCTATCCCGGCTCTTGAAAGTGAAGCCCGCGCCGAGTCTGGCGGCGCCGGCGATGTATCTGCTCGCGTGGATCGATTACGACGCGAAGAAGTATGAACCGGCGGCGCAGAAATTCAGCGAACTCATCACCGCCCATCCGAAGCACGAACTGGCGATCGACGCCATGTTCCAGCGCGGCGTGTGCCTCAGCGAGGCAGGCAAGCCGGACGGCGCGCTGGCGGCCCTTAACGAGTACGTCACCGCCCAGCCCAAGGGCAAGCACGCCGTCGCCGCCCGGCAGTTCATCGCCACTTCGCTCACCCGGCTGAACAAACACGACGAGGCTGCGAAAACGCTGGCGGGCCTGGCCGGCGACAAGGACGCGCGGAGCGATGCGATTCTTTACGACCTGGCGTGGTCGCACCGTGCGCTCAAGGCCGACTCGGAAAAGCGCAAAGCCACCGCCGAGATCGCCAAGGCCAACGACGACGCGATCAAGGCGTATCAGGATCTGCTCGCGGATTTCAAGAGCAGCAAGCTCGCCACGCCTGCCCGCATCGAACTGGCGGAACTGCTCTACACCAAAGAGCAGTACAAGGAAGCGGCGGCGCTCCTCGAAGAAGCGATGAAAGACACCGGCACCGATGCGAAGACGCTTGCGCTCGGCAAATATCGCCTCGGCTGGTGCTACGCCAAGCTGAAAGACGACGCCAAAGCCGCCGCCACGCTCAGCGAGTTCGCCGCCGGCAACGCCCAGCATGAACTGGCGGCTTCGGCGCTGTATCAGGCGGGCATGTCCTCCCGCGCGATGACCAAAAACGCCGACGCCGTGGCCCGCTTCAGCACCCTCCTGAAGGATCACGGCAAACACGAACTCGCCGCGGCCGCCACGCTTCGCCTCGGTGAAACGCAGGCGGAACTGAACGACTTTGCCGCCTCCGCCAAGACGTACGAACAGTTCATCGCGGGCTTCCCCAAGAGTGAGTTCATCGATCTCGCCTACTTCGGACTGGGCTGGGCGCTCGAACAGCAGAAACAGTACGAGAAGGCCCGCACCTGGTACGTGAAGACGACTGAGAAGACCAACACCGTCACCGCGGCGCGGGCTCAGTTCCAGATCGGCGAGACCTGGTTCGCCGAGAAAAAGTACGAGCAGGCTGCGAAGGAACTCCTGAAAGTGGACAACGTCTACGCCTACCCGCAGTGGTCCGCCAAGGCGCTCTATGAAGCGGGCCAGGCGTTCGAGCAGCTCAGCCAGTTCGACGACGCGAAGAAAAACTACCAGCGCGTGCTCGACGCCTTCGGCAAGGAGCCGGTGGCGGACCTGGCGAAGAAGCGGCTGGATGCGCTGAAATGATGCCTTACGTAGGGTGCGTCAAGGCTCGGCGCGGACGCACCGTCTTGTGTGAACGGCAACGTTGATTTTGTCGAGTGTTGCGCGGTTTTGCCCACCGTGCTGTTCCAACATGCGGCTCTTTCGATATGACGCTTGCAGTTGACCGTGGTGCGTCCGCGCCGAGCCTTGACGCACCCTACGCCATCGGGCGTGCTTTCTTTTTTCACCTATTCCTATTGCCGAGATGACGATGACCCGAAACCGTGCCCTGTTGCCCATGCTCGTCATAGCGTTCGCCGCCGCGCTGCTCGCTGGCCACGCCGCCCAGTCCGTGGCACAGCCCAAAACGCCGCCGGCTCCCGCGGCGCCCGGCGTGCCTGCACCCGCTGCGGCGGGCGCGCCGGCGCCATCCGCCGCGCCGGAGTCCGCCAAAGACATCACGATGATGGAGCTCTTCATGAAGGGCGGATTCTTCATGTGGCCCATCCTCGGCTGCAGCATCGTGGGCCTGGTGTTCATCCTGGAGAGGCTCGCTTCGCTGCGCAAGAGCGCGATCATTCCCGCTTCCTTCTTTGGCGCGATGAAAGGCGTCTACCGCGATCCCGTGGCGGATCGCGAAGCGGCGCTGCAGTTCTGCCGTTCGCAGAACACGCCGATCGCCCGCATCGTCGCCGCCGGCATCGGCAAGCAGCACCGCGGACCGGAGGTCGTGGAGAAAGCGATCGAAGACGCGGGCGCCAATGAAGTGTCCAAGCTCAAGAAAAATCTGCGCATCATTTACACCGTCGCGTCCATCTCGCCGCTGCTGGGCCTGATCGGCACCATCAGCGGCATGATCACCGCGTTCCAGGTCACCAGCGATATCGGCACCGGCAGCGGCAAGGCGCTGGCGACCGGCATTTACGAAGCGCTGGTCACCACCTACGCCGGCCTGCTCGTGGCGATTCCAGCCGTCGCCATGTACCACTTTTTCCAAGGCAAGATCGAACGCCTCGTCAGCGACATGAACAGCGTCAGCACCGAGTTCGTCGAGCACTACGTGGACAACCCCGGACTGCCGGCGAACAAGGCGGCGTGATCGACGGCGTAGGGTGCGTCAAGGCTCGGCGCGGACGCACCACATTGGACGTGAGTTCGTGGCCAGTTCAACACCTTCAGATCGTGAATCCAACCCGGTGCGTCCGCGCCGAGCCTTGACGCACCCTACGGAACCCACATGCGAATCCGCGAACAACCCGCCGACAACGAAGACGCCGTCAACATGACGCCCATGATCGACATGGTCTTCAACCTGCTCATTTTCTTTCTCGTCGCCACCACGCTGGCCGCCGAGGAGCGCGAGCACACGGTGAACCTGCCCGTCACCGGCGCCACCAGCCCGCTCTCCGCCCCGCCGCAGGAACTGATCATCAACATCGACCGCGACGGCACGATCAAGGTCGTGGGCAAGCCCGTGGAGCGCGAGCAGCTTCGCGCCCTGTTGCAGCAGGCAAAGGAAGAGAAGCCGCCGCGAAACGTGCTGATCCGCGCCGATCAGGAAAGCATCCACAAATATTTCGCCGGCGTGGCGTCGTTGTGCCACGAGGTGGGCATTGCGAACCTGAACATCGGCTACATCTTCGAAACGCCGAAGAAGTGATCGTCGCCCGATCCTGTCCTCGCTCGACCTCCCTTGTTCCCGACTCCTCACGCCTCATTCCTCACCCATTCTCACGCGATTGGTCTGATACGCCTGCACCAGTTTTTCGAGCAGGCCGATCCGGGCCACCAGTTCCGTCCCGAGATCCGTGTCCTTCACCAGCTTCGGCTGCTCGAATCGGCGAATGGTCGTCACCGCCGGCACAATGTCCACGCCTTCCCGCACGGCCGCTTCGACGCTGTCGAAATGATGATGCCGGGCCAGTTCGATGCGATCCGCCTCGACGAGCAGCGTGAAGCCGTGATCGCCATAGGCCTTGCTGAAGGCGCCGTCGATGGTGATCGCCTTGCCGCTGCGTTTCATCGGCGACTCGCCCTGCTCGATCTTCACCGGCACGTGGCCATTCACAATCAGCCCCGTCGCCGTCGGCACGCCGAACTGAGCCAGCACCTGGTCGCAGAACCACGGCTCGTGCAGCAGCGAAAAATAGGCGTTCTTCGTTTCCTTGTGCGTGCTCTTGTCCGCGATGAAGTAACTCTCCAGCGTCGTGATGCGATCCTTGCCGAAGAGCGGCGACGCCGGCCCCGACCACAGGTACCACAGCAGATCGAGATCGCGCTGCTGCAGCGCCCGCGTGTTGCCGAGCATGGCGATCACCTGCCGCTCGATCTCCTCGAACAGTTCGCGCCCCGCCAGCAACTTGTCGCCGATGGGCATGGGAAGGAAGCCGCCCTTCTCATCGCAGGGCAGACATCCGTGGAAGATGAGCAGATCGTCGCGGCGCAGAACCATCGAGCCGTGACGGACGAGGAACCGTACCTGTTCCCAGAGCTTGGCGCTGGCGACGAAGGACTGCCGCAGGCGTTCGATGCAGGCGCGCTCCTCGGCAGTCAAAGCGTAGGGATCGGCACGATTCAGCGTGGGCAAGTGCGTGTCCCGCATCGGCCAGACTTTGCCGTCCACCTCGATCACACCCTTCTCCAGATCGATGCGATGAAGCAACCGGCGGTGTTCCATCTCCCAGCGCGGCTGCCGGGCGATCATCTGCCCTTCCAGCTTGAACTGCATGACGGCCGCGGCTTTCTGCATCCGCGCGATGGTCACCGCATCGCGCAGACCCGTGCCTTTGCCGCCGAAGTGCTCCGCCGCGTCGCTGCCGTAGACTTCGCGAGCCAGCTTTTCCAGCGGCTGCATGGTGATGCCATAGCCTTCTTCGATCTGCGAAAGATTGCGATAGCGCAGCGACACGCGCAGCACGTGACAGATCAGCGCCTCGTGCCCCAGCGCCGCGCCCAGCCAGGCCACATCGTGATTGCCCCACACGATCGAGACATTCGGCTGCCGCATCAGGTAGTCGACGACGCGGTCGCCGCGCGGCCCTCGGTCCCAGCAGTCGCCGGCAATGATCAACTCGTCGATCGCCAGGTTCCGCACCACCCGGCACGCCATGTGGATCGCGGGCAGCACGTGGCCCCGGCGGATCAGTTCATCCACGATCGCCTCGGTGTAGCCCGCGCCGCGATGCGACGAAGGCTCCAGCAGCAACTCCGCAAAAAGCTCGACGTACTCCGCCGGCATCACGCTGCGCACCCGCGCCAGGCTGTACCGCCCCGCCAGTTCGCGCACCACTTCAAAGATCGCACGGATGGTGCGCAAGGCCCAATGGCGGTCTGGGCAGCCGGATTGGGAATCAGGGTGGCCGGGGCTGGAGTCCGCGGAAGCCCCGGTACGAACACCTCCAGGGCTGACTGTTCCGGGGCTTCGCCGAGCCTCAGCCCCGGCCACCCGAACATCTGATCCGGACACTTGTGGCTGCTCACACGCTCGCGCGTCCCGCTCCATCGCCGCCACGATCTCCGCAGGATAGAAAAGCAGCGTCACGAACTCCCGCAGTTCGTCGGCGGTGAAACGGTCGCGGAACATCCGCTCCACCAGCGGCCGCAGCGTGCCCGAGGCATTGTTAATGATGTGGCGCAGCTTCTTGTCTTCGCCGTGAACATCGCTGATGACGTGTACCGCGCCGCGAGGCAGGTGCAGTTCACCGCGCAGCCGGGCGATCTGTGCGAGAGCGGCGCCCGGCGTCGTCGCCGAGGCTGCCACGGCCCGCAGCGCGGCCAGTCGTTCGTCCGCCGTGAAAGCAGGTTCGCTGGACATGAACTTCCCCGATTCAGTAAAAGGCGTCGGATCGGAATGAGAATAACAGGCCGATGAAGGTCGAGGGATCGGCCGCCCGTTAAAATCTGGAGACGACGGGCAGGTTCGGGCGATGCGATGGGAGACAATCGCACCAGAACTCTTCGTTATCGGAATCGTGGTTCCATGAGCGTGATCCCACTCAGTCAACCGGACATCAGCGAATCGGACATCAGCGCCGTGGTGGACGTGCTGCGCAGCGGGCGGCTTTCGCTGGGGCCGCGGCAGTCGCGGTTCGAGGAACTCATCGCCGACCGCACCAAGCGTCGCCACGCGGTGGCTGTCAGCAGCGGCACCTGCGGGCTGCATGCGGTGATGCTGGCGCTGGGCATCGGTCCGGGCGATGAAGTGATCACCACGCCCTTCAGCTTCATCGCCAGCAGCAACTGCATTCTCTACGTCGGCGCCAAGCCGGTGTTCGTGGACATCGATCCCGTCAGCCTGAACATGGATCCGGCCATGCTGGAAGCCGCGATCACCCCGCGCACCAAGGCGATCATCGCCGTGGAAGTCTTCGGCAACCCGGCCCACATGGATCGATACGCCCAGATCGCCCGCAAGCACGAGATCACGCTCATCGAAGACTGCTGCGAAGGCCTCGGCGGCGTGTACAAGGGTTCGCCCGTCGGATCCTTCGGCCGCGTCGGCGTCTTCGGCTTCTATCCCAACAAACAGATCACCACCGGCGAGGGCGGCTGCATCGTCACTGACGACGACCGCCTCGCGGATATCTGCCGATCGCTTCGCAACCAGGGCCGGGCCATTCTCACCACGTCGTCCGACGTCGGCGGATCGCAGGGGCAATCGTCCGTTTCGATCAACCGCGCCGGCTCCTGGCTGGAGCACGAGCGCCTCGGATACAACTGGCGGATGAGCGAAATCGCCTGCGCATTGGGCATTTCGCAGATGGAGCGGCTCAACGAGATTCTCGAAGCCCGACGAAAAGTCGCCTCGGAATATTTCCGCCGCATGATGGACTGGGAAGACATCATCCTGCCCACGCTGCCGGCGGACGATCCGCACGCGCCGGACAAGATGAGCTGGTTCGTGTTCGTGGTTCGCCTCAGCGATCGCTACGGACAGGTGGAGCGCGACCGCATCATCCAGGGCATGCACCGGCACGAGGTGGGTGCCGCCAACTATTTCCCGTGCATTCACCTGCAGCCGTTCTATCGAGAAAAGCTGGGCTTCAAAAAAGGCGACTTCCCGGTTGCCGAGAGCTTGAGCCAGCGCACGATCGCGCTGCCGTTCTACAACAAGCTCGATCAGACCAGTCTCGAACTGGTTGTGCAGACGTTGAAAGTGATGCTGCAGCGGGAGCAGCTTTTGAAAAGGGATTAGTTTCAGAGTTTCAAAGTTTCAGAGTTTCGGGGTTTCACAGTTCAGGTGTTTCGTGGTCATTGCCTGCATCCTGCACTTGAGACTGGAATACAAACTTCGCGAACAACAAAACTTTGAAACTCTGAAACTTTGAAACTCACACCTCCGCCTCCACCACCTTCACTTGAATCCCATCCGCCGAGACCACGCGCACGGCAGTCCCCGCGCGGATGACGCCGCTGGCGGCGATGCAGTCCATGCGCTGATTCTCAATCAGGCAGGCGCCCACCGGGCGCAGGTCTGTCACCGTCCTGCCCGTCTTGCCGACGAGATTCGCGGCGATCTGCTGGGCCTCGGCGCCGGCGATGCCGTGCTCGCCCAGCCCCGGGCGCGGCTCGCTCTTCAGCGAAATCATCCGGAACACAGGCGTATTGGGAATCGTCTTGATGGCGATGGCGAAAAGAAACGGCAGCGACGCCACCGAGACGATCGCCCCGATCATGCCCACCGTCGTGTCGTACTTGAACAGGAAGAACACGCCCGCGACCAGGCACACGAACGAACTGACCGCCAGCATGCCGGCCGAGGGAATGAAGAACTCCAGAAAGAACAGCAGCAGTGCGATGCCCAGCAGCACGATCGCCCAGATGATGTGTGTGTCCATGGTGCTTATTCCATTTGCCGCCGGCGGAGCCGGGGACTAAGGCACTGCGCATCAATCAGTTGGACAGGTCAACTCGTGGGCTGAATCTCGCGCAAAGGCGCAAAGCTCGCCAAGGCAGCGGATTTCTTCGCGAGCTTTGCGCCTTTGCGCGAGACTCAATCGTTCAGGTTAATCGTGCGCGGCCCCAACGGGCGCGGCTCCGATGCGGTGAGTTCACTGCCGAACTGAAGCGAGTTGCCGTCGTCTACTTCTTGAGAATGCCCGTGCGCTTCATCCACTCTTCGCAGCGCTTGGGCCACTGCGAGCTTGGCTCGTCCGTCGCCCGCAGGCCGAAGCCGTGGCCGCCCGTGGCGTACATGTGAATCTCCGCGGGCACGCCCACTTTCTTAAGCTCCGTCGCCAGCAGCAGGCTGGTCATGGGCGTGACGCCGTCGTTGTAGGCATGCACGAGAAACATCGGCGGCGCGTCCTTGGTCACTTTCACATCATCGCGCAGCTTCGCCTGATCCTTCATCGCCAGGTAGGCGGGATACACCAGCACGGCGAAATCGGGCCGGCTGGAGATCTTGTCGATGTCGTCACCGGCTTCGTACTGCCGCTCGCCGGGCATCAGCGCGGTGAGTCCCGCCACTTCGCCGCCGGCGGAAAAGCCGAGGATGCCGATGCGCTTGGGATCGAGTTTCCACTCTTCCGCCTTGCTGCGCACGAGGCTCATCGCCCGCTGGGCGTCCTGCACGCCGGCGATCCAGCGCTTCATCGGATCGCGCGCGGGCACTCGGTATTTCAGGACGATGCCGGTGACGCCGACGGTGTTCAGCCACTCGGCAACCTCGGTGCCTTCGAGATCCCATGCGAGGATGTTGTGCCCGCCGCCGGGGCAGATGACGACGCTGACGCCGGTGTCCTTGTCGGCTGCGGGACGATAGATGTGGACCTGCGGCGTGGAGACATTGCCCAGACGGATAACGCTCTTGCCGGCGACCGTGCCGCCGCCGGGCTTGGTGGTGTCCGCCTCGGGCGGCAGTTCCTTCGTTTCATTGGGCGCTTTGCCCGGCCAGAGGTTCACGACGGTTGGCTCAGCCGCGAGAGTGGCCGTCGCAAAGGCAAGCGCCAGAAGAAATGCCATGCAGGAACGATGGAGGGCGAGATGTTGCATGTCGTCATTCTTCACGGTTGGGCAGGCCCGTGCAAGCGAGTGCGGTCGGCACAACGATGTGGATGTGCCAGTTTTTCCGGGGGCGGCATTCCGGCCCCCTCTCCCTCTCAGGGAGAGGGCTGGGGTGAGGGTCGGGACGCACAAGTTTGCAATCGCCACCATCGCGTGACGGATGCCGCAACAATCTGTTCGTCCCGACCCTCACCCGGCCTCGAAGACTCGGCCACCCTCTCCCTGG
>CAYRPN010000009.1:0-76158 GCA_964426135.1 uncultured Phycisphaeraceae bacterium | reverse complement strand
TCGGCGGGCAAGCCCGCCGGCTAAATGGGGAACTTATTTCGGTCCCGTTCCTAAGGAGCCGTGCAAGATTAACTCCGCAGATTCGAATCGTTTCGCTTCCAGCCGGACGACTTGGAAAGTCGTCCCACTGCGATGTTGATCCTGCACGGCTCCTAAGGATTCTAATGCCTGACGAGGCGAACTCCGCGCCTCTTTTTGGAGTAGAGATGGGTCTGACGCACGCGGTCAGGCGTACGGCGTGACGGCATCCCGTTTGTGAGGTTTATAACGATCAGGTGGGCGGTGCCGGCAATGGCCGGGGGTAAGCAGCGCGGAACATCGCCAGTTCATGGAGCAATCGGCCGCAGCTTCCGCAGTTCGGCGCGTTTGTTGCCGATGACACGCTGGGCGTCTTCGCTTGCGGCGCGGATGCCCGGCTTGTCGTTTCGACATCGAATGTCGGGGCGAGGCGGCCGGCGGTGCGGATTTTCAACGAGGCGGACGGGAAGCGATCCCGTCGCCCGTTCACCTGAAAGTCGCCATCCATTGGGATCGGCGCGGTGGATCGATGAGACGTAAATGATCCAGGTCTTGACGCAACTCGATGAACAGACGCAGCGCCAGGTGACGGCGTTCCTTTCGTCGTTAACGGAAGAACAGGGCGCCTGTCAGGAACACGATCCACGCTGGCTGACGGTGCTGCGCGACGCGCTGGGGCACGAGCCGATCGTGCTGATCGCCCGCGGGGAAACGCCTCATTCCGGTTCCCCGGCAAGCGGGCTTGAAGCGCGCATGCCTGCGGCACAGGGTCCGATCGTGGGGTACCTGCCTCTGGCGCTGGTGAAGAGCCGGCTGTTCGGGCGCTACCTCGTGAGCCTGCCTTATCTGAACCGCGCGGGCGCGGTGGCTGCGGATGAAGCGATTGCCGCGGCGCTGATCGAGCGTGCGGTGCAACTGGCGAACGAGCACGACACGAAATATCTGGAGCTTCGCCACGGCAGGCCGGTGGAACTGGCGTCGCTCGGATCGCGGCGTGCCGACAAGTTCCGGATGCTGCTGAAACTGCCGCCCGGCGAGGAAGCATTGCTCAAGGCGGTTGGGCCGAAGGTTCGCAACCTGATCAAGAAGGGCGAGAAGAACCATCTTTCGATCCGCTGGGGCGGCGAGGATGTGCTGGATGATTTCTACGACGTTTTCGCGGTGAACATGCGCGACCTGGGGACGCCGGTCTACTCGCGCCGGCTCTTCGGGCAGATCGTGACGCAGTTTGCCGGCGAGGCGGAATTGTGCGTGGTGGATTTCGAGGGCAAGCCCGTGGCCGGCGCGCTATTGGTGCATGATCCGATCCGCAAGGTGACGCAGGTGCCCAGCGCCAGCGCCCTGCGGGAGTTCAACCACACCAGCGCGAACATGTGGATGTACTCGAAGCTGCTGCTCAAGGCGATGGAACGCGGCAGCACGCACTTCGACTTCGGTCGATCCAGTGCCGACTCGGGTACGTACAAGTTCAAGGAGCAATGGGGCGCGCTGCCGCAGCCGACGGTGTGGCAGTACCACGTGCGCGTCGGCGACATCGGTGCGATGCGCCCGGACAATCCGAAATACCAGCGCCGCATCGCGATCTGGCAGAAGCTGCCGGTGTGGCTGACGCGGCTGGTGGGGCCGAGCATCGTGCGAGGCATTCCGTGAGAGGACAGGAGACAGGAGACAGGAGACAGAGGACAGAGAGTGGACGACGTAGGGTGCGTCAAGGCTCGGCGCGGACGCACCACAGAGAATCACGCGGAGCGAGCAACAGACTTGCCGCGAGATGGAAAAAGCGAGTTTCGCAGGCCGGCGTAGGGGTGGTTCAAACCCCCGCCCACCGCGAAACGGGCGAATTGAGCACTTGCCCAGTGACGAACATGAGCGAAAACAACCCCCAGCGCAGTGATGAAGCGTTTGCGTCCGCAAGCTCCGGCCCGGCAGTGGCGGAAGTGCCTGCGCCGACGAAGCCGCATCGCGCCACGAGCGCGCCGCTGGATTCGCCGCCATCGCATCCCGCCCAGCTTCGTCCCGCGCTCCTGCCTGAGCAGCGGCCCAGCTTGAAATCGGTAGGGATCGTCTTCGGCGTGATCATCGCCGTGGCGCTGGTCATCGGGCTGGTGTGGTTCGAAGGCAAGCCGTTCGCCAATCTGGGTGTGATTCCGCTGGTCATGCTGGTGGCCGGCATCGCGGTGCATCTTTGGGCGTTGACGCAGGGGCGTTTCGCCTTGGCGGCAGGCGCGGTGGGACTGGCACTGCTGGTGGGCTGGCATCGCACGTTCGCCGAGCTGTGGATCCGCTGGTTCCCCGCCTGGGAGACGCATCGCGGCTCATCGCTGACCACTCGCATGACCGCCGGCGAATCGTACTACTCGCACGGCCCGCTGGTGCCGGTGTGCTGCCTGGTGATGGCGTTTCTGATCTACGTTCGCGTGGGGATTCCCACGGGCGCCACGAAGAGTTCCCGTCGCTGGGGCGCGATCGTGCTGACCGGCTCGCTGCTCATGCAGTTGGTCGGCGCCCGCGGCGACGCCACGCCGGTATCCGGCTTCGCGCTGATCGGCGTGATGGCGGGGCTGGGCCTTCTCTGGGGCGGCTGGCCGTTCATGCGGGCGTACTGGCTGCCGCTGGTGTTCCTGACGTTCATGGTGCCGCCGCCGATGGACACCATTCACAAGATCAATTTCCGACTCAAGCTCAACGCCACGGAAGCCGCGCTGTGGGTGACCAATCAACTGCTGGGCGTGCCGGCGGTGAAGACCGGCGGCTCGTCCGTGCATCTGCTGCCCGATGTGGCGGGCCAGGAAAAGACGCTGGTCGTGGAGAACGTCTGCGGCGGACTGCGCAGCCTGATCTCCCTGATCTGCTTCGGCACGCTTTTCGCCCTGGTTTGCCGCGTGAAAGGCTACTGGCGATGGTTCATGCTGGCGCTGGCGGTGCCGTTGGCGCTGGCGTGCAATGTGGTGCGCATCACGAGCCTGATCATCGTCTCGCACTTCTGGAGCGTGGAAGCCGCCGGCGAAGAAAGCTGGTTCCACATGTTCTCCGGCATCATGGTCTTCGCCCTGGCGCTGGCGGCGATGTTCGGCATCGAGCGCCTGATCATCTTCCTCGCCCACCGGTTCAAGCGCGACTGGGTCGACGACCGCATCATGGGTTACCTCGACGAACTGCCGCCGTCCAGCCCGGCCGGACTGCGCCCGTTCCATCCCGTCGCCACCGCCTGCCTGAGCCTGGTGCTCGTGCTGACGGTCTACTGGGCTTACGACAAGAACGACATCCACCGCGGCGACATCGCACGCACCGCAGTGCCCGACAAACTCGAAATCGACGGCAAACCGTACACCGGCGTCGAGACGGAAATGAGCAAGACCGAGATCGCGATCCTGCAGACGACCGACGGCGTCAAGCGCCGCTACACCACGCCCGGCAGCAAGGAAATCCCCGGCATCGGCCCGATGTACATCGATCTGTCCGTCATCTTCAGCGCCAACAACCGCAAGGGCGTCCACCCGCCTGACGTGTGCCTGGAAGGCGGCGGTGGCCGCATCGTGACCAAGGCGTTCAATCCGGTGACCTTCCAGGGCGAGGTGAAGGGCGAGCCGAAGGAAATGAACGTGGAGTTCCGCGAACTGGTCAGCGAGAACCGCGGGTTCCAGGTCCTGCATCTGTACATCTACAAGTGCGGCGACACGTACACGAACGATTACCTCTGGCAGCAGGCGGTGATCTTCCTGAACAGTCTGACGAGCCGGAATTCCGCCGGCGCGTTGATCCGCATCGACGTGCCCATCGGCCGCAGCGACGCCAACGCCACCGCCGAGGCGCGGCGGCTGGGCCTGGCTGCTGCCGCGACATTCATGCCGATGATCGACAAGGGGCTTCCGTAAAGCGCGTGGAACGCCACCGGCGGCTAAGCGGGATTGATTCGATACGCGGAGTTGTTCTTGCACGACGCTATCGCACGACCCAGAACCCAGAACTCCGACCGCATCCAGGATGACATCATGGCTCCCTACGAAGACGAGATCGAGACCGGATTCAAGTGGAAGCGCTGGCTGGTCGTCGGTGTGCTGGTGGTCGCCGCGGCGGGCGCGGGGTGGAAGTACTACACGTGGCGCTCCGCCGGCCGGCAGCGACAGATCGAGGCCTATCGCCAGAACCAGGCCAATCCCGATCCGCGCATCCGCATTCAGGCCGTTGAAGGCCTGCTGCGCCTGACGCCTCTGGACGAACGGCTGCGGCTCAGTCGCGCCGAGACGCTGGTCGAACTGGGCCGGCACCACGAAGCCCGCGAGGAACTGCAAGGCCTGATTCGCGACCGCACCACCATGCTCGAGCGGGTGGTGACCCTGGAGATCGAAAGCTATTTCGTCGAAGCAAACAACGAGATTCACCGCGTCAGCCTGCGCGATTCCGACCGGCTGATCCCGCGCGTCGAGTCATTGATGAGCGGCGTGGAGGCGGAGTCGAAGCTGCTGGCGACGCCTGCCAATGCCCAGACGCTGCGCGTGCTCGAGGCCCGCAGGCTCGATGTCACGGTGCGCGCCTGGCAGGTGGGCGTCGCCGCCAAGCGCGTCGATCTCACCCGCGCGCAGCTGGGGCAGGTCAATCAGACCATCGACCAGGTGACGATCCAGGTGGAGGATCACGAGAAGCGCGTGCGCGAGCTGGGCAAGTCACTGGCAATGCTCTGCGACAAGATTCTCGCCGACGATCCGGCCAACGCGGTGGCGATGGAACTGCAGTTCGCCACGGACATCCGCGCCGCCCGGTACGACGGCGCCCGGCAGATGGCAGCCCGCATCGCGGCCCTGCCGAAGCTGCCGGTGTCGGTCATTGGTCGAGTTGCCGACACGCTTCTGAACGTCGAAGAGTACTTCGCCGCCCCCGCCAGCGAACAGGATGTGGAACTGGCGGGCAGGCTGCTGACGCATCCGACGCAGGAAGGAACCCCGGACGACCTTTACGACATTGCCCGGGCTCAGTTCGAGCTTCGCCGAGGCAACGGCGCCGAGGCGGAGAAGCTCGCCGGCAAGCTATTGGCTGAGCATCACCTTCACGTTCGATTGAAATGCATTCAAGCGCTGGCTCGCCACCAACAAGGCAACATTGAGGGTGCCCGTAGGGAACTGGAAAGATTCAACGAGACGACGCGCGATGCCCGCAGCCTACACGCGCTTGGAGACATCTACCTCTTAACTGGCGATCCGCGCCTCGTCAGCACCGGTCACGAAATGCTGCGCCAGAGCCTGGAACTGGAGCCGAACAATCTTGCCGCGCGGCTGCGGCTGATCGAGTCGCTGGTGAAGAACAAGCACGTCGCCGAGGCCGCCGATGACATCCGCATCGCCGATCAGATCAACGCGAAGCACCCGCGAGTGATGGCGCTCAAAGCCCGGCTGGCGGTGGAACGGATGGATTTGCGCTCCCTGGCGGAGCTGATTGATCAGCAGTCGACGGTGCTGGCGGCGACGTTGAAATGGCAGCATCTGGCGGTGGTGGGAGCGATGGTGCTCGACGACGTGCCGCGCGTGCGGGCACTGGCCGGCGACCTGGCGCAGCAGACGACGCACGACAGCATCGTGATGATCGCGCAGGCCTGGTCGATCACGGAGCCGACGAAGCGCGGGCTGGTTTCCACAGCCGTGGCGCGGGCGATTCTCGCCATCGCCGACGGCGATCCGCTCACGCGCGGCAGCGATCCGGCGACGCCGGTGCTCGGATCGCACGAGAAGCGCGCTCAGGCCGGCACCGGTGATCTGGATGCCCGGCTGGAGCCGCTGACGACGAACTATTTCATCCGGCGTCCGCTCGACACCGGCCTGGAACTGATGGCGTGCGGGATGGACCGCTGGCCCGGCACCAGCGCGCTGTCGGTGCTGGCGGCGGAGATGAATCTCTGGCTGGGCAGGCCTGAGGCGGCGCGGGAGCACCTGAAGCTCATTCCGCCCGACGATCGTTTCTTCCGAAGCGACCTGGTGCCGGTCATGAATGCGATGCTGGCGGGCGACGATGCCCAGGCGCGCGTCCTGATCGCGCGGATGGCGTCGGAGTCCAAGGAGGTGCCGGCGACGGTGCGCTGGCTGGACCTGTGGCTGGCGCTGAACAAGGGCGAGCCGCGCGGGATCGCCGAGTCGCTCAAGGCGCTGATCGACGAGCATCCGTGGGCCGAGACGGCGCTGCTGGCGACGGTCATCGATGCCGTGCGCAAGAATCAGGCGGACCTGGCGTATGTCCGGATCGGCCTGGCGGAGCAGACGAATCCCAAGCTGGCGCACCTGGCCCGCGGCCGGTACAACATGTCGCTGGGCCGGACCGCCGAGGCGCTGCACGATGCGGAGATGCTGGTGCGCGAAGAGGATGCCCACACCGAGGTGCGTCGCTGGGCGGCTGAAGTGCGTGCGGGCGTGCATCTGCTGCTGGACCAGCATTCACTGGCGGTGGGTGTTCTCGACCAGTTGGCGGCGACGGTTGGCGAGAGTGAGATCGACGTGAAGATCGCGGTGGTTGATGTGCTGATCGCCTCAGGCAAGCCGCACGCCGCCGCCGAACTGCTCTCGGGATTGCTGGCGACGCCGGAGACGCCGCCGCGGATCATGGATCAACTGTTGGCGCGAGCCGCGAAGGTGATGAAGACGTCCCGGCTGCGAGCCCTGGTCGACAATCTGCTCAGTTTTCGCGCCAAGGATCCGGTGCTGCTGCTGTACCAGGCTCGTTTGGCGGCTGAGGAGGATTTCATCGTCGGCGAACGCATGCTGCGCTCGCTGATCAAGCAGCACCCGGACGCCCCCAGGCCCCTGATGGAACTGGCGGCGGTGCTGCGTGCGATTCAACCTGACGAATCGCGTCGCATTTATACGAACCTGACCAAGCGGGGCGGCAGTATTGGAGCTGCCGCCCAGCGCGCCCTGGACCAGATGAGCCGGGCGTTTTTCGCGCCGTCCGTCACCGCGCCGACGGCGGTCAATGTGGAAGGATCCGAACCATGACGAATGACGCACGAAGGTTGTTCCGCGGCAGTCTCGTACTGCAACTCATTCTGATGGCGGTGCTTACGACGGGCCTTGTGCTGACGGGGCCGGCTCCGGCGCAGGTGGCGGACAAGCCGGTTCACGACTCGCTCGTTGCCGCGGTCAAGGCGCTTCGCCCCAGTGTGGTGGCGATCGGCAGTTATCTGCGAACCGATGCCCCCACGGTGAAGTACTTTGGTACAGGCTTCGTCGTTTACGACGGGCGGGTGGTGATCACCAACGCCCATGTGGTCGAGGGTTTGCGTCAGGCGCAGCGGCTCGATCACCTGCGGGTGTACTTTCCCGACACGCGCGACGTGGATGGCCGGGTCGGTCGGGTTCTGCTGGAGGACGCGTTTCACGATGTGGCGCTGATTGCTTTCGAGGGTCAGCCGGCCCCGCCGGTGAAGATTTCGTCGGTCGAGCCGGATCAGGGCCGCACCGTCGGCATTCTCGGTTACCCGCTGGGAACGCGCCTGGGTCTGGTTCCCGCTGTGCATCAGGGAGTGGTGGCGGCAGTGGTGCCCGCCGTGCTGCCGTTGCCCGTGGGCACGAAAATGACCCCGGAACTTCAGTCGGCTCTGAAAAATCCTTACAACCTGTATCAGCTCGACATGGTCGCTTTTCCCGGCAATTCAGGCAGTCCCTTGTTCGACATCCGCGACGGAACGGTTATCGGCATCGTGAACATGACATTGGCAACGAAGACGCGCGAGCATTTGTTCGATAAACCCAGTGGCATTGCCTACGCGGTGCCGTCGAAATGGGCGATGGAACTCATTCGGCGACACAAGGTGACGAACGAGGCGGGCGGAAAATGATGACGTTGAATGCTCCGAATCATCCAGGTCCTCAACCGCGATCCAGGGTTTCATCCCCGTCGTCGCGGATGTCGGTTTTGAAATCGGGGTTTGCCCGGTTCAAGTCCCTGATCTCAAATTTCAGATTTCAGATTTCAGATTTCAAATCTCAGATTTCAGATTTCAAATCTCAGATTTCAGATTTCAAATTTCAAGTTTCAGATTTCAAATCTCAAATCACCAATCTCAGCTTTCAAAACGGTTCACCGCGAGGGAGTCGAATCATGCGTACATGGCGGATCGCGAGCGTGCTTCTGTTGGCTCTGGCCCTGACCGGCTGCGGCGACAGCCCCGAACACAAGGTGCTGCTGGCGACGCAGATGCTGCGCCAGGGCAGCCCGAATGAGGCGCTGGCCCTCGTTGAATCCGTGATCAGCAGTGAAGGCGAAGGCGAGGAACACAGCACGGTCGTGGAACAGGCTGTGTTCATCAAGGCCCAGGCGCTGCTGTCGCTGAATCAGTTCGAGGCGAGCCGCAAGGTGCTCGAACAGATCAAGAAGGATCGCCCGACCGATCCCGAACCGGTGCGCGCTTTGGCGAGCTGGGCCTTCAAGGCGATGCAGACCTCGTCCGGCAAAAGCGAGTTCGACACCAACCTCGAGTTGCTCAAGCAATTCGAGGATGCGCTGGAAGTCGCCTTTCGCCAGGCCGACGAACTGGCGCTCAAGCACAAACTGACCGTCGAGTCCGAGTTCCTTCGTGCCCGCATCCTGCTTCAGGACGTGGCCCGCTTCGAGCGCACCCGCAAGGGCGAATTGGCCCGCGCCGAGCGCCGCCGCATCGCCGACGGCACCAGCGACAACAACCCCGAATCCGCGCAGGTGCTCGAACGCCTCAACCGCAACATCACCCGTCGCAAGGAAGAAGCGGAGAAATCCCTGGCCAATGTGCTGAAGGAAGAACCCAAGCACAGCGAAGCGTCGCTGATCTACATCGGCATGCTCAGCGACCCCGATCGCGGCGGGTGGAAGGAGATCCTCGACATGGCCGAGGATCTCGCCACGCAGAAAGACGTCGCCGCCCGCGTGGTCTCCCCGATCATCTCCGGCGTGCTGCGCGTGCCCGACAACATCAAGCCCCAGAAATTGCGCGTCGATCTGAGCCGCAGGCTGCTGGGCATCATTCCCGCCGACGAGCACGGCACCCCGCCCTACCTGCTCAGCGCCGCCTACGTTCACCTGACGGTCAACGAAGCGGACAAGGCTCTGACGCTGCTGGAGCAGGTTCAGAACGCCGACCCCGAATCGCAGTTGCAGGCGCGGTTCCTGGAATCGTGGTGCCTCTTCCTGGCGGAGAAGTACGAACGCGCTCGCTACATCCTCGACGACCTCGATACCAAGACCCGCTCGCCGCACGTGCTGGTTCTGCACGCGCGGGTGCTCCTGAAGATGGGCGACCGCATCCGCGCCGAGGAGCAGGTGAACCGCGCGATGGATCTGGACAACTCGTTCCCGCCGGCGATTATCCTTTCGCAGGAAATCAAGTCGTACAAGGGCGACCAGGACCAGGTCGACAAGGAACTGAAGGAACGCCTCACCGGCCAGCCTCAGGATCCCGTGAACAACCAGCTCTGGGTCAGCAAGCTGATCGCCGGCAACGACACCGCCGCGCTGGAGCGCCACCTGACGAGCATGGAGAAGTTCCTGCCGCTGAAGGACGAGCACGTCGCGGTGCTGGTCGAAGGCTTCTCCTTCCTGAAACGGCACGACAAAACACTGCAATACGCCAACCTGTTCAAGCAGCGCCGCCCCGACCAGCTCGTGGCGCACCTCAAGTACGCCGAGGCGCTGCTGGCCAACGGCCAGCAGAAGCAGGCGGCCGAGTACCTGGAAGGCATCAAGGCGCGCTTCCCCGACGCGGCCAACATGGAGCAGACCATGGGGCAGCTGATGCTCCAGCGTCAGCAGTACGACGAAGCCGCGGCCGTCGCCCGCAAGCTGATCGAGAAAAATGCGGGCGATCTGGAAGCCCGCCTGCTGCTGGCCCGTGCGCTGGCGGCCCAGTCCAAGATCGAAGAGGCGAAGCGGCAGCTCGACGAAATCATCGCCATCGATCCGCGCAACAAGGAAGCCAACGGCATCCGCGCCCGCATCGAGTTCTTCATCGGCAACGTCGACGAGGCCGGCAAGCACCTTGCCCAGATCGACGAAAGCGAAGTTGACGACAACGCCAACCCCACCCTCAAAGCTCTCATCCTGATGCAGAAGGACAAGCTGGACGAGGCGCGCGACATCTGCAACGCCGCCGTCGGCAAGGGCAATCCCGATCCCGTGCTGCAACTGCTGCTCGCCCGCATCTACCTCCTGCAGAAAGACCCCGCCAAGGCGGAAGTGCCGCTGCTCGCGCTGGCGCGAGTCCAGACGAACAACGTGCAGGTTTACCGGCTGCTCGGCGAGTTCTATGCCTCCAACACCGCGCTCCACAACGCGGGCATCATCAAACTCAAGGAACTTCAGAAATCCAACGACATCCAGTCCCGCCTGGCGCAGTCCACCGTCCTGATGGCGCAGGGCAAGCCGGACGATGCCCACTTCCTTCTGGATGAGGTGTTCAAGACGCTGCTGGACAAGAAGGATCCGCAGGTGCTGGATGTGGCGGACGGACTCGCCCGCATTCACCTGAAGCGAAAAGACGTGGACAAGGTGATCGAGATCTACAAGACGGTGCAGGACAAGGGCGTCAGCCCCAAGGAAGCCTGGCTTCGTCAGATCGACCTGACCTGGGGCAACCCCAGCGTCCACTACTCCGCCACGCAGTTGGGCAACCTCGCCAAGATTCTCAAGACCGAAGACGAAGGTCTCCGCTCGCAGGTACTCGAGCGAATGCTCAAGCTGGACAAGACCGATCAGACGATCGCCGTCCTCGACGACTGGCTCAAGGAAACGCCCGGCGATGTCACCGTGCTCCGTTGGAAAGCGCAGGTGCTCGCCCAGACCGGCAAGTTCACCGAGTCGATCGCCGTGTTCCGCGAAGCCATCACCAAGGCGCCGACCAACATGGGCCTGCGCGCCCGCCTGGTCGCCACCCATCTGGCGAACTTCGACTTCCCCGCCGCCGAGCGAGAACTGCAGGAGATGCGCAAGCTCGATGAGCGCACCAAGACGCTCGCCCTGGCGGAACTCGGCCAGCTGTATGCCCGCCTCGGTCTGAACCGGCAGGCGACCAAGTCGTTCGAGGAACTGGAGAAGATCACCAAGGTCTCCGATCCCACCATCCTCTTCACCATGGGCAACGCCATGGCCCGGCTCGAAATGTTCGAGCAGGCCCGCGAGCGACTGGCCAAGGTGCCCAGCTATGCCCGCCTCTATCCCGCCGCCCAGGTGCAACTGGCCCGGCTTGAGATGCGCGGCGGACTCGACAACCAGGCCCGCGACCGAGTCGTCGCACTCGTCAACGATTTGCGCATGACCCTGCGCGGCATGAACGAACTGCTCGCCCTCAATCCGTACGACAAGGAGAGCGGTCGCCGCGACATGCAGATTCTCCGCTGGGCCGACGACGCCCTGAAGAACAAGCCCGACGCCTGGAATCTCACGCCCCGGCAGGTCAAGAGCCAGTGGCTGCGCGTCCGCGTCATGCTGCAGGACGCCGTCGCCAAGAACCGCACGGATTATGAGGATCTGCTCAAGACGCTGGACGAGTGGCAAAACCTCGAAACCAACTCGTTGACCATCCTCAAGGCCCGCCTGGCCGTGCTCGCCCGCCTCGATCAGCAGGCCAAGGCGCGGCAATTGTTCCGATCCTTCAGCCAGTTGGCGAACATGCCCGATGGGCCCGTGCTCGCCGTGGTTGTCGGCATCGAGCCGCAGAAAGTCGACCGCCGCTCGCCCCTGGCGGAATACATCGTCGCGCTGGCGACCGGCAAACCCGCCGCCGCCAAACTCGCCGCCGAGGCTCTGGAAACTCATCCGACCATCTATCGCAAGGACCTGCTCTCGGCGCTCAACCGCACCGACGTCACCAGCGGCGTGATGATGGCGGCCGCGCGCCAGATGGCGACCGCCCGGATCGCGTTGGAGTCCGGCCTGCCCGCCCTGTGCGCCAGCCTGTCGGACAACCTCATCAAGAACCTGCCCGATCTCGTGCCGGCTCACAGCCTGCTCGCTCAGTCGCTCATGAGCCAGGGCCTGCCGCTGACCGACGCCTTGGCTCGTGCCCAGCAGCATGTTCCCGCCGCCGGCATCACCCATTACATGGCCGCCGAAATCAAGGTCGAAGCCAACGACAACAAGGGCGCGGTGGAACACCTGAACAAGATTCTGGAAACGGAACCCGACAATATCCACGCCCGCTACCGGCTTTCCCAGGTGCTGCAATTGGCCGGTCAGCACGAACTGGCCATTGCCACGCTGGAGAAACTGCACGCGCAGGGCGGCAATTACCGCCTCATGGTCTCCAACGATCTGGCCTACCTGCTGGCGGTTCATGCCCCCGACCGCGTGGAGGAAGCCCATGGCATCGCCAAGCGGGCGTACGAGCTCGTCGAGCAGAACTCCGGCAACACCCTGGGCGCCGCGGCCCTGCAGGACACCGTCGGCTGGATCGAGCACATGAAGAAAAACGACGCCGTTGCGTTGCACCACCTGAGCCGGTCCATTCCCCAGCTCAACGAACGCCCCGAGGTGCACTACCACATCGCGGTGGTGTATGAAAAGCTGGGCAACAAGGACTGGGCCCGCTACCACCTGGAGCAAGCCGCCGCCGGCGACAAGCGCCTGGCGGAAGTCAAAGAGGCGGCGACGATGCTCACGAAGCTTGGCACAGGCGGGTGAGCCGCCGCGAGGCGAGACTGCGATTCGAAGAACGGTGAACGCCAAGTGAAGAGTGAGCATGAAATGTGCGTGAGACGGCTCCTGACGCATCGCTCCGATTCGTGGCGACCCATGGAACGAGCAATCGGACAGGCAACCGCAACGGAATCACGTGCGGGATGTGAGGGGCGTGGACGTTGACTTGAAATGCGGTCACCCAAGAGATCGGCCGACCTGGAAACTCCCTGACCGTGATTCGCCGCCCCCGCATCAGCGCATGATGGATGGTGCTTGGCGGACCTCGACGATGTTCGGTGAAGCCTGCCTTGTTAACGGATTCCGCCGCCGGGCTGCGGACGTCGACCCAGACGTCGGGCTCTGAAACTGCGGTGAATGGATTGTAGTGGGAGAACGGACCTTTCCTTTGTCCGCTCGGTGGCTTCCGCGTGCCGTTGGCCCGCGGGCGCCAGTCCGCTCCCGCCTGTAGTTCGATTTTCCGAGGATTTGACTATGCGAATTTTCCTTTTGGCGGCAGTGATCTTGACGACCCTGGCCGGCTGCGGCGAGAGCAACACGCACAAGCTGCAGCAGGCCGGCATCGCGCTGAGCGCGGGCAACGTCGAAGCGGCGCTGACCCTGGCTGATCAGGTGCTTGAGTCCGAGCCGACGAACACGCCCGCTCTGATGCTCAAGGCTCGATCCCACCTGCGCCTTCGGCAATACGACCCGGCGGAGAAGTTGTTTCTGAAGCTGGTGGAGAACCCAGAGTTGGCAATGGAATCGCGCCGTGAACTGATGCTGCTCGCGCTGGCGCGGATGGGCGACCTGCTGGGCCGCAGCGAGTACCTCGAGAATCAGAAGCTTCAGGACAGCTTCACCGCCGCCAAGAGCCTTGGACATGATCAGGCCGACTGGCTGGTCGAGATCGGCAACGTTCCGGCGGAAGGTGAGTACTACCGTGCGCGCTTGATCATGCTGGACGCGGCTCGCGTGGAGATGGAAGTGAAGGCGGAGCGTGCTCGCCTTCGCGCCGCAGCCGAGAATCAGACCGCCGACCCGACCAACGCCGACCTGGAGTCTCGCCGTGCTCAGGTGGATGCCATGCGGATGGATGCCGAGAAGCGGCTTAACAAGGTGCTGGATCTGGACGAGGCCCACGATCAGGCGGCATCAGCTCTTCTGAATCTTCTGAAGGTTCGAGGCGCGTTTCCTGAGGTCTGGATCCTTGCCAAGCGCATCTCGGTCCGCACCGACCTTCCGATCACCCTCGCGACTGATCTGGTTGACTTTCTGCGATTCACTCCGCAGAAAGTGAGAAGGGACGACGAAGTTACATCGCTGTCTGTGAAGATTCTCGATGCGGTCGTCCAGCAGGCAAGAGAAGGCGCTGCTTGGAAGACGGCCCGGGCAGCCCTTCACCTTCAGCAGAGAGAACCGCAGAAAGCACACGATCTGGCACTCGAGGCGTTCCGGCTTTCGCCTCAGGATCACAAGACGCGGTTCACGCTCGGTTGGTCCCTGTTCAACCTGGGCAAATTCGATCAGGCCAAGGCGATCGTTCAGGATCTGGCGACCGCCCGCAAAGACGACAGCGATATCCAGGCGCTTCATGGGCTGATCATGGTGCAGTTGAAGGACAACGCTCTGGCGATTGAGGCCCTGCGCCGCGCGGTCGAACTCAACCCGAACAACAATATCGCCCGGGTCGCCCTCATCCAGTTGAACGTCGAGAAAAAGGGCACCCTCCTGCTCGTGTCGGAAGACATCGACAAGCTCTTCGAGCGGAACAGGACCGACCCTCAGGCGATCCGGTTCAAGCTGTCGGCGGAGATCATCCGGGGCGACCGGGAGAAGGTACGCGCGCTGCTCGCCGAGGTGGAGAAGATTGACCCGCTGAGGAAGGAACATCTGACCTCGCTGGTCGACGGCTACATCTACCTGCGCGACGCCGCCAAGGCCAACACCTTCGCAGTCAGTGCCGTGGCGTCGTACAAGGACGATGTGGGGTGTCATCTGCGGTTGGCGCGGGTTCGGCTGATGAGGGGCGACCTGGCGGCCGCCCGCACCGCCTTGCTGGAGTTGAGCGAGCGGTTCCCCGACAGCCCCGAGGTCGGCACAACCCTCTCGGAAATGTTGCTGTCGCTCGGGTCCACCGACCAGGCCATCGAAGCCGCCGAAGGGATCCTCAAGCGCCAGCCGGACAACATGGACGTACGGCTTGTGCTCGCCCAAGGCCTGTTCAGGCTGACATTGACGTCGGAGGCGATGGATCAACTCAACTTGATCCTCGAGAAGGACGCCGACAATGTCCGTGCTCTGGCCATGGCGGCGGCGATTCAAGAATCGCTCGGACAGATGGACGCCTCCCGCGATTTCTGGGATCGCATCGACGAATCCCAGATCGACGAAAAGCGGCACGCCGGCGTCCTCGCCCAGTTCAAGCTGCATCGAGGCCAGATGACTGAAGCGTTGGAAGTCTGCCGCCAGGCGATCAGCACCGGATCCACGGACCCGGTCGTCCGCCTCACCATTGCCGCGATTCACGGCAAGATGAACAACCTCGCCGAGGAGGAGGCCCATCTGATCGCGCTCATCCGCGAGAACCCCTCCGACTTCCTGCCCGTCCAACTTCTCGTCAAGTTCTATGCCCGCAACAATGTCGACCGAGGCATTAGCCAGTTCCGAGGAATGCGAACGGTCAACGATGGGTTGGCCAGACTCGCTGAGGCGAGCCTGCTTCGCATCGCCGGGCGGGCGGCCGACGCCGTGACGATTCTGGAGGAAGGCTACGATCGGCTTGTCACCCGTAAAGAGAGGCTGGCGCTCACGTTTGCCCGGCAGATGGCGCGGTGGATTCTGGAGGGCAATGCCCGCGACCTGCCGCGTGTCCTGAAGATCTACCAGAAACTCATCGACGCCAACATCAGCGTCATCGACGCGCTCTTGGATCAGACCGTCCTGACCTGGAAACAGCCCAACGAGCAGGCCACCGTCGCTCACCTCGACCGCATCTCGGGTGTGATCAAGCCGACGGACATTCGCTCGATCCAGCGCGTCCTCTCCAGCTACTACCGGCTGGGGCAACCGCAGTTGGGTCTGACGCAACTGGACAAGTGGCTGCAGGCAGACAACAGCCTTCCGCTGCTGCTGGTCAAGAGTGACCTGCAGTTGTCGATGGCTCGGACCATGGAAGCAGCCAAGACGCTTCGAGAGGCTGTCGCTCTTGACCCCAAAGTGATCGACACGCACCTGCGGCTGGCCAAGGCGTTGCTCGCCGGCTTCGATTACCCCGGCGCCATGCAGGTGCTCGACACGATGCCTCAGGCAGACGCATCGTCGCGCATTCGAACTCTCTGGCTCAAGGGAAACGCGTATCTACAGGCGGGTTTGAACGGAAAAGCGATTGAGATTTTCAAACAGCTCGACCAGGCCGGTCGCGGTGCCGATCCGCGGCTGAACCTCGCCATGGGGCAGGGCCTCCTGGCCACCGGCGATCCCGCGCAGGCTCGCCGCCGGTTGCAACTGGTGCCCAAGCAGTCCGCTCAGTTTGCACCGGCGCAGATGTTGTTGGTCACCATTGATCGCCGCGAGGACAAGCACGATGACGCCATGCGCCGTTTGCAGACGCTCGTGGCCAATCCCGCCTGGTCCCGATTGGCGGTGGACGCCCTGATCGACATGAGCATCGCCCGCCAGGATGTGGACCAGTTGCTGCAATGGAGCGACCGTGTGCTGCAGTTGGATCAACTTCCGCGCGTCACGCGTCTGCGCTGGCTGGCGATCAAGATGGCCGTGCAGGCGCGGGCCGCCGATTGGCCGGGCGTTGAGAAGACCGCGACGATGATGTTGGACCTGGACCCGAAAGCGACGACTTCCGCCGTGGTCAGGATCGCCGCCCTCGTCCGCAACGGCAAGGTGGATGCTGCCGTGACGGCGCTCAAGGGCCACTCGGACCTTATGCGATCCGACACGGGCGCCAGGCTCGCCCTGGCCCTGGGCGTCGAGGCGCCTCTGGACGCGCCGCTGTCCCCGCTGACGAAGTACCTGGTCGCCGTCCATAAACGCGACTGGGCCGCGGCTCGAGCCGTCGCCGGTGCCGCAGGCGTCCTGAACAACGTCGTGTACGGCGGCGACCTGCTGCGCGATGTCGAACATCTTGAGTTGCTGCCGCAGGGCAAGATTCTCCCCGCCGCCGATCTGGCGCTGGCCGCCGCGATTCTGGATGTGCAGATTCCCGCGATGGCCGAGCCGCTGGTCGCCAAGCTCGCCGCTGACTGGCCCAGGCTCTCGCTGGCGCATGGGTTGCACGCCAGTTCGCTCTACAGCCAGCGCAAGCCGATGGCTGCGGCGATCAAGGAGATCAAGACTCACTGCCCCCAGTCCACGCTCGCCTTGTATCTGGATTTCCAATACCCGTCCAAGGACACGACGCCGGCCGATATCGCCAAATCGGGCCAGCAACTGGTCGAGCGAGAGCCGGCGCACGATTTCGTCAGCCACAAGCTCGCCGGCATCCTCGCGTCGGTCGGTCGTGTGGACGACGCGGTTGCGATCCTCCAAAAACTGGCGGGCAAGCCGGGCGGGTTCCAGGTGGCTGCCGCCAATGACCTGGCGTTTCTGCTGGCGGCACATTTCCCGCAGCGACTTTCCGAGGCCAAGGAGGCGGCATTGTTCGCTCACAAAGCGTCCCCGGACTTTGCCCCCTTCAACGACACGCTCGGTTGGGTCGAGCATCTGCAGGGAAATAATTCAGTATCGATCACCTATTTATTGCGAGCACTGTCGCGGCATCCGCAGTCGATCGAAACTCATTACCACGTCGGGATCGTGTACGCGGCCTTGGGACAGACCGCCTGGGCCCGCCATCATCTGACGGTGGTCGCGTCGGCAGGGCCAGGCGAGAACTATGCGAAGGATGCGACGGAGCGGCTCAAACAGCTCAAGGGATGAACTGAAATCTCGCTGCTCTTCTAAGGAGCGGTGCAGGATCGACATCGCATGTGGGACGACTTTCCAAGTCGTCTAGCTGGGAGCGAAGCGATTCGAATCTGCGGAGTTAATCTTGCGCGGCTCCTGACGATCAACAAACCCGGTTTGCACCCCATCCGCCTGTCGCAGGCGGATTTTTTGTTAATCTGGTGAAACAAGGTGATCTGGCGAGCCTTGATGGATCATTTTTTTTCGCTTTTTTCGGCTTTTTGTGGGTTGTGGCCATTGCGTCGCCAAGAATTTTTTGTACCATCTTGGAAGTGATGGGTTCTCCACCCGTTGCAACCTCGTTTGTCGAGAATCTCACAAATGGGCTTGCGAAGGACGGAAGATTCGTTACGATGTGCAGAGAGTCGAGGATGTGAGGGTGTATTTCATCTCCTCGTCGTGAAGCAGAAGCGTAGATTTGAGAAACCAAACCGGTCAACGAGCGATGCCTGGAGCCGTGACCACGAAAACTTCCGGGCAATCTTTTAAGGAGATTTGAACATGTTGCTGAGAAAGAAAATGCTTGCGATGCTTGGTGTGAGCCTGTTCGCGGCGGGTGCTGCGAACGCGGGAACGACGTTCCCCTACGATCCGGACGGCCTTGGCCCGCTGACGATTTCGTCGCCGGCTCCGGCGGTTCCGCCGAACCTGCTCGGTGGTCTCGACTGGTCCGTCGGCAACACCGTGTCGGTGTTCGACGTGAACCTCGCGACCCGCACTGTGGTGAACAACTCGGTCCTGCGCGTCGGTGACACTTTCACCACCTACTACCAGGCCAAGCTGACTCGCTTCCAGGACAACAGCCCGTCGGGTACCTCCACCCTCTTTACGGGTGGCCCCGGCATCATTGGCCAGGTGAATGGCGACAACAGCCTCTTCAACAACGACTTCGAATGGACTGTCACTGCTCGCTTCCGTGAGCGCGTGGTCGCCATTGATGCGTCTGGTGAGGCGACTTTTGCGGTGATCGATGATCAGGCTTTGGCGGGTCGTCCCAACTACTTCCGCGTGTTCTTCGATGCCGCCAACGATGCGACGAACGTGCTTAACGGCGGCGGCGCTGGTGTGGCGGCGAACGATCAGACCGGCGACGGCTTCGGCGACGGGTTGCTCATCCTCGAGGCTCGCGGTGGTACCGGCACCGGCGACTTCCGTCCGGACGGCGTCGTGTCGCAGTTCGACCAGTTCCTTGGTGCCAGCGGCATCTGGGCGGGTGACTTTGACCCGATCGCGCCTGGCGTTCAGCCCTACTCGACCATCCAGGGCTCCGGCGACTTCGTGGCCGACGCTGACATCACCTTCTTCAACCCCAACTTCTTCTCCTTCCCCGCGCTGTTGCCGGGCACCTTCCGCATCGTGGAGCACGACACGGACCAGGAACTGCCCTTCGACAACGCTCAGCCGTCGGAGAAGTTCCTCGATGACGCTGCGTTCATCAACTCGCAGTTCGCCGTTGGCGCTCCGGAGTACTTCCTGAGCTTCGTGAACGGTGCGCCGGTCGCCGGCCAGACGAACTGGAACGCGATTCAGTTCGAAGCCGACGCCGACAGCTCGTTCGACATCGCGTCGAACGTGGTTCCGGAGCCTGCCACGGCAGCGATGGGGCTGATGGGTCTGGCTGGCCTGCTCATGGGTCGCCGCCGCAAGGCCTGAGTCGGTTTGTGTAACTCAAAATCCTAAGAAACCCTCGGCCGAAAGGCCGAGGGTTTTTTTATTGTGCCGGGCATGGCACGCTGACTTGAGGGTGCAAGTCCCTTGGAGGCCTCGATGACAGGAACTCCTGGCCCGGATTATTCGAGGCTTCAGAAGGAGCAGCGCACGAAGTAAGCGGAGTTCGCAGCGTTTCTGACGACCTCGACCTTCTCTCGCGGCCGGACAGGATGCTCGATGAGCATCAGCGGCTTGCGCGCTGCTGACGAACCGCCGTATGCGGTACCGTACGTACGGTGATGTGGGGGCTGGGGGAGGGCAACCTTCCCCGGCTACCTACCTGAGTTTCGGATAGGCCATTAGCCCCCGGCTCCGCCGGGGGTGGGGCGATGGTGGCGGGCAATTTGCAGTCGATGATCGTCGAAGCGCGGATGCTGCCGAGCAGTTCTTGCGCGATTGATCTCGACCGCGCTCCTCCCCCGGCGGAGCCGGGGGCTAACGGCGCAACGCAGCGGCTTATCCGAAACTCAGGTTACCTGGTCGCCGAAAGCAGGTCGTTGAGTGCCGAAACAGGGCGCGGCCGTCGGGCCGAATACGGCCCGGCTCGCTCGGCAGGCTCGCTCTGTTCGCTTCGCCGCGCTATTCCAGGTACGTGTACCCTTCCAGCCCGTTCTCATAGAATTTCAGCAGCAAGCGAGCTTCGTCGATCGTCAGCTTCTTGTCGCGCAGGGCGTGTTCGACGCGTTTGCGCATGTCGCGCTTCAAATCGTCGGCGTCGAACTGGACATAGTGCAGCACCTCGCGCACGGTGTCGCCTTCGACCACGTCTTCGATTTCCCAGCCGCCGCCTTCGCTGAGGCTCACGTGGACCGCGTTGGTGTCGCCGAAGAGATTGTGCAGATCGCCGAGGATTTCCTGATACGCGCCGACGAGGAAGGCACCGAGGAAATAATCCTCGCCCGTATGCTGGTGCAGGTCGAGCAGGCCCTTCACCTTGCGGTTGTCGATGAAGGCGTCGATCTTGCCGTCGCTGTCGCAGGAGACGTCGGCGAGGATGCCGCGGTTGGCGGGCTTTTCCTGGAGCCGGTGGATCGGCATGATCGGGAAGAGCTGGTCGATGGCCCAGCAGTCGGGCAGCGACTGGAAGATGGAGAAGTTGCAGAAATAGATGCGGGCGAGCATGGCCTCGAGGCCGTCGAACTCGGCGGGGACGTCCTCGCGGTTGCGGATGACGTCGAGCACCTTGGAGCAGACGCCGAAGAAAATGCGTTCCGCCAGGCCTCGGTGAACCAGCGAGCAGTAGCCGAGGTTGAAGAGGTTCTGCGTTTCGTCGCGCGCCAGTTGGGCGTCGTGGTAGCTCTCTTCGAAGTTCGTCTCGCTCAGATGGTGGTACGTGTCGAACAGATTGAGGATCGGCTTGGGCACGCCCTTGCGCTGCTCGCGCGACAGATGCTCGGGCACCTCGAAGCGGTCGAAACCGGTCGAACCCATCACGTTGAAAATCAGCACGGAGTGGAACGCCACGAGCGCCCGGCCCGACTCGCTGATGATGACGGGATGCGCGATGTTCTCGCTGTCGCAGACTTCCTTGACGTGGAAGACGACGTCGTTGGCGTATTCCTGGAGCGAATAGTTGATGCTGGGGCCGGTGCTTGATTTGGAGCCGTCGTAATCGACGCCCAGGCCGCCGCCCACGTCCAGGTACTTCAGGCCCGTCGCGCCGATCTTGTGCAGCTCGCAGTACACGCGGGCCAGTTCGATGATGGCGGCCTTCACGTTGCGGATGTTGTTGATCTGGCTGCCCAGGTGGAAGTGCAGGAGCGTGAGGCAGTCGAGCATCTCGTTCTCTTTGAGGAACGCGACGGCATCGATGACCTCGCTGAAAAAGAGTCCGAACTTGCTGCGGTCGCCGCCGGAGCTTTCCCATCGGCCCGCGCCGCGCGCCGCCAGCTTGATGCGCAGGCCGATCGCCGGGCGCACGCCGTGCAGCTTGGCGAACTTGGCGATGAGCTTCAGCTCGTTGAACTTCTCCACGACCGGGATGATGTTCTTGCCGATCTTCGCCGCCAGGATCACCGCTTCGATGAACTCGTCATCCTTGAACCCGTTGCAGATGATCGGCGTGGTGTCGTCCTTCACCAGCGCCATCACCGCGAGCAGTTCAGGCTTGCTGCCGGCTTCGAGGCCGAAGTTGTACGGCTTGCCCGCGCTGATCACCTGCTCCACCACGTGCTTCTGCTGGTTCACTTTGATCGGGTACACGCAGCAGTAATTGCCCTTGTATTCGCTGTCGCGGATCGCGTTGCTGAAGACTTCGTGCAGTTCCTTGGCGCGGTGATGGATCAGGTCGTTGAACCGGATGAGCAGCGGCGGCGCGATGTCGCGGGCCTGCAGTTCCTCCACCAGTTGCTTCAGATCGATGGAGCGCGTCGGGTCGCAGGTGGGGTTGACGACGACGTGGCCCACATCGTTGATCGCGAAATAACCCTGGCCCCAGCGGTTGATGCCGTAGAGATCGGCGGCGTCGGCGATGGTCCAGGGCGCCACGGGCGGTTTCTCCGCGCGAGTCTTGTCCGCCTTCTCGGCTTTGTCCGGCTTGCCGTTCTCGCTCTTGCCGTTCTTCTCCGGCTTCGGCGGCGCGGCTTCTGCGACGGCGACGACGGGTTCAACGGGCAGATCGGCGGGCTTATCCTTCACGGCGGCGGTGTTGCTCATCGGGGTGGCGCTCCAGTTCATTCATGCGCGAGCTTGGGAGCCGCGCGGAACCATCATGATAGGCGAGTGTGTGTGGAAACCGTTAAACGAGGCCGATTCATGGACGCCGGCGGCGTGACTGCGAACCGGTTCAACCGGCGGCGCTCACTTTGTTCCGCTTGCGCTGCGCGTCGTCCATCTGCTCGGCGCTGGGGCTGCGGCCGGTGGTCATCATGTCGATGAAACAGTCAAACAGATACCGCGCATCGTGCGGGCCCGGCGCGGCCTCGGGGTGGTACTGCACCGCGAAAATCGGATCGCTCTGGTGACGGAAGCCTTCGAGCGTGTTGTCGTTCAAGTTGATGTGCGTGGCTTCACCGCCGAGCTTTTCAAGCGATTTCGTATCCACCGCATAGCCGTGGTTCTGGCTGGTGATCTCGACCTTGCGGGTGCCCAGGTTCTGCACGGGCTGGTTGCCGCCGCGGTGGCCGAACTTGAGCTTGTACGTCGTCGCGCCCATCGCCAGGCCGAGCATCTGATGCCCGAGGCAAATGCCGAAGATCGGCAACTTGCCCAGCAGGCTTCGGGTCAGGGCGATGGTCTCCTTCACTTCCGCCGGATCGCCGGGCCCGTTGCTGAGGAACACGCCGTGCGGCTTGTGTTCCATGACCTGTGCCGCCGTCGCGTTGTAAGGCATGACGGTGACATCGCAGCCCGCGGAGACGAGGTTGCGCAGGATGTTCAGCTTGGCGCCGCAGTCGATGGCGACGACGTTGAATCGCTTGGCGGGGAGCGGAATGGCGCCCTGGATCGGCGCCCAGCGTGCCAGGTCATCGCGCCAGTGGACGACATCCTTGCGGGCGACGGTGGCGGCGAGGTTGATGCCGTTGAGGCCTGCGGATTGTTTGGCGAGGGCGACGAGTTCCTCATCGCTCTTATTTTCGGTGGAGAGCACGCCGTTCATCGCGCCGGTGATGCGGAGCTTGCGGGTCAGCGCCCGGGTGTCGATGCCGGTGATGCCGGTGACCTTGTGGGCGGCGAGCCAGCTCTCCAGAGAGAAATCGCTGCGATAATTGCTGGCGAGGTTGGCCAGTTCGCGGCAGACGAATCCGCGGGCAAAGATGCCGCGCGACTCGGCGTCCTCGTCGCTGACGCCGTAGTTGCCGATGAGCGGGTACGTCATCGTGACGATCTGGCCGGCGTAGGACGGGTCGGTGAGGATTTCCTGGTAGCCGGTGAGCGACGTATTGAAGCACACTTCGCCGTCCGTGGAGCGCGGCGTCAGGTCACCGAAAGCGTAACCGTGGAAGACGCTGCCATCGGACAGCGCGAGCTTGGCGGGCGGAAGATGTTGCATGGCGGGCATTATAGAGAGAAGGGGACAGGGGACAGTGGACAGGGGACAGGGGACAGTTGATCGGGATCGCACCTCTCATTTAGCCGGCGGGCTTGCCCGCCGTGAACGGGCGGATGCCGCGCGGGCGCAGTTCTCCACTCAAGTGGCCTGATGCGAAATAGCGAGAGAACGCTGCGCCGCGACTGTTCGTCCGCGGCGGGCAAGCCCGCCGGCTAAATGGGGAACCGTTCAAGCCGGAAACCTGATCGCTTCGCCGGTCGTCTGGCGGTACAGATCGATGGTGGCGGCGACGTGCTGGGAAGGCGACCGATGAGTTTGCACCCACTGTCGCGCCCGTTGTCCCAGGGCTGCGCCGTCCTCGGGGGCGAGGATGAGCAGGCGCAGCAGTTCCTCCCATCGCCGCGCATCGGGTTTGTCCACGAGCCAGGCGGTCTGATCATCGATGAGGTAATCGAGCCAGTTGTCGCGCCGCGCCAGAACCGGAACACCTCGCGCCATCGCGGCGAGGGTGATGGATCGCGACTGCCCCAGCGGCTGCGGATGGATGAGCACGCCGGCGCCCAGCAGATCGTCCCGATGTCCCAGACGATGCGGCACCATGCTCAGATTGGCCAGCAGTTTCAGTTGCCTTGCCCGGCGATAGAGACTGTGGCCATCGGCGGATTGCACGTCGACGAAGAATTGCGCTTCGGGATGATCGTCGACGATCCTGCGCAACGCGGCGAACAGCGCTTCGTAATCCGCATCGAACTGGCCTCCACCGCTGATGGCGGCGCAGAACGGCGTGCCCTCGCTCCGCGCGGGCGCCACGGTCTCGGCGGCGTGGACGCCCGGCGGCGTCAGCCGAATGAGCGCCGCGGCGCCCAGTCGCTGCTTCAGGGCATCCGCCAGGGGTTGCGTCGTCGCCGCCAGTCCCGCCCGCGCCTCCTCAATGGGCTTGCGCAGATCCTCCGCCAGGTCCAGGTCTTCCTGACAACCCACCGTCAGCACGACGGCGGCTTCGATCTTCTCGCCCAGGTCCAGGGCGCCGCGCCACAGGTCACTGGAGACCGCGTGAACCACGGTGATCTCCTTGCCCGCCAGATGGGGTGCCAGTTGCGCGAGCCGGCGCCGCCGCAGAAAACGCCACCCCGACTCGCGCCACGACAGTCGCTGGCCAAAAGGCGCTGCATCGTCGACGGGCAGGTCGTCCGGCATCACCTGCGTGATCCGCACCTGCTCGTCGAAAAGCCCGACGCACAGGTGCAGGAACGACGCGAGTTCCTCGTCGAGCCAGTCGGAGCAGGTCATTAGCGCCACGTGCATGGCGGGATGATAGCTCAGAGGCGGGTTCGCCAGCGCCGCCTCGCTGCCGCGCCGCGGATGATCCACGAGTCGCCGGCGGCACAAGACATACTGAAGCGCAGGGTCTGCGGCCCCGCCGTAGCCGCGGCACTCCGCGCCGCGTGAGCCGATGGCCATGTGATTGCAGGGTATCTTCGCGCTCGACGTTGTCGGCGACGCGCGTCACGGAGTGCCGCGGCTCCATTGCCGGGAGTTTTTTGCCGCAACCTGCCGCCCGATTTCGGTGGTTTTTTGCTTGACAAGCCCCATCCATTTATCGGACAATGCCGCCGCGTGATGGTTCGGCGGAGTTCCGCAGTTCTCTCTGCCGGAGGGTTCGAAAGCTTTTTTGATTTCTTCCTGAAGTGAGGGTGAACATGGGGTCGTCATTTGCGCCGCGTGGTGGGGTCAATCGTCATGAACGCCGAAAGCAAGCAGCGCTGAGGCGTCAGCTTGCCGGAGCCGCTTCCGTGAAGAGCTCGCGGTTGGCGCGCCGGTTCCAGCCGCTGGAGACGCTGGAGAAGCGCGAGCTGTTGTCGAGCATTCAAGTCACCATCGACTACAGCTTCGACACCAACGGGTTCTTCAGCGATCCGCTGCGTCGGGAACTGCTGCAGGCGGCGGCGAACATGGTGGTGCGCGACTTCACCGACACGCTGGACGCGATCAACCCGGACGCGAACAACACGTGGACGGCGGACTTCACGCACCCGGGCGACGGCAGCGATGTGAGTGAGGCGAACCTGCTCATCGCGCAGAACGAGATCGTGATCTACGCGGGCGGCCGAGACCTGGGCGGGCCGCTGGGCGAGGGCGGGCCGGGCGGGTTCAGCGTCAGCTTCTTCGACCAGGCGTTTGCGGATGCGGTGGTCGGTCGCGGCGAAGCGGGCGCTCTGGACGGCTCGGATACGGATTTCGCAAGCTGGGGCGGATCGATCACGTTCGACAACACGGCGACGTGGCACTTCGGGTTCTCCACCGACGGCCTGGGCGCGGGCGAAAATGATTTCCTCTCCGTGGCGATGCACGAGGTGGCGCACCTCCTGGGCTTCGGCACCTCTGCGTCGTTTCAGAACCTGATCAACTTCGGCAATGCGACGTTCACCGGCACGCAGTCCGTGGCGGCCAACGGCGGCAACCCCGTGCCGCTGGCAAACGAGGGCCACTGGCAAAACGGCATCCAGAGCGGCGGACAGGAAGCGGCGATGGACCCTGACCTGACCGTCGGCACGCGCAAGGTGATGACGCCGCTGGACAATGCCGCGCTGGAGGACCTCGGCTGGGACCTGGTGCCCGCCATCGGCGTGGTGACCAACACCAACGACAGCGGCCCCGGCTCGCTGCGGCAGGCGATCCTCGACCTGAACGCCGGCATCGTGCCCGTCGATGCCATCACCTTCAACATCAACGTCAACGACCCCGGCTTCATCGACATCGACAGCGCACTGCCCGGCGGCGACGCAGACGCGGACGTGTTCCGGATCAACCTGCTGAGCGAGCTGCCGGACATCACGCGCGCCAACGCATCGATCAACGGCGATTCGCAGAGTTCTTATCTGGCGTCGGATCTGAATGCCTTTGGCCCGGAAATCTGGATTCGCGGCGGCGGCATTCCAGAAGCCGGGGGCACCAGCGGCCTGACGCTGGACGCGGAAAATATCTTCATCCAGACGCTGGCGATCAGCGGGTTCGACAGTCCGTTCAGTGCCGGCATCTTCGTCACCGACAACGGCAACAACGCGACCATTTCGCGCAATTATCTGGGCGTCAACCCCACCGGCCTGACCGCCGAAGCCAACGACAACGGCATCATCATCAGCGGCGCGGACAACGTGCGGATCACCGGCGATCGTTCGGAGAGCCCGCAGGTCATCAGCGGCAACAACAACCAGGGCGTCTTCATCGAGGCCGACGCAACGAACACCCGCATTCAGGGCAACTTCATCGGCGTGGGCCGCGACGGCGCCACCGATCTGGGCAATAACCAGCACGGTGTCTCCATCCGCAGCGGCAGCGGCCACTTCGTCGGCAGCGATGGCGACGGCAACATCGACTTGCAGGAGGGCAACACCATCGGCGGCAACGCCATCGAGGGCGTCCACCTGGAAGGCCCCGTGACCGGCGTGACCATCGCGGGCAACCTGATCGGCATCACCGAGAACGGCGCGGCGGTGCCCAACACCTTCGGCATCTCGCTCATCGGCCCCGAAGTCACGGGCAACTTCATCGGTATCGAGAATGTCCCCTTCAGCCGCAACATCATCAGCGGCAACAACGCCGAGGGCGTGCGCATTCTCGCCGGCGCCAGCGGCAACACGCTGGTCGGGAACTTCATCGGCATCGACTCGTTCGATGTGGCTGTCCCCAACGGCGGACTGGCGGGCGTGCTGATCGAAGCTTCGGACTCCAACGTCATCGGCACCGCGGGCAACGGCAACGTCATCAGCGGCAACAATGCCGACGGCATCCTGCTGCGCGCTTTTAACGGCGACGGCGCGGACAACAACACCATCGTTGCCAACCTCATCGGCGTCGGCGCCGACGGGGTGACGGGACTGGGCAACGGCGCCCGCGGCGTGGCGATCTTCAATTCCTCCGGCAACGCCGTCGGCGTCGCCGGCGACGTCAGTTTCAGCAACGTCATCAGCGGCAACGCCCAGGAAGGCGTCGCCATCTTCGACGAAGATCAGGAAGGCGAAACCCTCACCGCCACCAACAACACCATCGCCAACAACTTCATCGGCACCGATCGCGACAGCGTCGAATCCAATGGCAACGGCGGCGCCGGCGTGCTGATCGAGGCGGCTGACAGCAACACCGTCGGCGGATTCAACAACGGCGAAAGCGGCGAACTGGGCGGCAACGTCATCGTCAACAACCCCGTCGGCGGCGTACGCCTGACCCGGCAGGCCAACAGCAACTCGATCCTGGGCAACTTCATCGGCGTGACCCGCGATCGGACTCCGATGGGCAACGATGGCGACGGTGTGGCGATTCTCGATTCCAGCTTCAATTTCGTCGGCACCGACGCGATCGGCAGCGAGAACTTCATCGGCGCCAACGTCGGCGCGGGTGTCTCGATTGTCGATGTCCTGCCCTTCGTGGGCGTCGTCCACGCCGGCGCCGCCAATTTCAACGTTGTCGTCAACAACTTCATCGGCACCGACAACTTCGGCACGCAGGACCTGGGCAATGACGGCGAAGGCGTCTACATCAGCGCGGGCAGCAACCGCGTCGGTCAGGTGGATTCCCTCGGCCAGACGGTGTTCCCCAACCTCATCGCGTTCAACGGCACGGTGGGTGAACCGGGCATCGCCGTCAGCAGCGTCGACGCGGCTGCCCTGGCGATTAACAACAGCCTGCGCGGCAACCGCATCTTCAGCAACAGCGGCATCGCCATCGACCTGGCGGACGCCAGCGGGCTCCAGCGCTTCGACGGCCCGACCGCCAACGATTTCCTCGACGGCGACGGCGGCCCCAACACGCTGCAGAACTTCCCCGTCATCACGCTGGCCAATCGAAACGGGCCGGTCCTCACCGTGCTGGGCACGCTGAACACCGGCATCGGCGGCGGCCAGTATTTCGTGGACATCTACGCCAACGGCCGGCACATCGGCCAGACGACGCCTACCGTCGATAACGCCGGCGCCGCCAGTTTCAATGTCACCTTCACCAACGCCAACGTTCTCGCCGGCGAGGTCATCACCGCCACCGCGACGCAGGTCATCAACCAGTCCACCAGCGAACATTCGGCGGGCGTGACCGTGACGTCGATCATCGTGCCCTTCGACGTCGTGGTGGAGAGCAGAACGTTCGCCAGCAACGCCGCCAGTCCGTTCTTCGATGTGTTCATCGACGCCCCGCCGGGAGTGGCGGCCGCGATCGCCGGTTACAACATCGGCCTGCGCATCACGCCGTTCGCCAGCGGCGTGACGCTGAACTCTCCGATCGCCGGCAACGATCCACTGATCGCCGGCACGCCGGACACCTTCCCCATCGATCCGCAGGTGCTCTTCGTCGCCGACGACGTGAGCAGCGGCACCGTCGCCATCGCCGACAACAAGGATTTCTTCCGCGTTCCGATCACCATCGCGCCGGGCACCGTGGGCACGTTCAACGTGACGATCGATCCGGCCTCGTTCCAGCTCTCCGACGGCCTGGGCGTGGAACTGGACTCGAGCCTGTTCAACCTGATCAACGGCACGATCACGATCACCGCGCCGCCTCTGGAAGTGAGCATCGGCGATCCCGCGCCGGTCACCGAGGGCAATGCCGGCACGCAGACCGTGATCTTCCCCGTCACGCTCTCGGCCAACCCCACCAGCACCGTCACCGTCACCGTCAGCACCGCGAACAACACCGCCGTCGCCGGTGGCAGCAGCGCCTCCGGCGCCAATGACTATGTCGCCAAGACGCAGACATTCACCTTCAACCCCGGCGGCGCGCTGACCCAGAACTTCACCGTCACCATCAACGGGGACACGGTGAAGGAACTCAACGAGACCTTCTTCGCCAACATCACCACCACCACCGGCCCGGTCACCGCCATCACCGACAGCCAGGGCGTGGGCACGATCAATGACAATGACACGCTGCCGGCGATCCTGATCGATGATCCGACCTTCGCCGAGGGCGATACCGGCAACACCACGGGCAACTTCCTGATCAGCCTCACCGCCCCGCACGCCAGCAGCAACGTCACCGTGCAGGTGACGCTCGGCACGGCCACGGCGTTGCAGGGCGTGGACTTTGTCGATCAGAACAACGTCGTCGTCACCTTCCTGCCCGGCGAGACGCAGAAGTCCTTCCCGGTGCAGATCGTCGGCGACTTCACTGTCGAGGCCAACGAAACCTTCACCGCCACGCTCGCCAGCCCCTCCGCCACCGCCACCATCGGAGACAACAGCGGCACCGCCACGATCATCGACAACGACACCCGCATCGTCACCATCAGCGACGCCCAGGTCGTCGAAGGCGACGAGAGCCAGGTGGACATGGTCTTCACCGTGGCCCTGAACGTGCCCCGCAACGACGGCAACGTCAGCGTCACGCTCAACACCAACAGCAACACCGCCGTGCAGAACGTCGACTTTGACGACGTGGTCAACCAGTTGATCACGTTCCTGCCCGGCGAGACAAGCAAGCAGGTCATCGTCAAGATCAACGGTGAATTTTTCGTGGAAGGCAACGAGACCTTCACCGCGGCGCTTTCCAATTTCGTCGGCGTGGACGGCGCGGCTGCCGGCGCCGACACCGTCGCCACCGGCACGATCATCAACAACGACACCCGCGTCGTCACCATCAGCGACGCCCAGGTCGTCGAAGGCGACGATAGCCAGGTGGACATGGTCTTCACCGTGGCCCTGAACGTGCCCCGCAACGACGGCGACGTCAGCGTCACGCTCAACACCAACAGCAACACCGCTGTGCAGAACGTCGACTTCGTCGATGTGGTCAACCAGTTGATCACGTTCCAGCCCGGCGAGACGAGCAAGCAGGTCATCGTCAAGGTCAACGGTGAGTTTTTCGTGGAAGGCAACGAGACCTTCACCGCGGTGCTTTCCAATTTCGTCGGCGTGGACGGCACGGCTGCCGGCGCGGACGCCGTCGCCACCGGCACGATCATCAACAACGACACCCGCGTCGTCACCATCAGCGACGCCCAGGTCGTCGAAGGCGACGATAGCCAGGTGGACATGGTCTTCACCGTGGCCCTGAACGTGTCCCGCAACGACGGCGACGTCAGCGTCACGCTCAACACCAACAGCAACACTGCCGTGCAGAACATCGACTTTGTCGATGTGGTCGACCAGTTGATCACGTTCCTGCCCGGCGAGACGAGCAAGCAGGTCGTCGTCAAGGTCAACGGTGAATTTTTCGTGGAAGGCAACGAGACCTTCACTGCGGTGCTTTCCAATTTCGTCGGCGTGGACGGCGCGGCTGCCGGCGCGGACGCCGTCGCCACCGGCACGATCATCAACAACGACACCCGCGTCGTCACCATCAGCGACGCCCAGGTCTTCGAGGGCGACGCCGGTCAGACGGACATGGTCTTCACCGTGGCCCTGAACGTGCCCCGCAACGACGGCAACGTCAGCGTCACGCTCAACACCAACAGCAACACCGCGTCGCAGAACGCCGACTTTGTCGATGTGGTCGACCAGTTGATCACGTTCCTGCCCGGCGAGACGAGCAAGCAGGTCATTGTGAAAGTCATCGGCGACGTGCTGATCGAAGGCGATGAGACGTTCAACGCCGTGCTCTCAGCCGTGACGGGCGCCGATCCCGCCGGGCCGGGCGCTGACACCGCCGGCGTGGGCACCATTCTCGATGACGACTCGCGAACCCTGTCGATCAGCGATGCCGTCGTCGTTGAAGGCGACACCGGGCAGAGCGACCTGATCTTCACCGTCACCCTCAACCAGGCTCACCCGTCCAGCAACGTCACCGTCACGGTCAATACCAACAGCGGCACGGCGGCGCAGAACATCGACTTTGCCGATGTGGTCGACCAGGTGGTCACGTTCCTGCCCGGCGAGACGAGCAAGCAGGTCATCGTCAAGGTCAACGGCGATTTCGACATCGAAGGCGACGAGACGCTGACCGCGACTCTCTCAGCCGCCACGGGAGCGCAGATCATCGACAGCTCCGGCACGGGAACCATCACCAACGACGACACCCGCGTCATCACCATTGCCGACGCCCAGGTCGTCGAAGGCAATTCGGGCCAGACGGACCTTGTCTTCACCATTTCGCTGAACGTGCCCCGCAACGACGGCGACGTCACGGCTCTGTTCAACACCAGCTCGATCTCCGCCTCGCAAGGCATCGACTTCGACGACGTGAACAATCTCCTGGTCACCTTCGCCCCCGGCCAGACGCAGAGGCAGGTCGTGGTGAAAATCAACGGCGATACAACGATCGAGCCGGACGAGACCTTCAGCGCCACCCTTTCGAACGTGGTCGGCGCGGATGGCCGCACCGCCGTCGGCGGCGACACCACCGCCATCGGCACGATCCTCAACGACGACGTTGTCATCCCCGTCGTCTCCATCGACGACGTGTCCATCACCGAGGGCGACACGGGGACCAAGCAGATGGTCTTCAACGTCACCCTCAACGCGCCGGCGGGGCCGGGCGGCGTCGCCGTCAATTTCACGACTTTTGACGACACCGCCAGCTCGCCCTCCGACTTCCTCGCCCAGACCGGCTCGCTCTCCTTCGCCCCCGGCGAAACCGCCAAGACCATCTCCATCACCATCAACGGCGACTTCACCGCCGAGGCCAATGAGACCTTCATCGTCGAACTCTCCAACCTCACCGGAGCGAACTTCGCCCCCGGCGGCAATCAGGGCACCGGCACCATCCTGAACGACGACACGCGCTTCATGAACATCGACGATGTCTCCGTCAGCGAGGGCGACGCGGGGACCCAGCAGATGGTCTTCAACGTCACGCTCAACGAGCCGGCCGGCCCCGGCGGCGTCACCGTCAACTTCGCCACGTTCAATGGCACGGCTGTCTCTCCCTCGGACTTCCTCGCCCAGACCGGCTCGCTCACCTTCGCCCCCGGCGAAACCGCCAAGACCATCTCCATCACCATCAACGGCGACACCACCGTCGAACTCGATGAGAGCTTCATCGTCGAGCTCTCCAGCCTCGTCGGCGCGACCTTCGCCGCCGGCGGCAACCAGGGCACCGGCACGATCCTCAACGACGACGCGGCGAATACCGCCCCAGTAGCCGACGCGGGCGGGCCTTATGTCGTGATTGAAGGCGGCCAGATTCAGCTCAACGCTGGCGGCTCGACTGACGCCCAGCAATCGACGGCATCGCTCAGCTACGCGTGGGACTTCGACAGCGACGGGCAGTTTGATGATGCCACCGGCATCGCGCCGCTGTTCAGTGCTGCCAACGGGCCGGCGGCGGTGACGGTGTCCGTCCGCGTCACCGACAGCGAGGGCCTAAGTGACATCGCCGACGCAACTGTCAACGTGGCCAATGGACTCCCCGTTGCCGTTGACGACGCGTTTTCGACGGACGAAGAGTCCGTGCTTCAGGTCGTTGCGCCGGGCATCCTGGCGAACGACACGGACCCGGGCAACGATCCTCTGTTCGTCACGCATGTCAATGGCAATTCCGCCCTGATCGGCAGTGCGTTCGCATTGCCGTCAGGTGCGATGTTGACCCTCAATTCGGATGGTTCGTTCAGCTACGACCCCAACGGGTTGTTTGATTTCCTGCGGTTTGGCGCGAGCTTCGCGGATAGTTTCAATTATTCGATTGTCGATGTCGATGGCGACATTGACGAGTTTGCGACCGTGTTCATCACGATCAACGGCGTCAACGACCTGCCGATCGCCGAAGCCAATGGGCCTTACAGCGTTCTTGAAGGCGGCGCGGTGCAACTGAGCAGCGCTGGATCGTCCGATCCAGACGCGGATGATGTGCTCAGCTTCGAATGGGACCTGGACGGCGACGGGGTCTTCGGCGAAACGGGCGTCGGGGCCCTCAACGGGACGGAGACGGGCGCGGCCCCCTTGTTCGTGGCCGGAGCGTTGTCGGCCGGCACGCACAATGTCACCCTTCGAGTGACGGATAGCACCGGGGCATCGGCGACCGACGTTGCGCAGGTCGTCATTTCTTCGTTGCCTACGATATCCATCAGCGACGTGACGCTGGCTGAGGGCAACGGCCCCGGCACCACCGCGTTCACCTTCAACGTGACCATCAGCGCCGACCCGTCGGCACAGGTGCAGGTCACCGCCGTCACCGCCGACGGCACGGCGACCCTGGCGGACAATGACTACCAGCAGCTCACAGGCACGCCGATCAATTTCCTGCCCGGCGGCCCGCTGACGCAGCAGGTCACGGTGCTGGTCAACGGCGACGCGACGTTCGAGCCGAACGAGACTTTTCTCGTCTCCCTCACCGGCCTGACCGGCCCGGCGACGATCGCCGATGGCGAAGCTATCGGCACGATCAGCAACGACGACGGCGTGCCGACGATCAGCATCGACGACGTGACGCAGGTCGAGACCAACGCCGGGACGACGGCGTTCACCTTCACGGTGAGCCTGAGCAATCCCAGCGCTGGGCCGGTCAGCGTGCTGGCGACGACCGCCGACGGCAGCGCGCTGGCGTTCAGTGGCGATTACCAGAGCAACAGCCAGACGATCAACTTCGCCGCCGGTGTCACGTCGCAGCAGTTCACCGTGCTGGTGAACGGCGACCTCGGGTTCGAACAGGACGAGAGCTTTACGGTTGATCTGAGCAACGTCATCGGCACTGCGGTGATCGCCGACGGGCAAGGCGTCGGCACGATCGTCAACGACGATCCGATGCCGTCGTTGAGCATCTCCGACGTCACGCGGTTGGAAGACGAAGGTTCTCCGGGACCGACGAATTATCTGTTCACGGTGACGCTCGACCGCGCCAGCGACCTTCAGGTGAGCGTCGAGGCCAGAACGGCTGACGGCACCGCGACGGTGGCGGATCAGGACTACCCGGGCATTGACATCCCGATCATCTTTCAGCCCGGCGAGACGGTGAGGCAGTTCATCGTCACCGTGACGCCCGACAACAAGTTCGAGCCGGACGAAAGCTTCTTTGTCGACCTGCTCAACCCATCGAACGCGACCATCGGCGACTCCCGCGGTGAGGCCGTTATTCTCAACGACGACGGCGTGCCTTCGATCAGCGTCAACGATGTGACCCAGGGCGAGGGCCTGGGCGGCACGACGGAGTTGATCTTCTCGGTGAGCCTGAGCAACCCCAGCTTCCTGCCGATCAGCGTGGATTTCCAGATCGCCGACGGCACCGCGACGGCGGCGGACGGCGACTATCAGCCGATCAGCGGAACCGTGAATTTCCCGGCTGGCGCCTCGCAGCCGGAGACGGTGACGGTGCTGATCAACGGCGATGTGCGCTTTGAGCGCGACGAGACCTTCTTCATCAATTTGCTCAACGCTGTGAACGCGACGATCGCCGACGCCCAGGGCACGGGCACGATCGCCAACGACGACGCCGCCCCGGGCATGAACTTGATCGGCGGGTCGGTGCTGGAGGGCAACGTCGCCGGCGACAACCGCGTCGTGCCCTTCACGCTGCAGCTCAACGCGGTCAGCGGCGTCGATGTGACCGGCACGCTCGCCGTCGTCTCCGAGAGCGCGACGCTGGGCGTCGATTTCGTCAACATCACCGGCCAGACCTTCACGATCCCCGCCGGCACGACTCAGATCACCGTCAACGTGCCGGTGATCGAAGACACGGACATCGAAGGCGACGAGACCTTCCAATTGATCGCCACCGCGGACGATCCGTCCACGCTCAGCCCCAGCAACATCGGCGGCACCGCCTCGGGCTCGGGCACCATTCAGAACGACGACTTCGCCGCCCCAACGTTCACCATCACCGATGTGACGGCCAACGAAGGCGACGTCGGCACAACCAGCTTCACCTTCACCGTCACGCTCGGTGGCGTGGTCTCGGGGCCCGCGTCGGTGACGGTGAACACCGCCGACGGCAGCGCGACGGTGGCGGACAACGACTTCACCGCGGTGAACGATCTTGTGCTGAACTTCGCCGCCGCCGGCTCGCAAACGGTGACGGTCAATGTCAACGGCGACACGAAGTTTGAAACGAATCAGACCTTCAGCGTGAACCTGAGCAACGCCACCGGCGGCGCGGTCATCAGCGACGCCACCGGCCTGGGCATGATCACCAACGACGACGCGCGGCCGACGATCATCATCGCCGGCGCCAACGCCAACGAAGGCGACGACCTCACCTTCAACCTCAGCCTGAGCAACCCCAGCGATGAAACCGTCACCGTCCTGGCCACCGTCAATGACGGCACCGCGACCGTTGCCGACAACGACTACACCGACATCAACGGGCAACTCATCACATTCAATCCCGGCGTGACCAGCCAGCAGTTCGTCGTGCAGACCATCGAGGACACGAAGTTCGAAGCGGATCAGACTGTTTCCGTGGTGCTCAGCGGCGCGACCAACGCATCGGGCACCAGCGGCAGCCCCGCCACCGGCACCATCGTCAACGACGACGCGCGTCCCACGATCACCATCACCGGCGCGTCGGCCAGCGAAGGCGATGCGCTCACGTTCAACCTGACGCTCAGCAACCCCAGCGACGAGACCGTCACCGTGCAAGCGACGGTGAACGACGGCACCGCGACGGTCGCTGACAACGACTACACCGATGTCAACGGCCAGCTCATTACGTTCAACCCCGGCGTGACAGCGCAGTCGTTCGTCGTGCAGACCATCGAAGATGCGAAGTTCGAAACAGACCAGACTGTTTCCGTGGTGCTCAGCGGCGAGACCAACGCCACCGGCACCATCGTCAACGACGACGCGCGTCCCACGATCACCATCACCGGCGCGTCGGCCAGCGAAGGCGATACGCTCACGTTCAACCTGACGCTCAGCAACCCCAGCGACGAAGTCGTCACCGTCCTGGCCACCGTCAACGACGGCACCGCGACCGTTGCCGACAACGACTACACCGACATCAACGGCCAGCTCATCACATTCAATCCCGGCGTGACCAGCCAGCAGTTCGTCGTGCAGACCATCGAGGACACGAAGTTCGAAGCGGATCAGACTGTTTCCGTGGTGCTCAGCGGCGCGACCAACGCATCGGGCACCAGCGGCAGCCCCGCCACCGGCACCATCGTCAACGACGACGCGCGTCCCACGATCACCATCACCGGCGCGTCGGCCAGCGAAGGCGATACGCTCACGTTCAACCTGACGCTCAGCAACCCCAGCGACGAAGTCGTCACCGTCCTGGCCACCGTCAACGACGGCACCGCGACCGTTGCCGACAACGACTACACCGACATCAACGGCCAGCTCATCACATTCAATCCCGGCGTGACCAGCCAGCAGTTCGTCGTGCAGACCATCGAGGACACGAAGTTCGAAGCGGATCAGACTGTTTCCGTGGTGCTCAGCGGCGCGACCAACGCATCGGGCACCAGCGGCAGCCCCGCCACCGGCACCATCGTCAACGACGACGCGCGTCCCACGATCACCATCACCGGCGCGTCGGCCAGCGAAGGCGATGCGCTCACGTTCAACCTGACGTTGAGCAACCCCAGCGACGAAACAGTCACCGTGCAAGCGACGGTGAACGACGGCACCGCGACGGTTGCTGACAACGACTACACCGATGTCAACGGCCAGCTCATCACGTTCAACCCCGGCGTGACAGCGCAGTCGTTCGTCGTGCAGACAGTTGAAGACACGAAGTTCGAAGCGGATCAGACGCTCAGCGTCGCCCTTAGCGGCGAGACCAACGCCACCGGCACCAGCGGCAGTCCCGCCACCGGCACCATCGTCAACGACGACGCGCGTCCCACGATCACCATCACCGGCGCGTCGGCCAGCGAAGGCGATGCGCTGACGTTCAATCTTTCACTGAGCAACCTGAGCGATGAACAGGTGAGCGTGCTGGCATCCACGGTCGATGGCATCGCGGCGGCCGGTTCCGATTTCACCGGCGTCACGAATCAAGCCATCGTCTTCGCCCCGGGCGCAAGCACCGCCCAGTTGGTCGTCGCGTCCACCGAGGACGGAACGGTCGAGACGGCTGAGACCTTCACCGTCGAACTCAGCGGCGCGATCAACGCGGGCGGAATCAGCGGAAGCCCCGCGACGGGAACCATCGTCGACGACGACGGCGTCACGACGATTTCCGTCAATGACGTCGCCATCGCCGAAGGCAACGCCGGCTCCACCAAGCTCGATTTCACGATCACCCTCAGCGCCCCCAGCAGCCAGACCATCACCGTGCTGGCGACGATCACCGACGGTTCGGCGACTTCCGAGGATTACACCGCGGCCACGCCCGTGCTGGTCACGTTCACCCCCGGCTCGACCACGCGCACGGTCAGCGCGAGCGTCCTGGGCGACACGAAGTTCGAGGCGGATCAGACCTTCAACATCACGCTGAGCGATCCGACCAACGCGGTCATCGCCGACGGCGCGGGTGTCGCCACGATTCTCAACGACGACGCGCGACCGACGGTCACCATCCGCAACGCAAACAACAACGAAGGCAACCAGCTCACGTTCGCCATCGAACTGAGCCACGAGACCGACGAAACGGTCACCCTGACCGCATCGACGAACGACGGCAGCGCCACCGAAGCCGACGGCGATTATGTCTCCTTCGGCGATCAGCCGATCTCCATCGCGCCGGGCGTGCTGCTGCAGACGGTGACCGTGCAGACCAACGAGGACGACAAGTTCGAAGCTGACGAGACGCTGACGGTGCTGCTGAAGAATCTCGTCGGCGGCGTATTCGGCGATGACACGGGCGTCGGCACGATCTTCAATGACGACGCACAGCCCGCCATCAGCATCGCCGACAGAACCGTCACCGAGACTGACGGCGTGAGCGTGGAACTGCTGCAACTGACGCTGAGCAACCCCAGCGCCTTCCCGGTGAGCGTGGTCGTGGACACCGTCAGCGGCGGCGCGACGGCGGGTTCGGACTTTGGCGCCATCGTCGGCCGAACCGTCACGTTCAACCCAGGCCAGACCTCGATCACCACGCCGGTGAACATCCTGGGCGACACCATTCGCGAGGATCTTGAAGGCTTCCTGGTCAACCTCAGCAGTCCCGTTGGCGGCACGATCGCTGACGGCCAGGCGATCGTCACGATTCAGGACAACGATCCGCTGCCCACGATTTCGATCAACGATGTCACACAGAACGAAGGCACCGGCGGCACCACCGCGTTCACCTTCACCGTCACGCTCAGCAACGGCAGCCAGAGCGATGTCCTGGTCACGCTGCAGGTGAACGACGGCAGCGCCACTGCGGCGGACGGCGATTACATCGACGGCGGCACGGTGCTCACCTTCGTCAACGGCGGCCCGCTGTCGCAGACCTTCACCGTGCTGGTCAACGCCGACGCGACCTTCGAAGCCAACGAGACCTTCACCGTCGCGCTCAGCGGCGCCGCCAACGCGGTCATCGCCGCCGGCGACGCGGGCGAAGGCACCGGCACGATTCTCAATGACGACGGCCTGACCGTTTCCATCAGCGACGGTCAGTCCGTCGAAGGCAACGTCGGCGACAACGGCACCATCGTGTTCAACGTGTCGCTCTCCGCGCCGCCCACGGAGCTGATGACGGTGAACCTGAGCAGCTTCAACGGCACGGCGACCACGGCGGATGATGACTACCTGCCGCTGAATACGTTCCTGATCTTCACGCCCGGCGGGCCGACGACGCAGCAGGTGTCGGTGCAGTTGGTCGGCGATGATTTCTTCGAGTTCGACGAGACGCTTGAGGTGCAGATCACCGGTGTCGCCGGCAGCGGCGCGACGGTGGCCGACGGCACGGGCGTCGGCACGATCATCAACGACGACGCACAGCCGACGGTTTCGATCGGCGACGTGTCGCGGCCTGAGAATTTCGGCACCACGTCCTTCGCGCTCGGATTCCCCGTCACCCTTTCGAAGGCGATCAAGGTTCCTGTCACGGTGTCGGTCGCCTACAGCAATGGCACAGCCACCGAAGGCAGCGACTGGACGGACGATTTCGGGTCGAGCTTCGTGTTCGTTCCCGGCGGCTCCACGAGCGTACTCTTCCCCGTTCGAGTCATCGACGACAACATCTTCGAACTCGACGAGACCGTGCTGGCGACGATCACCAGCGCGACCAACGCGACGATCGCCGACGGTTCAGCCGTGGGCACGATCATCAACGACGACGCTCCGCCGACCGTCACGATTTCCAACGCGTCGGTGCTTGAGGGCAACAACGGCGAAAGCAATGATCTGGTCTTCAACGTGACGCTGTCGCATCCGAGCCATGAGGCGATCGGGATCGGCGTCATCCTGGGCGGGTCGGCGGTCAGCGAGAGCGACTACACCGACGCGGTAGGCGCGACCATTCCGGCAGGCGCCACGACCGGCACGGTGCGGGTGCGCACGATCGGCGACAATCGATTCGAACTTAGTGAGACGGTCACGGTCGAGCCGTTCCTCGTCTTCGGCCAGGCGGTGCTTCCCACGGACGTGGCCATCGGCACGATTATCAATGACGACGCGGCGCCGGTGATCACCATCGGCAACGCCAGCGTGCTCGAAGGCGACGCAGGCGAGATCACGGGCCTGTCGTTCCCCGTCTCCATCTCCGGCGAGACCGATCTGGCCGCCACGATCACGCTCGACACGCTCGACCAGACCGCGACCGGCTCCGGCGCCAACCGCGATTACGACGGCGGGCCGATCACCATCGCCTTTGTGCCTGGCGGGCCCACAACGAAGAATGTCGTCTACACCGTCCGCGGCGACGATGTCGTGGAAGGCAACGAAACCTTCGCCCTCGCCGCCACGCTTCCGATGATCAACGCCACTGTGTCCGGCCTCGGCTTCGGCGTCGGCACGATCATCGATGACGACGTTCCGACGATCAGCATCAGCGATGTGACCTTGGATGAACTTTCGTTGCTCGTACCGTCGCGCAATTTCAATTTCCTTGTCGAACTGAGCCAGCCGGCGACCCAAACCATCACGGTCGATTTCGCCACGGTCGATGGTTCGGCCACGACGGCCGATGGCGATTATCTCGCCAAGTCCGGCACGATCACGTTCACGCCCGGCAGTCAGTTCGCAACCGTCTCGGTGACCGTCTTTACCGACACCAAGTTCGAGCAGGACCAGGATTTCTTCGTGAACCTGTCCAATCCCGTCGGCGCCACATTCGCCGATCCACAGGGCAAGGGCACGATCCGCAACGACGATCAGCGGCCCACCATCACGATCGAGGATGCGGGCAACGTGACCGAAGGCAACCTTGGCACGACGCCGGCGCTCTTCACGATTCGCCTGAGCAATCCGAGCGACGAGATCGTCTCCGTGAACGCATCGACCGCCGACGGCAGCGCGACCAGCGCGGACAACGATTACACCCCCGTGAGCAACCTGCCCATCGTCTTCAATCCGGGCCAGACGGAACTGGCGGCGGTTGCGTTCGTGCGCGGCGACACCAAGTTCGAATCGGATCAGACCTTCCGCATGGTCCTGACCGGCGCGACCAATTCCTCCGGCATCACCGACAGCGAAGGCGTTGGCACGATCGTCAACGACGACAGCAGGCCCACCGTCACCATCACCGACGCGGGCAACATCACCGAGGGCAACAGCGGCGCGACGCCGGCGGTGTTCAACGTCACGCTCAGCAACGCGTCGGACGAGGTCGTCACCGTGCAGGTCGCCACGCAGGACGGCAGCGCGACCGTTGCCAACAACGATTACCAGCCGGTGAGCACCACGCTCACCTTCAACCCCACCGGCCTGCTCACGCAGACGGTGAGCGTGCTCGTGAACGGCGACACGGCGTTCGAACCTGACGAGACCTTCCGCCTCAACGTGCAGAGCACGGGCAATGCCACGGTGGCGGACGGCTCGGGCCAGGCGGTGATTGTGAATGACGATTCGAACGTGGTGCTGGCGGTGCAGAACATCGTGGTGAACGACGGGGCCGCCCAGCGGTCGAATATCGACCGGCTCGAAATCCAGTTCACCGCCGACGCGAATATCCAGGCGCTGATCGACAGCGGCCAGATCGTTGACGCCATCAAGCTGCGCAACACCTCCACCGGCCAGGACGTCGTGCTGACCGCCAATCGCTTCCAGTTCAGTGCCGCGAACCGGTCCCTCCGCATCGACCTGACCACGGACGGCTTCGGCGGCGGCAGCGTGACGTTGCTGCAGGACGGCGTGCACCAGTTGCGGCTGGACACGAGCCTGATCGCCGCGATTGACGGCGGCAGCGCGCTCGTGGATGGCGACGGCACCGCCGACGGCATCCATCGCTTCAACTTCCACCGCCTCCAGGGCGACTTCAACGGCGACGGCCTCGTGGAGAGGACGACCGATATGGCTCTCTTCAACGCCCGCTATCTCTCCACCATCGGCAGCAGCCGGTACGACGCCGCGTTCGACTTCAACGGCGACGGCCGAATCGACGCCCTGGACTACGCGATCATGCGCCGCAGGCTGAACCAAACCCTGCCGCCGGCGATCGAGTGAACGGGTTGCCTCGGCATTCAGGAATCGGAGCGAAAACAACTTCCTGAATTGGCGGTCCCCCATTTAGCCGGCGGGCTTGCCCGCCGCGGCCCCCCGGACTCCGCGCCGTTTCGGTTTCACCGCGCCGGCGGCCCGATGCGAATGAGCGAAACGACGTGGCGCCGCGACTGGATGACCTCGGCGGGCAAGCCCGCCGGCTAAATGGGGAGTACGACCCGCGAAGGTGTTTCGGCCCCATTCCTCAAGGACGGTCAGCGCGTAACTTCCCGCGTCGATTGGTCAATGTAAGGTAGTGTTGCCCGCGGCCTGTCTCTTGAGGCCGCGTTGTTCTTTGACACGACTGGGCTCTTGACGGCGCAAGAACGCGCGCGGCTGGGAAGCCGCCCAAAGTGATGTTGTGAATGGGTTCCTTTCCGTGTGCGATGTACGGGCTTGGGAATGGGATCGAAATAACTTCCCGAAGTCAGACGCCGGAATTGTCATTAGGAGAGCAGGAAAAGAGGAAATGAGGAACAGACTCAGAGTTCGTCAATCGCCTGAATTTCGTCTGTTCCTGCTTTCCTCGTTTCCTCATTTCTTTAGAAAACCTAACCCGGTCAGTTGGACGAGGATCGGGAAGTTATCTCGGTCACGATCCTTAGTACAACGTTTCACAATAGAGGGATCGAATTGGGGAATCGGGGAATTGGGAGGCTGGGGCTGGAGTCCGCGTAAGCCCCGGCCCAGATGACCCTGCACCTTGTTCGGCCGGGGCTTCGCCGAGCCTCAGCCCCAGCCACCCGGAGATTGCACCCTTTTCAATGAAAGGCTGTACTTAGCCGAGTGTTCGGTTGTCCCAGGCACATGGAATCCCGAGACGAGATCAGAAAGGAAACCAGATGAAGAAGCTACAGCGAAGCGGGTTCGGTTCAAGGGCTTGACGTTGGGTCTGGATCTGCACAAGAAGATGATCCGCTACAGCCTGCTCGATGCGGCGGGCGACGAGACGGCCAACGAAAAGATTCCCGCGGATGCGGCGTCGTTGCCCCGGCTCATCGACCGCCTGACCCGTGACGGTACTCCGTTGCAGGTGGCGCTGGAGGCCGGCGGCTGTCTTGTGTGGGTATACGATCTGCTGTCGAAGAAGCTGTAGGGGACAAGCATTCGCCTTGCGGATGCAACGAGCCCGAAGAGATGATTGGAACTCCCCGCTGGTCGAATCGAAACCTGCTTGACGGGCGGAACCCATTCAGAGATGGCCGGAAAGTGTCCTACCTTTGTGGCAGGAAAAACATAAGTGATTGTGATTTTTTGAGTTAGCTTTGGTTTTGGACCCCCGGGGGTGTGTGGCCGGCCACTTGGGGTGGCTGTGGATGGGGGCGGCGGGTGCGGTTGCCCGCCCAGGGGCGGCCAGCTGCGGCACTGGGGGCCGAGCTTCGTGGGCGGATCGGCTGAAGGACACGGGCAGCGCGCGGAGTTCTGAACCTTCGCTGGCGGCGGGCCGCGGCAGCGAGAATCGAGGGGGGCCGGTTAGGATGTGAACATGATGCATCGCGATTCGGTCCGGCAGGGGGCTGTGAGAAACAGGGAGGTCGTCATGTTCCGTTTGAAGCCCGCTGCGGCGATGTTGGGTGCGCTGGCCGCGTATTGCTTGATGGCGTCCGTCGCGGCGCAGGATGCGTCTGCTCCGCGTCAGGGCACGGGTGGGTTCCGGGCCGGCGCGGCGGTGTCGGACGTCACGCCGGTGAAGTTCCCCGTCCGCGTGAACGCCATGTTCACGGAGCGATCGGCGAATCAGGCGGTGGATCGCCTTTACGCCCGCAGCGTGGTGTTCGATGACGGGGCGACGACGATCGTGCTCTGCGTGGTCGACACCTGCATGATGCCGCAGGATTTGATCGATCGGGCCAAGGCGATCGCAGCGAAGGAGACGGGCATCGGCGCTGAGCGGATGATGATCTGTGCGACGCACACGCACAGCGGCGTCTCGGCGATGGGTTGCCTGGGCAGCCGGGCCGATCCGGATTACGTCGCGTGGCTGCCCGGGAAGATCGCCGAGTCGATCATCGCGGCGGCGAAGAATCTGCAGCCGGCTCGCATCGGCTGGGCGTCGGTCGACGACTGGGCCCACACGCACAACCGCCGGTGGATTCGCCGCGCCGACAGCGTCGGCACGGATCCCTTCGGCAGCGCGACGATGCGCGCCAATATGCACCCGGGCTATTTGAGCGCTGCGGTGATCGGGCCTTCGGGACCGGTGGACCCGACGCTCAGCGTGCTGGCGGCGCGGACGCTCGACGGCAAGCCGATGGCGTTCTTCGCCAACTACTCGCAGCATTACTTCGGTTCCCCGCTGCTGTCGGCGGACTACTTCGGCGTGTTCAGCCGGCATGTGGCGAAGCTGCTGGGCCAGCCATCGAGCGAGGGGCCGTTCGTCGCCGCGATGACGCAGGGCACCAGCGGCGACCTGATGTGGATGGACTACGGCGCCAAGAGCAAGGCGATCACGCTCGACAGCTACGGCGAGTCCGTCGCCCGAAGCGCGCTGACGGCCTACGAACGGATCGCCTGGCACGATCGCGCGACCCTGGGCATGGTGCAGAAGACGCTGCCGTTGGGCTACCGCGTGCCCGATGAGCAGCGGCTCGCCTGGGCGAAGAAGCGCGTCGAGGCGCTGGGCAGCAAGCTGCCGACGCAGTTGCCGGATATTTATGCTCACGAGGCGATCTACCTGCATGAGAAGCAGCGGACGTCGCTCGTTCTGCAGGCGATCCGCATCGGCGATCTGAGCATCGCCGCGCTGCCGAACGAGGTTTACGCGCTCACGGGCCTGAAGCTGCGTGCGCAGTCGCCGCTGGGTTCGCATTTCAATATCGAACTGGCCAACGGGGCCGAGGGCTACATCCCGCCGCCGGAGCAGCACGTGCTGGGCGGTTACACGACTTGGCCGGCGCGCACGGCGGGCCTTGAGGTGCAGGCGGAGCCGAAGATCGTCGAAACGCTGCTGCAGGCGCTGGAGGAAGTCGCCGGCCGCAAGCGACGCGACCTGACGGATGAGCACGGGCCGTATGCCCAGGCGATCCTCAACGCCAAGCCCGCGGCCTACTGGCGGCTCAATGACCTGGCCGGCCGCACGGCAGCCAACGCCGTCGCCGGCGCGCCGGCCGCGCAGCTCAGCGACGGCTTCGCGTGGTACCTGCCCGGCGTCGCCACCGGCACGGGCGCCGGCACGGGCGAGAAGCTTGCGCCTTCGCAATTCAGCGGCCCGGCGCAACTCAATCGCGCGGTGCATCTGGCGGGCGGCGATCTGCACGCGGAGCTCGATGGGCTTGGCGACAAATACTCCGTCCTGCTCTGGTTCTGGCTCGGCGAACCCAGCGGCGCCAGCGAACGCAGCGGCAATCTCGTCACCGGCCCCGGCGGCGAGGCGCTCGCGTGCAGGCAGGGGAAGGATCATCGCGTCAAGCTGGCGATCAAGGATGCGTCCACTTCGCAAATGCTGGCGGCAGATGACTGGCACATGGCTGTGCTCGTGCGCGACGGCAATCAGGTGCATCTGCATGTGGATGGCGGTGAGAAGCCTGACATCACGCTGGTGTTGCCGGCGCAAGGGCCGGGCAAGCAACTGCGATTCGGACCGGGCGTGCAGGGCAAACTCGATGAGATCGCGGTGTTCAGCCGGGCGCTGACCGGCGCCGAGATTGGCGCATTCTGGAAGGCGTCGGGGCTTGTCGAACAGCGCGCCGCCGAAGCCGTTGAGCGGGACCGCCAGCAGCGCGAGAGTGCCGTGCGAGCCGGTCCTCTGAAGCTGCCCGCCGATTACGGCAAGGCGATCACGGACCTGAAGCCGGTCGTGCATGCGCCGCTGGATGCGCCGCACCAGGATCTGAAAGCTCAAGGCGACGTGAAGCACGCGGCCGACGCCTTTGGCACCTTCAACGCCGGCCGGCTGCAAGGCAAGGCCGACAAACTCGCCGATGCCTTCAGCGTTTCGCTCTGGTTCCGCAATGAAACGCCCAACGATGCCGCGCCGGTGACGGCTTATCTCTTCTCGCGCGGCCCCGACGGCGACAAGATGGCGCCCGGCGATCACCTGGGCATCGGCGGCACCTACCGCGCGGACTTCACCGGCAGGCTGATCGTCTTCAACGGCAACGCCCAGGATCAGGTGCTCGTCGGCTCCACCGTGATCCCGCCGGGCACGTGGAACCATGTGGTCTACATCCGCGACGGCAAACGCGTGCGCGTCTATTTGGATGGACTGGAAAAGGCGCTGATCGACGGCGACATGGAGGTCACATCGCCGGGCGTTGCGAGCTTCTTTCTCGGCGCTCGCAGCGACAACTTCGCGCCGCTGCGTGGGCAGTTGGCGCACTTCGCCTTGTTCGATCGCGCCCTTAGCGCGGAGGAAGCAAAGAAGCTTCACACCGCCTCGGGCCAGCCGGTTGGCAAGCCCGAGTCGGCGGCGACGCCGACAGCCGCGCCGGCGCCGGCGAGCCTGCCCCTGTCGCCCGAGGAATCACTCAGGAAAATCCACGTGCCCGTCGGCTTCCGCGTCGAGCTCGCCGCCGCCGAACCGCTGCTGCTGGATCCCGTGGCGTTCGACTGGGATGATCGCGGCCGGTTGTGGGTCGTGGAAATGGCGGACTATCCGATGGGCATGGACGGCAAGGGCAAGCCCGGCGGGCGCGTGCGCATCCTGGAAGACAGTGATGCCGATGGTCGCTACGACAAGTCCACGCTGTTTGCGCAGGGGCTGAACTTTCCCACCGGCATCCTCACCTGGCGCGATGGCGCCATCGTCACGGCCGCGCCGAATATTCTGCTGCTGCGAGATTCGGACGGCGACGGAAGGGCCGACGAGCAGCGCGTACTGGTCAGTGGCCTGCAGGAAGGCAATCAGCAACTTCGCGCCAATGGCTTGCGCTGGGGCCTGGACAACTGGGTGCATGTCGCCATCGGCGGACATTACCTGGGCTACGGCTCAAGCCTGCGTTTGAAATCCACCGTCAGCGGGCAGGAAGTTCACGTGGGCAGCCGCGACTTTCGCTTCCGCCCCGACACGGGGGAACTGGAGCCGCAAAGCGGGCCGACGCAGTTTGGCGGCAATCGCGACAACTGGGGCCGGTGGTTCGGCAACCAGAATTCCAACCCGCTGTGGCATTACGTCCTGCCGGATCACTACCTGCGGCAAAATCCGCATTACGGCACGGCCCGCACGCTGGTGCAACTGCTCACGCCGCCGAATCCGCCGGTGTTTCCCGCAAGCACGCCGGAGAAGCGGTTCCACAGCTTCGGCGAGGCGGGGCATTTCACCTCGGCGTGCAGCGCGATGATCTATCGCGATCGGCTGCTTTTTCCCGCGGAGGAAATCCACGCCTTCGTCTGTGAGCCGTTTCACAACCTCGTTCAGCACGCCCGGCTGAAGGACCACGGCGTGACCTTCACCGCCGCCAGGGTGGACCATGAGAGCAAGTTCGATTTCTTCGCCAGCGAGGATCGCTGGTGCCGGCCCGTGATGGTGCGCGAAGGGCCTGACGGCGCTCTCTGGGTGGCGGACATGTATCGCTACATGATCGAGCACCCGGACTGGCTGCCCAAGGAGGGCAAGGCTGAGCTGTTGCCGCACTATCGCCACGGCGATGATCGCGGGCGCCTCTATCGCATCAGCCGGGACGGGATGCCGGCGTTTCGACCGCTGCGGCTGGACAAGATGGATGTCGCGCAACTGGTCGCGGCTCTCGATGTTTCCAACGGCTGGCAGCGCGACAAGGCGCATCAGGTTCTGCTCTGGCGCGGCGACAAGGCCGCGGTGGAGCCGCTGCGGCAACTGGTGACGCGCAGCGAAAACCCGCTTGCCAGGCTGCACGCCTTGTGCGTGCTCGATGGTCTGGGCGAACTGCCGCCGGCGCTCGTCGCCGCTGCGCTGGAAGACAGGAGCGACGGCGTGCGCGAGAACGCGCTGCGGCTGGCGGAGACGCGCTTTACCCCCGCCGTGCTTGCCGCCGCCTGCCGTCTGACGGAAGATCCGGATGCGAAGGTGCGCCTGCAGCTTGCTTTCTCGCTGGGCGCCTCCACGGACGCGCTGGCGGGGGAAACGTTGGGGCGGCTGCTTGTCAGCGGCGCCGGCGAAGAGATGCTGGTCGCCGCGGTGATGAGTTCCGCCACGCCGCATCTTCGCACGCTGGCGTCGGTGGTGGCGAGTGCGGAGGGCTACTGGGAAAGCGGACTGGTGGCGCCGCTCATGTCCGTGGCGCTGGGGCAGGGCAACCGCGATGCCCTGGCGCAGCTGCTCGCGCCCGTATTCATCGTCTCCGGACCGCGATACTCCGCGCGGCAACTGGCAGCGTTCGGCCGCCTGCTGGATTCGCTGGCGCAGCGGAACAGCTCGCTTGCGAAACTGCGCGGCAACACCGACGACGCGCTCAGCCGGCTCATCGACAAAGCATCCGCGCTGCTCGAACAGGCGCAGTCCACCGCGAAAGATGCATCCCTGTCCGCCGAAGAACGCATCGCGGCCACGGCGATCATCGCTCGCGATCCCGCCGTCCGCGATCAGGCGGTGGCGATGCTCGCCGGTTGGCTGGAGCCGAAGCATCCGGTGGAGGCTCAGGCGGCGGCGATCCGGGCGCTGGGGGCGATCGCTGCGCCGCAAGCGCCCGAGGTGTTCGCCAAGGCCTGGCCTTCGTCGGCTCCGGCGGCTCGGCAGGCGATGCTCACCGCGTGGCTGGCTCGCGAAGCCTGGGCGCTCGACCTGGTGCGGCGATTGAGCGCGGGCCAGGTGCCGGCCGCGTCGATCGACACCGTCCAGCGCGCCCGCCTGATCAAGCACGAGTCCAAGCGCGTGCGGGATGAGGCCGCGAAGGTCTTCGCGACAGCCACCAGCGCCGCCCGCGGCAAGGTGGTCGACGCCTATCGCCCCGCGCTGCTGCTGAAGGGCGATCCCGTCAAGGGCGCGGAGATCTATCGCGCCGCCTGCATGGTCTGCCATCAGCGCGGCAGCGAGGGCAGGAATGTCGGCCCCGATCTCGCGTCCGTCGTGGAACATCCGCCGGAGAAACTCCTGGCCAACATTCTCGATCCCAGCAGCGACATCCAGCCCGGCTATCACGCCTACACCTGCACGCTGACCGATGGCGAGCAGATCTACGGCCTGATCGCCTCGGAGACCGCCAGCAGCGTCACGATGAAGCTGGCGGACGGCTCGGTCAAGGTGGTGCTGCGAAACCAGATCGATTCACTGCGCAGCCAGAATCTGTCTTTGATGCCCGACGGTCTGGAGGCCGCGATTCCGCAACAGGGCATGGCCGACCTGATTGCTTTTCTGCGGCAATCGCTCCGCAAGGCTGCGTCCCCGTGATAAGTCTGGTCCGATTTCCGCGAAGAACTTGAAGGCGGTAAGGTGACGATCGCCATCAGCCGCTGCGGCGGCGAGGCGGAAGTCCACCGCGATCTCGGCGAAGCGATGGGCAAGACCATGATCGAACTACTGAAGGGAGCGAAGTAAATGAAGACCGTCCCCGTCGTTCAGAAGCTGGCGATGCTCGTGGCGTTCGTGTCGGCGATCGGCGGCGGCGTCATGGTTGCGGCCGAGAAGAAGCCGCTGCCCACCGCTCACACGACGCGCAACATCGATGGCTGGACCGTTCGCGTGGACGATCGCCTGCTCAAGGGCGAACACGCGGCGACAGGCACACGCGCGTTGAAACTCCTGGAAGCGCGGCTCGTCGCCGTCGCGTTTGTCGTGCCGGAAAAGGCGCTGGCGAAGCTGCGAACGATCACCATCCAACTGGATCTGAACCACGGCGACCTGGTCCCGATGCAGTACCACCCCGATGCGGGCTGGTTGAAAGAGCACGGCTACAGCGAGAGCCTGGCGAAGTGCGTCCATATTCCCGATACCAGGGATTTCCTCGACCCGGAGGGAATTCACGGCCAACCGTGGGTCATCCTGCATGAACTGGCGCACGGGTTTCACGACCAGATCATCGGGTTCGACGAACCGCGCGTGATCGCGGCCTGGAAGCAATTCCGCGATGGCGGAAAGTACAAATCAGTCCTCACGGTCTCCGGAAAAATGCGCGAGCACTACGGCCTGACGGACGAGAAGGAGTTCTTCGCCGAGATGACCGAGAGCTATTTCGGTTCAAATGATTTCTACCCGTTCGTCGCCGGTGAGTTGAAGCAGGCCGAGCCGGAAATCTTCGCGATGCTGGCGGACATCTGGGGCCGCCTGCCGGGGTTTGCTCCAGCGAAGTCGAACGACGGGAAATAATACGGATTCCATCTGATTTTCGCGCAGATGCCACTGGCAGGCTTGGCTGCCAGTGGACCTGCGAAAAGCAAGGCGGGGGCGTCGGTGGACGCGAGAAACGCACTGGCAGCCGAGCCTGCCAGTGGCATCAATTTCGGCGCGAGAATCAGATAGAAACCGTATAAACTCCGCGCGGCGTCGTGAACGCGTTATGAAAAAAGCCCACGGACAGAGTCCGTGGGCTTCAAGTGTCATGGTTCCAATTTGATCTCACCCCGCTTTGCCGCGGCTCTTGGAACGGAGCAGCGCGTTTCTCCGATTCACGGCGGCTCGAAACTGCTCCGGCGTCCACTGCGGCATTTGCGAAGTGTCGATCGGGCCATTCATCGCGGATTTCAATCGATCGAGATCCGCTTTGGTCGGCGGCTTCAGATCGCGAGCGTGAACTCGAACAGCCTTAGAATTGGAAGGTGTCTTTTTCATATTGGCGTCGCTCGAAGGGGCTGGCGGGACGCGCGGAAATGATGCGCGTGACCAGACCCGGGTCGGACGGCCTGTAGGTCCAGACGATGTAAAAAACCAATGACCGATTGTAGGGATGCGAACCAATGGTTATCCATCGTTCTTCCAATTCATCGTGGCGGTCATCCGGTTGCGTCAGGTGGAAGACGTCTCCGTAGGCGTCGGACAGCACTTGCGCGGCATCCGCGAACGACACGCGATGCTTTCGCTGGTTTCGCCGATCTTTGTCCCGATCCCACTCGAATTGCTCGTGCCTGAACATCATTGTTCTCGCGGCGCGCGGTTACGAGAGGATCGTCACTGGGGAATCAGGCGAACTCTTTCACGCCCGTCTTTTCCCACTTGCCCGTGCGGGCGCTCTTGAGCACCGCATCGCAGACCTTCTGTGTTTCCAGCGCGTCCTTGAACGTCGGGTGGCAGGGCTTCTTCTCGTCGAGCGCCTTGAGGAAATCCGCCACCTGATGGACGAAGGTGTGCTCGTAGCCGATCTGCAGGCCGGGCACCCACCAGTTCTTGTGGTAGGGCTGATCGCCGTCGCTGACGTGGATGTTGCGCCAGCCGCGGACGATGCCCTGATCCTTGTGATCGAAGTACTGCAGGCGATGCTGGTCGTGCAGGTCCCACGCGATGGAAGCGTTGGCGCCGTTGATTTCCAGGGTGTCCTTGGCCTTGTGGCCGCGGGCGTAGCGGGTGGATTCGAAGACGCCGAGGGAGCCGTTCTCGAACCGGCACATGAAGATGCAGGCATCGTCGATGCCGACCTTTTCCACCTTGCCGGTGAGCGTGTGCTTGCGGGCCTTGATGAAGGTTTCGGTGACGGCTGTGACCTCGGTGATCGGACCGTTGATCCACATGGCGCTGTCGATGCAATGCGCCAGGAGGTCACCGGTGACGCCGGAGCCGGCGGCCTTCACATCGAGCCGCCACAGACCCGCGCCGCCCTGGGGCAGGTCGGCGGAGATCGTCCAGTCCTGGAGGAACTGCCCGCGGTAATGGAAGACCTGCCCGAGCCGGCCTTCATCCACGAGCTGCTTGGCGAGCGTCACCGCAGGCACGCGGCGGTAGTTGTACCACACCGTGTTGACCACCTTCGCTTTCGCGACAGCTTCCACCATTTTCTTGCCCTGCGCGGTGTTCAGCGCCAGAGGCTTCTCGCACAGGATCATTTTGCCGGCCTTGGCGGCGGCGATGGCGATGTCGTGGTGCGAGTCGTTGGGCGTGCAGATGTCGATCGCGTCGATGTCGTCGCGTTTCACCAGCTCGCGCCAGTCCGTTTCGTAGCTCTTGTAACCCCACTGATTCGCAAAGGCCTTGACCTTCGCTTCGTCGCGGGCGCAAACGGCCTGCAGCACAGGCACGTGCTTGGTGTCGAAGAAGTTCACGACTTTGCGGTACGCGTTGCTGTGCGTCCGGCCCATGAAGCCGTAGCCCACCAGCCCGATACGCACCGGCTTCTTGTCGGCGATGGAAACAGCCAGCGACGTGGCGGTGCACTGGTTGGCGGGCTTGCCCTTGGTGGCGCCGACGGACCAGCCGGCGGCGCTGCGCACCTTGATCATGGTGTCGAGGATGGTGTTCCAGGTCTTGGGCGTTTCGAGCACCTTGTTGGGGAACATGCAGCCGTCCCAGCAGATGTGCTTGATGCCGCGGTGGGCCGCGCCTTGCAGCCAATACGTGGAACAGCGGGCGATGTCGAGTTTGCCATTGGGATCATCCGCCTGGCAGTGACGTCCGGTCTTGTCGTGGCCGCCGGTGCCATGGACGGAGCCATCGTTCTGAGCGACGTGGAAGTCGATGGTCCAGGGGCGCAAGGCGTCGGTCATGGTCTGGTAGGCGGCCCAGAATTCCGCCTCGGTGTAGCCCGCCTTGAGGAGCGCGTGGTCCTCGGCGTTGTAGCCGAGCAGGTAGAGATAGGTGTGCGCCAGGTCCGCCTGGAAGCCGACCGTCTCAGGCCGGCCGACCTCTTCCAGCAGATTGAGCATGTGCTTCCACGAGTGCATGCCCGCCCAGCAGATTTCGCCCTCGGCGGCGAGGCGCTCGCCGTTGTCCGCCGCGACCTTGGCGGCTTCACGGAACGTCTTGGCGATGAGCTTGGTGTTCGCCTTCGGATTGGCGTCCCAGTGGGAAGGCGAGTCGGCGGCATCGATGCGGATGACGCCGTACTGGCGCACGCCGTGCTCGTTGAGCACCTTGGCGATGTGGCACGCCTTCTTGACGGCCAGGACGAACTTGCCGCGATCTTCTTCGCTGCCCATCGACGATCCGCCGACGGTGCCGGGCCACACGGGCGCGACGAGGGAGCCGACCTTGAGCCCGCGCGCGGCGATCTTGTCCGCCATCTTGCGGAGATCAGCTTCGCTGGCGTCAGGGTCGGTGTGCGGATGGAAGAGGAAGAGGTCGACGCCTTCGTACTTCTGGCCGTTGACCTCGGCGGCGGCGGTCAGGTCGAGCATACGGTCGAGGCTGATGGGCGGGTGATCGGTGTTCGGCTCCTTGCCGACGAGACCGGGCCACATGGCGTTGTGAAGCTTGGGGAAGTTGTGGGACATGAAGGAACCTCCTGTGCGGCTTTCCCGGATCGGGTCAATGATGAAAAAGTAAAAGAAATTAGGACTGCTCAGCCACGCGCGTGGCCGGGCAGGAAGAACGAACTCACCGGCTCGCTGAAACCGGGCAGATCGGGCTCGCCGGTCATCGTCTGAGACGAACCGAAAAGGCTGGGATCGCAGCCGCGGCGATGCACCGTGATCGTGTGGAAGTCGGTGTCGACGATCCACACCTGCCTGACGCCCGCGCCCAGATACAGGCGGATCTTCTCCGTCACCGCTTCCTTGGTGTCCGACGGCGAAGCAATCTCGACCGCCAGAATCGGCGGCCCCGCGAAGCCGTCGGTCTCCTCATCCACCACGCCGATGTGCTCGGGGCCGAAGAAGGCGACGTCGATGCCCACAACCGTGGCGGATGAAGTCGAGAGCCGGCAGCGGACTTCACCGGAGGCAACGACGCCTCGCATCAGATCAGATCGGTCAAGCCAGTTGAGAAGCAACCGGGCGATCAAAGCTTCCGTCGAACAATGCCAGCGGTTTCGCGTTGTCACGTCGTGCTCCCGGATGCGGCCGTTGATCAGTTCGCGCGTGATCCCATCTCGTTCCGGCGGCAGCGCCATGAACTGGGCGACAGTCATCGGCTCGCTTTGGATTGCATGCGCGACCATGAAAAACTCCGTCATGGGCCATTCTACCAAGCTCGCTGGCGACGATCGCGAGAACGGAGGCCCTGCCGCCTCAAAACGTCACATAAACCCCCATGCCGTCTTCCGCGCAGCCCTTGAGGAAGTCGCGGTACTCCTCCACATCGGGCAGGCTGACCGAGCCCAGCGCCTTGGCGGAAGCGCCGGTCTGGGCGGGTGACTGGAAATACGCACCCATCCGGCCCGGATCGAACACCTGCGCCCCGCCCTTGAGCGCATTGCCCAGAAGCGCCGCGGCGGCGGCGGGGGCCAGCGATTTGCCGATCTCCTCCCACCACTCGCCCAGGCCGCAGTCTTCCGTCGGCTCGTAATACTTGGTCAGCGCCAGGTCCGCCAGTTCCTGCACATCGCCGGAGACGAGCGTATCCACCCAGTCCTCGGCAAGCAGTTCCTCGGAGACCGGGTCGACGAGCGACTCGCGGTGCTCTTCGATGAAGGCGCGCAGGGCAGCCGGATCGTTGGACTCCAGCGACTGCGAAAGAACGGGCAACAGCTCTGATGCAAAGGCATCCCAGTCAAACGCGAATGCCTTGTGATCCATGGACATTGAAATACTCACTCTCGGGGTGGCGAACAGTCGGGGTCATGATGAAACGGTCGACGGATTCATGCGGATGCGAAAACCCGCCAAGGCAATTGTCTAATGTCGAATGTCTCGTGTTGAATGTCTAATCCCGGACAATGGGGACGTTTCATGGTGACGGTCAAGCGTTGGCGGCTTTCAGCGACTAGAAACTCGACACTAGACACTCGACACTCGACATTAGACATTCGCATTGTTCTGTGGATGCGCCGGGGGCACGGGAATGACACGCCCCCCGCTCACTTCGATCCTCTGTGCTTCGGTGCGTGCGTGTTCACCTGCGGGCCGAAGTAACGGAGCATCACCAGCGGCTCGGTCGGGCTGTCGTTGACGTACGTGACGCCGGCCGTGGCGGCGGCTTCGGTGATGAAGAACTCGTCCTGCGTCAGTTCGTGGAACCCGATCATCTTCGGGCTGTTGATGGTCAAGCCATTGGCCCTGCCGTGGCCCTGGACGGTGATGACGCCGCTGGCGCCCTTGTCCTTGATCGTGACGCTGCCGCCGGGCAGGACGGTGAGTTCCTTGGCGGAGAAGAACTGGAACCCGTCGATGTTGCCGTAGACGATCCACTTGTCGACGTGAGCTTCGTCCTGCGTGTCCACGATCGGCTCGAGGTAGTTGTTCGCCTTGAAGTTCGGATCGACGTTGCGATCCCAGTCGAGCTGATCCACGATGAAGTCCAGGTCCTTGTGCTTGTTCTTGGGCATGTCCTTGACGAGCAGCGCCCATGGCACGCTGCGGCCCTCGACGAGGTTCTGGTACATGCCGAACACGTCGCTGCCCCACTGCGGCTCGTACGTGCACAGGCTGCCCGGCGCGTGCAGCACGCTCGGCGGAATCAGCCAGCCGGTGCCGATCTTCAGGCGATACGCCTGCGACAGGTCGAGGATGCCGTTATCGCCCTTGTTCCAATCCTCCAGGCACTTGCGGACCTGCGCCTTGGTGGTGCCGGGGTTCAGGCCCATGAAGGTGTGGGGGAAATTGTTGCCGGTCCAGTTGTGCTGGGGCGGGAAGTAGTACGACTCGGGCTTGCCCTCCTGGCCGACCAGTTTCGCCTGCTTGGCGGACTGGTGCATGTGGTGCGGGATGGGGCCCATGTTGTCGAAGAATTTCGAGTACACCGGCCACTTGCCGTATTTTTTCCAGATCGCCTTGCCGATGAGCGTCTCGCCCAGTTCGGCCACCGCGTCGCGCAACTGGAACCGGCTGTTGCCGACGACGACGTAGCTGAGGCCCTCGTCGGGCGTGCGGTTGTCGTTGGCGGCTTCGGTGGTCGAGGCGAACCAGCGCTCGTCGATGCCGCCGCGGCTGAGGCCGAACGCGTAGGTGTCGTTCGGATTGAGCTTGATGCGCAGGCCCGGTTGCAGGAACGATCGCGGCACCCAGGTGGGGGAAAGGCGCAGCAAACCGCGGCCTTCCTCCAGCGCCGCCGCCAGGGGCTTGCCGACATTATTGGAAACCGTCTTCAACTGCTTGACGCTCGTCGCACTCATGACTGACCTCGTGAAGAAAAACCGCGCGGCTCGCACAGGCGGCCACCGCGGCGCGGATCGACAAAATAGCAAAACGCGCCGTCGCTGGCCAGTGGGGGATTCGCTGAATTCGCATTTTGCGTTTCGGCCGCGGCGCCAAGATGCCCCTGGATACGGAGTTTGAAAATAATTTCCTATTTTCACGCAACCCGCCAAGCTCATCTGAACGGGCTTCGGCCTGATTCGATCGCGGTGTGCCACGGGCAAGCGGAGTCTTCGGAACTTGCCCGTGCGTGAAGGATGCGGAATCCGTTTGAATCGCGCGCCTCGGGTGCCACGGGTAAGCGGAGGCTCGACGCAGCTTACCCGTGTCCGTTCGCCCGCATGTCATTCGCACGGGTAAGCTCCGCGGACTCCGCTTACCCGTGGCACCCGCAGCGCGAGTTTCACAAGGAAGCCGTATCAGAGGTAGCCCGCTGTGCTTCGCAAAGAAACCACAAGGCGCACGGGCAAGCTGCGCCGAGCCTTCGCTAGCCCGTGGCACACGTCACACCGTCCTTTGTGCCTGGGACACACCGCAACTTCGGTCGCGCATGACCCACGTCGCGCGGGAATCATACGGTTTCTATCTGATTCTCGTGCCGAAGTTGAAGCCACTGGCAGGCTCGGCTGCCAGTGCGTTTCTCGCGTCCACCGACGCCCCCGCCTTGCTTTTCGCAGGTCCACTGGCAGCCAAGCCTGCCAGTGGCATCTGCGCGAGAATCAGATGGAATCCGTATCACCTGGCCTCCGGATCACTCGGAATCCGGCGAAAGCATCGCGCAGAAAAAAACCGGCGAGCGCGAGGCTCGCCGGTTCGATTGATTGGACGGGGCTTTCGGCTGATCCGATCACGGAGCCGAGATGTCGCCCACGGCCTTGAGCGGCGACAGGTTGCGGGCCGCGTTGTAGGCGGCCGGGTCTTGCAGCAGGCCGGGGAAGAGCAGGTCTTCCTGTTCGTCCTGGAGGATGATGGTGGGCTTGATGAGGATGAGCAGGGTGCGCTCGTCCTTCACCTTGCTGGTGTTGGTGAAGAAGCGGTTGAGCACGGGGATCTTGGAGAGGATGGGGACGCCGGCCTCGACTTCGACGTCGGCGACGACGCGCTGGCCGCCCATCAGGAGGGTGCCCTTGTCGGGAACGGAGACGCTGGTGCGGACCTGGGTGAGTTCGAGTTCGGGGGCTTCGATGAAGCCGGAGATCAGCACGTTTTCACCGGCGTTGTCGCCGCCGCCGTTGCCTTGGTCGAGCACGCCTGCGCCCTGCTGCGGGATGGAGCGGATCGGCTGCACGACGGTCGCCAGGCTGGGCCGGGCGGTCATGGTGACGTAGCGGCGGTCAGCCGACACGGTGGCTTCGACGTCGAGGACGACGCCGGACTGGGTCACGGAGAGAGTGGGGTCGAAGCCTGCATCGGAGACGGGTTCGAGGTCGGAGATGAACGCGATCTGGCGGGCGACCATGACGTGCGAGCGCTGGCCGTTGAACAGAGTCAGGCGGGGGGCGGTCAGTGCGATGGAGCGGCGGGAAGCCTGCGTCGCGTTAACGATGAGGTTGACGTCCAGGTCGTCGAAGAACGTCACGCCGATGCCGAACCGCAGCGAGCGGTTGGGCGGGGTGCCGGGCTGACCGGCGCCGGTGCCGACGGGCGGGAATCCCAGGCCCGGGGTGAAGGGGTCGGTGCCGGTGGAAGCGTTGCCGAAGTTGCCGGGGAAGCCGGTGTCCGACGCGCCGGCCATGCCGATGTGATCCTGCGCGACGGTGATGGGGCCAAGGAATCGGCCTTCGCTGGAGCGGTACTGGAAGTCCAGGTCCACGCCGACTTCATCGAGGAAGTTGGTCTCGACCAGGAGGAATCGGGCTTCGATGTGAATCTGCATGGCGCGGGCCGCGCGGAGCTGGCCCAGCAGCTTGACGATGTCGCGGTGGTTGTCCGGCGTGCTCTTGACGATCAGGTTGCCGTTGAGTTCGCGGAGGCTGGAGACTTCGCCGCCGTAGGCCGCCCAATCCGCCTGGACGCCGATGGTGTCCTGGATGAGGGTGGTGATCTGCTCGATCAGTTCCTCGCGGGTGGGCTGCTTCTGGGTTTCCTCCTCGGTGCCGAAGAGGGTGGTGGACGCCGAAGCGGCGCCGCCGGAGGAACCGCCGGAACTGGTGTTCGACAGCGCCTGGTTCAGGTCGAACTCAGGAGCGCCCGAGAAGTTGGGCACCTGCACGAGCAGGTCGCGGATGTCGTAGACGCGGGTATCGGTGGTCTTCTGCAGATCGCGCTGGGTGGAGATGTGGACCACGCCGTCGATGATGCTGAAATTCACCTTCTCCAGGTTGGCGGCGGCGCCGGCCTGCTGGAGGACGAGCTTGAGCGCCTGCTCGGCGGGGACGTTGTTCAGTTGCAGGTTGATGGGCAGGTCCTGCTCGATGCCGGCGGCTTCCAGCGCGGCCCAGTTCACGAAGAAGTTCACGCCTGTGGTGTTGCGGAAATAGTCCACGACGTTGACGAATTTGTTCGCATCGAAGTTCACGGGCACCGGATCCTGCAGCTTCAGCGACACGCGGCGGTTGATTTCCGACTCGTTCGCGTCCTTCGACAGAGCGCCCAGGCGGGTTGCCGTGAGCTGCGGCCAGTCCGAGGGGTACGTGATCAGTTCGTTGTAGGGAATCGTCGCTTCGATCAGGTCCACCGATTGACGGGCCACGCGGAGGGCCCGGATTCGCATGTATTCCTTGGCCTTCACCGCGATCTGCGAATCCTCGATCATCACCTTCATCGCCTCGGCGGCGGGGTTGCCCGGATCGAGGAACAGAGCCTGGTGAATCAATTGCAGCGAGCGGTCGTAGTCCTGCGTCTTGCGAAGATCCGCGGCACGCTGAAGCAACCGCTGAACCTGCTCGTACTGTTCGAGCTTGGCGCGGATGCGGCGGTTCTCCGCGTCTTTCTTGTCCTGATCTTCCGACACCTTCATGCCTTCGGTGCGGGCCTTTTCCTTCTCCAGGGTGATGTCGGCGTATTTCTTGTTCGCCTTGTCACGCAGGTCGACGTATTCGGTGTTGCCCAGATAGCTCTTGTTGCGGTCGATGACCACCTTGGCCTGCTGCACCGCGTCCTCGGCGTTCGGGTAGTTGCGCTCGACGCGGAACTTCTCAGCCTTGTTCATCAGCTCGTTGTATTCGGTGATGGTTGCTTCGCGTTCAACCTTCTGAATATCCCCGATCTTGCCGATCACGTTCACCGGGCCACCGGCGCCGGGCAGGGCGCGGGCGGCGGCGGCGTCGCGGGCGGCCTTGGCGGCGGCGTTGCTCGGATCGATGGCGACGACTTCGCCGTAGAGCTTGGCGGCGATGTTGAACTGGCCGTTGGCCTCGGCGTTGCGGGCTTCGAGCAGCTTCTCTTCGATGACCAGCTTGCGGGCCAGGGCGAGCGGGTCGTTCTTGGCTGGCTCGGCGGCGGCGGGAGCAGGCGCGGCTGCGGGGGCGGCCGGAGCAGCGGCGGGGGCTGCGGTATCGACAGGTTTGGCCGGATCAGCAGCCTTGACGGGATCAGCGGGCTTGGCCGGTTCCGCCTGAGCCAGCGTCACTGCGGAGACCGGCGACGTGCCGCGACGCTCCGCCACCACGGCGAGCATGCGGTCGAGCCGGCTGTTGTCGAAGAAGCCCAGATTCAGGCTGGCGCTCTTGACGCTCTTGAGCCGGGTCTCGGCAGTGTTCAGGTTGGCGTCGGGTTTGCCGAGCTCAGCGGAGACCTCGTCCAGGGTCTGGCGGGCGGCGGTGACTTTCGCGTCGCGGGCACGGGCCACTTCGGCTGTGCGGGCGGCGATAAAGGTCTTGTCTTCGTCAGTCGCCTGCGGGTGGGCGGCTGCTGAGTTGAGAAGCTGCGTTGCGCCGTCGTAATCGCCAGCCTCGCGCTTTTTGTCGGCCTGAAGAATCAGGTCGGCAGGCGAACCGGCGGCAACGGCCTGACCGGCCGTCGGCGCTTTTTCGTTTTCACCATTGGCCGCAGGGCTGAGAATTGCGACTGCGGCGAACACCACCACGCTCAAGAAAGGACGCTTGGACAAAGCTAGCCTCCTGGGCCGGGAAAGAAACCGGGTTTCGAGGGACAGAAAATTGCGGCGGGAAAAACTGTTGCGGCGACCCACCAAGCCCGCATTTGAGGACGGAACCTGGCTTACCTCCGCAGTTTAAAGACTCGTTTTCAAATCTGCAAGTCCTAATCAGTCCAAAACATGGGATCAGGCAACTCTTTTTCGCGCGGGCGACCCAATGTACTCGGCGACCACGACGACCATTCGCCCCACAAGTACCGAACACCCGCCTTCCATGCCGCCGGCAATCCAAGGACAAGCCGTTTCCTGCGGCTTTCCTGCCTGCTCGGCAACTGAATGCGGTCAGTCCGGTCGCGCCCCCGAATCACCCGCCTGCGAAAACACGCTGAAAAGCGGGGGCTTTCAGCTTATCAGGCCTGACGTCGACGCCTGGTCCATTTTCCAATCCACTCGTCATCCACAGGATTTCCACAGGCGGCAGCCCACATTTAGGTACGGGACCGAAATAAGTCCCCCATTTAGCCGGCGGGCTTGCCCGCCGAGACGCCCGCGGCGGGCAAGCCCGCCGGCTAAATGGGGGACCGCCCATTCGCGAAGTTATTTCGGCCCCGTTCCTTAGCCGGCGGGCTTGCCCACCGTGGACGGGGTGCTGCTGTGTTCCCGGCAATCGGGAATCACACGTACGCAGGTGAAGCTGACGGTTGTCGCATCGGCGTTTGCAGGATCGCGTCGTCGTCAGGCATTCGAACAACCCCACGCCCACCGTCATCGCCGATTCGCGGCGGGCAAGCCCGCCGGCTAAATGCATCGCATCAGCATGCATCGCGTCGGCGATCTCACAGCGCTGCCTTGGCGGCGGCGATGGCGGCGTCGTAGTTCGGCTCGGTTGTGATCTCGGGCACCAGCTCCTGGTACTTCACCTTGCCGTCCTTCCCGATCACCAGCACCGCGCGGCCCAGCAGCCCCGCCAGCGGGCCGGCGGACATCACCAGGCCGTACGCCGCGCCGAAGCTGCCGCCTCGGAAGTCGGACAGGGTCACGACGTTCTTGGCGTCGGCGGCGCCGCACCAGCGCTTCTGGGCGAAGGGCAGGTCCCGGCTGATGGTCAGCACGACGGTGTTCGCCAGCTTGCCCGCTTCCTCATTGAAGCGGCGGGTCTGCTTGTCGCACACGCCGGTGTCCAGCGAAGGCACGACGGAGACGATCGCGACCTTGCCCGTGTAGCTGGAGACCTTCGCCTCCGACAGATCGACGGCGACCAGCGAAGCTTCCGGGGCGGCATCGCCGACCTTGGGGCCGTCGCCGGAGAGGGGAACGGAGTTGCCTTTGAAGTTGACGGTGCGGGGCATGGGGATTCCTTCGGAGGAGTGAGGAGTGAGGAGTGAGGAGTGAGAATTGGGGAGTCGAGGGACGAAGAGTCGAGGGATGAAGAGTGAGGAGTCAGATGCGCGGAGCGGAGACAAAGGCCTGGAACCAGTAGCCACAAATCCCGTCTCCTCGCTCCTCACTTCTCACTCCTCACTTCTTTATTTCATGTATTCCTGAAACATCGGCGTCGACAGGTAGCGTTCGCCGAAGCTGGGCAGGATGACGACGATCAGTTTGCCCTTGTTTTCCGGGAGCGCGGCGATGCGGGCCGCGGCGGTCACGTTGGCGCCGGAGCTGATGCCGCCGAACAGGCCTTCTTCCTTCGCCAGGCGTCGCGCCATGCCCATGGCTTCGTCGTTGGTCACGCGCTCCACGCCGGCGACAAAGCTCAGGTCCAGGTTCTTCGGCACGAAGCCGGCGCCGATGCCCTGAATCTTGTGCGGGCCGGGCTTGATCGGCTGGCCCTCGCGGGTCTGCGTGATCACCGGCGAATCGGCAGGCTCCACCGCGATGCACTGGAAGCTCGCCTTCTTCGGCTTGATGAACCGCCCCACGCCCGTCAGCGTCCCGCCCGTGCCCACGCCCGCCACCAGCATGTCCACCTTCCCGCCCGTGTCTTCCCAGATCTCAGGCCCGGTCGTGCGCTCGTGCACCGCCGGGTTCGCCGGGTTCTCAAACTGCTGCGGCATCCAGGCATTGGGCGTCGTGGCGACGAGCTTGCCCGCCTCCTCGATTGCGCCCTTCATGCCCTTGGGGCCTTCGGTCAGAACCAGATTCGCGCCCAGTGCCCGCAAGAGCGCCCGGCGTTCCAGGCTCATGGTTTCGGGCATCGTCAAGGTGAGCTTGTAGCCCTTGGCCGCACACACGAACGCCAGCGCGATGCCGGTGTTGCCGCTGGTCGGCTCGATGATGTGCGTGTCCTTGTTGATGATGCCGTCCTTCTCCGCCGCTTCGATCATGGCGCGACCGATGCGGTCCTTCACGCTCGCCATGGGATTGAAAAACTCGCACTTGGCGTAAACCGCCGCGTGGTCGGCGGGAACCACCTTGTTCAACTTCACCAGAGGCGTGTTGAAAACCGTGTCGACAATGTTCTCGTACGTTCGGCGATGCAGAAGCGTCGTCATGGCTGGGGCTCCACCAAGTAAAGGCATTTCCAATGTGACCTGCCTGGGCGAACTAATCTAGGGAACGAAGCGCGGCGCGCCAAGTCGGGGAGAGTGAAAGGAGTGAGGAGTGAGGAGTGAGGAGTGAGGAGTGAAGTGTCCGTGGGCGACGTAGGGTGCGTCAAGGCTGGGCGCGGACTCCACACCCCCTATTCGGTATTCGCTCTTCTCGCTCCCCACTCCTTACTTCTCACTCCTCACTCCTCACTCCTCACTCCTTCCTCACCCCACCTCCGCCTCCAAGACTTCCAGCGCCGCCTGCACGTGTTGCGGATCGCCGACGAAGCGCAGGATCGCCGGCGTACACATCGCCACCAGCGCTCGGTAAATCTGCGCCAGTTTTGGCCAATCGTCGTCCACCGGCAGATGCATCGCCTTGCGGGCGCGGGCGATTTCCTTGCAGATGCGGTGCCCCTGCAGTTTGTCGCGCCGGCCCCAGTAAAGATGCTCCAGATGCACCGCGTCCTCGATCCAGTGTCCGCAGTGAACCTCAGCGAAATCCAGCAGAAGCGCGGGCCCATCGGGCGGCGGCACTCGGGTCATCGCATTGCCCAGATGCAGGTCGCCGTGGCACCACTCCTTGACGGGTCTGGCATTCCACGCGGGCAGCCAGTCCTTCAGCATGCGGTGCGCCTGCTTGAGCGCCTTGTTCCATCGCTGCTCGTTGGCGACGCCGTGGCGGTGAATATTTTCGCGGGCCTGGTGATGGATGGCGTCGTAGTCGCGGGTGCGCGGCGGGCCGTCGGCGGCGATAGGCCGGGCGGCATCGGAAAACCGCACGGCCGCGTCGATGATGAGTTCGAACCCTTTGCCGCCCCAGGCGTGGCCGATCGGGCCGTGCGCCAGGCGCTCCATGACCACCCAGCAGAAGTCGTAGCCGCCGAGCGAATCGCCATCCCGATAGACGCGCGGCGCGACCTGCGTGCCCTGCAGATGAAGGAGCCAGCGGCGTTCCACGGGCGGGACGGGCATTTTCACGACGACGGCATGCTCGCCTTGTTCATCGCGATAGCTGGCGTAGCCGGTCAGCGCTCCGCCGCGCTGCCAGTCGGTGCGGAACCAGTTCACATGGGAGAGCCTGCCGTCGCAGGCCTCGCGCAGGGCGGGTTCGAGGTGGGTGCCGAAGGAAGGCTGCGGGGCGTGGGGTTGCGAGATCGGCGGCTGCGAAGTGGGCGACTGCCGGGATACTGACGGGTGATGTGTGACAGATGCCGCCTCGCCGTGACCGGCGGCGGCGTGCGTCTGCGAGACGGAGCGATCATCATTCAACGCTCGCACTCCGAAAGGGTGCAGGCGAGCCGGCGACCATCGGAAAATGCAAATTGAAAATTTGAAATTGCAAATTTTCAATTTTCAATTCACACCGACCATCAACGATCTGTCTGCAAATTACTCACACCGTTCCCGCTAATCAAGAAAAACTTACGGAACCCTACACACCCGTTCACCCACTCACCCCCTCACGCCCTCACTCTTCATCCCTCCCTCATCGCCAGTCTCACCAACCGATCCACCAGCTTCGGCAGCGGAATCCCCGCAAACGCGGCTGCCTTGGGCAAGAGCGAATGACTGGTGAAGCCCGGGATCGTGTTCACCTCCAGCATCCATGCGTTGTGATTTCCCGGCTCGCCTTCGAGGATGAAATCGACCCGGCTCATGTGCCGGCAGCCGCACAGCTTGAAAATCTCCACCGCTAGCACGCCGAGCCCTTCATACTCGCGGTTCGTCAGGCCCATCTCGTCCGGGTGCATCAGATACATCGTGTCCTCGGCGATGTATTTGGCCTGGTAGTCGTAAGTGCCGCCCTTGGGCACGATGTGGATCGGAGGCAGCGCGTGCGGGCCGCGGTCGGCGTCCGGATCGTTCGGATCGCGGTCGAGTACGCCCACGGTGATTTCCTTGCCCTTGCAGAATTGCTCCACGAGCAGTTGCGGATGGCGCGTGAAGAGATCCTTCACCGCCGCGTCGGATTCCGCCTGCGTCCTGCAGATCACCACGTCGATGCTGCTGCCTTCGCGCGGGCCTTTGATCACGTGCGGCACGTCGAGCGTCGGCTTCTGCCCGCGATCGATGACTTCAAACGGCAGCGTCGGCGCGCCGACCGACGCCAGTTTCTGCTTGGTCAGAATCTTGTCCATGCACAGCGCCGCGGCCGGCGCCCGGCAGCCGACGTAGGGAATCTTGCGCGCGTCGAGAATCGCCTGCAGTCCGCCGCCCTCGCCCCAGCCGCCGTGCAGCGCGGGGAAGATGGCGTCGCCATGCCAGTTGGCGAACTCGTCCAGTGCCGCCAGATTTTCCGGGCGGATGTCGCGCGTGATCACGTCGTAACCGGCCTCGCGCAGCGACGCGGAGACGGTCTTGCCCGATTCCACGCTGACCGGCGCCTCGCGATCAGGCCCGCCCGCCAGCACCATGACTTTCCGTTGCGACATATCGATGACCAATCGGTAGATTTTTGAATTGCGACGACTCGCGTCCGTCCCGCCGCGATCGTACAAGCAGCCGACCTGAATATCGGTTACCGCCTGCTGTCCGCTTCGTAGTTTCGATCTCGGCGCTCCTGGCTCCTGAAGGAGCCGCGCACGAAGTAAGCGGTTCTCCAGTTTGGCTGGACGCCGCTCTCGCATTTTCGCGTCAAACATGCTGCCAGGAAATCCGAGGTGGTTCAGATCGCACAGGGAGGCTTGAAATCCCGCTTACTTCGTGCGCGGCTCTTGCTGGGCGCGCGAATAGCCCCGGTTAAGCTGAATCATCACCGCTCCCGACCGGCTTCGCTGGAAACACTCATGAACGCACTCATTCTCGTGGACATTCAGAACGACTTCCTTCCCGGCGGCGCCCTGGCGGTGCCGCGCGGCGATGAGGTCGTTCCCGTCGCCAACAAGCTCATGCCGCGGTTCGACCTGGTCATCGCCACGCAGGACTGGCATCCGCGCGATCATGGCTCCTTCGCCTCGCAGCACGCCGGCCGCAAGCCGTTTGAGGTCGTGGATCTTCACGGCCTGCCGCAGATGCTCTGGCCCGATCACTGTGTGCAGGGCACGCGCGGCGCCGAGTTTGCGCCGGGGTTGAACGTGAAGGGCGTGACGAAAGTGTTTCCCAAAGGCACCGACCCGACCATCGACTCCTACTCCGGATTCTTCGACAACGGCCACCGCAAGGCCACGGGCATGGGCGACTACCTGAAAGAGCGCGGCGTGACCGAGCTATGCGTGCTGGGACTGGCGACCGACTATTGCGTGAAGTTCACGGCACTCGACGCCCGATCGCTGGGATTGATCGTGAAGCTTGCCGTGGAGGGTTGCCGCGGCGTGGACCTGAGCCCGGGCGACTGCGAGCGCGCCATTGCTCAGATGAAAGCGGCAGGCGTGGCGATCGGGTGATACGGATTCCATTTGAATCACGCGCCGACCATCGATTGATGCCACTGGCAGGCTCGGCTGCCAGTGCCCACGCTCAGAGAGCACTGGCAGCCAAGCCTGCCAGTGGCATCGGCGCGAGAATCAAATGGAATCCGTATGAGAAGACAGAATGTCAACGCGCATGACCAAATGGGCCGCGAATCACTTCGCCAGTTTCGCGATGACGCGCCAGACATCGTGCGCGGAGAGGTTCAGCGCGGCCCGCTCGTTGAACGTCGCCACAATCTCATCAAACTGCGGCGTGTAAAGAAGCTGATCCCGCAGCGACAGCTTGCCGATCCGCGCCTCGACCAGTTGCGTGAGCAGTTCCTCGTGCCTGCGATCCACGCGCGGCGGCTTGCTGGCGGCCCGGCCGAGGCGCGGCAGTTTGCCGGCTTTGCGCAGGTTGTGAAGGTGATGGAAGAGCTGGGCGCGGGTCGTGCCGCCGGGCGAACTCGATGACGCTGCGTGGCCCGGGGCCGCGCTGCCGGGCGAGAAATCGCTGGCGTGTACGAAGGGAGTCCCCGTCGCGCCGACCACCGCCAGATAAATTGCCTCGAACTGCGGCGTGTACGGCAGATCATCCAGCGTTCGCCCCTGCCTCTGATAGACGCTGATCAAGAGCTCGTCATCGTTCGTCGGAAAGAGCGTGTCGGACATGCGGGAAGTTTCTGGTTTCTGGTTTCAAGTTTCAAGTGAAGCCTGAAGAAACGAACAGCCGCGGATAGCGCGGATGAATTCGGAAGTCCTTTCATCCGCGCTTGCGGCGAGCCGGGGCGTATTCGCCCCGACGAACTTCCCCAGTCTTCAACTTTGAAACTCTGAAACTACTTCGCTGCCATCATTGGCACCACCGCCGCGTGCGGGGCGATCCGGCCCTTCGCCGCCGAAGCGCCGGCCTGATTGGTGAATGTGCCGACCTGCACGAGGATGAGGCGCTTGCCGCCCGAGTCCACCGCCGGCACCAGGCGCGGTGAGCCGACGGACATTTTCGATGTCTTCGTCGCCAGGTCCTGCGCCGCCCGCTGGGCGTTGATCTCGGTGGTGTATGCGCCGACCTGCAGCGTCCAGCCGGTGACCGCCTGCTGCTGGGCGATGCGCTGAAGCACTTCGGGGTTCTGCGTCGCTTGCCGGGCGAGGTTCAGATTGGCGCCGGCCTGCGGCCACTGGCCCAGGTGCTGCTGACTCTGCGCGAGGAACAACAGTGCGTTGGCGCGTTCATCGCCGCTGAGCCTGCTGGCGGCGATGGCGTAGTTCTCCACCGCGCGCTCGTGCCGGCCCTGCTCGGCGTAGATGCGGCCGAGCATTGCGTGGGCGTCGCCGCTGGTTTTCAGGTTGGCCGCGCGCGTCGCCTGCAGGAGGTATCGCTCCGCCTCGCCGCTCTGTTTCAGTTGATACGCGCTGAGGCCTGCGAGGTACGCCGCGTCGCCGTTTTCGATGGATGCGTCCGCGACGGCCTTGGCGTTGCCGTAGGACTCGGAATAGTTGCCGCGGTGGTAGGCGTTGTAGGCCGCATGCAGCGCCGGCGACGGCGGCTGCGATTCGCAGCCGGCGCTTAAGAGCGAAAGGGCGAGTAGAGAAAGTGCAAACAGAGCCTGCGGTTTCATCCGTGAAAACATGTGCGAACTCCTGTCGTTGAATGGCGTTTCATCGCGTCGACGCCTCGCATTTGGTGTCTGCGCTTCGCGTTCACGATCCGACGTTTAGCGCGGGCCCGAAGGGCCCGGTGCGGGCAACCCCGCGGCGCCCATCCACGCGATGGCCGACCGTTGCGATTATCGGTACTGTGAATCCGGCCTCGATTGTGGATTATCGGTCAGCGCCCGCCGTGGGCTTGCAAATGTTGGGGCGAACGATGACCGCCGACCCCGCCCTTCGGGCGGGCGCTAAACGGTTCCGACGGCGGTGCTCCATTCCTGACCTCTGCTCCTCCGTCCTCTGTTCTTTGCCCTCCGCCCTCCGCCCTCTGTCCTCCGCCCTCTGTCCTCTGTTCCCCTCCGACCCATGAGCATGCTCTGGCCACTCGTGTCGACCTGTCTGAGCCGCGGCCGCGATGTGGCTGTGGTCGACGATCAGCGTCGCTATACCTATTCGCAAATCCTCGGCGGCTCCCTCTTCGTCGCCGAAGCCATCGACGCCGCAACCAGCCGGCCGCATGTCGGCATCCTGCTGCCCACCGGCGGCGGCTTCCCCATCGCCCAGATGGCGTGCTGGTTCGCCCGGCGCACCGCCGTGCCCCTGAACTACCTCCTCTCGCGCGAGGAGATCCAATACATCATCGCCGACAGCGACATCGACACCATCATCACCGTCGGCCCCATGCTCGACCTTTTGGGCGGCGAGTCGATCCTTCCAGCCGGCGTCAAGGCACTGAAACTGGAGAACGTGGATTTCACCGGCATCCCGCCCTTGCGCTGGCCGCCCCTCGTGCAGCGAGATGACCTGGCCGTCATCCTTTACACCAGCGGCACCAGCGGCAAGCCCAAGGGCGTCATGCTCACGCACGGCAACCTCCGCAGCAACGTCGCCAATTCCATCACCCACGCGCGGATGACCTCCACCGATACGTTCCTCGGCGTGCTGCCGCAGTTTCACAGCTTCGGCATGACCGCGCTGACGCTGATTCCCCTCGCGCTGGGCGCCAAGGTGGTCTACTCCGCCCGGTTCATCCCCAAAAAAATCGTCGGCCTGATCGCCGAGCATCGCCCGCGCATCATCATGGCGGTGCCTTCGATGTATGCCGCGATGCTCGCCGTCAAGAGCGCGACGAAGGAGGACTTCACCTCCGTGCGACTCGCCATCTCCGGCGGCGAGCCGCTGCCCGCCGCCGTGTTCGAGGAATTCGAAGCTCGCTACGACGTGAGAATCCTCGAAGGCTACGGCCTGACGGAAACCTCGCCTGTCACCAATTGGTCCCTGCCCACGCACTGGCGTCGCAAAGCGGTGGGCCCGGCGATTCCCGAAACGGACATCATCATCGTCGATGACAACAACCGCCCGCTCCCGACGAACGCCGACGGAGAGATTCTCATCGATGGACCGAACATCATGAAGGGCTATTACAAGCTGCCGGAACTCACTGCCCAGGTTTTCACCGAAGTGGAACTGCCCACCGTCGGCGGCGGCACGACGAAGCGGCGCTTCTTCCGCACCGGCGACATCGGCAAGATCGACGATGACGGCTTCCTCTACATCACCGGCCGCAAGAAGGAAATGCTCATCATCGCCGGCGAAAATGTCTTCCCGCGCGAGATCGAGGAAGTGCTCAACAGACATCCCGCGGTACACGACTCCGCCGTGATCGGCATGATGGACGATCTTCGCGGCGAAGTGCCCATCGCGTTTGTGGAACTGAACGAAGGCGTGGCGTTCGACGAGATGGATCTGCGGAGCTGGTGCCGCGCGGGCCTGGCGCAGTTCAAGGTGCCGCGCGAGATTCGGCACCTGGAGAAGCTGCCGCGCAACCCGACGGGCAAGATCATGCGGCGGGCGCTGAAGGCGATGTGAACCGGCGCTTGCGACAACCATCGGCGCTTGGCGCTCGGCCGCTCAGGATCGGCCGTTTAGCAGCGGGGCCTTGCCCCGCTCTGGCTCACGAAACCGCGACGCGCTCGTCCTTGCGGGCGTTCTTGTTGTGCGTGGTGCGTCCGCGCCGAGCCTTGACGCACCCTACGCCGAGCCTCGCGCTCCCATCAGATCACTTCGGGTACGCCGCCGGGTTCTGCTTCGCGTCGTCATCGTTCATCTCGATCAGCCACACCTTGCGCGCGCCTTGGTAATACTCGATCAACTGGCGATTCTTCGCATCACCCATGTCGCGGGCCCATACGATCCGCGCGCCGTCGATGTCGGCTGCATTGAAGACCCACTCGTTGTGGGCGTTGTGATTCGGGCCATAGCGCATGAAGACGAGATGATTGCCGGGGGATTCCGCCAGTTGTTGTTCGACACGGGCGCGTTCCAGGTGCCAGGTGATTCTGCCCTCGCGCGTCGCCGGCGCAAAGCCGATGGCGAACGACGCGGCGCTCGCGACGATCACCATGACGCCCGCGGCGCGCACCCACGTGCTTCGCGACACCAGCAAGCGCCGCAGCAGTTGGGCGATCAGGAGAACGACGAGCACGGTCATCGGGGCTGCGTAGTGCGGCGCGGTTTCGACGGTGATCAGGTTGCCAAGGACGATCAGTCCGCAGCAGCCCAGCGCGTAGAGCATCCAGCGTTGGCGCATGATCCAGGGCAGCGCGAGGATCGGCACGGAAAGAATGGCGGCGATTCCCAGTTCGATCGGCGACAGGCCTACGAGGGCTTCCTTCTTCAGCACGTCCGGCATCGACGCGCCGCCGGCCGGGTCCATCACCTGCCCGATGCGCGGCGACGGCGCGACGAAGAAGAGCCAGAGCCGGCGCAGTTTGCGCGCCGTGAGCATCGCCATGCCGTCGGCGGAGCGATGTTTTCGCCACAGGTCCATCTCCCATCCGCCGTGGAACCTGGCGAGTTCGCGGTGGTTCCACATCTGTCGCCAGTCCGCGGAGCCGCCGGACGGGTTCACTTTGTCGACATCGGACTCCTGAAAATCCACCCACTTCGAATCAGGCTTCTGGAACACGAAAATGGGGAAGGTGCAGTACTGTTTGTGGTGATGCGACCACGGCATGCTCGTGGCGCTGCCGGTGACCTGCGCGTTGTAGTAGCCGAGGAAAATAGCCCCCGCAAGCACAACAACCGCCGCCGGCACGATGACGCGATCCGTTGCGGTTCGTCGCGGCGTACCACGGCGGCCTGCCGGCCCTTGCAGCCGGAAAAACCAGGTGAGCAGCACGATCGCCGCTGGCAGGCTGAGCAGGAATCCCTCGAACGGCCGGCTGGCGGCGAGGATCAGCACGCCCAGCGCCAGGAGCATCGCGTGCATCGGCAAAGCCTTGGCGCGCATCGGCAAAGCCCAGGGATGGCCATCCCTGGGCTTTGCCGATGCGCGCGCCGACACGATTCTCCCCAACGCGCCGATCAAGAGCGCGCCGCCGATCGCCGCCACCGCGCCGCCGTAGTAGCTCTGGCTCCAATATCCGCCGAGGCTGGAGGACATGACCCGGCCGAGGACGACGAACTTCAGCACCACCAGCACGCCGCCCAAGAGCGCCCACCGCGGCGGCAGCCAGGCGAATAGCGCCCAGTAAATCGCCACGCCCATCGCCGCCACGCTGAGCCAGACGCCGACGATCGGTTCGCCGGTCAGCACCTGTCCCGCGGCGATCGCGGCGCCTTGTCCGGGCGGATACATCGAGGCGTAGGCGGGCTGATGCACGATGTGCATGCTCTCGAAGAACTGCCAGTGGGGATGCGGCGGATTGGCGAGCCGGCCGTGGGCGAAGGTGTCGGCGGCGAGGAGATAGCTGTATTCGTCGTGGACGAGCGGAATCGGCTTGCCTGACAATGCCGCCGCCAGCGCCGCCGAGGCGAAGGCAAACAGGCCGATCAGGAGCGCTGCAAGGAGAGGCCGGCGCGCCAGCGCGTCGAAGCGTCGCGTGATGGAACGAATGGGAGACATGCGAAGCTTCCCGGACCGGATCAGTGAAGATCGCCGACCAGAGCCGCGCACGTAGTAAGCGGTTCGTCGGGCGACCGGCGCGCATGAAACGCTTTGACTTCAGGTGACTGCATGGACGACACCACTGGCTTGACAACGCCCCGCTTACTGCGTGCGCGGCTCATTTCAATCGTGCGATCACCTCGGCGCGGTCGCGCTGAGCGCGACATTGCCGCCGATTGCCGCTCCGCCGGCATTGCCCTGTGGCGGGGCGACGGGGCGCTGGCCGCCGTCGCCGACAATGAGGCGGAGTTTCGGGTCGGTGCTGAACAGGTTGCCTCGGTACATGCCCCACTTCCACATGCGGTAGCGCAGGCTGGTGCCCAGCACGCCGAAGCCGTACTTGCAGGATCGGCGGAAGTTGATGGAGCTGGCTTCGGGGAAGTACTTGGTGGGGCAGGAGATTTCGCCGATCGTGAAGCCGCGGGCGTGGACCTGGGCGAGCATTTCGTTGTCGAACACGAAGTCATCGTTGTTGGCCAGCAGGGGCAGCTCTTCAAGAACGCGCTTGCTGAATGCGCGGTAGCCGGTGTGGTATTCGCTGAGTTTGGCGCCCAGCAGCATGTTCTCGAACGCGGTCAGGGCGCGGTTGGCGACGTACTTCCACAGCGGCATGCCGCCGGCGCGGGCGGTGTTGCCGAGAATGCGCGAGCCGAGCACGCAGTCGTAGATCCCGCTGGCGACCATGCCCGCCATCGCGGCGATCAGGCGCGGGTCGTACTGGTAGTCCGGGTGCAGCATGATGGTGACGTCGGCGCCGACCTTCAGGGCCTCGGTGTAGCACGTTTTCTGGTTGCCGCCGTAACCCAGGTTCTTCGCATGCACGTAGGTGGCGATGCCGAGTTGGCGCGCCACCTGGGCGGTGTTATCGCCGCCGGCGTCGTCGACGAGGATGACGTGGTCGACGATGTCCTTTGGGATTTCCGCGTAGGTGCGCTCCAGCGTCTTCTCCGCACGGTACGCGGGCATCACCACGACAATTTTCTTGCCCAGCAGCATCGGTTGACTCCCTGATCGGCCTACGGAACGAATCGCCGCGGCGATCACGACGCCGTGGCAATGCATTCATACTCCCAATCCAGTATCGGAAGTTCTACGATCTCGCTTGATCGGCGACAAACGGGAAGCAGCGCGGATCACGGGGAGGAGACCATGAGGTTGGGTCGCGGTTATACGGTTTCTATCTGATTCTCGTGCCGAAGTTGAAGCCACTGGCAGGCTCGGCTGCCAGTGCGTTTCTCGCGTCCACGGACGCCCCCGCATCTCTTTTCGCAGGTCCACTGGCAGCAAAGCCTGCCAGTGGCATCTGCGAGAGAATCAGATGGAATCCATTTTAGAGGACTCGGCCCGACCGCTAACCTACGGAAATGGTCTACGGGCGCATGTCGTAGAGTTGCAGCGTCGTGTTGCCTTTGGACCAGTACTCGGCCGGTTGGCCGGTCTGTGGATCCAGGGTGTCGGGAATGGGGAGTCTTCGCGCGACGGTGGGCAGGTACCAGCGCAGGAACTTGTCATCCGACTTGTGTTCCACCAGGTCCGGCGCATGCACGAAGAAGACCCACACGCGCCGGCCCTTTGCCAGTTTGAACGTCCGCTCCAGGTCCGGATACTTCACGCCGATCCAGTATTTCCCGGGAGCGATCGTCTCTTTCAGCGGCGTGTCGGAGTTGGAGACGGTAAATCGGATTGCATCTTTCAGGGGATAACGATCGATGTAGTAATGCGACAACATCAGGGCCGAGTAGTTCACGTAGATCAGATCGCCGGGCTGCACGTGCTTGCTCAGTAGCGCCATGGCCGGACGGGCGTCGTGCGGTTCATCGCGGTGTCGCACGTAGGAGAGGAGCATCAGCGTCGGGTGCGTCCACAAGATCACCAGCAAACCGGCGACGACGAATTTCCCGTAGCGTCCGCCCGCATCCCAGACGGCCTGCAATCCCCGGCCCATCACGATCAGCACCAGCGGAACGAACGGCAGCAGCACTCGGCCGATGATGGGATGGCGCAGTTCCGCCTGCGTGCCGAAGGGATACATCTCCGTCGCGGAGATCAGCGCGATCATCGGAATCGGCGCCAGCAGCAGAAGCACGAGGAACCGGCTGCTGCGCCACAGCATCGCGATGCCCGCCAGGCACACGAGGATCGCCACGCCGTAGGCTCGGTACCGCATCGGATCGACGAAGAAATCGAACGGTCGGTTCAGGTACCAGAGCAGGTCGTCGAAGTTCCTGGGGGGCAGCGGCATGAAGCCGCGCGGATCGATCGCCCGCCAGAAGCCTTTGTGATGCTGCACCGCCGGGCTGTCCTGCATGAACTGCGACTTGAGATAGAGGAAGACGACGGCACACAGGGCGCACGCGGCCGCGGACATCGCGGCCTGCTTCACCTGCTTCTTCGAAACCTGCAGCGCGATGATCAGGCCGCCGGTCGAGACGATCAGGAACACGAGCACGTACGAGAACAGCAGCCCGCCGGCGCCGGCGATCGCCATCATGGCCACATCGAGGATTCGCCCTCCGTCCTGCCAGACGCGCAGCGCCAGCCAGAAGAAGAGCAGGCCGCACAGCACATCCACACTGTAGGGCTTCGCTTCCATCGAGTAGTAAACGAGCGGTTCCGAGAGGCTGAACAGCAGCAGAGCGAGGATCGCGGCCTTGGGTGTCAGAAGTCGGCGCAGGATCACCAGGAACATCGGCAGCGCGAGCAATCCCGGCGCCAGCGACATCCAGCGGAGGGTCAGGTCGCTGGTGCCCAGGGTGTTGAGCAGCAATCGCTGGACGTAGAGATAGCCGATGGGCGCGACCTGGCCGTAATCCAGAGGCTGCCGCAGGCCCTCGAAATCGCGCTGGACCAGATTGGCGGCGAGCATGGCTTCGTCGTGCCACAGCGGTCGGCCGCACAGCGCCAGGACCAGCCGCAGCAGCGCGCCGACGACAATGACGGCCATGGCAAGACGCCAGGCGCGCGGCGACCATGCAGGCGGCGCGGATGCGCCGGCACCGGTTGACAGTTCGGGTGGAGGGTTGGTCATGGACAAGCCTGCGTGAGGCGGGTGGATCATCAGCAGGGTGCGTCAAGTCCGGGCGGATGCACCATCCTGCGTTTCCGTCCGCGCGGAACACCTGCATTTCCGTTGATCGTGGTGCGTCCGCGCCAAGCCTTGACGCACCCTACACGGAGTACCTGTTTCATCGGCTGGTCTTGGCGCAGCCGCCCAACGTCGGCGCGTGATGGGCGGCACTTGAGGCGCTGAGCGATCGTGAATCGCGACGTTTGCCGCATGCCCGCGACGTTATCGGTAGTCATTCCGATCTTCAACGAAGAGAAGATGATCGTCCAGTTCGTCGAGCGCGTGCAACCGGTCGATCCGGGTCCGGAAATGCAACAGGAGCTGATCCTCGGCAACGCCTGTTTCAGCGACGGCGCCGGAGGCAGGGTCGACGGCCGCGCCGACGCTGTTTACGGCGGCCCGCCTTGTCATCTGGGCGCTTTTCCCTTCCAATTCGCCACGTGCTGCTCATCGTCCTGCTTCTGTTGCCACTGGCGCTGCTGATCAGCGTACCGCTGACGGCGTGGCTGATCGCGCTGGGCCGGCGATGGGGGCATCTCGACGAACCCGGCGGCGATGGCTCGCACAAGCGACACGTTCGGCCGGTGCCGGTGACCGGCGGCATCGGCATTTTCATCACCACCATGTTGCCCATGGCGGCGGGGCTGCTGGGGATTCATTTCGTTTCGATGGATTCGCTGCCGGCGTTCCTCGCGCCGATGCGCGATCATGCCGTCGGCCTGCAATCGCAGACGACGATGGGGCTCGCCGTGGTCGTCGCGGCACTCGTGTTCCACGTCATGGGTCTGATAGATGACCGCAGAAGGCTGGGGCCGTATTCCAAGCTCATCGTGCAGTTGATCGTCGCCGCGGTGCTGGCTGGCGTGTTCGATATGCGGGTGCTGCAACTGCTCGATCAGCACGGCGCCGGCGGCAAAGCGGCGAGCATCATCGTCAGCGTGCTGTGGATCGCCACCATCACCAACGCGATCAATTTCCTGGACAACATGGACGGCCTGTCCGCCGGCGTCAGCGCGATCATCGCCGCGATTTATCTGGCGGCGACTTTGATCGGCGGACAGTGGTTCGTCGCGGCGCTTTGTGCGCTGCTGCTGGGCGCGCTGGTGGGGTTTCTCATCTTCAACTTTCCGCCGGCGAAGGTTTTCATGGGCGACGCAGGTTCGCTGGTCGTCGGCCTGCTTTTGGCGGTGATCAGCATTCGCACGACGTACGTGACTCCCGCCGCCGCCGGCGCCGCGGCGCAGGCGGGCATGGGGACTTCAAGCCCCCATGCCCAGGCAGGTGCGATCGTGCTCGCCGGTGAAACGCTCGGCCCCGGCACGGCGTGGTACGGCGTGCTCATGCCGCTGATCGTCCTGGCGATTCCGCTGTACGACATCACCAGCGTCACGCTCATCCGCCTGTCGCAGGGCAAGAGCCCGTTCCACCCGGATCAGCAGCACTTCTCGCATCGCCTCGTCGCCAAGGGGCTGAGCCGGCGGGCGGCGGTGATCGTGATCTGGCTATGCACGCTGGCGACGGGCCTCGGCGGCGTGCTGCTGGGCCGGCTTGAAGGGTGGCAGGCAGGCCTGGTCGCGGGGCAGACGCTGGCGATCCTCGCGATGCTGGCGGTGATGGAGCGAAGCAGATAATTGTGGCTCATCCGGCATTTGCGTACTTGACACCGGTTGGCGTTTCGGAGTCGTGAACAGAGCCGGAGTCTGTGACTCCGGTCGATTTGAAGC
>CAYRPN010000008.1:0-79316 GCA_964426135.1 uncultured Phycisphaeraceae bacterium | reverse complement strand
TGAAAAACAAGAGCGGAATCGCTCTTTGGTCAATCGTTAACCGGACACTACTGGCAAGGCATCATGAAACCCCAGCACATCTTCCTGTCCGTCCTGATGATGTTCGCACTCGTCACCGGCGGTTTCGCCGCGGATCAAGCCGCGCCTTCACCGCAGGACAAAGATCGCCTGCGCGAACTGGACGCATACTGGGCCGAGGTCTCCCGCACCGTCGGCGAAGGCGATTTCGAGGGCTACAAGGCGACGTGCCACGAGCAGGGCGTGCTGGTTGCCGGCATCAAGAAGACCAGCCAGCCGCTGGCCAAGGCGCTGGCGCGGTGGAAGCAGGAGTTCGACGACACCAAGGCCGGCAAGATGAAGGCGAGCGTCGCGTTTCGCTTTGGCAGCCGCATCGGCGACGCCGACACCGCGCACGAGACCGGCATCTTTATCTACACCGCCCAGGCCGCCGACGGCAAACGCACCGAGGAATACATTCACTTCGAAGCCTTGCTCATCAAGCAGGAAGGCAAGTGGAAGATTCTGATGGAGTATCAGAAATCAAAGGCGACGCAGAAGGAATGGGAGGCGATGAAGTGACTTGGGCCGCCTCCGCACAGGGTGGGCGGTGCCCTGATCTTTCCCCACATCTTTGCGACGCCCCTACGCAGGTGTCGGCGGCCTTGTGCCCCGAAGGGGCAACGGGTTGTAGCCACGGGTGGAGCGCAGTCCGCGCCGGCGGACGAAGCGCAACCCGTGGAAAGCGGTTCTCGTTTATTTCTTCTGCCCCGAAGGGGCAGAGGAACAGGCGGGTCAACAAGAAGGCAGATTCGAATTGCCGGCTCGACCCCTTCACCCCTCCGGGGTGAGCAAGACACGTTTCATGCTTCCACGGGTTACGCGACGCCCAAGGCGGCGTCGCTCCACCCGTGGCTACATTCTTGCACCCCTCCGGGGTGAAAGACATCAACTCAAACCAATTCCCGCATCTGATGATGTGGGGAAAGATGAGGGCGGCGCCCACCCTACGCCGATGCATCATCACGCCGAAGATGCGCTTGGCCGGCGGGCTGTTACCTCCTGCGGAGATCGGTCAATGTAAGGTAGAGGTTGTCGTCGGCCTGCTTCCGGGGCCGGGTTGTTCTTTGACAGGTTTTCGCGTGGTTTTCATCAGGAGAAGCGCGGCCGGGAATGTGGCCGGAAAGTGTCCTACCTTTTTGGCAGTCAAATCGTAAGCCCAGCCAAGTCCGTGGTTTAGCAGCAGAAATCACCCCCGGGGGTCAGGTGGCCGGCCACTTGGTAAGGCGACTGGTAGAGCCGGCACGCCGCAGTCGGCAGGCTTGGCGGAGGGGTGCAATCGGGATTGGGATGGGGCTGGAATGGAAGGAGACACTGGCGAGGCTGATTTCACCTGGCGGCCTTGTCGAACCTGGTCTCGGCGACGTGGCGGAACGCGCCCTGGGCTTTGCCGCCGTCGCCGGGGAAGCCGGCGTGCTGGACGAGCCAGACGGTGATGAGGCCGCGTTTGGTGTCGATGTTCATGTTCGTGGCCAAGGCGCCGCCGTGGCCGACGTTGGGGCCGCTGACGGAAAAGCCGATGCCGTAGCCGTCTTTGAGGTCATCGCCGGTCTGCTTGCTGGTCATGGCGGCGACCGCTTCGGGTGAAAGGATTTTCCTGCCTTCGAACGTTCCCTTGTTGAGGACCATCTGGCAGAACCGTGCGACATCGGTGGCGGTGGAGAACAGGCCGCCGCCGGGCATGGGCTGGCGACGGCGGTCGGTGAATGGATAGTGGAGGTACCCGATTTTGGATTCCTCCAGGTTGTCCTTGGCGGCGTTGGGCTTGTAGGTTTTGGCGAGGCGTTTGGTCTGTTCGTCGCTGAGCCAGAAGGAAGTGTCCTTCATGCCGAGTGGCGCGAAGAGCCGCTTCTCCATGAACTCTTCATAAGGCATGCCGCTGACCACTTCGATGATGCGTCCGCCGGTGTTGATGCCGCTGTTGGAGTAGAGATATTTGCTGCCCGGCTCGTGCAGCAGCGGCGTGATGGCGTAGCTTCGCACGGCATCGCGCAGGTAGAGCATGTCGAGCGTGGGGTCTTCCAAGGCCGACTTGAACGGCATGCCGCTGGTGTGGCTCATGATCTGGCGGACGGTGATTTTCGTGGCGGGGCGCTTGAGCGTGAGTTGCGTCGGCTCGCGCTTGTCGGTGAGCCAGAGGTCCTTGAACTCCGGCAGGAACTTCTCGATGGGATCGTCGAGCTTCACCTTGCCTTCATCGACGAGGATCATCAGGCCCGCGCCGGTGATCGCCTTGGTCTGCGAAGCGATCCAGAACATGGCGTCGGCGGGCATGGGCTGCTTGGCCGCGATGTCGGCGAAGCCCGCGGTGTTAAGGCTGATGATCCTGTCCTTGTCCGCGACGACGGCCACGGCGCCGGCGAGCGTGTTCTTCTCCACGAACGGCTGCAGCGCGGCGGCGATTTCCGCCGAGGCGGTTGGCTCGGCGGCATGAAGTGGCGAGGACGCAAGTGAGAGGGCGAGCAGTGCGAGGATCGCGGGGTGAAATTGGCGCGGCGTTTTCCGAAACGTCCATCGTTGCTTGTTCATGGTTGTCATCCGTCGAAAGGTTGGCTGAAAATCGTGCGTGGGTTCAATGCGTCGGTGGGCAACAAGGGCGGTCATTGGTCTTCGATCCAGTTGCGGATGTCGTCTTTCGAGCCGCTCTTGCCGTCAGGGCCGTTAGACCAGAGCTTGAAGCACATGCCTTCCTTGCCGATGTCGTAGTTGAAACGGTTGCCCCACGCATCCACGATATCTTCCTTATCAACATACGGGCCGCGCCAGCGCTTAGCCGCCTCTTCGTTCGCGGGCTTCTTCATCAGGGTATCCAGACCTTCAGCCTTGGTTGGATATCGATTCATGTGCAGATTCAGTTCCTCAATCCGATTCTCAAGTTTTTGCATGAGGAGCTGAGTGAGATCGACTTTCTCCTGCCGTCCCGGATCGTTTTCGATTGAAGCGGCGGATTTCCCCTCCATCACCTTGATCTTGATATTGCGAAACTCAATCCGGTCCGAGTGATCCTGCAGGCAGATGAAGCCTTTCTTGAACGTGCCGAACTTGGAATGCACCTTGAACTTGCTCTTGCTGACGCGGTCCTTCCAGTCGTCGCTCCACAGGACATACTCGCACATCTTTTCGCCGTTGAGAAAGTGCTGCACCTTCGGGCCATCGACGATCAGGCGAGCTTCGTTCCACTGGCCGATCTTGCGCGTGGCGTCCCTGGCCGGGGCGTAGAGGTCGTAACAGGCTCCGGCGAGTTGCCGCTTGTCGCGCTTCTCCCACGGGCCGTTGTCGAGCACCTGCATTTCCGGTGCGAAGTGCCAGGCGGTGACGGGTTCCTCGCTGACGTGGTAGAGGATGCCGCTGTTGCCCTTGGCGACGATCTTCCATTCGATCTTCAGGTCGAAGCTCTCGTACTCGTCGACGGTGACGATGTCATCGCCGCCGCCGGCGCCTTTGCCGCCGGCGCCGCCCTTGAGCCTGCACATCGCGCCGTTCTCCACGGACCAGCCGGGCGGCATTTCCTTCATCTTGTAACCGCGCCAGCCGGCGGTGGTCTTGCCGTCGAAGAGGAGCTTCCAGCCGTCTTTCTTCTCCGCGTCGGTAAGGGTGTTGGGCGCGGGCTGGTCTTTCAGCGCGTCTTCGGCAAAGGCCGGTTGAAAGGCCAGCAGGAGAAGGATCGGAAAGAGGCGGCGAAAGGTCATGAGATGTTCCCTGTCGGCGGGGCGATTCGGACTATCGATCAGGTTAAACATCCCGCACCGGGTCGACAAGGATGGCTGTCCTGAATCACCTCGGGTGCATGCCATCGAGCACGGATGGAATTCACCTGGCTGGGAGGATCTTGCGTCAAGACTCAATCAACGAGAACTCCGCAGCCAATCGCTCCATCAACCCCCGGCAGAGCCGGGGGCTAACGGTGCAACGGCGGGGCGCCGCCCAACGGCTCCCAATCGCTTTACCCCCTCCCCGGCAACCGCTACACTCCCCGCTTGCCTTTTTCCTCGATACAGGGGATTCCCTTGAACACGACACGCGGTCGGTTGTGGTGCAATTCGGTCACGCTGGTTCTGATGCTCGCGTCGGTCTTCGGAGCGTTGCTGCCGGGCGAAGCCGGGGCGGCCGTGGCTGCGCAACAGGGCGTGGACCTGGCGAACCGTCCCATTTCCGCGGTCAAAGTCACCGGGATCAAGCGCGTCAAGGAGGCGCTGGTGTTCAACCAGATTCGCTCCATCAAGGGCAATCCCTACGATCCCAAGGGCGTCGAGGAGGACATCCGCCGGCTCACGCACCTGGGGCAGTTCAAGACCGTCACCGCGCAGGTGATGCCGCAGAACGACGGCAGCGTCGCGCTGACCTTCGTGGTCGACGAACTGCCTCTGCTGTCGGATGTGCGCGTCATCGGCAACAAGGAATTTTCCGACGAGAAAATTCTGGGTTACGAGGGTTCCAACGGCTGGGTGCCGGGCCACGTCGTTCTTCGTGCCGGCGACGGCGCGGACGATTTTCTCATCGACAAGAGCATTCAGCGCATCAAGGATGCGTACCAGAAGGAAGGCTATTTCCAGGTCGATGTCTCCACCGACAAGGAGGCGCTGAAGGATCAGAGCGTGCTGATCTTCCGCGTGCGCGAAGGGCCGCTGCTGGCGATCCGCGACATCCGCTACGAAGGCAACACGATGTTCTCCGGCAAGGAACTGAGCGGGCAGATCAAGAGCGAGACGTCGTTCCTCATCTTCCGTTCCGGCAGCCTGAACCGCGACACGCTCGACGGGGACAAGGCTCGCATCCGCGATTTCTACCGCGACCGCGGCTACCTCGAAGCGGATGCGGGGTACCGCGTGGACATTTCGCCGGATGAGAAGGACGCGGTGATCGTCTTCGTCGTCGAGGAAGGCCAGCTTCACACGGTCGGCTCGATCAAGGTGGAAGGCAACCAGATTTTCTCCACGGAGCAGATTCTCGAAGCGATGCCGCTGAAGGTCGGGGACGTGTTCGCGGCGGACAAGGTGAGGCGCAGCCAGACGGCGGTCTACGATCTCTACGGCAAGCTCGGCTACATCGATGTGCGGCTGTTCAAAGCCGACGGCAAGGAAGGCCTGGACCGCATATTCCACACCAAGGACGCGAAGGTGGATGTGATCGTCCGCCTGCGCGAAGGCAAGCCGCACTTCGTGGACAAGATCGAACTTCGCGGCAACGAGATCACGCGGGACAACGTCGTCATCCGCGAGCTGCGCGGATTGGAGCCGGGGCGCCGCTTTGATCGCGCGGGCATCGAACTCTCGCAGCGCCGGCTCCGCGAGTCGCCGCTGTTTGACCAGGCGACGATCACCGTGCTCGGCGATTCGAACGACGAAGCCCGTTCCGTGCTGGTCGATGTGGAGGAGACGGCCCGTCCCGGCACGCTCAGCTTCGGCGCCGCGGTGAGCAGCGATGCGGGCGTGATCGGCGCCATCGACCTGGTGCAGAAGAACTTCGACATCGCCGACTTTCCGGATGACCTGGGCGAGCTCTTCGCCGGCAAGGCGTTCCGCGGGGCCGGGCAGTTCTTCTCGCTGACGCTGCAGCCGGGCAACGATTTCAGCAACTACTCGGTGCGCTTCCGCGAGCCGTATTTCCTCGAATCGCCGTTCTTCTTCGATGTGCGCCTGCGCTACTTCGACCGGGAACGCGAAGACTGGGACGAGCAGCGCGCCGGCGGCTCCCTCTCCGTCGGACACATCTTCGGCGACCACTGGCGGGCGCAGGTCACGCCGCGCTTCGACCGGATCAATATCGACGACGTCGAACCCTTCGCGCCAATCGATGTGTTTGACGTCGCCGGCAGCAGCGACCTGACCGCGCTGGGATTCTCCATCACCCACGACACGACGAACAGCCGGGTGTTCCCCACGCAGGGCAGCGTCTGGGAGATGGGCGTGGAGCGGGTGGGCGTGATCGGCGGCAACTACGACTTCACCAAAATCAGCGCCGAGTTTCACAAGTACTGGAAAGTGGACGAGGATTTCTTCGGCCGCGCCACCGTGCTCAGCTTCCGCGCCGAAATGGGCTACATCGTCGACGGCAAGACCAAGATCGTGAACGACGCGTTGGGCGGCCCGCACGAAATCTCCGACGTGCCGGTCTTCGAACGCCTTTACGCCGGCGGCCACCGCAGCTTCCGGGGTTTTGAATTCCGCGGCGTGGGCCCGCGCGGCATTCGCAACGACACCGGCACCCTCGGCGATGACCCGGTCGGCGGCGATTTCCTCTTCCTTGCCGGCTTCGAGTACAACTGGCCTATCTACCAGGATCTGCTGCGGGCCGTCGTCTTCGTCGACAGCGGCACCGTCCAGAAAGATTTCGGGTTCGACGAGTATCGCGTCGCGGTCGGAGCCGGCATCCGCATCAAAATTCCTTTCCTGGGCCAGGCGCCTTTCGCCCTGGACTTCGCGATCCCGCTTCGCAAGGAAGATGGTGACGAGACGCAGTTCTTCTCATTCGACCTGGCGCTGCCGTTCTGAGTGATCCGAGCCAATTTGCAATTGAAAATTTTCAATTTTCAGTTTTCAATTGCCGAACCTCTCGACCGTGACCGGGTACTACTTGTTCGAGTGCGAACCCTCGCCCGTTTGCAGGCGATGCCGGCTTCCTTAGAATGTTTGCCCCGCGTCGAAGGATGCGGGGCGCGGAACGAACCCTTATCACGGAGATTTCAATGTTGACTCGTCAAAGCTTCATGGTCGCGGCTGTGCTGGCCGCTTTCGTCGGTGTCAGCGGCAACGTCCATGCCCAGAAATCCACGGTGGCGGTGGTGGATGTGCAGAAGGCGTTCGACGCCCTGAAGGAAAAGGTGCAGGTCGAAGCGGAACTGCAGACGCAGGCCGACGTGGTCAAGTCCGAGGACAACAAGCGCGCCGGCAAGCTGAAGGAATTGCAGCAGGATCTGAGCATCCTCGCCGCCGGCACTCCGGCATTCGACAAGAAGCAGGAAGAGCTGGAGCGTGCCGCCCTGGATCGCCAGGTCTGGCTGCAGTTCCAGCAGGGCAAGCTCAACCGCGAGCGCGCCATCCGCATCGAAAACATCTACGCCAAGATGGTCGGCGCCATCGGTCGCGTCGCCTCCGCCGGCGGCTACAAGCTTGTGCTCTTCAAGGAGCCGACGGTCAACCTCGGCCAGATCACCAAGCCCGAGCAGATCAGCGCCGTCATCGGCGCCCGCAAGGTGCTCTGGTCGGCGGACGAGCTGGACCTGACCGACGAAGTGATCCAGCGCATGAACAACGAGTTCCAGGCCGGCGGCACCCCGGCTCCCGCCCCGACCAAAGACGGCAAGTGATCGCGGCACGCGGCGTGGCGCGCGATCGCGGCGCATGGCGTGGCGCACGATCGCAACGCGGCGTTTAGCGACGGGGCTTGCCCCGTTCCGTCCAGCAATCCGAACATCGATCCCAAAGCCCAGTCATGACCATGACTGGGTTTTGTTCTTTCCTCGACATGCACCGATTTCACTTTCCTCATCCCGTGCAGCCCGGAACAACCGTCGAGCTTGACCGCGATGAATCGCATCACGCCGCCAGGGTGCTGCGCCTTGCCATCGGCGATGCGGTGGAACTGCTCGACGGCTGTGGACACGTGGCGTGCGGCAGCATTGCAAGCCTCGGGCGCGGCGTGAGGGTGAGCATCGCACAGGTCGCGGCCGCCCCGCCGCCCTCGCCTCGCATCGACATCGCATCCGCGATTCCCAAAGGCCCGCGCGCCGACGCGATGGTCGAACAACTAAGCCAGCTCGGCGTGAACAGGCTGATCCCGCTGCGCAGCCGGCGCAGCGTGGTCGACCCGCGCGACACCAAGATCGAGAAGTTCCAGAGGGCCGCGATCGAATCCGCCAAGCAGTGCGGGCGTGCGTGGTTCATGCAGGTCGATCAGCCCACCGACTTCGCGTCGCTGCTGGGAGCGAAGGACCACGGCGTGCGATTGTTGGCTGATCCTGGCGGCACTGCGATGATCGCCGCCGACGCGTTCTCCGGCGCGACGCCGGGCGTAGACGCGGGCACATCGAGGAACTTGGCGAGCGCGCTGATCCTCATCGGTCCCGAAGGCGGGTTCACCGACGAAGAGCGCGCCGAGGCGATCGCCGCCGGTTGCCTGCCGTGGTCGCTGGGGCCGCACATCCTGCGCATCGAGACCGCGGCGGTCGCGGCTGCCGCGGTCGCCGGGCATGCGTTTCGCGCGTCGGGCTTTGCGTAGGGCGGTCGCCGCTCCGGCTGCATCGCGCCGCAATGCAGTCGTGTCCAAGTGTGAATAGCTGGATCGCTGGGGCGAAGTCTTCGACGCCCCGGCGCCGTCCTGCTCATTGTGCCGGGGCTGCGCGGACTCGGCCCCGCCGCCAGGATTCAATCCAGCCCGGTTTGCTCATGGCTATCAAAGGAGCCGCGCACGAAGTAAGCGTTTCTTCAGCTTCCACGCAGGCCGCTTTCGCGCTGAGGGGCCGAGCATGTGGTCTGGCCGCGCAAGAAAGGCTCAGATCGTAAAGAAAGCTGCGAACCCCGCTTAGGAATGGGGCGAAATAACTTCGCGAATTGCCGGTCCCCCATTTAGCCGGCGGGCTTGCCCGCCGAGGGCGTCTCGGCGGGCTTGCCCGCCGGCTAAATCGGGAAGTTAATTCGGTCACGCTCCTTACTTCGTGCGCGGCTCTTGCTGAGGCTGCGTCATCCGCGCCATCTCACGGCAACGCCGCGACCAGCCTGTCGATCTGTTCCAGCGAGTTGTAGAAATGCGGGCTTGCCCGCAGCCGGCGCTCGCGGATCACAATCTCGATCTTCTGCTTCTTCAAGTCCGCCACGATCTGCGGCAGCGCCGGTGTTGCTCGCACTGAACTCAACGGCGGATCGAACGTCACGATGCCGCTGCGCTGCCCGTTGCCGCACGGGCTGAACACGCGGTAACTCTTGCTTCGCAGCCCATCGCACAGGCGCGTCGTCAGTGCCTCCACCCGCGACCACACACGGTCGATGCCCACCTCCAGCAGCAGTTCCAGGCTGCCGCCCAGTGCGTGAATCCCCGCGACGTTGTAGCTGCCCGGCTCAAACCGCCGGGCAGTCGGCTCGAACTTGAACTGGTAGTTGCCGTAATCGCCGCTGTTCACCATGTTCATCCAGCCGACGACATTCGGATGCAGCATCTCGATCAGATCGTCCTGCACGTAAAGCACGCCCGCGCTTTCCGGCGCGACCAGCCACTTGTGCCCGTCGGCCGCGAGGAAGTCGATGCCCATCGCCTTCACATCCACCGGCAGCACGCCCATGCTCTGGATCGCATCGACGCACAGATATCCGCCGGCGCGATGCACCGTGTCCGCGATCGGCTTGAGTTCGATCCGGCAACCCGAGGCGTACTGCACATGCGACACCGCCACGATGCGCGTGCGATCATCGACGGCATCGACAATGTCTTCGAGATCAATCGTGCCGTCGGGCAGTTGCTTCACCTCGATCATGTCGACGCCGAAGCGTTTCAGGTCTTCCCACGGATAACGGTTGGCGGGATATTCGACGTTGGTGATGACCACGTTGTCGCCGGACCGCCAGGGAAATCCCTTGGCGATCATGCTGATGCCCGTGGAAGTGTTGGCGACGAAGGCGATCTCGTTCTCGCCGCCGGCAGCGTTGATGAGCCGCGCCGCCAGCCGTTTCACTTCGCGCACCCCCTTGTACCAACCTTGGTCGACATACGAGAAGCGTTCAGCCTCCATGGCGAACTGGCGCAGCGCCTCGGCGGCGCGATGACTGATCGGCCCGACCCCCGCGTGGTTGAAGAAGTCCATCTCGCGCAGGATCGGAAACTCCGCCTCCAGATCGATGTCGGGGATCGCAGAAAGTGCAGTGGCGGCGGATGAACTCATGCCATTCATCCTAAACTATGGGCGACGCCGCGTAGGGTGCGTCAAGGCTCCCCCGGCGGCGGCGCGGACGCACCGGCTGGGCATCCAGTGCCCTGCTTCGAGCCTTTTCTGTATCGCTGCTGGCCTGCTTCGCTCGTGAAGATCCAAGAAGGTGCGTCCGCGCCGAGCCTTGACGCACCCTACGTTGACGCCGCGCTCGACAATGGGACTCAACCATGTTTAATGCGTTTGACCGATCCATTCTCCCCTTCTTCCTTTCTCTCGTGTTATCCCTCACGCCGTTTCCGCTCCGCGCCCAGGAAGATGACGACAAGCGCGATCCTCTCCAAATTCCCCTCAGCCCCGCGGTCAAGGCACTGCTCGAAGACAAGGACACGCCCGATGGGGAGAAACGCAAGATTGCGCTTTTCCACGGCCAGTGGGAGCACGTGAAAGACCCGACTCTCGAGGAACGCGCTGCCATCGCGCTGGCGAAGTATGAGCTTCACGATGCCGCTCTGACGGACGAGAAGACGCCGCCGCTGCTGCGTGCCCGCGGTGCATTTCTTCGAGGCGAACCTGAGAAGGCTGTGAAACTGCTTGAAAAAGAGAACACCGCGGCCGCCGCCCTGCTTCGCGCGCAGGCATTGGAGCAGCTCGGCAAGGAGAAGGAAGCGATCGACGCGCTCGCGCCGTGGCGCATGAAGCTGCACGTGGAAGGCTTCAGCGACGCCGCCGAGCTCACCGCCGCGGCTTCGGCCATGGTGATGCTCGCCGACCTCGAAGGCAGGCCCTCTCGCGATTTCACGCAGGCGATGAAGCTCTTCGGCCGCGCCCGCAATGAACTGGACAAGCTCCACTGGCCGGCGGCGCTGGCCGAGGCGGAACTGCTCATGGAGAAGGACAACCCCGAGGAGGCGATGGGCGCGCTGCTCGACGTGCTGCGACTCAACCCGCGCTGCCCCGAAGCGGCAGGCATGCTCGGACAGTTCGCGGCCCAACGCTTCAACTTCGACGACGCCGGCAAAATCGCCGCCCGCCTGCGCGAGGTGAACGGCGAGCATCTGCTCGTCGCCATCATCGAGGGCCACTCCTTCCTCACCCAGAAGGACGCGCCCGGCGCCCGCGCCGCCATCGAGCCGATGCTGGCGAAATATCCCAATCACCGCGAGCTCCTGGAACTACTCGCAGCCGCCGAAGCGATGGCGTACGACGACAAGAAGATGGACGCGGTACTCACGCATTACGACAAGCTCACGGGCAACAATCCCGGCGCGCTGATCACCGCCGGCTCCTATCTCTCGCTTGCCCGGCAATACGAACTCGCCGAGAAGCTGCTGCGCGAAGCCGTGAAACGACGCGACAACTGGGCCCAGCCGCGCATCGAGCTGGGCCTGATGCTCATGCAGGCGGGCAAGGAGCAGGACGCCCTGGTGGAGCTGCGCAAGGCGGCCGCGCTCGACCCCTTCAACCGCCGCGCCCGCAATCAGCTCAAACTCGTGGAGGAACTGCTGGGCTACGAGCACATCGCGCTCGATCATTTCGTCATCAAGTACCGCAAAGGCATCGATGAAGTGCTGGCCCGCGACATGGAGCAGCAGCTTGCGGAGATGTTCACAGCCGTCACCGGCGCGTACCAGCACAAGCCGGGGCGCAAGACCTTGATCGAGATCATGCCCGACGAGCAATGGTTCGGCGTGCGCATCACGGGCCTGCCGGAAATCTGGACGATCGCTGCCTGCACGGGCGATGTGATCGCCCTGACGCCGCCGCGCGAAGGCGCCAAGCAGCGCGGGCCCTACGACTGGCGTCGCGTCTTACAGCACGAATACACGCACACGGTCACGCTGGACCAGACCGCGTACCGCATCCCGCACTGGATGACCGAGGCCGCCGCCGTCGCGATGGAGCCGGGCGGCCGCGATTATCAGATGACGCAACTGCTCGCCTCGGCTTACAACGGCGAAGGCCTGTTCACGCTCGACAACATCAACTGGGGTTTCATCCGACCGCGCACGCCCACCGATCGGCCGCTCGCCTACGCGCAGGCGCACTGGATGCTCGAATACATCACAGCGAAGTTCGGACACAAGGCATTGCTGGAGATGTTCGCCCTTTATCGCAAGGGCGTGCCGGACACCAAGGCGATCGTCGAAGTCACCGGCCAAAGCGCGGAGGAGTTTTTCTCAGGCTTCAAGGATTGGGCTGGAAAACAAGTGAAAGACTGGGGCATGGCCAAGCGCGGCGATGACGGCAAGGTCGCGGCGCGATTGCAGGAACAGAACGTGGATGAGGCCCGGCTCAACGTGCTGCTGAAAGAGTTCGCGGATCATCCGGACCTGATCGAGCTCGCCGCCAAGCGTGCGGTGCGCCTGGAGAAGCCCGATGCTCGGCAACTCGTGCTGCGCTACGCCGCCGCCCGGCCCGCCGATCCGTGGTCGCACGAAGCGCTCTACACGCTGGCGGAGAACGAAGGCAAGCCGGAGGACGCGATTCCGTCGCTGCACGCGCTGGACCGCGTGGAGCAGAGCGCCGGCAAATGGGCGCACAAGCTTGCGGAGCTTTATCGCAAGAGCGGCGACTTCGCGCAGGCCGGCAAAGCGATCGAGCGCGCTCTGCATCGTGAACCTTACAACGCGAACTGGCGCGAACTGGCCGCGGCGATCGCGATCCAGGGCAAGCAACTGCCGGTCGCCGCGCATCAGGTGCGTGCGCTCACCATCCTGGAACCCGACCGCGCGGTGCATCAGGTTCGGTTGGCGGCGGTGTATGACCTCATGGGCGACAAGGCGAAATCCAAATCCGCGGCGGAGGCGGCGCGCAAGATCGATCCGCAGGCGCCGGTGGAGAAGTTCCTGAAGTGAGTCTCCAGACCGAGGGCGAATCCACGGTTCGTCACTTGCCATTGCCATAGCAGTACAGGAATTCCTGCCGTTTGCCGTCTTCGTGCTTGCCCACGCGCAGGAACAACTGCCCGCCGCAGACCACGGGCGTGGCGAATACGTCGCTGCCGACCTGGTTCTCGGCGACGATCTGAAACCCCTTTGGCGACGCTTTGAGAATGGTGACGATGCCCGACTCGCTGGCGGTGTAGAGATGGTCACCCACGAGGACGGGCGACGCGCTGTAGCCGCCCTTGACCCGTCCGTTCCACATTTGCTCGCCCGTTGCCGCCTTCCAGCAGTACGCCACGCCGCCGTCATTCACCGCATAGACGTAGCCGGCATGCGTGAGCAGCGACGGCACATAGACCTTCACCTTGTTCTTCCACGCCACGCCGCTGCCATCGGTTTTCACCGCGATGGTTTCGCTGTCGGGATAGCCGCCGGACGCGAAGGCGAGATCGCCATCGACCACGACGGTGCCGACGCACTCGGTGGTGGTGCCCCTGGTCCGCCAGAGTTCCTTGCCGGTGTTCGGATCGTACGACGCGACGATGTCCGCGCCGGCGATCAGGATCTGATCCTTTCCGCTGACGTTGTAAACAATGGGCGACGGGTAGTTCGGCGCTGAGGGGCGGCTGTTCTTCCAGACGATTTCGCCGGTCTCGCGATTGAGTGCCGCCAGGTAACCGCCGGCGTCGCCCTTGTGATCGCCGCTGATGAGGACGGTGGATTTGTAGATGAAAGGCGACGCGGAGTAGCCGTGATGCGAAACGAACTCGCCGGCTCTTGTCTGCCAGAGCTGCTTGCCGTCGAGATCGAGCGCGGTGACGATCAGCGACTTGTCGTGCAGGAAGACGACGAACAGCCGCTTGCCGTCGCTGGCGATGGTGCTGGAGGCGTGCGTGTTTTTGCGGTTCGTGCTCTTGTCCCAGCCGGCGTCGCCCTTGTGCAGGTCAACTTTCCATCGCTGATCGCCGGTTTTGCGATCGTAGCAGAGCACGGACTGTACCTTCGCCTGTTCGTCGGCGGTGAGCAGGACGATGCGCTCGCCGACGATCGTGGGCGTGGAGTGGCCGCGGCCTGGCACCGGCGCTTTCCACACGACGTTCCTGGTTTCGCTGAACTCGACGGGCGCGTTGGTTTCGGCGGCGACGCCGTTGGTCGCGGGGCCGCGCCAGGCGGGCCAGTCGGTGGGGGCAATCGTCAAGTTCTCTTTGCCATTGGGAGTCTTGGACGCGCTGACATCGCCGCTGCTAGGGGCGATGAGACCGACGACGACGAGAAGCCCGGTTGTGAAGGAGCGGAGCCTTAGCATATGTAGTCCTGTGCATTTGGATCGGAGTGCTGCGTGAACACGGAACAAGGCAAATGTCTAATGTCGAGTGTCGAATGTTGAATGTCTAATCACTGGAGACCTGAGCCAGCGTTTCATACCAACATTGAAATCGGCTCCGCGGACTACACATTCGAAACTCGACATTCAACATTCGACATTCTCCCCGCACGATTCACTCCGCCCATGACGAATCACTTGACCACCTGCAATCCCGCCTCTTTCCATCCGCGGAATCCGCCGTCCATCGACCACACGTTGGTGTAGCCCATTTTCTGGAGGTTGTCCGCCGCCAGCGCGGAGCGGTAGCCGCCGCCGCAGTAGAGGATGATCTCGGCGTTCGTGTCAGGTATGCGCACTTCAATGTCGCGCTCGATGATGCCCTTGCCCAGGTGCTCCGCCTGCGGCAGATGGCCGGCGGCCCATTCGCTCTCCTCGCGCACATCGACGAGGTGAAACGACTTGTCGCCGGCGGCGATGCGCTTCTGCACATCCGCCACGGTCAACTCACGGATGCGCGAACGGGCGTCGTTGACGATGTCCAGGAAACGAGGGGTGTGTTTGGCCATGGGGTAGGGGGCGAGGAGTGAGGAGTGAGGAGTGAGGAGTCAGCAGGGAGAATGCAAAAGGCAGAAGCGTTTAGCCGTCGAGCTTTGCTCGACGTGGTCCAGGCGCGACAAGCATCCCACGTGGCGTCGACAGGCCGAACGGTCGCCAGAATCCCGCTTGCCGTGTCGAGTCATCTTAACGTCGTGTCGCCGCGGTTTGCGATACATTGGAACGGGTGAGGAAATTGTTCCGCTCTTCGAGCGGGCACTGAACGGGAGATGGGACGGATCGACGCCATGCGCGATGACCATGCGAACGTGCAACGAATGACTCGCGGCCTGCGGCAAAGCGATCGCCTGTCGCGCGTGCAGGCGCCGATCATTCCCGTGGTCGCCGACCTGATCCGCGCCCATCCCGGCACGATTTCGCTGGGGCAGGGCGTGGTGCATTACGGGCCGCCGCCGCAGGCGATTGAAGCGATCGCCGGCTTCCTCGCGCAGGCGGAGAATCACAAGTACAAGCCGGTGGCGGGGATCCCGGAACTGCTCAGCGCCATCCGCACGAAACTCGCGACGGACAACCATATCCGCATCGATGAGAGCAATCGCGTCATGGTCACGGCGGGCGGGAACATGGCGTTCATGAACGCGGTGCAGGCGATCGCCGACCCGGGCGATGAAGTCATCATTCAGCGGCCGTTCTACTTCAATCACGAGATGGCGATTGCCATCAGCGATGCGGTGCCTGTGCTGGTGCGGACCAGCGCGGAGGGGCAACTGGATGTGGATGCGATCACCGCCGCCATCACGCCGCGTACACGGGCGGTGGTGACGGTTTCGCCGAACAATCCCAGCGGCGCGGTTCACTCGCAAGCGGCGCTGCAGCGAGTGAACGAGCTGTGCAGGAAGCGCGGCATCTATCACATCCACGACGAAGCATACGAGTACTTCACCTACGGCTCCGCTCGTCATTTCTCCCCCGCCTCCGCGCCCGACAGCGCGGGCCACACCATCTCGCTGTTCTCCCTTTCCAAGTCCTTCGGCATGGCGAGCTGGCGAATCGGGTACATGGTTTTTCCCACGCACCTGGAAGACGCCATCCGCAAGATTCAGGATACGAACCTGATCTGTGCTCCCGCCATCAGTCAGTACGCGGCAGTCGGGGCGCTGGCAGCGGGCGCGACTTACTGCCGGCAGAACATCGCCAGCATCGCGCCGGTGCGCGAGTTGGTACTGGAAGAGTTGAGCAAGGTCGGCGCGTTCTGCGAAGTGCCGCAGGCCGAGGGTGCGTTTTACTTCCTGCTGAGGCTGCACACGAAGCAGCGCGACATGGCGATGGTCGAGCGCCTGGTGCGCGACTTCGGCGTCGCCGTGATTCCCGGCTGCACCTTCGGCATCGACGACGAATGCCGGCTGCGCGTGGCGTACGGATCGCTGCAGCGCGAGACGGTGGCTGAGGGCGTCGGCAGGTTGGTCAAGGGGCTGCGAGCGATCGCGGGGGAATGAAAAAAGCCGGCGCGGGAGCGCCGACTTCATTCGAAAATCGGAAGTGGCCCGGCCCTCACCCCAGCCCTCTCCCGGAGGGAGAGGGGGCCGGATTGCGAATCCTTTACGCCACTTTCTGCGCCGCCGCCGCCGCGTTGGCGAAGCACTGCTTCAGGTCTTCCATCGGGTTCGCCGCGCTTTCTTCGTATTCCAGCGACAGGGCGCCGTCGGCGGGGAACTTCACTTTCTTCAGTGCCTTGAAGACTTCCTCCACATTCATCACACCCTTGCCCAGGATCGTGCCCTTGGCGTTGCCCTTCATCTCGGCGAAGTCCTTCAGGTGGACGCCGTAGAGCCGCTCGCCTGCTTCAGCGATCACCTTGGCGGGATCCTCGGCGGAGCGGATGTAGTGGCCCAGGTCCGCGCAGAAACCGATGCGCGGATCGCGGTCCTTGATGGCCTTGAGCACGTCGCCGATCTTGTTGTAGCGGTGGCCGGGGCCGTGGTTGTGGATGTTGATGCGGATGTCGTACTGCTTGACGAGCTTGTCGAGGCTGTCGAAGGAATCCGGCGACGGGTCGGCCGAGATGTTCTTGAAGCCGGCGAGCTTGGCGAACTTGAAGAGCGCTTCATTGGTCGCGTGGTCCTTGCCGAAGCCGTGAACGCCGTGGGCGCTGATGGAGATATCGAGCTTCGCCATGCGCTTGTTCATCTCGGCGACGGCCGCCTCGTTGTCCGTCTTGGGATAGTGGGCGTCGTAGAACTCCACCCAGTGAATTTCGAGTTCAGCGGCTTTTTCCCAGCCGTTTTTGCCCAGGCCCCGCAGCGAATAGCTCTGAATGCCCATGGGGAATCCGCCGTATTTTTTCAGCGACTCCTCGCGCGTGTCGGCGAGAAGCCGCGGCACGTCAAACCAGGTGGCGCCGGCGGCGGCGGCCGAGGCGAGCAGGAAGTTGCGGCGGGAAACGGACGTGGACATGCGAAGGCTCCGTGTGGGGTGTGATGCAGTTACGGCGCGGCGATTATAACGGTTCGGGTGGTGCAGAAGATGCGGGGAGATGGAGGAAGTGAGGAGTGAGAAGTGAGGAGAACAGAGATTTTGGAAACACAGGGTTGCCGGCCCTCACCCCAGCCCTCTCCCGTCCCCCGGCGAGGGAGAGGGGGCCGGAGCGGAGTCGGAACGGCGGAGAAGAATTGCAAATTGAAAATTTGCAATTTGCAATTTGCAATTTGCAATTTGCAATCTGCAATCTGCAATCTGCAATCTGCAATCTGCAATCTGCAATTCGTAATCGTAATGCTCATCCATTCCCTGGATTCGCAGGCGTCGCGCTGGCGGCGGCCGCTTCCTTCGCGGCTTTTTCCGCAGCCGCTTTCTCGGCCTTCTTCTTGTCGCGCTCGGTCTCGCGGATGTCGCCTTCGATCTGCGCGTCGGTCAGTTTCTCCTCGACCGCGCGCACGATCTGCTCCGTCGGGTTGCGATCGAACTTGAAATCGTCAAGCAGGATGCGCTTGGTGATGCCCGCATCGTCATAGAGGACCCAGGCGATGCCCTTCTTGGGCCAGAGCTTCTTATCCAGTTTGGTGATGGCGGGCCAGGGTGCGAACAAGCCGTCGCTGTCGCGGATGCCGCCGTCTTCCGCGGCGACCCAGCGCTTCAGAGCGCCGGCAAAGCACCACGCTCCGTAGAGCCCGACGGGAATCAGGCTGAAGCCGATGATCTTCTGCGTGAGAATGGAACCGGGCTCTTTCTCGGCTTCCTTGGCGTGCGGATAGCCCTTCTCGTCCGCGTAATCCTCGTCCCATTTCTCAAAGAGCTTGGCCTTTTCGAGGCCTTCGTTCGCTTTGGCGAACTCCAGGTATTCCTGGTGGATCGCGTGCTGGTGGGGGTAACCGATGAACCCGTCATAGAGGAAGTAGGCCGCGTACCCGATGAACAGCGCCGCCATGCCTCCAAGTCTGACCTTCCACCCGATGCTGACTTTAGCTGTCACGGTCATGATCGCCTCCTGATGACACGCACTGTTCTGAAACTCACCGCGCCACGTCGAAACAGATCGCGCCGCGTCTTGGCGCTATCGGCTTAACCCTGGCAATACTGGAGTCAGGCCCGCCGGGTTCGTGGTTGTATGGATTGTTCGCAATCGCGTTGGCGGTCAGGAATTGCGGGCGTGAAGCCCGCATGCCGAAGGGGAACTCACCGGTCCGGCAGTATCTCGATGACCTTCGCCCACCAGCGGGCGGCCAGATGCCTGGCGCCGCGCATCCGCATGATGTCGCCGAAGCCGCCGCGATCGACGAGTCGGGTGGGAATGCGCGGGACATCCGCACCCTCCGACAACGCCCAGTTCAGAAAGCGGTTGGTCTCCTCGATCATTTCGAGGCGACGATCGCGTGGGGCATCCGTACGCGGACCGAACCATGCAACCATGACGAGGCTCCTGCGGTGGCCGCGGCTGCCCGCACGGGCGGCGACGGTCCAAGCGTCGTGATCATTCTAATAACCAAACCGCCCCACCGCTTCATTCTCGACGATCAGGCCGCGAAATCAAGAGGGAAAGTCAACCGCGAACCGGACTTATTCCGATGGAAACCGGTGGGACTTGGCCGGTGTCCCTCTGACAGCACCCGCAGCCCACGGTGCGTTCAATTCCGCAACCTTGATTGCCAACTGATTCGAATGGAGACGCCCATGCACGCGATGACTCGAACCATCACGATTTTCGCCGCCAGTTCAAGCCTGACGCTAGGCTGGCTGGCGGTCAGCGGCTGCAACTCGGCCCAGGCGGGCGCGGGCATCGGCGCGGGAGCGGGCGCCGCCGCCGGCGCTGGGATCGATTATCGCAACCGCGGGCGCGGCGCCCTGATCGGGGCGGGCGTCGGCGCGGTGACGGGCTACATCATCGGCAACGAAGTGGACAAGAGCAATCAACGCAAATCGACGCAGGACTGGTGAACGCCGGCTCGTGCAGGGTGGGCACCACCGATCGCACGGAACTTCCGTCGCGGTGAGCGATGCCCACTCCGCAAAGCTCATTTCTGCTCCGCCGGGTCGTATTCCTTGGCGCCGATGGTCTCGTCTTTCTTCGGGTCGAGCCACGACCGCTGTCCGGGGCCGGCGACCTTTGCTCCCAACTGCTTGATCGTCTCGTTGGGCACTTTCTTCAGAGGCGTGTAGCGCGGGTGATGGTGCTCCTTCACCGGATCGTTGTGCTTTGCGTTGTAGCAGCAGATCACCGCCCACCGGCTGCGTTCGCTGTTGTTCGGACCCGAGCAGTGCAGCGTGTTGCCGTGGAAATAGAGAGCCGTGCCGGGTTTCATCTCGGCGTAGACAGCGGGGTAGCGTTTGAGAATCTCCTCGACGCGCGCGGGATCGGCGCCGGTCTGCTTGCCGAAGCGCCCGTGTTCGATGCGGCCGAACTTGTGGCTGCCGGGAATGAGCTGCATGCAGCCGTTCTCCTTCATCGCCGGATCAAGCGCGATGAAACACGAGATCATGTCGGGAAACAGGCAACCGTTTTGGTACCAGTAGCCATAGTCCTGATGCCACTCCCACGCCCCGCCGATGCGCGGCTCTTTCAGAAGCATCTTCGAGTGGTAGTGATAAACCTCGTCGCGCAGAAGCTGCTCGCAGGCGTCGACGATCTTGTGGCAGGATGAGACCGCGCCGTAGATGTCGTCAGCCGGATGATTCCAAAGCGAAATGCGCGTCTTGCGTCCGGTGGTGTCATCCATGCTGAAGGCGTGGTTGAGCATTTCGCGATCCTGCCGGGCGGCGTTGAGCAGCATCGCGGTCTCCTCCGCATCGAGCAGCCCTTCGACAAAGAGATAACCATCGCGATCGAAGTCGGCGATCTGCTGCTCCGTGAGCGGACAGGTGTTGGACATGGGCAGGCTCCATGGAGGGGACAACGCGAGAGCATTGTAATTCGAGCGCCGCCCATCGTCTCGCGGTCGGCGGCATCGACCGTAGCCGCGGCACTCCGCGACACGTCGGCTTGCGTTCGTGTGATTCGAGTGATCCGCGTCGCTCTCCATCATCGGCGAAGCGCGTCACGGAGTGCCTGATCATTTTTCCGGATGGCTGGGGCTGGAGTCCGCGGAAGCCCCGGCTGGGTGAGTGGACGTTGAAACGGCGCGGAAATCGTGATTCGTCAGAGCAAGGCTCACTCGGCCGGGGCTTGCGCATAGCCTCCAGCCCCAGCCACCCGAGAAGTTCGCACGCACGGAGTGCCGCGGCTGCTTTGCCGGTGTTTCTTGGCGCTGCGGTTGCAATTCTCACATTCGCTTGATGCGACGCGAAACGTTACCATTCGCCCGATTTTGTCCCCCACGTTCGAGCGGAAGAAGAGCGTCGGAATCAGCCTGCGGTCCGCCTGCGACAGACTCTCCAGCGAGACTCCAAAACGCTGAAACTTTGAAACTCTGAAACTTTGAATCTGCAATGCCCAAACGCACCGACATCAAGACCATCCTCATCATCGGCTCAGGCCCCATCGTCATCGGCCAGGGCTGCGAGTTCGACTACTCGGGCACCCAGGCGTGCAAGGCGCTGCGCGAGGAGGGTTACCAGGTCGTCCTCGTGAACTCGAACCCGGCCACGATCATGACCGATCCGGAGTTCGCCGACCGCACCTACATCGAACCCATCACGCCGCAGGCCGTCACCAAGATCATCGAGAAGGAAAGCAACGGCAAGTTCCACATCGACGCCCTGCTCCCCACGCTCGGCGGGCAGACCGCGCTCAACACAGCGTGCAAGCTCTACGACGAGGGCGTGCTGACGAAGTACGGCGTCGAAATGATCGGCGCGAACCGACAAGTCATCTACCGCGCCGAAGATCGCCAGATGTTCAAGGACATCTGTGAAGGCATCGGCCTGAAACTGCCTCGTGCGGGCGTCGTCCACTCCATGGAGGAAGCCTGGCAGGTCCTCGAACACACCGGGCTGCCCGCCATCATCCGGCCCGCATTCACCCTCGGCGGCACCGGCGGCGGCATCGCTTACAACCGCGAAGAATTCGAAGACATCATCAAGCGAGGCCTCGACGCCTCCATGGTTCGACAGGTCCAGATCGACCAGTCCGTGCTCGGCTGGAAAGAGTACGAACTCGAAGTGATGCGCGATCGAGATGACAACGCGGTCATCATCTGCGCCATCGAAAACTTCGACCCCATGGGCGTGCATACCGGCGATTCCATCACCGTCGCCCCGGCGCAGACCCTCAGCGACCGCGAATACCAGCGCATGCGCGACGCCTCGCTGGCCATCATTCGCGCGGTAGGCGTCGAGACCGGCGGCTGCAATATTCAGTTTGCGATCAATCCCAAGGACGGCGAAATGGTCGTCGTCGAAATGAACCCGCGCGTGTCGCGCTCCAGCGCGCTCGCCTCGAAAGCCACCGGTTTCCCCATCGCCAAGATCGCGGCGAAACTCGCGGTGGGCTACACGATGTGGGAACTGCCCAACGACATCACCCGCAAGACGGTGGCGTGCTTCGAGCCGACGATCGACTACGTGGTGACGAAGATTCCACGCTGGACGTTCGAGAAATTCCCCGAGGCGGACGAGACGCTGACCACGCAGATGAAGAGCGTGGGTGAGGCGATGAGCATCGGCCGGACGTTCAAGGAAAGCCTGCAAAAGGGCCTGCGCTCGATGGAAATCAAGCGCATGGGCCTGGGGCTGGACAATCTGGACGATTGGCTGAACTCGATGCGGGCGACGCTGAAGTGGTTGCGCGAGGCGCACCCCAACGCGCTGCCCGCGCTGCAGCGTGTGGCGTCCGCCGCGACAGGGTCCAAGGCCACGCCGCTGCAGGCCGTCGCTCTGCTCTACCACGATCCGATTCTCTACCCCAAGCTTTCACCCGCCGACCGCACGCAGCTTGAAGTGCTGCGCGAGGGGCTCGGCGCCGGCCACGGTTCGGTCACTCGCGAAGCGGCCGACAAGCACGGCGGCGCCGAGCAACTTGTGGAATCCACCTGGCCCATTCCGGAGGACAAGCTGCGCCGCAAGCTGAACGTGCCTTCGCAAGGCCGGCTGTTCTTCATTCGCTACGCACTGAAGATGGGCTGGACCATCGAGCAGATTTTCGACGCTACCGCGGTCGATCCCTGGTTCCTCGATCAGCTCAAACAGCTCACCGATTTTGAAGCGGTGCTGATCGGTTACGAGAAACTGGAAGACGTGCCGCGCGATGTGCTGTTCCAGGCGAAGCAACTGGGCTACAGCGATGCGCAACTGGCGAACGTGTACCTCGGCAAGATCACACCGGAGAACGTGCTGGCCGTTCGCCGGCATCGGCAGAAGCTGCGCATCGCCACGGTGTACAAGCTGGTGGACACCTGCGCCGCCGAGTTCGAAGCGGCGACTCCGTACTACTACTCCACCTACGAGCAGCCGGTGTGGAAGGTCGGCACCCCCGGCGAGTCCGGCGGCGTGCCCGCGGTGTACGACGACGAAGTCCGCGTCACGCAGAAGAAAAAAATCGTGATCCTCGGCGGCGGCCCCAACCGCATCGGGCAGGGCATCGAGTTCGACTACTGCTGCGTCCAGGCCGCCTTCGCCGCCCGCGAACTGGGCTTCGAAGCGGTGATGATCAACTCGAACCCGGAGACGGTTTCCACCGACTACGACACGAGCGATCTGCTCTTCTTCGAACCCCTGACGTTTGAGGATGTGCTGAACATCTGTGAGAAGCTGAATGGGAAGCCGTTCAAACCGAGCGAAGGGACGGAGGGACTAAGGGACCAAGGGACGAAGGGTCTCGATTCCGATCCCTCAATCCCACAGTCCCTCAGTCCCTCAGTCCCTTCCGGCCTCTTGCACGGCGTCATCGTCCAGTTCGGCGGACAAACCCCGCTCAACCTCGCGCACGCCCTGGAACTCGCCGGCGTGCCCATCATCGGCACCACCGTCGACTCCATCGACCGGGCCGGCGACCGCGAGCGATTCCGCGATCTCGTCCGCAGCCTGAACATCCGCCAGCCCGCCAACGGCATCGCCTACAACGTCGAGCAGGCAATCAAAGTCGCCAACGAAATCAGCTACCCCGTGCTCGTCCGGCCAAGCTACGTGCTGGGCGGACGCGCCATGGAAACCGTTTTCGACGACAAGCAACTGCGCGAGTTCTTCCACATCGCGCTGGGCGCGTCGGACCTCGCCGATCAACCGATCCTCATCGACAAGTTCCTGAACGACGCGATCGAATGCGACATTGACGTGTGCGCGGATTATTTGCCTGAGGTAGGGACCAAGGGACCGAGCGATCCCGGGACCGACGGCTCCAATCCGAAATCCGAGATCCGAAATCCGAAATCTGCCTTGGCGCTTGTCACCGGCGTGATGGAGCACATCGAGGAAGCGGGCATTCACTCGGGCGACAGCGCGTGCGCGATTCCGCCGTACTCGTTGCCGCCGCGCATTGTTGAAGAGTTGAAGCGGCAGTCGCGGGACCTGGCGCGCGAACTGCGGGTGCGCGGGCTGATGAATGTGCAGTGGGCCATCAAGCGGCCGCAGAAGCAAGGGATCGAGGGACCAAGCGACCCAGGGACCAAGGGGCAAAGCGCTCCGGTTTCCAGCCCCTCGGTCCCTGGGGCGCTCGGTCCCTCGGTCCCTTCCGACTACGAAATCTACGTCATCGAAGTGAACCCGCGCGCCAGCCGCACCGTGCCCTTCGTCAGCAAGGCCACCGGCATTTCCTGGGCACGCATCGCGGCCAAGGTGATGGCGGGCAAGTCGCTGGCCGACCTGGGCGTCACGCAGGAGTTCACGCCCACGCAGACCTCGGTCAAGGAATCGGTCTTCCCCTTCAGCAAGTTCCCCGGCGTGGACATCATCCTGGGGCCGGAGATGCGATCCACCGGCGAAGTCATGGGCATCGACTCCAGTTTCCCCATCGCCTTCGCCAAGAGCCAGATGGCGGCCGGCACGCTGCTGCCCACCGGCGGCAAGGTGTTCGTCTCCGTGCGCGAGTCCGACAAGAAAGCCATCGTCGAGGTCGCCCGCAAACTGGTCGAGATGGGCTTTACCGTGCTCACCACCAGCGGCACCCGCGCGTTCCTCAAACAGCACGGCGTGGCGACGGAGGCGGTGAAGAAAATCAGCGAGGGCCGGCCCAACTGCATCGACCTGATCAAAAACCGCGAACTGGCCCTGATCATCAACACGCCGACAAAGAAAGGCCTGAACACCGACGAGGGCAAGCTTCGCTCCACCGCGGTGCGCTTCAATATCGCCACCATCACCACGATGACCGCCGCCGCCGCGGTGGTTCAGGCGATCGAAGCGCTGCGGGCGAAAAGCTGGGGCGTCAGTGCCCTGCAGGATTATTTTCCAGCCGGGACGGTGGTCGGAAAATCACAGCGCGGTTCCTGAGGCGATCCGAGCCAACGCCGCGGCGTGCTCCTGCATCAGGCAAGTCGCCTTCGCACGGTCTTCGCGCCGTGGCGGGTCCTTCGAGACACGGCGGATTGAAATGGCAAAAAACCCTCGCTTTCGCGAGGGTTTTCGGCGAGCTTCCGAGTTCTTCGGAAATCTCAAGTGACCCCAACGGGATTTGAACCCGTGTTACCAGGATGAAAACCTGGTGTCCTAGACCAGGCTAGACGATGGGGCCAAGCCACGTCGGACCCTTGAAGGGGGCCGGCGGAGGATGGAGCATTTTAGTGAGTGCCGGCAGGATGGCAAACGCCCTGGTTGTCGAAGCTCCATGAAACGGAACCTGAAGGACTTAGGAGCCGTGCAAGACTAACTCCGCAGACTCGAATCGCATCGCTCCCAGCCGGACGACTTGGAAAGTCGTCCCACATGCGATGTTGATCCCGCACGGCTCCTTAGGTGCACTCCCGACGACGCCGGGGCATCAACTGGCGTGCGGGGCTTTTCCCGTCTCCTGTTTCACTTCTTCACAGCGAACGCGCCGCCCTTGACCGTCATGGCCAGGCTCTGCACCTTGCCGTCGCAGGTGAGGTAGAGCGTCTTGCCGTTGTCGCCGCCGAAGGTGCAGTTGGTGACGAACTCCTTCACCTTGATCAGGCCCAGCGCTTTGCCCGCCGGCGAAACCACCCAGATGCCGCCGCGGCCGGTGAAGTAGAGATTTCCCTGCTCATCGATCGACATGCCGTCAGGATCGCGCTTGTCGGTCGTGTCTGGATCGAAGAACACCTTGCCCTCGCCGAGGGAACCGTCGTCCTTGATCGGGAAGGATCGCCACAGCTTCTCATGGCTGTCGGCGATGTACAGCGTCTTGCCGTCATTGGAAGCGATGATGCCGTTGGGCACTTTCATGTCCGCGGTGGTTCTCTGCACGTTGCCCTTGGCGTCGATGCGGAAAACGGAACTCCTCGTTCGCTTCTGGAAGTCCGGGTCGGTGAAATAGATGAAGCCCCGGGCGGTCTGGCACAGATCGTTGGGCGCGACCCAGAGCTGGCTCTCCGCGATGGTCACGATGTCCTTGGCGGTGGCGCTGCCTAGTCCGATGCTGACGATCCGCTTGGCGTTGCCCAGGGCGCCGAGCAGTCGGCCGTCGAGCGAGAGATAGGTGCCGTTGAGTCCTTCGCTCTTCTCGAACCAGGTTGTCACCTTGCCCGGTGATTCCAGGCGCAGAACCTGCGAGCGCGCGACGCCGCCGAAGGCCGAGAAATAGAGCTTGCCCTCCTTCATGCACCACATTGGGCCTTCGTAGAAGCGCTTGTCGGCGAACACCTCAACGACGCTGGCGCCGGCTTCGACGGTCGGCGGAACCGCCGGCTCCTCCGCGCGGGACTCGACGCTCACCGCAAACCACACGCAGCAGACACAGACAAAGCGAAGCATGACGGGGTCTCCGGATGGAACAGTTAGGAGCCGTGCAGGATCAACATCGAATGTGGGACGACTTTCCAAGTCGTCCGGCTGGGAGCGAAGCGATTCGAATCTGCGGAGTTAATCTTGCACGGTTCCTTATTGTGCCAAACAGGCGAAGGAACGGCGAGAACAAGGTTGGCACGGACGGACGCTGGGGCTGCCCAAACTTCCGGGGCAATGCAGCTCCGGCCCCCTCTCCCTCCGGGAGAGGGCTGGGGTGAGGGCCGGTCCACCCTACGCGTGTGCAAACAGGAGCGGGGACAAACGCCGCCCCCGGAAAAGTTGGCAGACCCACGGACGCGTGCGGCGCCCCATCGCCGGATGGCCCGTCTGCCCGTGCTCTTGCGGGCGTTCACCTTCCATGACATCGGAGGGCCACGGCCGGCAATCCAGCGGCCGCGACTCACAACAGCCGTTTGACTCTCAACTGCGGCCCGGTCCCGACCGATAAGAGTGAAGTCGTCACAAACGTCACAGTCGTCACCGCCGGAAGAACGCGACAACCTGAGCCACAAGCCTGGAACACACCATGCGCAAGCCGCGATTCACGATCATCACGACCTGCCGCAACGCCGTCACCACGATCGAGCGCACCATCTGCTCCGTGCTCGATCAGGGCTACGACGACACGCAATACATCGTCATCGACCGCGGCTGCACCGATGAGACCGGCGAGGTCATCAGCCTGTACGAAAACGAACTCACCTGGATCAGCGAGCGGCACGCCACGGTTCCCCAGGCAATCAATGTCGCGCTGGAACTGGCGGAGGGCGAGATCGTCGGCTTCGTCGATGATCTGCTCCTGCCCGGCGCGCTGACTGAAGTCAGCCGGCGCATGGAAGGCAGCGACCGTATTCCCTGGCTGGTCGGACAGACCGTGCGAGTGAACGACGACGACATGGAACTGGGCGTGAACTCCATCGCCGCGCCGGGCTCGCTGCTGCAATTCCTCACGCACGATGCCGGTGAACTGCCACTGGCGTCCACGTTCATCCGGCGGTCGCTGCTGCAGGAGCATGGCGCGTTCGATGCGACACTGCCGCTGGCGTTCGATTACGAATACGCATGCCGGCTGCTCGTCGCCGGCGTCACGCCGACGGTCGTCCCGCAACCACTCGCCGCGGTGCGCGAAGCCCGCATCAGCGCCCAGGCGACGCTTCATCGCGGCCTCGAACTCGTCGCCGCCGCCCAGCGCTACACCCGCGACCTGCCCCTGCGGCAGCAATACCTGCTGTGGCGCAACTGCGACGAACGCCTGCGCATCCACGCCCTGGCCGAGGTGGAACTGCAGCCGCAGCACGCCCGCAACCTGCTCTGGCAGCAACTGAAGACCCGCCCGTGGTGGATCATGGACCACGCGATCCGCCAGACACTGATGCACGGCGTGACCCACCCGGTGCCGGTGGAGATGGGCAAGGGCAAGGCGGCGTGAGGCGACGGCCTCCGCGCTGTCGCTTGCCATTGAGTAACTTATAAATTACAATCTCCGGGGATGGTTGAAATCTATCACTACGTCACCGAGAGCGGCAAAAACGTCTTCGAGACGTGGCTCTCCTCGCTCGGCGACGACGTGGTGGCCGCGCGGATCGCCGCGCGACTCGCCCGGTTGGCCGGCGGTCATTTCGGCGACTGCAAGCCGGTTGGCAGCGGCGTCTGGGAACTGCGAATCGATGTTGGCCCCGGATATCGTGTGTACTACGCAAAAGTCACCAGGATGTGCGTGCTGCTTCTGGCTGGCGGAGACAAGAGCACTCAATCGGGCGACATCAAGCAAGCGATGGCGAATTTGAACGACTACAAACGAAGGACCCGTTCCAAATGACCACCAAGACCGCCATTTCCCACGACGACGTGATGATCCGCAAGCTCCGCACGAACCCGAAGTTCGCCGCGGCCTATCTGCAGGCGGCCCTGGAGGACTCCGACGATCCAAAGGTATTGCTCGTCGCGCTTCGGCACCTTGCCAAGGCGCACGGCGTCGCCAAGGTCGCCAAGGCGGCCGGCATCGAGCGTGAAAGCCTTTATCGAGCGCTCTCGCCGCGAGGCAATCCGCGTCTGTCCACGCTGGTTGCCGTGACGAGAGCGATGGGAGTGTCGTTGAGTGTCAAGGCGGCGCGAGGCTTGGATTGACGAAGTACTTTCGCCAGTAGGTCCACTCCGCGTCATCCATTTCCCACTCGCAATAGATCGCCACCCCTTGATAATTCGTTGGAAGCCGACCGTATCCGGCCAGGCGCGCATGCACGCCACGCAATGCATGCTCAAGGTTCTCCACGTCTCGATGGTGGTATCCAACGCCGGCGTCGTCGTATGTCGGCACGCCAAGGAGAACCGGCTTGTTCCCTGCCCACAGAAGCACCTCGCTCGTCCATGCTGACATGACATGTTCATAAGGCTTGGCAAGCCGAATCGAAGTGTCGTACATCATGACCGCGAGCTGATCCGCTTCCTTGGCGACCGCCCGAAAGTAGTCTTCAGACCAATGCACTTCGGGCGCGGATTGCCAGCGTGTCGGGGGCGGATAGGCAGCCACCGAAAGGACCTTTCCGGACGGCATCGCGGCGCGAAGTTCGGCCAGTAGCAACAGAAAGTCTTGGTTGCCCGACGGCATCGGCTCGATGTTCACCTGGACGCCCGCCAGCCTCGGGTGCTCGCGCAGGAGATTCGACACCGACCGCACAAATCCCGCTCTCCAGGTGCTGGCGTCAGGTCTCGCGCTGTCACCCAGCACGCCGCCAACCCACGGCATCACACGAATTCCGGGTAACTCATCCAGGAGCCTTTCCACTTGCCTCGAGTCCCAGGGCGCGATGTCACCAGCAGCACTGCTCGGACATAGATGAGGAAAAATGTCTGTGATGTGATTGGTTCGCAACAATTGACCAAGTTCGCGAAGCTTCGCCGGATCTCGGAACCGCGCGGCATCGCGCTTATTGCGAACAAGCCACGCATCGTCTGCCAGCCAGCCATGCTGGAGCCAAAGCGCGTTCGTTCCGCGATCGTGGCGACCATCATCCACGTCAAGTCCTGGCGACCACAAGATGTATGCAATCACGATGGTCGCAATCAACGCGAGCGCTCCGCTGGCGAAACGCTTTCGCCACCGCGGAACCGATCGCGCAGCTGGCCTGGCTGGCAATACTTGCATGATGCACCCACTTGGCGCCGCGTTTCGATTCCTCCTGCTGACGACTTCACCCCAACATCTCAAACATCGCCCGGTAATACTTCATCACCCGCAGCGGGTCTTTCGTCTCCGGCGATTCGGCCTCCACGAACCGGTCATAGCCGATGGAGCGCAGCAGTGCGAAGAGTTCGCGGTACGGATACGGGTCGTAGAAATCGTGGATGTGCACGCAGCGGATGTGATTCTTCAGGAGCGCGAAACCCTCGGCGATCGAGCCGTTCTTCAGGTCGGTGGGGTTGCTGTTCCAGGTCACGCCCACGAGCGGGTGGGCGGCGTGGTCGATGATCTTTTTCACCGCGGCCGGATCGCTGGTGCCTGGACCGTGCACCTCGAACCAGATTTCGATCTTGTGTTGCTCAGCGAACCTGGCGACCTCCTGCGCCGCCAGGCCGATCTGCTTGAGCGTGTCTTCCACGGCGACGCCCTTGGGCAGAGCGTTGGGGCGGACCTTCACACCCGTCGCGCCGACGTCAGCAGCCAGGGCGACGAACGCTTTTGCTTCCTCAATGTTCTTCTTCACCACGTCGGCCTTCTCCGAGTGGAACTCACACGCGCTGCCAAGGCCGAAGAGTTTCACCGGCGTCTTCGTGAAGCGCTGTCGCACCGCCTTGCGCTCGTCCTTGGTCATCGCAGGTTCGACGCCATGCTTGTGCGTGCTGCGGAGTTCCAGGCATTTGAAGTTCGCTTTTTCACAGGTGACGATCGCCTCCTCCAGCGACGCGTCCTTCAGGAAGTTGTACGTCACCGTGCCCACCTCGAACTTGCGCGGCTGCGCCTCGACGACCACCGCCACCTGCGGTACGGGTTCCGCCTTGGCGTTACGCGACGACCGGGCGAGCGCAGCGCCGGCAATCGCGGCCAGCGAACCGGACAGTATCTGACGACGGTCGAGCGTGGGGTTCATCGAGCACTCCTGGAAACAGCAACGGAGCCTGCCAAGTGGTCAAGACATGATAACTCTCCGCCCTCGTGCGAGCCTATGAAAGAACGTGCATCGCGGTTCGTGGCCGAACGGAACGCATCGGCCTGACTACTTGTCCTCCAACGTCCAGGGCCACGGCTTCACCTGGGCTCGCACCGCCCATGCCTCCCACTTGTCCGACATGGCCTTGACCTTGTCCGGGTGCTGTTTCGCCAGATTGTTCTGCTCGCTGCGGTCGGATCGGATATTGAAAAGCTCCCAGTCGCGCAGCCGGGCGGGCTTTCCGGTTTCGCCGTAGCGGACGAGTTTCCAGTCGCCATCGCGGATCGCACCGTTGAGGTGATGTTCGAAATAGATCGCGTCCTTCCGCGCCAGGGGCTGACCCGCAAAGGCAGGCTTCAGGCTGACGCCTTCGAACGGAAGAATGTCCTGATCGCCATGGCGCTTGGGGTAGGCGATCGCGGCGACATCGACGCAGGTCGCCATGATGTCGATCAGGTGGCCCGGCTGCTGCTCGAGCTTGCCGGCCAGCGCGCGGTCGATGCCCTTGGGCCACCATGCGATCAGCGGGGTGGAGATGCCGCCTTCGTGGGCGAAGTGCTTGTACTCGCGGAACGGCGTATTGGAAACGTTGGCCCATCCGCGGCCGTAGGCGATGTAGGTGTCCTCCGGCCCGGCCATGACACCCGGTCCGGTGCGCAGTGGCCGGCCGTCGCGCGTCTGCATCGGCGGCCAGATTTTCGTCTGCAGATCGTCGGGCCCCATGGGTTTGAGGTTGGCCGCATAGCCGTCCTTCGGCGCCTGCCGGCCCAGCCCTTCGGCACAGCCGCCGTTGTCTTGCAGGAAGAAGATCAGCGTGTTGTCCAGTCGGTTCTGGCGTTTCAGTTCCGCGACGATGCGGCCGATCCCCTGGTCCATGTTGTCGATCATCGCCGCATACACTTCCATGTTGCGCGCTTCCCAGGCCTTATTGCCCACCTTCTCCCAGTCATCGGCCTGCGGCGCCATCTTGATGTTCTGATCGATCAGGCCCAGTTGGCGCAACCGCTCGAATCGCTTCTGTCGAATGGGAGCGAAGCCTGCGTCATACTTGCCCTTGTATTTCTCAATGTCCCGCGGCAGCGCGTGCATGGGCCAATGGGCGGCGGTGTAAGCGACATAGAGAAAAGCGGGCGTGCCAGGCGATTCCCTTTCGTGCTGGCGCAGGAACTTCACCGCGTTGTCACTGATGGCGTCGGTGTAGTAGTAAGTCTGCGGCTTGTACTCGGAGTCGTTCACCGGCGTGATGAAGGTGTTGTCGCGGCAGAGCGTGGTGGGGTCGTAAAAGCTGCCCGCGCCGGTGATCGTGCCGTAGAACCTGTCGAACCCGCGCTGCAGCGGCCAGTTGTTCTTGGGCCCCTGCGGCTGCACGGAGCGGGTGACGTGCCACTTGCCGGCCATGTAGGTGCGATAGCCGCCGCGGCGCATCACCTCGGCAATGGTCATGACGTTGCGGCCCAGTTCACCTCGATAACCGGGAAGACGGTTGTCCTCGGTCATCAGGCCGATGCCCGCCTGATGCTGATACACGCCCGAAAGCAGCGCGGCGCGCGTGGGGCAGCAGCGCGCGGTGTTGTAGAACTGCGTGAAGCGCAGGCCGCCGGCGGCAAGCGCGTCGAGGTTGGGCGTTTGTATTTCGCCGCCGTAGCAGCCGATGTCGGAGAAGCCCATGTCGTCCGACATGATGACGACGATGCTCGGCGGTTCGGCGGCATGGATGCGCGCGGCTGCCGGCAAGCATGCCGCAAGTGCGACGATGAACAGGTGGAATCTCATATTCTCGTTTCCGTATCCGATCGGCTTCACGGTTTGATCACAACCAACTCGGAGGACGAGTGATTGCTGCGGCCGCCGCCCTGGGCCTTGAACCCATAGACCAGAAACGCCGTGGTTCCCTTGGGCAGAGGCTGCTGTGAGATCAACTCGCCTTTGCCTATGTTGCACTGGATGAACGCCCACTTGCGGTCTTTGAAACTGGCGCCGGAGGTCGTGTAGTAGACCCACGCTTCGCTGAAGCCTTCGGTGTACTTGGCGTGGACTTTGCCCGTCTCGGCGTTGAGCGTCGGTCGCTCGATCTTCGGTAGAGCGGCGCCGGCTTTCACGACACTGTCGGCAAACGCGTAGATTTCAACCGGATCCTCCCAGCCGTTGCCATGGCCGTGGATCATCCACGGCTTCAGGGAGAGCGTGCTGGGCCCGCCCGCCGCCTTGGCGGACTTGGAGAAAATATCGATCTGAAAAACAGGGTCCGCCACGGAGGTGACGAAGAGCATCGGCATCTTCGCATGCGGCAGGTGGGCTGAGGGATCCCACTTCTTCGTGTAATCCTCGAACTGCGCCGCGGTCATGTTCCTGGGCGGGAACCATTGCGAGAGGCCGGGGTTGTCGCTCTCGTGAATGTACCCGGCGCCGTAAACGGGAACGACAAAAGCGAAGCGCGAATCGACGCCTGCGACGGTACTCACGACCGTGCCGCCCCAGGAGATGCCGGTCAGGCCGATCTTGCCGGGATTGATTTCCTTGAAAGTCCGCAGCAGGGAATTGGCGCGGATCACATCGGCCACGGCGTGATAGAACCACTGCTCGGTGTCAGGCAAATCGCGATCGCCGAAGTAATCGATCCGCGCCGGGCCGGCGTCGGGATGCCCCTGGCCGGTGGGGAAATTGCCCTCGACATGATGCGACTTGCCGCCGGGCAGATGGCCTTCCAGATCCATCGCGATGGCGGCGTATCCTTTGCTGTTCCACTTCTTGACCCACTCCGGATAAGCCGTCCCGCCGCCGCCGTGCGCACACACCACCGCCGGCCAGCCGCCTGCGGGAGGTGTGCCGGTCGGGGCGGCGTAGTACGCGAACACCTTCGTCGGCTTGCCCTTGTAGGCGGCGCCTTCATAGAAGAAGGCGGTCATCCCTTTGGCCGGTCGCTCCTGCGTGGGGAAAACAGCCGGCTTCTTGGAAAGCACCTTCATGTCCCACGGCGTCGTCCGCGCGGCCACTGCGGCCGGTTGCTTGACCTGCGCGTGACACACGGCACCACCCAGCAGCACCATCACAAGCAACATCACCCGTGAGTCGCCTCTGCGTTGATTCATTTGATTAATCATGTTTGGTCTCGTTCGTTGATCCTGGATCGAGTTCAACACCGGCCTTCTCAAGTCAGCTACACGGTCCTGCCTGGGGATCACGCCGAGACGAATCGCAACTTTCGCGCTCGTCGGCATTCCGTGATCGGCGCATGCAGGTTCCAACCGGCGCACACGAGCAGTGTATCGCGGGCAACGAGCGCCGTGACGCCGGCGCGCTGCCTGCTTCGCTCGGGGGCCGGCGCACCCAATCTGCAGACTCTTCCACGCATCGCCGCGGCGCGGTATCATGCAGCCGTTGTGATTCTTCGTTCTGGAGTTTCTGTCATGTGGAACAAAGTGAGCTGGCTCGTGTTCTGGGTGAGCATGGTGCTCTGGTTCGGCAACTTGTGGGGCTGCGCCACGCCGAATGTTCAGCAGCCCCACTACAACGTGAGCGAGCCCGCGCCCAAGGCGCCTTCGCGCGACGACTACGGCCGCAGCGTGCTGGCCCGCGACGATGCGGAGGAGACCGTGCCCGTGGCGTTCCTGCAGGAACAACCCGCCCCGGCAGCGCCGGCCCCGGCGAACGAAGCGACCAAAGCCGAAACGCCAAGACCCGCCGATGCGCCGGCACCTGCCCCGGCTGGGGATGCGCCGTCGCTGAAGGGGCTCGATCGTTCGCATTGGGCGAAGATCAAAGTGAAACCCGACATCGGCACGACCGCCCACTATCCGACTTACTTCAAGGATTGCCCCTTCGATCGCGCTGAACCAGCGATTAAGGAAAGCGACCCCGCCGATGTGCAGCTCGAAGCCGCCCTCGCAGGATCGCAGAACCACATCTGGGACTGGTTCCACGGGCAGCAGATGCTCGCGCAGCCGCTGAAGTTCGGCTACGACACGGTGGCGCTGCTGCCGCGCATGGTGATCACGCCGCCGTGGCGCGAAGCGACGACACCGTGAAACTTGACTGAACCCCGAAACATTCACAAACCCCGGCTCCGCCTGCCGGGGTTTGTTGCTTTGTGACAGCCTACAATCGCCGCGCATGCACCCCGACCGCTTCCAGCTTGTCAGCGACTTCCAGCCCATGGGCGATCAGCCCGCCGCCATCGATGCGCTGACGGACGGCCTCCTGCACGGCGAGAAACACCAGACCCTCCTCGGCGCCACCGGCACCGGCAAAACCTTCACCATCGCCAACACCATCGCCCGGGTCAACAAACCTACATTGGTGCTCAGCCACAACAAGACACTTGCCGCCCAGCTCTACGAAGAGTTCCGCGAGCTGTTCCCCGACAATGCGGTTCACTATTTTGTTTCGTATTACGACTATTACCAGCCGGAAGCATACATTCCCCAGCGCGATATCTATATTGAGAAGGATGCCTCGCGCAATGACGACCTCGACCGCCTGCGTCTGGCCGCCACCAGCGCCTTGATCAGCCGGCGCGATGTCATCATCGTCTCCAGCGTGTCCTGCATCTTCGGCCTCGGTTCACCGGAGGAATACCGCAAGAAAGTCATCACCCTCGCCCGAGGCCAGGTGATCCAGCGCCGCGATCTGCTCCTGGCCCTGTCTGACATGCAATACAAACGGGCGGAGGTGGATTTCAAGCGCGGCACCTACCGCGTCCGCGGCGATGTCATCGAAATCCATCCCGCCGATGAAGAGTTTGCCTATCGCATCGAGCTTTTCGGAGATGAGATCGACAAACTCGAATATATCAATCCGCTCACCGGCGAAATCCTCGCGCAGGAGAAGATCATCTTCATCTTCCCGGCTGTCCATTACATGATGGATGCGACCACGATGCAATCGGCGATCGAATCCATCCGCGCGGAGCTCGATCATCGCGTGATGCAGCTTCGCCATGAGGGAAAACTGCTGGAGGCGCAGCGACTGCTCGCCCGCACCAAGTACGACCTGGAAATGATTCAGGAAGTGGGCTACTGCTCGGGCATCGAGAACTACAGCCGCCACCTCGACGGCCGCGCCCCCGGCAGCACGCCGCACTCGCTGTGGAGCTATTTCGAGGTGTGTTGCGAACGACAAAGGGACGAAGGGACCGAGGGACCGAGGGACGAAGGGTCCGAAACTTCAGTCCCTCCGTCCCTTGGTCCCTCAGTCCCTTCCAATTCCTCCTGGCTCCTCGTCATCGACGAATCCCACGTCACGCTCCCCCAGATGCGTGCCATGTATCACGGTGACCAGGCCCGCAAGAAGGTCCTCGTCGAGCACGGCTTCCGCCTGCCCAGCGCGATGGACAATCGCCCCATGATGTTCGCCGAGTGCGAAAAGCTCTGGCCGCAGGTCATCTTCGTCAGCGCCACGCCGGGCCCGTACGAACTGGAAAAAACCGACGGCGTGGTCGTTGAGCAGGTCATCCGGCCCACGGGTCTGATCGATCCGGTCATCGAAATCTTTCCCGCAGGCAACCAGGTGCCGCACCTGATGGAGCAGGCCAAACTCCGCGTCGCCGCCGGCGAGCGCGTGCTCGTCACCACCCTCACCAAGCGCCTCGCCGAGGATCTAGCCGCCTATCTCAAAGAGCAGGGCCTCAAGACGGAGTATCTGCACAGCGACATCGAAACGCTGGAGCGCGTGGAGATTCTCCGCAACCTGCGCGAAGGCAAGTTCGATGTGTTGGTAGGCGTGAATCTCTTGCGTGAGGGACTCGACCTGCCGGAGGTTTCGCTGGTGGCGATCATGGACGCGGACAAGACCGGCTTCCTGCGCAGCCCCACCTCGCTGATCCAGCAGATCGGCCGCGCCGCCCGCAACGTCAATGCCCTGGTGATTCTCTACGCCGACGCGGTCACTCCCGCGATGAAGCAGGCGATCGACGAGACCAACCGCCGCCGCGCCAAGCAGGTCGCCTACAACACGGAGCACGGCATCACGCCGCGCACGATCCAGAAGGAAATCCGCCGGGGCATCGAGATCGAACTCCGCGCCCGCCAGACCGTGCGCAAAGCCGTGGGCATGGAAAGCGACGAAGAGCTCGACGTGAGCGAGATGATCGTGAAACTCGAAGGGGAAATGCTCGAAGCGGCGGAGAAACTGGAGTTCGAGCGCGCCGCGATGCTGCGCGACCAGATCACGGAACTGAAAGCGGGACCACAGACGGGGCCGGCGGGAATGCCGAGGCCAAAGGGTTGGCGGAAGAAGGGGAAGCCGCGGAAGGCGTCAAGGAATACGTGAAGATCGCCGACAACCACGGTGCATCGGTGGGCCTCGCGGATTCGCCCACACATTCCAACAATGGAAAGCCTGCGCGTCTTTCCACGTAATACGGATTCCATTTGGTTCTCGCGCTGATGCCACTGGCAGGCTTGGCTGCCAGTGCTCTCTGCGTGGGCACTGGCAACCGAGCCTGCCAGTGGCATCAATCGATGGTCGGCGCGTGATTCAAAACGAATCCGTATAAGTTACTTTCACCAGTTCGTCACAAACGCCGCCTGCAGCCGTCACAGGTCCGCGTTGTCCGGCGTGAAGACGTAGAACCCATTGATCTTTGCGGTGGGCGGCGTGCGGTGGGCGGGTCCTGCCAGATTCACGTTTGCGCGTGGCCGTCGGCGAAGGAGATGTTCATGCCTGTGCGACGGTCGTGGCAGGCGGTGACGTCATCGACCCACAGGCCTTCGGCGGTATAGGTGACCCACCAGCCAAGGTTGTGGCCGCGGCGGTTCTCGGTTTGCGGAAATCCAACTCAGGCCTGCCGACGGCGGCGACGCGCCAAGCCGGCCAATCCCATCAGGCCCAATGCGGCGGTCGCGGGCTCGGGGACATCCACCTGCTGGCCCTGCGGCACCTCGAAGCGTTCGGTGTCGATGGTCAGAGTGCCGAGCTGGTCGCCAAGGATCAATTCAAACGTTTGCGTGGTCAGCGGCGGGTTCTCCTGCCCGGCATCGGTGCCGCCAAGGATCTGCCCATCGGGCAAGATCAGACCGATTGCCACGAGTTGGCCCGCAAGACCGGCGAGGTTGACAGTGAGGGTGCCGATGGATTGCGTACCTTGCAGCAGCGCGGCGCCGGGGTCGAAGGTGTCATATGTGACGACAGAGATCAACTCGCTGAAGTCCGGGTTCAGGGGATCGAGCGGGTTCCAGTTCGCCAGCGCGGGTCCGGGGACGAAACTGAACCGACTGAAATTGGTGCCGTTGTTGGTGAGATTGTCGCTGCTGCCGCGGATGTCCATCTGGAGGAAAACAAGTCCGGCGCCTACCGGGTCGGCGCCATAATTCACGACCACATCCAAGGTCGCGGAACCGGCGCTCACGTTGGTGACGACCAGATCAAAGCCGACCGTCGGCACCGCCATCGCCTTCCCGGCCATGGCCAGCGCCACGACCGCGACACACATCATGATTCGATTTTGCCGCATTTCTCTGCTCCTTGTTTCTTCACCGACTCTTCAGAAAGCCCGCTCGGAAGCCGCCACCACGACACGTAGTTTACACCAAGACTCAGCAAGAACCAAGTCTTTTTCGATGGCATGCGCGAGCGATGAAAGCGGTCATTGCCATTCTGGATTATCCGACATCGCGGCATCCCACCGACCACGCATGCTCGACTCGGCTTGCGACGGCTTCCCTGTCGACCCATCGATGCGACAGCCCGGCAACTTCAGACATCAGGCGCATGGGGCGTACTCGCTTGTGCGAGGCCGGCTCAGTGATGGCCGTTGCCGTTGCTGCCGTGCCCGTTGCCGTTACTTCCGGCGGTCTGGCGTTTGAGCCAGATGCGCAGGCGGTCGAAGAGGGTCCGGCAGTCGTCGAGGGTGACATCGCCCATCGTCGCCAGTTGCAGCCAGTTGCGCTGCCGCAGATAACCGGATTCGCCGCCGATCTGGAAGCCCCAGTCGAGGCAACGCTGGATGAACGCATCCGCCGCGCAGCCGGCGGGCGGGTTGAATGTCGTGACCACGGGCGCGGCCTGTTCGTCGCAGACGAGCGGAGGTAGGCCGAGTTTGCGAAGCTCGTCGCGGATGAACTGGCCCATGGCGGCGTAGCGGGCGAAGGTCTGTGCGCGAGCTTCCGCGGTGGCGTAGCTGTCGAGGGCGGCGAGCAGGGCATGCACCGGCGGCGAGGGGAATGTGAAGCGGGGGCCGGGCACGCGCAGGCTCTCGACCAGGTCGAGGTAAGCGGCGACATGGTCCTTGTCGACGGCATCGAGCGTGTCGGGATTCGCGAAGACCATCGAAAGACCGGCAACTGCGCCGAGCGATTTGTTGGACACGCCCGCGGCAAGGTACACATCACGCAGGTCGATGGGCACGGAACCCAGCGCGCTGACGCAGTCCACGCTGACCTTGATGCCGCGTTCCTTGGCGATTTTCACCAGCGCGGGCAGGTTGTTGAGCAGGCCCGTGCTCGATTCCAGATGCACCGCCCAGATCCAGTTGATGTCAGGATTCCGGTCGAGCGTTTCCGCCACGGCGGCGAGATCCCACGGCTTGCCCCAGTCCCAGGTGAGCGAGGTGTAATTGAGGCGAAGACGGGTCGCCTGGGCGCTGAGGCGGCGTCCAAACTCGCCATTGACGAGCATGAGCCCGCGCTTCAGCGAACGATCGGCGGCCAGAGTGGCGCCGACGACTTCATTGGCGAGGGTGCCGCTGCCGACGAAAATCGCGGCGGGCTGGCCGGTCATGTCCTGGAGGCGGCGGCGGATGCCGCCGAACATCTCGGCGAATTTCAGGCCGCGATGCGACATCATCGGGCGGGTGAACGCCTCGGTGACTCGCTTTGACAGTTGAGCCGGGCCCGGCATCATCGACATCGGCTGCGTTTCGGGTTCCTGCTCAGGAACATGCACCGGCGGAGCGCTTTCGGCGCGGCGTTCGAGGCGGGCCTCGATGGCGCCGACGTAATCGCGCATGCGGCGGATATCGCACCACATGGGCACGCACATGACGCCGCCGCTCGGCACAGCCGGGCCGAGCGTGACGAGGCCGAGCTTCTCGTACATCGTGACGCGCTCGGCGACGCCGGAGATCAGCAGATGCGAATAGCCGTGAACCTCGGCATAGCGGAAAATGGCCCACATCAGGCCGGTGACGACGTAGCGATGGCGATGCTCCGGCTCGACGGCGAGCAGGCGCACTTCAAAAGGGCGCGGCCCCAGAGTGGCCAGTTTCGAGGGATCCGCCATTTTGTCGGCGACGGAGAACGGCGCCTGATCGTGGCCGCTGATCATGCCCACGACGCGGTCTTCGTAGATGGCGACGTAATAGGTGTTGTGGTCGTGGAACTTATCCACCAGACGATCTTCGCCTGGATCGGCGTGCTGCGGCAACTCGCGGACAAAGGTCTTGTAGTTGAGGCGGTGGACCTGCGTGTATTCCTCCGGGGTCTGCGCGGGCTTGAACGTGTATCGCCCGAGTTTGATGCAGGAGGATGGATCAACACGATCGCCGCCGGCCACAGTTTCGATGGGGCCGGACCAACTGGTTTCTGGACGCCTGGTGAGGATCATGGGATGAGCACAAAACGCCCACTGGGCAGCGCATGAGGGATCAACACGCTGCAGGTCGGCGAAGGATGTCGCTGGTCACGGACGCCTGCCAAGCGACGAAGCCTGACAGTCCCACACAAATACGGACCGGAACAACCAATCTACCAGCGCAGGGCAGGGGTCTGCAACCGCGAATCTTGCGCCTTTCTCATCGGTTCCCAAGGATGCCTGCACAATCGCCCCCACGCTGCGATTTCCCGACACCCGCCAGACGGTGGCGACGGCCGGCGTAACGCCCTTGGCGCACGCATCGACCCCCCGCTCCGTCGCCTGAACCGGGAGGCCCACTGAACCGATAAATCCAGTCACCTGCCCCCTTTCCGGCTATAGTGGTGGCCCCTTTGCGAACTGGCGCGGGCATGGGGTTTGCCGCCGGACGCCGGTTCCGCTAAAAAGTCGCCCCTTGATCCAGAAATCGCGCTCCTTGACCAGGAATCAGACCCATGGCATCCAAAGCGTCTTACCACGGCAACTTCCTCTTCACCAGCGAATCGGTCTCCATGGGCCACCCCGACAAGGTGTCCGACCAGATTTCCGACAGCGTGCTCGACAGCCTGCTGGCGGTCGATCCAAGGGCCCGCGTCGCCTGCGAGACGCTTTGCACGACGGGCCTGGTCGTCGTCGCCGGCGAGGTGACCGTGCACAACGACGCCGCCATCCGCGCTTTGGAAAAGGTGGAAGACACGACCCGCGAGGCGATCCGCAAGATCGGCTACACCGACCCGAAGATGAAGTTCGACGCCGAGAGCTGCGCCGTCATCCGCACCATCCACGGCCAGTCGCAGGACATCGCCCGCGGCGTCAATGAGCACGACGCCGACAAGGGCGAGAAGAAGGAACAAGGCGCCGGCGACCAGGGCCTGATGTTCGGCTTCGCCTGCCGCGAGACGCCGAGCCTCATGCCGCTGCCCATCGACCTGGCGCACCGCATGGTGGAGAAGCAGGCACAAGTGCGCGAGAAAAATATCGTCACCGGCCTTCGCCCCGATGCGAAGAGCCAGGTCACCATCGAATACGCCGACGGCAAGCCCCGCCGCATCGACACCGTCGTCCTCTCCACGCAGCACGCCCCGGAATGGAACGGCCCCGCCAAGCAGGCGCAGCTCAAGGAACAGATCATCAAGCACGTGATCGAGCCGGTGATGCCCAAGGACATGTGGGACGCCAAGCGCGTGAAGATTCACGTCAACCCCACCGGCCAGTTTGAAATCGGTGGCCCGCACGGCGACACCGGCCTGACCGGGCGCAAGATCATCGTCGATACCTACGGCGGCCGCGGTCGCCACGGCGGCGGCGCGTTCTCCGGCAAGGACCCGAGCAAGGTCGACCGCAGCGCCGCTTACATGGCGCGTCACATCGCCAAGTGCATCGTCGCCGCCGGCCTCGCCGACGCCTGCGAAGTGCAGGTGAGTTACGCCATCGGCGTGGCGGAACCGACCAGCGTGTACGTGGATTGCCAGGGCACCAACAAGATCGATGAAGGCACCATCGCCAAGCTGGTGCGCGAGTTCTTCCCGCTCACCCCGCGCGGCATCATCAGCTACCTCGACCTCCTCAAGCCCATCTATTTCGAGTCCGCGCGCCACGGCCACTTCGGCCGCACGCCCACCGCCCAGGGTCACTTCTCGTGGGAGAAGACCGACGTCGCGGCGAAACTGGCGGAAGCGGCGAATGTGGGCACGGTGACGGTGTGAGCCGCGAGCGCACTGTGCTACAATTTCGTCGTATGGCCGCCAACGCTGTCCAATCCGTGCGGGTCGATAAGTCTTGTTTTTCCATCGGCCATCTGCATGACGCGCCGAGCGATGCCGCCTATTGGCGCACGCGCTCGGTTCAGGAGCGTATCGCCGGAACCGAGATTCTTCGCCAGATCATGTATGGCTACGATCCAGCTACCGCCCGACTTCAAAGAATTCTTGAGATTGCTGAACTCAAACGAGGTTGAGTATCTCTTGATCGGGGGTTACGCGGTCAGTGCGCACGGCTACGTCCGTACAACGGGCGATATCGATATCTGGGTTGCCGTTCACGTGAAGAATGCGGAACGACTCGTCCGCGTGTTGCATGAGTTCGGCTTCGGAAGCACGGGCGTTGATCGCGACGATTTTCTTGCCCTTGACGCGATCATCCGTATGGGCGCCAAGCCATTTCAGATCGAAATTTTCACTTCTATTCCCGGTGTCGATTTCGATACCTGCTTCGCGAATCGGAAGACAGTCGAAATCGATGGCGTACAGGTTGCAATGATCAGCCTGGCCGATCTGCTCAAGAACAAGCGTGCCAGCGGTCGGCCCAAGGATATCGCGGATGTCGCCGGGCTTGAGGAACTGTGAAGCCGCAACGATGTAACGATCCATCCCGTTCCGGCAATCCCATCGTGAACCTCAATCTCGGAGTCCACCTTTGCTCAACCGTCGTGCAATTCTCGTCCTCTTCCTCCTCGCCCTCCCCTTCACTCTCCTCGCCGAAGACGCGAAGAAATCCGACGACGGCTTCACCGACCTTCTCGCCGGCGGCGATCTTGCCAAGAACTGGCAGACCACCGGCAACTGGAAACTCGACAAGGACGGCGTGGTCAGCCTCGTGCCGCGCGAAGGCGAGAAAGGCTGGACGCGCTACGACGCCTATCTCTGGCTCAAGGATCAGAAGCACGCCGACTTTGAATTCCAGTTCGATTTCAAGGTGAACAAGGGCGGCAACAGCGGCTTTTACTTCCACGTCGGTGATCTGAAAAGTCCCGTCGCCACCGGCATCGAGGTGCAGATTTACGACTCCGGCTCCAAGAAAGCCGACGCCAAGCTCACCGATCACGACGCCGGCGGCATCATCCCCGGCGTGCCTCCGAAAAAGAACACCTGCAAGCCCGCAGGTGAATGGAACGCTTTTCACATCATCTGCAAAGGCGACAAGCTCACCGTGAAACTCAACGGCGAAGTCATCAACGAAGTGGACCTCGCCGGCGACAAACTCAAGGGCCGGCCGAAGACCGGTTACATCGGTTTCCAGGACCACGGCCTGCCGCTGTCGCTGCGCAACATGAAGATCAAAGAGTTGAAGTGACTCTCGCTCACTGTCATTGGAGCAACAGCACTGGATTTCGTTAGCCCCCGGCGGAAGCCGGGGGTTGTCGCCAAACAAGAGCATGATTTCCGCACGTAAGGAACGGGGCCGAAATAACTTCCCGGATTCAGACGCCAGAATTTTCATTAGGAAAGCAGGAAAAGAGGAAATGAGGAACAGAAACAGAGGGCGTCAATCGCCTGAATTGTGTCTGTTCCTGCTTTCCTCGTTTCCTCATTTCCTTAGAAATTCTGACTCGGTCAGTTGGACGAGAATCGGGAACTTATTTCGGTCCCGTTCCGCAGTCAGCGGCAACCCCCGGCTCCCGCCGGGGGCTGTTTCAGGCGGCGCTGTCGCTTCGTACGAGTGCGGACCCGCGATCCCCGCGCATCAGGGCCTCGCTGATCGCAAGAACACCGCCCACGCCGTAGCATGGACCGCATGCCCGCGCCGAACGCCAACCGCGCCCATCCATGGCACACGCTCTGGGAACGTCGCCACACGGCGATTACGATCATCGCCTTGCTCTGCATCGCCGGCGATCTCGTCGCCCGGTACGCATTTTCCGTTGACGCGGCGGCGGCCAATCCCATCCTTTGGTTCGCACTGGCCGTCGGCGGCGGACCGCTGGTCGCTGAACTGCTCGTGAAACTTTTCCAGCGCGAGTTCGGCTCCGACCTGCTCGCGGGCATCGCCATTGTCACCGCCGTGCTGCTGGGCGAGTACCTGGCGGGCACGCTCGTGGTGCTGATGCTCTCGGGCGGCGGCGCGCTGGAGTCCTTCGCCGTCCGCCGCGCTTCGTCCGTGCTCAACGCGCTCGCTAAGCGAATGCCGTCGATCGCCCATCGCAAGGTCGACGGCGGCATGACCGATATCCCGCTGGCGCAAGTGCAGGTGGGCGATACCATCGTCGTGCTGCCTCACGAAGTCTGCCCCGTCGATGGCAACGTTGTCGAAGGCCACGGCAGCATGGACGAGGCGTACCTCACCGGCGAGCCCTACCGCGTGTCCAAATCCGTCGGCAGCGAAGTCATCTCCGGCGCCATCAACGGCGAGCAGGCGATGACCATCCGCTCCAGCCGACTGGCTGTCGACTCGCGCTATGCCCGCATCATGCAGGTGATGGAGCAGTCGCAGCAGCGGCGCCCGACGCTGCGCCGCCTGGGCGATCAACTGGGCGCTTGGTACACGCCGATTGCCGTGGCGATCGCGGCGATCGCGTGGGCGGTCAGCGGTGAATCGCTGCGCTTCCTCGCCGTGCTCGTGGTCGCCACGCCCTGTCCGCTTCTGATTGCGATTCCCGTGGCGATCATCGGCTCCATCTCGCTTGCCGCCCGCCGCAGCATCATCGTGCGCGATCCGGTCATCCTCGAACAGATCGGCACCTGCACGACGATGATCTTCGACAAGACCGGCACGCTGACGTACGGCGAGCCGACGCTCGTCGAACAGATCGCCGCGCCAGGCCGCGTCGCCAGGGATGTGCTGCAGCAGACCGCGAGTCTGGAGCGGTATTCCAAGCATCCCTTGGCGGCTCCGATCATCGCCGCGGCGGAGGCGGAGAAGTTGCCGCTGATCGAATTATCCAGCGTCAGCGAACGCGCCGGCGAAGGACTCACCGGCACGGTCAACGGCAACCAGATTCGCATCACCAGCCGGCAGAAACTGGTCGCCCAGCAGCCCGACGCCGCCCCGCTGCTGCCGCCGCCGGCGGGCGGGCTTGAGTGCATCGTGCTGATCGATGGGAAGTATGCCGCGACGTATCGCTTCCGCGACGAGCCTCGATCCGAAGGCGCTCCGTTTGTGAATCACCTTTCGCCCAAGCATCAGTTCAACCGCATCATGCTCGTCACCGGCGACCGCGAATCGGAGGCGAACTATCTGGCGCAGCGCGTGGGCATCGCCAATGTGTTCGCTGGGAAAAGCCCGGAGGAGAAGCTCGCCATCGTGCGCGAAGAGACGGCCCGCGCCCGCACCGTCTACGTGGGCGACGGCATCAACGACGCCCCCGCCATGCTCGCCGCCACGGTGGGCCTGGCGATGGGCCAGCGCAGCGAAGTGACCACCGAGGCCGCCGGCGCCGTGCTGATGGACAACATGCTGGGCAAGGTGGATGAACTGCTGCACATCGGCAAGCGCATGCGCGCCATCGCACTGCAAAGCGCCATCGGCGGCATGGCGCTGAGCGTCGTGGGCATGCTGCTGGCGGCGGCGGGCATGCTGCCGCCGGTGGCCGGCGCGATCATGCAGGAGATCATCGACGTGCTGGCGGTCCTCAACGCCCTGCGCGCCGCCTGGCCGCCCAGGTCGCTGACGGATTATGGATGAGCGGACTGTCCCGCGACGGGCTTATGCCACACTTAACACCATCTCCATTTGGCGTCGGTTCCTTGGGCTTTTATTCATCTGCAGACTTGGTCTGCGAAGATGTGAGACAACCTCGTTGAAAAAGTGACGAGCGCGTCCCGCCTGCTCACAGCGTTCGCGTCGCCACAGCCCGCAAGCCGGTGAGTGCCGTGACCTTCCGCGCCAGCACCTTCGAGGTCAGCGCGCTGGGCGCGATGACGAAGAGCGTCGAGCCTGAGCCGGTGATGTGAACGGGCAGGCCCAGCGCGGCGGCGACCTGGGTACGAAGTTCCGCAAGCTGTGGACGCACCCGGCACGCGGGCTCGGCCAGATCGTTGAACGGCGCGTCCTGGGCGATCAGAGGCGAAGAGGCAAGCTCGCGCACGCGCGCAAGGTCGGGCGATTGAGTGGCGCGCGCCATCTCATCGAACGCCTTGTAGACGGGCCCGGTGGGACAGCCGAAAGGCGGGAAGATGAGGACGAAATCGATCGTGTCCTTGCGCGGCGCGGGCTCAAGCGTTTCACCGATGCCGGTGACGATGGCGGAATACTCGCGTTCCGCGGCGCCGATGAAAAACGCGATATCGCTGCCGAGCTTGCGGCTGATCTCGACGAGCGCGGCGCGATCGAGTCCCAGCTCGAACAAGCGGTTCAGCCCCACGAGCGCGGCGGCGGCGTTGCTGGAGCCGCCGCCGAGGCCCGCGCCGGCGGGAATTTTCTTGCGGAGCGTCAGGCTGCACGGCAAGTCGCGGCCGGCGCGCTGCCGCAACAAAGCATGTGCGCGGAAGCAGAGATCCTTCGCGAGCGGCCAGTCCACGAGTCCCAGCGGCTGGCCCTTGGCGTCATCGCTTTCGAAGGCAAGATCAAACTGGCTGGGGCCCGCGTCGAGCTTCTGAAGCGTCATCGCATCGGAAAAGTTCACCGCCACCATCCAGCTCGCGATCGGATGCATGCCGGCCAAATCGGGCGGCCCGACAGACAGCGCGAGATTCACCTTCGCGGGGCAGGAAAGTTGCAGCGTGTGGGACATGATCGTGATGCGGCATCCCATTTAGCCGGCGAGCTTGCTCGCCGCGCGGTGCCGAATGACCTCGGATCGACAATCTCGTTGCGGCCTGGTGTGAAAAATGCGTCGAGACCCGGTGGAAGCAAAGGTGCGTGGCTGTCGATCACTGGTGGAATTCAAAGGGACGAGGAACGCGCTGGTCCGCGGCGGGCAAGCCCGCCGGCTAAATGTCACTCCCCGATCTGCAACCCCGCCAGCGCCAGCGGCACGTCCTCGGTGAATTCGAACACCTTGTCCAGGCCGGTGGTCAGGAAAACCGCCCAGATCTGATCGGAGAGCGCAGCGAGGCGCAGCTTGGTGTCGCCGTCAATGCATTCCTTGCGGATGCGGAGAAGCTGGGAGAGGTTGGAGCTGTTCAGCGCGGTGACGCCGGCGAAATCGACGACGATGGAAGGCGTGGGCCTGGCGTGCGACATCTTCTCGCGGGCGGCGTTCAGGTCGTCGCTCAAACCCGGTTCATTCTCCAGGTGCACGATCCAGATCTTTTCGGACCACTGTTCGATGGGCATGAAGAACTCCTGACCAGGGGACAAACGAAGATTGTCGAACGTCGGTTGAATGTCAAATAGCGCCAACCTGTTCAGCGCCGGGGGTTGCCTCGTTGCGACGATGCGCCGTGGGTCTCGCGGAGGCGGGGCAAGCCCCGTCGCTAAACGGCGGACCGCTTGCGATGTCGTCACGGCGCCGGGGCGTCGCCATCACTCGCCTGCGCTCCGCCGTTTTCATCCGCCACCCGCGCCACGGCCGCGAGTTTGTCGCCCTCTTCCATCTTGATCACGCGCACGCCCTGGGCGCCGCGGCCGGTCTGGCGAATCTCAGCCGCGTTGATGCGCACAATCTTGCCACCGGTGGAGATGAGCATCACATCGTCTTTCTCGATGACCGAGAGCAGGCCGACCACGTCGCCATTGCGATCGTTGGTCGCGATGTCCTTCCGGCCCTTGCCGCCGCGCGACTGCGTGCGGGTGCTGCCGTCTTCCTGCTGCACAAGGTATTCGCTCAGCGGCGTGCGTTTGCCGTAGCCGTTCTCCGTGACGGAAAGCAGATCGCGCTTGTCATCGGCGAGGCAGCGCACCAGCCCGATGACCGCATCGCCTTCGCTCAGGTCAATGCCGCGCACGCCCGAGGCGTTGCGACCCATGGCGCGGGCGTCATCCTCGTGGAAGCGGATCGCCATGCCCTGTTTCGTGCCCAGCAGGATGTGATCGCTGCCGCTGGTCCAGGCAGCGCCGACGAGCGTGTCGCCCTCGCGCAGGTTGATCGCAATGATGCCGCTGCGATGCACGTTGCGGTAATCCTTCAGCGCCGTGCGCTTCACCGTGCCATCGGCCGTGGCGAAGAGGAGGAACATCTCCTCGCGCTCGAAATCCTCGATGGGCATGAACTCGACGACCCGCTCGCCTTCCTTCAATTCGAGCAGATTCACAATCGCCCGGCCCCGGCTGGTGCGCGAGCCTTCGGGAATCTCATAGACCTTCATCTTGAACACGCGGCCCGTGTTCGTGAAGCAGAGCAGATCGTTGTGCGTCGAAGCCACGAAGACCATCTCGGTGAAGTCTTCTTCCTTCGTGTCCGCGCCGATGACGCCCTTGCCGCCGCGGCCCTGCGTGCGGTATTCCGTGGCGGGCAATCGCTTGACGTAGCCGGCGTGGGAAATCGTGACCACCGCGGTGTGCTCGGGCGTCAGGGCACCCAGGTCGAACTCCTCGACCTCCGCCGCGCTGAACTGCGTGCGGCGCGGGTCGGCGTACTTGTCCTTGAGCTCGCGCAGGTCCGCCTTGATGATGTCGAGAATTTTCTGCCGATCGGCGAGAATCGCTTCGTAGCCTTCGATCTCCGTGAGCAGCACCTTGTACGCATCAACCAGTTTTTCGATTTCGAGTCCGACGAGCTGGATCAGTTGCAGCCGACCGATCGCCTCGGCCTGCACCTTCGAGAGGATGACATCGTTCGCGGCGGACTGCGCCCGAAGCCGCTGCGGAATCTGCGCGGCGTAGGGATGATCCGCCGGGATGCGGAAGCCGCGCTTCATCAACTTCTCGATCGCCTCATCGCGCGTCCGGCTGGAGCGGATCAGGCGGATCACTTCATCGATATCGCACACCGCATAGATCAGGCCTTCCACCTTGTGCGCTTCCTGCTGTGCTTTCTGAAGCAGGTGTTCGGTGCGGCGCTTGATCACGATCTCGCGGTGAAGGATGTACTGCTCGATCAGCTCCTTCAACGACAACGTGCGCGGCTGCCCGTTCACCAGGCAGATGTTCATGATGCTGAACGTCTCCTGCAGCGGCGTCATCTGGTAAAGCTGGTTCTCCACCACGACCGGGTCAGCGCCCTTTTTCAGTTCGACGACCAGCCGCATGCCCGCGCGATTGCTGGACTCGTCGGTCATGTCGGAGATGTCGGTCAGTTTGTCGTTGCGCCGCAGGTCCTTGATCTTGTCGATGATCGCGTCGTTCTTGGTGACCTGGAACGGAATCTCGGTGACGACGAGGAGGTTGCGGCCGGTCTTGGTCTGCTCGTGATGAATCTTGGCGCGGAGCGAAAGCTTGCCGCGGCCGCTGGCGTACGCCTGGATGATGCCCGCGCGGCCGCAGATGATGCCGCCGGTGGGGAAGTCGGGCCCGGGCACGATCTGCATGAGTTCCTTGAGATCGATGTCGGGCTTGTCCACGGTGGCGATGATGGCGTCGCAGATTTCGCCGAGGTTGTGCGGCGCCATGCTCGACGCCATGCCCACCGCGATGCCGGTCGAACCATTCACCAACAGGTTCGGGAACTTGGCGGGAAGCACCTTCGGTTCGTCGCACGATTCGTCGAAGTTCGGCTGCCAGTCGACGGTGTTGAGCTTCAGGTCCTCCAGCATCTCCATCGCATGCGCGTGCAGCCGGGCCTCGGTGTAACGCATCGCCGCCGGCGGATCGGGATCGAGCGAGCCGAAGTTGCCCTGCTTGTCGATCAGCATGCAGCGCATCTTCCATTCCTGCGCCATGTTGACGAGGGTGGGGTAGATCGCCTGATCGCCGTGCGGGTGATACTTCTTCATCGTCTCGCCCACGATGCCGGCACACTTGCTGTGCTTGCGGCCGGGCGAGAGATTCAGATCGTGCATGGCGACGAGGATGCGCCGCTGACTGGGTTTCAGACCGTCGCGGACATCGGGCAACGCGCGATCGACGATGGTCGACATCGCATAAGTGAGATAGCTGTCGGCCAGTTCGCGGTCGATGGCGGTATCGAGGAACTTGCCCGGATTCGCAGGCGGCTCGCCGCCTTGGGCGTCTGGCGGCGGCGTGCCGGGAGGCACATGGCCGGGCGGGGTCGCGTCGGGCGGCAGGTTGTCATTCGGGTCAGGCATGGTGGTTTTCAGGTTCGCGCCGCGCCCGGAAAACAGGGCCAAATCGAAGCCAGGGCCGGGGCCGGCGACAGACCCGCATTCTAGTCTTTCTGATCCCGCAACGCGAACCGGCGGGACGCAAAATCAGCCTTGAAAACAAGGCGATTTTGACAATCTTTGGCGCGGCAAAAATGGGATGCCGGGCAAGCGCGGATCACGCGGATGACACCGATGAAATCAAGCCCGAAAACGGGTGCTTCCCTCGTCACAACTGGACCGGAATTCTTAGGAAATGACGAAAGGAGGAAAGCAGGAAAAGAAACCGGAGAAGTTTCCTTGGCTGAATCTCGCTTGCTTCCTTTCCTCATTTCCTCCTTTCCTGCTTTCCTGCTTGCCTGTTCTCCTGCTTGCCTGCTCTGAAAATAGGCGCGGCAAGCCGCGTCGCTAAACCGTGAACCTCATTGGCTCCTGATGACTTACGTTTTCATCCTGTCGGTGCGTAACAGAAGTCACATGGCGGACTGCTTTCCAAATGAAAATGAATTGATTCCGGCCCGCTTCCGCTCCATCCGTGTCATCCGTGCGATCCGTGGTGAAATTCCTTCCCTCACACCGCGCGGCCATTCATTTGCACGCCCCCCCAAATCTGCCACAATCCCGCCTCTTTTACGAGGACGCAACCATGGAAGCAGGCATCGTCGGTCTCCCCAACGTCGGCAAATCCACGCTGTTCAACGCGATGACCGCCGCCGGCGCACTGGCGGCGAACTATCCCTTCGCCACCATCGAGCCCAACGTCGGCGTCGTCGCGGTGCCTGACGATCGCCTCGAGCGCATCCACAAGCACATGCCCACGGAGAAGATCATCCCCGCCGCGTGGCGACTCGTGGATATCGCCGGCATCGTGAAGGGCGCGAGCAAGGGCGAGGGCCTGGGCAACAAGTTCCTCAGCCACATCCGCGGCGTCGATGCCATCATCGAAGTCGTCCGCTGCTTCGAAGACAGCGACATCATGCACGTGGACGGCAGCGTCGATCCGATTCGCGACATGGATGTGATCGAGATGGAATTGATGCTGGCCGACATGCAGCAGATCGAAGGCATGCTCGACAAGGCCAACCGTGCCGCCCGCACCGGCGACAAGGAAAACAAGGCCCGCGCGGAACTGCTCAGCCAGGCGAAGACGCAACTCGACCAGGGCAAGCCCCTGCGGGCCTTGAAACTCAACGACGATCTGACCAATCAACTCAAGGCGATGGGCTTCCTCACCATCAAGCCGATTCTGTACGTCGCCAACGTGGCGGACAACGATTTCGAAGGCAAGAGTCCGCTCGTTCAGAAAGTGCGCGAGCGCGCGGCGGCGGAGGGCATGCTTGTGGTGCCGGTGTGCGCTCGACTGGAAGCGGAGCTCTCGGAGCTGCCCGAAGCCGACCGCAAGGAAATGCTCGAAGGCGTGGGCCTGAAGGAGCCGGCGCTCGCCTCACTGAGTCGCGCGGCTTACAAGCTGCTGGGCCTGGAAAGCTATTTCACCGCCGGCCCCAAGGAGATTCGAGCCTGGACGATCCACGTCGGCTTCACCGCGCCCCAAGCTGCCGGCGTGATTCACACCGACTTCGAACGCGGCTTCATCCGCGCGGAAATCTACAGCGTCGATGACCTCGATAAATACAAATCAGAACAGGCGATCAAGGCCGCGGGAAAAATGCGCGTCGAGGGCAAGGCGTACGTGATGCAGGATGGCGATGTGTGTCACTTCCTGTTCAATGTTTGAGTGAGGCTGCGTGCGGCTAGAATAGCGTCAGGTGATTCATGAACGTCGGACGCATTGAATATCGCTACCCCAGCCAGTTCCGTGTTGAGGTTCCCGCGAAAAATCCCATGGGCGCTGTCTACGTCAAAGTCAGACTCACGAACGATGCGGATCATTCGCGAATGGTTCGAGGAGAGATCAACCCGCAGCAGGTGCGCTCCATCGAAGCAATGGCCTTGGTGGACACTGGCTCGACTCGCTCAGCGTTGCCTCGTGATCTCGTTGAGTTGCTAGGCCTGACGATCTCGGCGAGCACCGACGCGGTCTTTGCCGATGGCCGAAGTGAGACTGTGGGCCTGACCGGAGGACTGCGCTTTCGCATCGGTGATCGTGAAACCGTGGATGAGGCCGCCATCCTCGGTAACGAGGTCTTGATCGGACAGACGGTTCTCGAAAAACTCGATCTGCTCGTCGATTGCACGAATCAGACCCTGATGGCAAACCCGAAACATCCGAATGGTGCGTCGTCACGCGCGTGACATCGTCCCGACGTCAGCAAGTGACTCTTTCCCAAGTCCGCACTTGATCCGGAGGGTGCTGGTCTCCAGCAGCGAACTGCACGCTGATTTCACTTTCACCGAAAGTCCATTGATGCGCCCTCTATCCATGTCGATGTTCCTTCTCCTCGCCTCCGTCTGCCTCGCAGCCGAGAAGAGGGATGATGACGCCCTGATCATCTCGAAAGAGTCCGATGGCAAGACCATCGCACTCGCCCAGGGCAAAGCCGCCATCATCGCGCTCAAGGGCAATCCGACCACCGGCTATCTCTGGTCCGTTGCGTCCGTCGAGGGCAAGGCAGTCGCGCAGGACGGCGATGTGCAATACGTGGCCGACAAGGTCAAGCCCGGCATCGTCGGCAGCGGCGGCAGGTTCCAGGCGCGCTTCGTCGCCAAGGAAGCGGGCAAGACCACGATCGTCATGCACTACAAGCGGCCGTTCGAAAAGGACAAGCCGCCGGTGGAGACGTTCAAGGTGACGATCGAGGTGAAGTGAGGCCGCGCCGCAGCCTCGTCGATGCAATGGCGAGATGCCTGCACGGTCGCCGATCCCCGCAACCACGCTCGCAGCGCGCCGCACCGGCGGCGGCATCGGCATTTCCCCCAACGTCGGGACGAGAAATGAAGTGCTACACTGCCTGCGTCGGCCTGGCGCCGCGGTGACGCCGCCGTGCAGCGCTCCCAACCAATCGTCCACGTTCCACCAACGCCCCCACCCGACATGCGCAATCTCTTCGGCCCCAATTCGATCACCGGCTACTGCACCAACGTGCATGCCGGCGCCACTTATGCCCAGATGCTCGCCAACCTCGAAGCCTACGCGGTGCCGATCCGCAAGCTCGTCTGCCAGCACGATGAAATGATGGGCGTGGGCCTGTGGATTCCGCACGACGCCGCCTGGGAAATCATCAGCAAAGGCAAGACCGATGAACTCAAGGCGTGGCTCCACGCCCGCGGCCTGATCCCCTTCACCATCAACGGTTTTCCCTACGGCAACTTCCACGAAGCCCGCGTCAAGCACAAGGTCTACCTCCCCGATTGGTCCAGCGAGGCGAGGTTGCAGTACACGATTCACCTGGCCGACATCCTCGCGCGACTGCTCGATGAAGACGACAAGGAAGGCAGCATCTCCACGCTGCCCATCGGCTGGCGCAAGTCGATCCAGGAGTCGCCGGACAAATCCTTCGCCGCCGCCCAGCACCTGGTCAAGCTCATCGATCACCTGGCCCACCTCGAAGACACCACCGGCAAGCTCATCCACATCGACCTCGAACCGGAGCCCGGCTGCTACCTCGACACCAGCCAGGATGTTGTGGACTTTTTCAAGGACGAGATCGCCCTGCTCACCACCGAGTACCGCCTCAAGCGCTACCTGCGCGTGTGCCACGATGTGTGTCACGCGGCGGTCATGTTTGAGTCGCAGGAACACGCGCTGAAGAATTACAAGAGCGCCGGCATCGAAGTGGGCAAGGTGCAGATTTCTTCCGCGGTCAAGGCGCCGTTCGACAAGCTCGACATTCACGAACGCATGGAGGCGCTGGAGCAGCTCCGCGCCTTCGGCGAAGATCGCTACCTGCATCAGACCGTCTCGAAAATCGCCGGCGGACACCTGTGGGAAGACCTGCCCGTGGCCTTGGCGGAGTTCGACGGCACGCCTCCGCCGGAGGTGGAATGGCGCACGCACTTTCACGTGCCGCTGTTCCTGCGCGAGTTCGGGCTGCTGCAATCGACGCAGGCGGAGACCATCGAGTGCCTCAAGCTGATCGGCAAGCACAGCGAGTGCAAGCATTTTGAAGTGGAGACTTATGCCTGGTCCGTGCTGCCGCCTGAACTGAAAACCGCCGACCTCACCGAAGGCATCGCGCGGGAGATGCAATGGGTGCGACAGCAGATGGGTTCGCCGATGCTGATGAAGGCGGAAGGCTCGCGGAAGGGAATAGGGGACAGAGGACACGGAACTGGCGACGGCAAGCCGGCGAGCCGGGGCGCGTCGCGCGGGTGACTTGAACGGTTAGCGGAGCCTTCCATTCGTGCAAGTGCATCCGTCCAATCGGTACACTTCCTGCGATGTCCGACGATCCAGCCAGCCCGCCCGCGTCCGCCGCGCCATCCACGGCGGTGCCGGTGATCGCGCCACAAAGCGCCGAGCAGCCTCATCGCGCGACGCTGCGCGACTGGCTGGAACTGGCGCGCATCAGCAACCTGCCGACGGTCTGGACGAATGTGATGGTGGGTGCGGCTTGCGGGATTGCCGCGAAGATCGACCGATGGAATGAATGGGGACGCCCGACCGATGTCAGCGAAACGCCGATCGATGTGCTGGCTGCGTGGGCGGCGATCATCGCCTTCGCCATGTCCTGCTTCTACATCGGCGGCATGATTCTCAATGACTGGATGGACCTGGCGGTGGACCGCGTGGAGCGCCCGCGCCGGCCGCTGCCGTCGGGGCGCATCCATCCACGCACCGCGCTGGCGGCTGCGTGTTTTCTCTTTGTTTTCGGCCTGGCCGTGCTCTGGCTATTGCATGGTGGATTCGGATTGCGGCTGGGGCTGATCCTTGTCGCCGCGATCGCGGCCTACGACGCGACGCATAAGAAATCGCCGCTGGCGGTGCTGCTGATGGGCGCTTGCCGCGGGCTGGTCTACACCGTGCCGGCCTTGCTCATCGCGGTCTGCGGCACCGACCTGTCGTGGAACCATCCGAAGATCCTCATTCCCGCCGCCGTCATCACCGCTTACACCGTCTGCATCACCATCGTCTCGCGCAGCGAAGTGTCCAACGCGCTCGACCTCCGCAAATATCTCGCGGTGCTGATGCCCGTCGGCGTGTTGGCGATGGTGGGTGTCCTGAAACCGGCGAAGATGGAATGGTGGATCGCCATCGCGGCATTCGCCGTGGCGCTTTGGCTGGCGCGAGCGGTGAAGTTCGTGTTCGCCAAGCCGCCGAAGACGGTGCCGGCGATTCTCACCTGGCTGTCGGGAATGTGCCTGATTGATGCGTATTTCCTCACGCTGCTGGGCTATCCCGTTGCCGCCCTGATCGCCGGCGGATGCTTCGCCCTGACCGCGTGGGGGCACCGGAGAATCCTGGGCACGTGAAGAGATTTTGGATTTTGGATTTCGGATTTCGGATGGCGGAATGCGTACTGCGCATTGCGTAGGGTGCGTCAAGGCTCGGCGCGGACGCACCACAGTCAACGTAGACGCAACGTGGTGCGTCCGCGCCGAGCCTTGACGCACCCTACAGGAGAGCAGGCCATTCGCATCGTCCCCACTGCTTTGACCGAAGCGTGATCGCACCATTCATTTCAACTTTTCGCGCATCCACTTCCGCAGCCGGCCCTCGTAATCCAACATCGCCTGCGACGGCGCCGGCCGGGCGGCTTGCGGAAATGCGTCGGCGAGGATGATCGCGGGAATCGCGGCGGCGGCGGCTTCGTTGGGGTGGTACGCGTTGCCGTGCGGGAAAAGCGCCGCGAACGACGCGGCCTTGTTCAGCGGCTGGCGCGACGGCGTGCCGTCGTCACCCGACTTGACGCGCCACCCTTCACCCGCGCGCTCCACGTCCACCAGCACCATCTCCATGTCCGCGAACATGCGCGGAACGCCCTGCGTCGTCTTGTACAGAATCCGCGGCCAGACGTGACGCTCGACCTCCGCGTCGCCTTCCTTCATCTTCACCGGCACGATCCAGTTCACATCCACGCCGTCGGGATTCACCGCGTTGCGTTCATCGAGCCAGGTCGTGCCCGCGATTTTCTCGAAGCGCTCCATCCGCCAGAACTGAGCGTACATCCCGGCAAACAGCTTCGGGTGCAGCCGCTGCAACACGTGGCACTGCTCGTGCAGCAGCAGCCCCAGCGCCATGCGGGCGACTTCGTCGGGCTTGCGTTTTTCCCTGGCGCTGGCAACCGCGGCGGGAAACTGCTCGGAAAGAACGATGTGCGCCTCGCGCGTGAAGTGGGCGCCGCCTTCAAGCGAACTCGCCTTCTTGATCAGGCTCCAGGGCGTGCGGGCGAAGAGCGGATAGTGCTCCTTCAGCGTCGGCTGCAACCGCGTCAGCGCGGCGGTCAGCGCTTCTTTCTCCGCGTCGGTGAAGTCGCGCATCGCCTCACGGTAGCGCGTTTTCACCTCGGCAAGCTGTGCATCGCGGTTGTCAGCGGCGATCGCGCTGCCGGTCTTGGCGCTCATGTCCAGCGCGGAGAGCAGCGTGAAGTACGGCTCGATTTTCTCCTCCACGATGGCCTTGCCGGCCTCGTCGCGCGAGAGGAATGCGATCACCGGCACATCGGGAGCAGGATCAGCGGCACATGCGGCACCGGCGGCACATGCGGTACCGGCGACACATGCAACCAGGGCGAACATCCAGCGCCGAAGGGTTCGTAATGTCATCGATGAATCCGATCGTGTGTGTGCGAGGTGATTCCACCGTTTAGCGACGGGGCTTGCCCCGCTTCTGGTCACGGTCCGCGCCCGTCGGAACGGGGCAAGCCCCGTCGCTAAACGGAGACCCGGGCAACGCCGGGCATTCAATTGCGATCCGGGTCCCAGAGATAGAAATCATCCATCGCCTCGCCGCCGCGCAGGCCGCCGGTGAGCGCTTCGACGTGGCCGTCGTAGAGCAGCGTGTTCACGAGGCCGTGGTTGCCGGCATAGAAATGGCGCCAGGCGATGGCCCAGTTGTTCGCCGGCGGAAGGAACGCGATGTCGGGATTCTCGGTGTAACGGAAGCGGGCACCGTACTGGGGGTCGGACCAGTTCGAATCCATCATGTACATTTTGGCGGCTGGATTTTTCACCGTGTCGTACTTGCGGCCGCGCACGAGCCGGTCGTACTGCACGATGCCGTTGGCGTCCCACCAACCGGGGATGCCCACGGGGTTCATGCCGTAGGTGAGGTCCAGCCGGTGCAGGCCGTCGCTCACCACCATCGCGGGCACGCCGTACTTGTTGTTGGCATCCGCCGCGCCGCCGGGGTTTTCAAGGACCCATCGGGCGTTGGGGCAGATCATGCCCGGCGGCATGTTGTAGTAGTTCCAGCCCGCCGGCGGCTTGAGCCCCAGCGACGCGTGCAGGTGCTTGTTCTGGTACCACTCGAAGCGATTGCCAGGCCCCTGCGGACTCGGCGCCGACTGCGGCAACAGGTAACCGTGGTAGTCCGGCGCGTAGGCGAACGCCGCCATGCCCAGTTGCCGCAGCAGCGAGGCGCAGCTCACCATGCGCGCGGATTCCTTGCTCTTGCCCAGTGACGGCAGAAGCAGCGCGATCAGCAGCGAGATGATGGAGACCACCACCAGCAGTTCGATGAGCGTGAACGCGCGGCCCAACCGCGCCCCCGCCTCGCGGATGCGAATCACTTCCGACTTGCGAGGATGTTTCCACATGGGCAGAACCCGCTGAAGCTCGATCATTGAGCAGAGATCGGCGCCTGCCTGAGTATATCGGTTCGGGCGCGAAGGTTGGCCAATGGTTCGCGGCAATTCACGGGCGCTGCGAATCGCCCGTCGGGTGCGTCGAGGCTCGGCGCGGGCCGAATTCTGTTGTGCGTTCAACGGTTTGCACACGCTTCGGGTGGACCAGCCCTCACCCCAGCCCCCTCCCGTCCCCCGGTGAGGGAGAGGCGGCCGGAGTGCAAGCCCCCGGAAATGTTGGCAGACCCTCGGCGCCCCCAGGTGAGAATAGGTCTTGATGGTTTGTTCGTTTTTCGGTATCATGTGCTCATGATCGCCACCCTTGCCATCCGGGGCGAGAGCTGTTCGTTGCGCGTTCGAGTAACGCTGCGCAAGGTCCGCGTCGGGTATCCTGCGCCCGCCCGGCGAAGTGGCCGAAAAGTGTCCTACCTTTTCGGCAGTCAAAACGATAAGAGCCTGCACCGGCACGGGTTATCGCGCATTTTCACCGGGCGGGGGTCTGTGGCCGGCCACTTTTCCAGGGAGCGAAAGGCCGGCCCCGCGGGCTCGGCGCCCGTCTCCCGTCCCCCGGTGAGGGAGAAGGTGGCCGAGTCCCCGGGGGACGAGGCTGGGCGAGGGTCGGGACGAACAGATGGTTGCGGCATCCGTCGGGCGATGGCGGCGATTGCAGACTTGTGCGTCCCGACCCTCACCCCAGCCCTCTCCCTGAGAGGGAGAGGGGCCGGAATGCGAGCCCCGGAAAAATGGGCACACCTCCTTCATGGATTCCCCGGTCTCGTCACCCTTCGCCCCGCTCCTGCAATTGTTACACTGACAGGCCCGTGTCGTACGGGATTAAAGGATGGCGCGAGTCGTCGTCCTTTTCGAACAGGTCCACTTACACCCTGGAGAGCCAACATGAGCCAGAACGGATCGACTCGACGCGACTTCATGAAGCATTCGTCGGCTGCGGTCACCACCGCCGCCATCGCCGCCCAACTCGGCGTCGCCAGCCGCGCCTTTGCCGCCGGCAGCGATGAGATCAAGGTCGGCTTGATCGGCTGCGGCGGACGCGGCAGCGGCGCCGCGGACCAGGCGCTCTCCACCGAGGGCAAGGTCAAAATGGTCGCCCTCGCCGACGCCTTCGAGGATCGCCTCAAGGGCACGCTCAACGGCATGGTCAAGAGCCACAAGGACAAGGTCACCGTCAAGCCCGACGACTGCTACGTCGGCTTCGATGCTTACAAGAAGCTGATCGACCGCAGCGACATCGACCTGGTCATCCTCGCCACGCCGCCCGGCTTCCGCCCGATCCACTTCGAATACGCGGTGAGCAAGGGCAAGCACGTGTTCATGGAGAAGCCCGTGGCCGTCGACGCTGTGGGCGTGCGCCAGGTGCTGGCCGCGGCGGAAGAGGCGAAGAAGAAGAACCTCAAGGTCGGCGTCGGCCTGCAGCGCCATCACCAGCAGAACTACATCGAAACCGTCAGCAAGATCCAGGAAGGCTACCTCGGCAAGGTCATTGCCATGCGCGTCTACTGGAACAACGGCGGCGTATGGGTCCGCCCGCGCCAGCCCGGCCAGAGCGAAATGGAATACCAGATGCGCAACTGGTACTACTTCAACTGGCTCTGCGGCGACCACATCACCGAGCAGCACATCCACAACCTCGACGTCGCCAACTGGGTCATGAACGATCACCCCGTCGTCGCGCACGGCATGGGCGGCCGCGAAGTCCGCAAAGGCAAGGACTACGGCGAAATCTACGACCACCACTCGGTCGAGTTCACCTACAAGGATGGCACCAAGCTCTTCAGCCAGTGCCGCCACATCCGCGGCTGCCGCAACGAAGTCGCCGAGCACATCCACGGCGAAAAGGGCGCGGGCAACATCAGCGGATCGCTCCAGCTCTATGGCCAGAAGGACGTCTGGCGTCCCAAGGGCGGCAAAAACCCGTACCAGCAGGAGCACGACGATCTGTTCGCCGCGATCCGCAACGACAAGCCTTACAACGAAGCCGTGTACGGCGCCCACAGCTCGATGACCTCCGTGCTCGGCCGCATGTGCACCTACAGCGGGCAGGAGATCAAGTGGGACGACGCGATCAACTCCAAGGTGTCGCTGATGCCCAAGAACTTCGCGTTCGACGCCGAAGCGCCGATCAATCCTGACAAGGACGGCAACTACCCGATCGCGGTGCCCGGGCAGAGCAAGGTGGTCTAAGGAGGTTTGCTTTCCATTCAAGCGAAATGCGCGAGGAATCGCGCATTTCGCATTCGCTTTCTTGAGTTGATTGGGACGAAATCGATTCCGGCACACGCGGGCGCTCTTGCCTCATCTGCTCGATTCCGACGGCACTCGGGTCCGATTCATCACACGAGTGAAACGCCGAGCGATTTCGCCGCTGCCCGCATTCTGGCCAGGGCTTCATCGCCGGTGCCCGCATGAGCGTGTCGGCTCTTGGCACGGGGCTTGCCGTCGGCCGCGTCCGAAACCGTCGACGCGGCAGCAATTCGGGCTTCGGCATCCTTGCTCGCGTAGTGTCGCATCAGCCGCAGGCGGACGAAGTCGTCAAACGTCTGCTTCCGCCGGATGTCGAACAAATCCACCGATCCGATCGCCAGCGGCAGCCCCAGTTCCAGCAGTCGCAACAGCACCGCCTGCGACTGCGTCTGGTCCGGCAAAGGAATCAGATGCCGCCGCGCCACTGACAACAACACGGGCAGGCTGCGGACCGCCAGACGTTCGCGCAGACTGGCCGCCTGGGCCAGGTCCTGCTCGATGCGATCCAGTTCACCAAGGCGCGGCTCGCAACGATCCAGATTCGCCCGCACCTTGGCCGCCCGCCAGCGGAGATAATGCATGCGAGTCAGCAGCGATCGCATATCGCGCGGAGTGAGCGGCGCGTGACCGAAGAGCGGGCGCAGGGCGTCTGGCAGATCGTCAAGAAGCACCGGGACGCCGGCCTTGGCGGACGGTTGCGGTTCGTCCAGCGCCGCCAGCGTCTCGGCACGGAGCAACACCGCCTCCGCGTCGGGACGCGAGAAGGTCGGAGATTCAATGAACGAAATCTCCAGCTTTCCAACCAACTGCGCCCGCTGCTCGTAAATGGCGCGGCGGATCGTCGAATGCGTCTTGTGGTACCGGCGGGCCAGCACGCTGACGGGAATCCCCATGCTGCGAGCATGGACGATTTCCCTTCTCTGCTCGCTCGTCAATGGTCCGACCCGCTCGGCGAACACAGGAGCTTCCGGGTGCTGGCGGTCGTGCTTCTCCAGAAGCAGCCGAATCGTCTCAACGGAACGATGCACGCGGCGGGCAAGATGTTCGGCGATCCTGAACGGCGTGACCTGGCGCGACCTGGCGATACGCCGCGCACGCTCGATGATGCGATCCTTCAAGGGCTCGGGAATCTGCGAGAACTTCGCGGCATGAGCGACGCGATCGCCGTGCTCGACATGGAATTGCTCGATGGCGGACCGCGGCACGACGATACGCGGCTGCGCCGCTGCATCCATCTGCATCCAACGCCAGCGTAACCCCAGTTCACGCCAGCGAGCAAGCGTCTTGGTGCTCACATTCAGCCTCGACGCCAATTCGTCAATGCTTTCGCAAGGTTCCGAGTCCTCCGGCGGCAATGGAGCCGAGTGCGTCAGCCGGTCAATCAACAGACGCAGATCAGGCCGCAGCGCCTCGCCGGGCATGACTGTGTGAGCGCTCTCCTCATCGCGATAGCCGGTGATGCGATACTTCACGAACTCGAGCGAATAATTGGTGGCTGTGTCAATCTCATCGTGCAGCTTCTCGGCGCGACGGGCCTGCTCGCGCCGCTTGTCCGGCGGCGCGTAGAGCAGCTGCGCGATGAGATCCTTCAGCGGCGGACAGCGGAATGCTTGTTTCGATCGTCGCGGCACAGCGAAGGAATGGTATCGCGCGAGCGTCTCGCCGTTCAGCGACCGGGCGTGCCCCGCTCCGCATGGATGTCTGTGACGCGACGCAATGAATCGCGATCATTGGCGACACGCGCAGATCAAGCGCCCCCGCCAGCACGAGCAGCAGGTGGGTTGGATGATCGCGTCACGTCACGCGGTATCATGAGACACCCCACGGAGCACATCATGACCTTCACCCGCCGCTCGTTCCTCGCATCCGTTACCGTCGCCGCCGCCTCAGCATCGTCGCTGGCGATCGAACCGTTCAAGCGAGCGGGTCCGCGCATCCTCAAATTGAGTCTGGCGGCGTACTCGCTGCGCCAGTACTTCGGCGATGCCGCGAAGGACAAAGCCGGCGCGATCGATATGCCAGGTTTCCTCGATTACTGCGGCAGCCTGGGCCTCGATGGCGCCGAACTCACCAGCTACTTCTTCCCGAAGGACATTGCACCCGCCTACCTGAATGACCTGAAGCGCAGAGCCCACGTCCTGGGCCTGGACATCTCCGGCGGCGCGATCGGCAACAACTTCACGATCGATCCGGGAACGAAACTCGATGAACAGATCGCCCTCACCAGGAAGTGGGTCGATCACTACGCGGCCCTGGGCGCGCCGGTGATCCGTGTCTTCGCAGGCAATCCGCCCAAGGGGGTCAGCGAAGAAGATGCGATCAAACGCTGCATCCCCGTGCTGGAGCAGGCGTGCGAATATGCCGGGAGCAAGGGCGTGATGCTGGCGATCGAGAATCACGATTTCACGACCAAGGCGGATCGCCTGATGCAGATTATCGCGGCCGTGAAATCGCCCTGGTTCGGCGTCAACTTCGACAGCGGCAATTTCCACAGCGAAGATCCCTATGCCGATATGGAAAAGATCGCCCCCTACACGATCAACGCCCAGATCAAGGTGGAAATCAAACCCGCCGGCAAGAAGGCGGAGCCCGCGGACCTGACGCGCGTGGTGAAGATTCTCAAGGATGCCGGCTACAACGGGTATGTCGTGCTGGAGTATGAAGCCGCCGAGGATCCGTATAAGGCGATTCCGAAGTATATCGAACAGCTTCGCAAGCTGATTCGGATGTAATCATTCGAAATAAATACAGGAATAGTCGCCAGTATATCCCGCCTGCTCAAAAACCCACTCCCACTCAGCCGGCGTGTGGAACGCACGGCAGGTCAGTTGCCAGTAAAGCAGGTTCATTTTCTCTCGCTCGTTCCGGTAGCCCTCGACGATGACATGCTTCGGCCCGCGTGACACTCGTTCGATCTCGCTCAGCGCCGCATGCAGTTCGTAATTGTATAGATTATGCAGCGTATTGATCGAATAAACGAAGTCGAAAGAGCGATCGGGGTGCGGCAATTTCACCGCGCTGCCCACCTGCAGGTGCGGCCGCACTTCCTCCTTGGCGTGCTCGATGCCGTAGCGAGAAATATCAATGCCCGCGACCTGCGCGCCGGGCACCGCCTGCGTGAACTCATACAGCAGAAACCCCTTGCCGCAGCCCACGTCGAGTATTCGCGCCCCTGGTTTCAGCCTGTAATGCTTCGCCATCGCTTCCGCCACACTTCGCCACCGGCCATCGTATCGGTAGCCGCCGTAACCCAGATGGCGCGGTCCGTCCCAGTACTCCTCGCCGAATCGGCCGGCGATCTCGGCGCAGTGCGCCTTGTCGTGCGCGGTCACCCGGCCGACGTAGTCGCGCTTCGTGCTGTTATGAACGGTCGATATGAACTCAATATACGCCATGCTGCTTGCACTCCCACGGTGAATCGATGGGCCTGACGCTTCGACTACGCCCTATGAATGTACGCCAGTTCCTGCGTGCGAATCTCGTCCCAGCAGCGCTCGACCCACTCATTGACTTCCCGCAGGCCTTGCTCAAACGTCACCCGCGGGCGCCACCCCAGTTCTTTTCGGGCCAGCGTCGAGTCGATCACGTAGGCCGCGTCTTGTCCAGGTCGCTCGTCCACCGAGCACACGCAATCATCGATGTTCTTGCCCGACAGGCGACAGATCGTCTCCACCACTTCGCGGACCGAAATGCCGCGATCGGGCGACAGATGATACAGTTGCCCGATCCGGCCCCGCTCCAGAATGGCCAGTTCGCCCTCCGACACATCGCGGATGTGAATATACGACTTCACCGCCCTGCCGCCACCGTGCAACTCAATCGTTTTGCCTAGTTTTACATAGATTGCTGAGCGCGGAATGATCTTAAACAACTGTTGCCGAGCGCCATACACATTCGTGGCCCGCACGCTCACCAGCGGGAATCCATATTGCCTGCGATACGTCTCCAGCAGCATGTCCGCCGCTGCTTTCGAGGCTGCATACGGCGTGCTGGGATACATGCGCGATTGCTCGTTTATTGTTCCGACACACGATCCGTACACTTCCGGCGAAGACACATGCAAATATCTCTGCAAATAATCCCGCCGTCGCAGATGGTTCACCATTGCCGCCAGTGCGACCGTATTGGTTTGGAACCAATGCTCCGGATGCTCCCAGCTTGGCGCCACCTCGCTCTGTGCGGCGAAGTTGACAATGTGCTCAGGACGCTCGCGGTCGAACAGGTCCAGAATGGTCGGCATGTCGCGATTCATGTCCAACGCGACAAAGCGAAATCTGCCCGCATTCGCGTGCCGCCTGTATTTCAGCCGAAAGGCGGGCAACTCAGTTGACCGGCTGATGCCGATCACCTGGTCATACTGCGGCTGATCCAGCAGCAGATCCACGAAGTCCTGTCCGGAGAATGCGTTGGAACCGAGAACGACAATCTTTCGACTCATGTCTATCCCATTAAACACTGTAGATTAGTAACTCAATATAGACATCACGCCGCCATGGTGGAGACCGCAATCGCCCGCATCGCTTTTCGAAGTTGGGTCTCCTTCATCGCATCAAGTTCCTCCTGCGAGCCGGCGAACCTCCGCCGCCGCGCGCCAGGCGGCAGGAATAGGTTCAACATGATGCAGCACCATTTAATGCGATATACCGGCAGCAACAGTTCCATGCGCTGAAGCGTCGACAACGGGTCAGGCGTCAATGCCGCGATTGCCTGTGCAAAAGTCGACCATTGCCCGCGCGGCACCGGCACCGCCGGCTGACAGAGAAAGTCGCAAACCAGCTTCGCGGGATCATCCCAGCCCGCATACTCGAAGTCGATGAACCGCAGCCTGCCGCCATGCTGCAGAATGGCGTTGTGAAACCCGAAATCCGACGGCGACAGGATGCGATGGTTGCGGGTGATCGGATCGGTCCACGACGGAAGACATCGGGCGGCAGTTTCCAACTCGCGCACCGCGGCCAGCCACGCCGGACGCAGACTCTCCTGTATCCATCGATGCGCCTTTGCGTCGACTTCGTCGTGCGACCGCATTGCATTCAGCCGGGCGACGCGCGTGTCCACACATGCGCAATGATCCGCAAGGCTGAAGCACGCCTCCGATGCCTCGGGCAGACTCCGCGCGTCGTCCGCGTCACTGCAGGCCGCCAGCGCTCTTATGAAGTCCGCAGCCTGCGCCACATGCAACGCGCCGACTTCGCCGGCTTTAAGCGCTCGGCCCGCCACATATTCGAAAGCGGCAAGTCCCGCGCGCTCATCAACCGCGATGGGCCGGGGAATCAGCGCGATGTCGTGATTCCATGCGACCTGCGAGAACGCCCACTCCGCCGCGAGGCGATCGCGCGGGTCCTCTTGATCTCGAAAGTATTGCTTGATGACCCATGGCCCGCCGCTGCCGCGCGCCAGGTACACGCGATTGTTGCCGCCGCCGGGCACTGGCTCCAGGTCGTCCTCCATGACGAGGCCGCGTGAGCGCAGCATCGCCGCCGCGCGTGGCCGCAGTTCCTCGTTGGAGTTCGTCGGTATCGTCGTCATGCCGCCACCTCTCGAACCAGAATCGCCGCAAGATGACTCCAGTCGCGAAGCCTGACGACACCGGCCGGCATGGGAACTTCGCCGGATGGGTCCCACAGGATTCGCGTGGTGCAAACGGGGAATGCGGGCTCCGCAAGGAGTTCCGGCAGGTCGTCGACAAAATGGGTGCAGCAGGCGGACGCAATGCGGGCCAACTTCGCTTGCTTGGTCACCTCAAAGTGCACATCCGTCGCCCCAAGCGGTGAATCGGCGGCGTCGATGATTCCGTGTTGTCGCAGCCAACCTCGTGCCGCCCCGTGAAGATCAAATGAGTCACCGAGGAACGGCGAGCGCGTCTTGTGACTGATGATGCACACCTTCAGGGAGCAATCGCGGCAGCTTCGCAGAAACTCAACAACTCCAGAAAACGGAACCGCATCGCCGATGCGCGGCCCATACGCGACTCCCTGCAGCCGCGTCCATTCCTCTTCAAGGCCAGCGGCGCGCAGATGGTCGCGAACATGCGATTTCGTGGCGGGAAGATCAGCGGGGATCAGGCCGCGCTCCAAGGCAAGTGCATGAAACAGCGCGTCGTAAGAGACGATCGTGTTGTCGAAATCCAATCCAAGCATATCGAATGTCGATTCTCGGTTTTCAGGCTACAGGTTCTATCAAATGAGCATTGCCCACGACGTACCAAGCAGGTCAGGATCCCGCATAGGAGCCGTGCAGGATCAACATCGCATGTGGGACGACTTTCCAAGTCGTCCGGCTGGGAACGAAGCGATTCAATTCGGCGGCGTTAATCTTGCACGGCTCCATAGCGGTCGTGCTTGGCTCGACGCGAGCCCACGTCACGAACACTGCACCGCCTCAGCACGCGCCGAGCGACTGCCATCACCGATCGCAGCCGCGCGAATATCGAGAATCGGGCGCACCAGCCGCGCGCCTTCCAGTTCATCCAGCGCCGCATTGACTGTTTCGAGCGTAAAGCAGTTCTCCGCGCCGCCGAGAATCGGCGACCAGTCCAGATGCGAATCACGCAGAAGATTGGCGAATCGCGGATAGTCGCGATCGGGGACGCTGTCACCGCCCCAGGTGCCCAGCAGTCGCTTGCCCTGATTGAGTTGCTGCGGATCGATCTCCAGGCGTTCGCCGAAACGTGCGTTGCCGACGACGACCGCGGTGCCGCCGCGCGGGCGCACGCATTCAAGCGCCTGCTTCATCACCTGCGGACGACCGGTGGCTTCGACCGCCAGATCGAACCCGCCGGGGCACAGTTGTTTGAGTTGCTCGTGCACGGGTCCGGCGCCCGCATCGATCACATGGGTCGCGCCAGCTCGCCTCGCCGCAATCAGTTTCTCAGCGCGAAGATCCACAGCCACGATGAGTTTGCAACCGGCAACCGCTGCGCCGATCACGGCGCAGAGCCCGACGCCGCCGCACCCGAAGACCACCGCGCTGTTGCCGGGCATCGCCCTGCCGGTGTTAAGAACCGCACCGACGCCCGTCGGAATCGCGCAGCCCAGCAGTGCCGCCGCGCGAAGCGGCACGCCGCCGGGAAGCAGCGTGAGACGGTTCTCACTCGTCACGGCGAAATCACTGAACGTCGTCACGCCGCCGGCATTCACGGCGCGTCCGTTCCACGCATACGTCGTGCCCGGCACATCCGCGCCGCTGCCCTTGATCCAGGAAAGAATCACGCGATCGCCGGTTCGCACCTTGTTCACGCCGGTGCCCAGCTCACGCACGATGCCGGTTCCCTCGTGACCCAGGCAATGAGGGAGAAAACGATCCTCGCCGCGATGGCCGCGGGCTTCGAGCACCTGCGTGTGGCAGACGCCGCTGTGGGCGATCTCCACGAGCACCTGCCCAGGCTTGAGAGCAGGGATCTGCAGGTCAACCAACTCCAGCGGACGACCGAGTTCGACCAGGATGGCGGCGCGGGTTTTCATATTGATGAAGAGGCAATCGTCGACTTCTGTTTGGTCGTATCGCAGGCCATGAACGCGATCCACACGCGGCGCGTGATGCTCTCCACCGAGAGACCACCCGCCTGGCGCGCATGCTCCTGGTCCCCGGCTTCGTGAGGAAACGCATCGGGCAGCGCGACTCGCAGCAGCATGCCGCGCGCCGGCTCGCGATCCGCAAGCCACTCGGCGACTGCCGCGCCGAAGCCGCCGATCACACTGTGTTCCTCTAGGGTGACGAGCACGCGAAAGCGCTGAAACGCCTGTTTGAGAAACTCGGTGTCCAGCGGCTTGACCGTATGGCAACTGACGACGGCAGCGCTCAGACCGCGACGCGTCAACTGTTCGCTCGCTTCGACAGCGAGCGGCAAAGTGTTGCCCGTACTGAGCAAGCACACATCACTGCCATCACGCACGGTCAGCGCGCGACCAATGCGGAAATCCACCGGCAGCGACTGATGAACGAGCGGCTCGCCCTTCTTGCCGATGCGCAGGTACGCCGGCCCGGACAATGCCAGTGCGCCCCGCAGCCCCGCGCGAACTTCGTGCGCATCACCGGGGCATATGACGCTCATGCCCGGCAGCGTGCGCAGCATCGCGATGTCCTCGCACGAATGATGCGTCGCGCCCAGTTCCGCATAGCCCAGACCAGCGCCCACGCCTATGAGCACCATGGGCAACTCGTGGTAGCAGAGGTCAACGCGAATCTGTTCGATGCAGCGATAAGTAACGAACGGTGCAATCGTGTAAGCCACCGGTCGCAGCCCGCACATGGCAAGCCCGGCTCCGAGGCTGATCATGCTCTGCTCGGCGATGCCGCAGTTGTAGAAGCGGTCGGGGAACTTCGACTTGAAATCGTCGAACATGCGATTGCCGATGTCGCCGCTGAGCAGGACGATGCGATCGTCCGCCGCGGCCAAAGCTGTGATCTCGCTGGCGAAGGCGCTTCTCATGACAGGCGCAGCTCCTTCCACGCGGCGGCGACTTCGTCCTTCGTCGGCACGCGATAGTGCCAGTTGTTGTCGTCCTCCATGAACGACACGCCCCGGCCTTTGATCGTGTGCGCGATGATGGCGGTGGGCAGCGCGGCGGGCTCGCGCCGGCTGAGCGTCAGCGCGTGCGCCAGCGCGGCGTGATCGTGGCCATCGACATCGCGCGTGCGCCAGCCGAAAGCGTTCCACTTGGCGGCCAACGGATGAAGCGACATGATCTCGTCGCTGCGACCGGTCGCCTGCCAGCGGTTGTAATCAATGACAACCGTAAGATTGCCCAACCGCTGGGCCGGCGCAAACATGGCGCTCTCCCACACGGAGCCTTCATTGCATTCGCCGTCACTCATGACGACGAAGACGTGATAGTCGTGCTTCTGGATGCGCGACGCGAGCGCCATACCGACACCCAGCGGCAACCCGTGGCCAAGCGAACCGGTGGCGGCTTCCACGCCGGGCACGCAGCGCGGCGCGGGCTGCTCGGCGAGTCGGCTGCCATGGGCGCCGTAGGTCTCAAGCATCGAAGGCGAGAAGAAGCCGCGCTCGGCGAGCGTGGCGTAGAGAGCCGAAGCGGCGTGGCCCTTGCTGAGGATCAGGCGATCGCGCTGCTCGCCGCCGGCCTGCGCCGGGTCGATACGGATTGCTCGCCAGTATGCGGCGACGAGAATGTCGATGCACGACAAGGCCGAACCCAGGTGTGCGGCGCCGGCGCGATGCGACATCGCCACCACGTGACCGCGGATGCGGCGTGCGACGGCGTCCAGGCTTGTTGTGTCATCCGTGACAGTCATGATGAAGTCTTGATGATCAAGCCGCCAGTGCGGCGCGGCGATCCTGCATGGTGCGAATGTTGTAGTACCGCGCGTCGGTCATCGAATTGGGAATCAATCCACGTTGGAATGCAACGACCAGGTCGCGCACCGCGTCTTCAATCGTCCGCCGCGGCGTGAAACCCAGTTCGCCGGCAATTCGCTGCGATGAAATGTGATACGAACGAAGGTCATTCGTCGGAGTCGTGACGATCTCGATCGGACCGCGATCGCGGGTCATGCCGCCGACCACGTCGTGGACAATGCGGGCGATGTCAGCAACCGAGTGATTCTGGTACCCCACATTGAAGGTGCGACCGGCAACGCGGGCGTCCGTCTCGGCGAGCAGTTGAACATACAGATCCGCCATATCTTCAATATGCAGGTTCGGGCGCAGCTGCGATCCGCCAAACACGGTGATGCGCCGCTGGTTGAACGCCAGATTGGTGAGAATATTCACAGTCAGGTCGAGGCGCTGCCGCGGCGAATAGCCGCATACGGTCGCAGGCCGGATGATGACGGGAGTAAACGAAGCGGACTGCTGCTCCAGCAAGATCGGTTCGCACATCGCCTTGAATCGGCTGTAGTCGGTGAGTGGGCGCAGCGGGTGATCCTCGTTGACATTCTCCACCTCGCTGACGCCATAGACACTCGACGAGGACGCATAGACGAATCGGCGAACACCAGCAAGTTTCGCAGCCTGAACCAGCGGAGAAAAGCAGTCGAAATTGACTGAACGTCCCAGTGCCGGATCCATTTCGAAGCTCGGATCATTGGAGATGCATGCGAGATGAATGACCGCATCGCAGTCCCTGATCGCCCGACAAACCGTCTCAGGATCGCGAAGGTCACCGACGATCTCTTCCAGATTGGGATCGCCCCTGGTCGCTTCCAGCACGTCACGTCCGAACAGGTACCAGTCGAGCACGCGCGCGCGGTACCCGGCACGCAACAGTTTCGGGACCAGCACAGCACCGACATAGCCGGCGCCGCCCGTCACAAGAACGCGATTGAATATATTTTGAGGCATCTTGGATTCCAGCTTGGTTTCTATTTGCGGACTATTTGAGCAGGCATTCAATATGCCGAATCAGCGGCACGACTTGCAGGGTCTGACGATGACCGACGGTCGCGACGGCCTGAGCGCCGGCCGCGTTGCCAACAAATGCGACGAGTTCGATCGGCGCGTCCTGCGCGGCGCAGAGCGATGCCACCGACAGGAACGTATCACCGGCGCCCATGCGGTCTTTCACCACCGTTGCCAGCGCCGGCACCTCGGCGAATCCGGTCCTGGCGTCGTAACCGAGGCTTCCCTGCGCTCCGCGCGTCACCAGCACGCGGCGGGCGTCCAGTTTGCGGGCCACGTCAAGCATCAGCGGCCTGACGTTGCCATATCGGTCGCGAGCCTCCAGCCTAATCTCGTTCTCCGCCAGGCACACCACATCCGCGCGCGTGTATTTGGAGATCGTGTGGTAACCGATGTTTCCCGCATTGCTTTGGGCGTTCACCGCAAGAAAGCGACTCTTGGCGCAAAGGACGTCGATCATTCGATCGGTCACGTTTCCATGACCGAAATCAACGACGACGACCAGATCGAACTCCGGCAGCCTCCGACTGAGCCAGTCGCAGAAGCGATCGTGCTCCGCGCCGGCCAGAGGTGTGTCGTCCATTTCATACACTTCGAACAACTTCTGAAAGAAGTATGGATCGATGAATCGCCGCTTCTGGATCGTCGGAGCGCCGACCCGCGTGAAGAATGCCGGTTCCACGTTGCCGCGCATCGCTTCGCGGATGAATGTTTCCTTGCGATCCCGCTCGCCCAGCACCGTGGCGACGTCCACGCGATCGCAAAACCCGGCAACGTGGTTGGCGATCGCCAGGATGCCGCCGGCGAACACCTCCGCGTTGACGTGCTTCACAGCGAGTATGGGTTCCTTGGAGGATTTTCCGATCGCGCTGCAGTAGTGATACTCGTCGATAATGGCATCGCCGACGACGAGCACTTTCAGTTCCTTGCCGCCGCGCAGGTATCGGATCACTTCGCCGGGGCCGAACTCCTGGTTGAAGCGACCGAGATATCGTCGCGTTTCCTCCGGCAGCACCGTCAGGAACTGGTTGATGAGGCTCGACGAACTGAAAGTGATGTCCTCTGTGAACTCCAGCCGACCGCCGACTTCCTGGATGGCAGTCTCCTCGACGGAGATGGCGCCCGTCTGATCGCGCCTGGCGTCGCGGTACTCGGAGCCCTTGACAAAAATATGCGGACGCAGGCGGCGAATGGTTTCATCCGCCTGCGGCCACTCGTTGATGCTGACAAAATCCACGCAGTCCAGTGCCGCGATTGCTTCCGCGCGTAGCTTCTCATTGAACGCGGGCCTGCCGGGGCCTTTATTGACATAGCGATCGGGCGTGACGGTAACGACAAGCACATCCCCCAGCTTCTTGGCCTGTTCCAGATGGCGAATGTGGCCGATGTGCAACAAGTCGAACACGCCGTGGCAGTGCACCACCTGCTTGCCGTTGCGGGTGGATGCAAGATGCGAGGCAAGCGCGTCGACGCTCTTAACCTTGCGGTGGCCGGTGGCTTTGGGTTCTTCGGTTGCAACAACCATGGGTTGGCCTTCGGTTCGACTTTGCGGGGCGGCTGATACGGCCGCGGATGGTGGCTGATCGACGGCGAGGCAATCAATACTGCATGCGTGTGTATTTAGCGTGGCTGGAGTGTTTATAGGAATGTTTCATGTATTGCTGGATCGCGTTGGTCAACCGACCCTCACCCCAGCCCGTTCCCGGACGGAGAGGGGAACGGAGGAGATCATGCGGCAACCTGGGTTGTCAATGTTGGTTCGGTTCGCAGCAAGTGCGCGATTCGTCTGAGCGCAAGGCGCATACCGGCGGCAAAACTCAGCCTGCCTTCGATGGCGGCGCGCTGTTCGCGCACGATCGCCGCGCGAGCGTCTGCCTCGTGGATGTAGCGTTCGATCAGTCCCCGACATGCGGCCGGACTGTCGAACGTGATCTCCTCCAGCCTCGGCAACGGCTGCGGCTGAGGAATGAGCACGCCGGCGCGCTGCCAGCAACGGACCTGGCGCACCGCATCGGCCGAGTCATTGAAGCTGATCGTCGCCGCCCTTTCGAGAAGATCGTCCAGGCGATCACGAACGGCTGGAGGCGCAGCCTTTCGAGCATCCTCCGCCGTTTCCACCGCCCCACCGATCTCCAGCTCCAACAGATTGCAAAGCTCCTGGAGCAGCTTGTTTCCGGGATGATCGCGCACGATGAAGAAGCCGCCGGCAGCGAGCCCGTCGAGCAATCGCTGGTGGGTGAAACAGACATACGGCTCGAGATTGAGATTGATGCGGGCGGAGTGGGTGAGCCGGGCGAGCGGTTCGCCGTTCTCGATGACGCCGCGGGCATGGCTGGCGAAACGCGGATGTCTGTTCCAGTCCTTGCCATAGATTCCCAACGTGAGCCCCAGGTCGCCGGCGGCATCGGCGATCCACGCCAGCGCCTGCTGACGATAGAGCGCGATGTTCAACGGATTCCAGAGCCGTTCGATGAGATTGCTGACGGCTACCGCGTCCGGCTGCGCGCCCAATGTGGCCGCGGTTTCACCGATCAGCCGGCGCAGTTCATATCGACCGGTGACGCTGCCGCCACTTGCATAGAGAGCTGTGAGGCGATGACAACATTCAGCCGCGACGGCCCGCCACGGCGCCGGCGTTCGCTCGAGCACCAACGATGGCAGCGAGGCGGGATCCTGAGATACATTGGATACATACACAAGATCCGGTGCATCAGGCCAGGGCTGGGGCAGAGTCTGCCTCGGCGTGGTCAGCATCATCGGCATATCGATGCACTGCCGGGCTGGGTATTCGTATGTATCGGTGAAGAGCGGCGCGGCGAAGGTGAGCACATAATCGCGCAGGCCGATCCGCCGCCCCGCCTTGGCGTCGGTCAGTTGCGGCATGTGGTCCTGTATCCAGCAGGCGAACGGCAATTTCGCCGGGAAAGCGTCCTCATGCTCGTGGCGCAGATGATCGACCTGCAGCACCAGATCGGGCTTGAAATCAGCCAGTTTCTGGTGGATCGCCAGGCGGGTGACCGCGTGGTGCGTGGTGGGCTCGATGACCAGTTGCGCATCGCAACCGATCTGGTTGAAGGCCGCGGCGGCGTCGCGCATGGCATACTGGAGAACGGTGGTGAAGCGCGACGTCAGGAGCAAAATGCGCGGACGGCGGAGGTCGCAGTGAGCAGGTGAAAGGGTGAGGGGATGAAGGGGTGAATCTATATTGCTGGCATGAGCGACCGATTCGAAGGTTTGAGCCGCTTCGATGGGGTCGAATGTCTCGTAATAGCATTTCACCTGCTCGATCAGGCTGCGGTGGCGGCGGTCCAGCTCCTGCGTTACCGGCGTGATCCTCGCCATAATGGCCTGGCGATCCACGCCCTGCGCGACCATCGATGCCGGCGGAGGCAGCATCAGGTCGGCATTGATCGCCTGCGCGAAGCGATCCGCATAGCCCTCGCCGATGAACCACTGAAACCGGGACTGCTCGATCGGGCCGTGCGGCCCGCTGTAATCGTGCAGCGTCAGACACAACAGCAACAGCGACAGGTCAGGCTCAAAGAGGAACACGCACTGCTGCATGTCCATATAGAGCTTGGGCGTGATGCGGGACAGCGTGCCGAGCAAGTAGCCATCGCCGACCCCGACGAGGCCGATGCCGCCGCCGTCCTTCATGCGATCCGCGAGGCGCATGATGGTTTCATGCACGGCTCGAATCGGATCGCCGCCGGCGCTCAGCAACACAGGCTTGTTCGGCTGGCGGCAGTCGGCGATGACAAGGCGCTGCTCGACGCCGGGCACGATGCGATAGCGCGGCGACAGCATGGCGGCGGCAAGCCGCGCGCACTCCTGCGGGCGGTGCCTGCGGAGCGAGGCGAAGTTGCGAGCGGTGTTGCGCTTCAGGCGGGTGGCGAGGTCGGGCTGTTCGATGCGATCGAGCAGTTCAACCGCCTGTTCGTACCGATGCCGGCGCAGGTGCAGTTCCGCCGCGACGGGCAGCATGGCGGCCAGCGCGCGATCGCCGACGTCGACCGGCGCGGCGGCGAGGCTGGCGGAGATTTCGGCCAGCAACGCGTCGGCGGCATCCAGATTGCCGCCGGCAAGAAGCCGGCTCAACTGCTGAGCGGCCGAGTTGTCGCAGGTTGTCGCGGTCATGGCATAGTGACAGCCGTTATCGGATCACACCCTTACTCTCCTAGATCGGCCATCGGCTGGAAACGAGATGAATGAAGCGAGGCCTCACGGAAAGTCACGGCCAGGCTGTATATTGCCCGCAGTTGATGGGCTCTCCGTTGAGTTGCCCTGCCGCCGATCCTGCTTGTTTAGAAAGACCACCTTGCGAATCGATCCCATCCCATTGTGTGCTGCGTTTCTCGCTCTCTCCCTGTCCTCGCTGGTGCTTGCGGATGACAAGCCCGCCAAGGCTCCCGCGGCTCTTGCGGGATGGAAGCACGCCGGCTCGGTGTTCGTGCTCACCACACCGGAGGGTGCGAACCTGCCCGCCGGCAGCGCGGAGGAGGGCTTTCCGCTTCTTGTTCGGCTGCACAAGGACAGTTTCCCTTTCACGCAAGCGAAGGCGAATGGCGATGACCTGCGCTTCGCCACGCCTGCAGGTGCATTGCTGCCCTACCAGATCGAGCACTGGGATCCGATTGCCGGCGAGGCGACGGTGTGGGTGCGTCTGCCGCGCATCAAGGGCAACGACCGACAGGAGATCAAGCTCCACTGGGGCAACCCGGACGCGGCCAGCGAGTCCAGCGGCAAGGCGGTGTTCAATGAATCCAACGGCTACGTTGCCGTGTTCCACATGAACGGGCCGGTGAAGGATGAAACCGGCAGACTCGAAACCAAGGACACCGGCACGAGCGATGTGGCGGGCATGGTCGGCCCCGCACGCCATTTCCCGGGGAAGAAAGGCATCTTCTGCGGCGACAAGATTTCAGGCTTACCCACCGGCGCCGGCCCGAACACCACTGAAGCATGGCTCAGGTCGCAGGTGGCCAACGGTCGCGTGCTCGGCTGGGGCAATGAAGCGGCGCAGGGCAAGGTGATCCTCAATTATCGCAGCCCGCCGCACATCAGGATGGAATGCTACTTCTCCGGCGCCGATGTCGCCGGCAAGACCGCGGTGCAGCGGTTCGAGTGGGTCCATGTCATGCACACCTATCAGAAGGGTGAGTCGCTGCTCTATGTCAACGGCGTGCTGGACGGCGTTACGCGAACCACTTCGGCCCCACTGAATGTCAAGAGCCCGGCGCGGATGTGGATCGGCGGCTGGTACGACAATTACGACTTCGCCGGCGATGTCGATGAGGTGCGCATCTCCAACGTCATCCGTTCCGCCGACTGGGTGAAGCTCCAGTTTGAAAACCAGAAGCCGTTGCAGACGCTGACCGGTCATCTCGTGCAGCCGGGCGATGCGCTGACCGTTTCTCCAGCGCAGCTTTCGATCACCGAAGGCAAGAGCGCGGTGATCACCGCGCAGGCCGGCGGCGCGCAGAAGGTCTACTGGATCCACCAGCGCGGCGGGCAGGAGACCATCGCCTCCTCCGACCGACTCAACTACACATTCGACGCTGGGCGGGTGTCGGGCGATCAGGCGGCGACGCTGCAGTTCAAGGCGGTTTACGCCAACGAAGTGAAGACACGGGACATCCAGATCGCCATCAAGGAAGAGATTCCCGATCCGATTTTCACGCTCACGGCTCCGGCGACCTGGGACGGCCGCGCGACGATCGAGGTAGTGCCGCGGGTGACGAATCTGGATGCGATGAAAGCGAGCGGCGCCGGCGAGTTGGCCTTGACGTGGAGCATCGGCGACCTCGCGGTGACCAAGGAGACACAGTCCGGCAAGCTCATCCTGACCCGCGCACAGAACAGCGGCAAGCTGCGCGTCGCCGCGACGATCCACAACGGCGGAGCGCCGGTGACGCAGACCGTCTTCATCGATGTGAAGGAGCCGGCGAAAGATGCGTGGATCGCGCGGACGCCGGACAAGGATGAGAAACCGCAGGACAACCAGTTCTTTGCCCGCGATGACAAAAGCGAAGGCACGCTCCATTGCAACGGCACGCTGGAGGGCGCGGTGGACTCCGTTTTCCTGCGCGTGACGGCGGACGACCAACCTTTCGGTGAAACGAGCGCGAAGCTCGGCGCGGACAAGGCCTACGCACTTGCCATCAAGCTCAAGCCCGGCCTCGTCAAATACAAGGCTGTTTTCGGCTCGAAAACCGGCGACAAGGAAACCGTCCTGCACACCGCAAGCAATCTCGTCTGCGGCGACGCGTATCTCATCAACGGGCAATCCAACGCAGTGGCGACCGATTTCGGCAAGGAAGATCCCGCCTTCCGCAGCGACTGGATTCGCACCTTCGGGAGCATGTCCGGCAACCCCGTGGCCGCCAAGCTCTGGGGCAATGCCGTGCATCGCAGCCGGGACGCGGAGAAGCTGGCGATCGGGTACTGGGGCATGGAACTGGGCCGACGGCTGGTGGAGAATCACAAGGTGCCGATCTGCCTGATCAATGGCGCCGTCGGCGGCACGCGCATCGATCAGCATCAGCGCAATGAAGCCGACCCGACGGACATGTCCACGATTTACGGCCGGCTGCTGTGGCGCACGCAACAGGCGAAACTGACGCACGGCATCCGCGGCATCCTCTGGCACCAGGGCGAAAACGATCAGGGCGCCGACGGCCCCACCGGCGGCTACGGCTACGAAACCTATCGCCAGTATTTCATCGATCTCGCCGCCGCGTGGAAGCGGGACTATCCGAATGTCCAGCATTACTACGTTTTTCAAATCTGGCCCAAGAGCTGCTCGATGGGCGTCAACGGCTCGGACAATCGCCTGCGCGAAGTGCAGCGGCAACTGCCCACGGCGTTTTCCAGACTGAGCGTCATGTCCACGCTGGGCATCGATCCGCCGGGCGGCTGCCATTTCCCAGCCGCGGGCTATGCCGAGTTCGCGCGATTCATCGTGCCGCTGATCGAGCGCGATCATTACGGCAAGGTATTCGCCGCTTCCATCACGCCGCCGAATCTCAAGCGCGCCTCCTACACCAGCGATGCCAAAGACGAGATCGCCATGGAGTTCGACCAGCCCGTGAAATGGGACAACTCCCTGGCGGGCCAGTTTTATCTCGATGGCGAGAAGGGCAAAGTCGTCAGCGGCACGGCGGCGGGAAACAGGGTCACGCTGAAACTGTCCGGGCCATCGACCGCCGGCCGCATCACGTACCTCGACAGCAAATCATGGAGCCAGGCGACGCTGCTGCGCGGGGAGAACGGCATCGCGGCGCTGACGTTCTGCGATGTGCCGATCGATCCCCGCTCCCAGCGGCCGTGAGGTGTTGATGTCACAAGTCGATGCCACGGTTGAAGAGACTGAGGAATGGGGCCGAAACAACTTCGCGAATTGGCGGTCCCCCATTTAGCCGACGGGCTTGCCCGCCGAGGGCGCCCTAGGCGGGCAAGCCCGCCGGCTAAATGGGGAACTTATTTTGGTCCCGTTCCTGAGCACTCTTGCAGGTGGCCAAGGCTGGAGGCCGACGCCACCGGCGAGAAGTTCTCAAGCGCCGCGCGGGTGCCATGGGCATGCGGAGGCCCTGCGCAGCTTGCCCGTGCGCGGTGGACGCAAGGCGCACGGGCAAGCTCCGCAGACTGCGCTTGCCCATGGCACCCACGCAACAATCAAACCGAATCCGCGCTACTTCGGCTCCGCCTGAATCTGCTTCGCCACGATCTTCGCGGCTTCGCAGGCCTGGCAGCCGCCGTAGAACTGCCACTGGAAGTAGATCGAGTTGCGATCCGTCTTGTAGTTCTTGAACATCTGATCGCCTTCACCGGCATACTTCACAAGCTTGTCCAGCAGTTCCGCGTTCTGCTGCGGGGTGAGTTTCATCGACTTGATGCGCTTCTCGATCCACGGTCGGATCATGTTGCCCATGGCGAAGACCCGGACGCGCGGCTCGTCGCTCCTGAGGCTCTCGGTGATCTTGATGTCGAAGCCCTTGCCGAAGGTGCTTTTCTTTTCGCCGGAGCCGTGAAAGCCCTGGCGTCGCTGATAGAGGACGAAGGCTTCGTAGGCGGCGTGGCACAGCGGGCAACGGAAGACGAAGCACCGCTGCACGCTGGCGTCGATGTTGCCTTCCTTGACGGGCGGGACGATGAGATCGACGACTTCATCAGGCACGCCTTCGGTGTACAGACCTTCGAGCACGGCGAAGAAAACCATCTGGCACGCGGGATCCTGCCGCCAGGATTCGGACGGCGGCGGCAACGTGGTCGCGGCTTTGGCGGCATCCGGCGCCGGCGCGGCTTTGGGGGCGGCGGTGAGCGACAGCGAAGCCGTCAACAGCAGTGCGATAGAGATCAATGCGGCAGCGGCAGACATGTTTCGAGACATGCGCGATCCTTTCGTGAAGGGTGCTGACGTTGGAGTTTATCCGTGAAATGAAAAGGCGGGGGTAACCGCAGCGCAACGACTGCCTGTCATCGTTCGGCCGCAGCGATTGTGCGATTAGACCATCGCGCAATGAAAACAGCCGCTGGCGGCAGACCGCCGGCGGCATCCACGAACTGTTTGACATGTGGCGTCAGCCGAACATCATCGGCGTCACCGGCTCGGTCGACCAGATGCCGCTGCGCAAGGACTGCCGACGCACATCCTCGAGCACCTTGGCGAGAACGCGGGCCTGAATTTCGATCGAACTGCTGGCGCTGAGGACCATGCTGTCGCCCGTGTCGTCCACAAACTGGCTCTCCAGCAGCATTCGCTGGATAACCGGCTCCAGTTCGACGACGGACCGGCTTGGATTAGCCGCGACCATCTCGACCAGATCGCGGATGAATCGCTGGGCCGGCAAATCGGCTGGGCTGAGTCCCTGCTTTCTCCACTCCCGCTCCAGCAACTGGCACGTCGTTTCCACAATCAGTTCGCTGGACATGACCAACCTCCATGTAAGAAGCTGACCCCACCTTCCTTTTCCTCCTGACTGCCATCGCGAATGGCACAACCAAAGCCTGTTAGGGCCCAAAAACGGAACGTCATTGCTGCTTCGAAACGAAAAAGACCGGGGTATCGAGTGCCGGGAAGGTTGGGTGGCTGGAACGAAGCCTCCCATCTCCTCCAGTTAATCAATGTGGTCTGAACGAGTCAATAGCGTTTTTTCGAAATACGTGAAATTGAGGCCAACCTCGTAACGACAAGGGGGATTCGCCCTCATGCCGGTCCAAATGACGTCGGAATGGTCGCAGGATCTCATCAGGGGCATGGACAGACGCGCGAAGTTGCCATTTTCTGGCTGGGGCCGGCCCCGCAACTTCGGCGGTCGCCAGCGTGTAGCCTTCGTTGCCCCCGCTGCATTGCCAATTCGCGATCCCCCATTTATTGAGGACTGGATTGATAACGCGCACAGGGCATGGGTGCCATGGGTAAGCGCA
>CAYRPN010000007.1:0-84535 GCA_964426135.1 uncultured Phycisphaeraceae bacterium | reverse complement strand
GGAGGCTTGTTTCATAGTGTCATGGGTAAGCGGAGTCTTCGGAGCTTACCCGTGCGCCTTGCGGTGACGCACGGGCAAGCTCCGCGGACTCCGCTTGCCCATGGCACCCGACGCGCGTTAGCAATCCAGTCCTCAATAAACGGAATGAACGCCAAACTGATCGTTCACCACCATGCCCCACATCACACGGTTCATCGTTGCAGGTTTTGTTGCCGTTGCGTCATCATTTGTCGCGACGCACGCACAAACGGCCGATCTGATCCTTCACGGCGGGAAGATCGTCACCGTCGACAAAGATTTCTCCATCCGCCAGGCCGTCGCGGTGAAGGACGGCCGCATCGTCGCCGTGGGTACCAATGAAGATGTGCTCAAACTTCGCGGCAGCGCGACGAGCGTCGTCGACCTCGCCGGCAAGACGGTGCTGCCGGGGCTGATCGATTCGCACACGCATCCCGTCGGGGCGGCCATGCACGAATGGAACGGCGAGATTCCCGACATGCAGTCGGTGCAGGATGTGCTCGATTACATCAAGGCCCGCACGCGGGTGCTGGAGAAGGGCGAGTGGATTTCGCTGAGCCAGGTGTTCATCACGCGCCTGAAGGAGCGGCGGTATCCGTCGCGGGCGGAACTCGACAGCGCGGCGCCGGAGCATCCGGTGGTTTTTTCGACGGGGCCGGACTCATCGCTTAACTCGCTGGCGCTGAAGCTCAGCGGCATCGAAAAAAACTACAAAGACCCGGGCGGCGCCAACGGCGGCGGCAAAGTGGAGCGCGACGAGAACGGCGAACCCACCGGCATTCTCCGCAACATGGGCGGCGCGGTGAAATATCAATCGCCCAAAGGCGGCAAATCGGCCGGCGAACAGGATCGCTACGCGCGGGTGCTGGCGCTTTTCAAGGATTACAACAGCGTGGGGCTGACCGGCATCGCCGACCGCGACTGCGGGAAGAGCAACGTCGATCTCTATCAGAAGATGCTCGATCAGGGCGACCTGCCCGTGCGCGTTGCCTGCTCGCGCAGTCTGGGCACCGGCGGCAACCCGGAGGCGATCCGCTTCCACATCCGCGAAATCGCCAAGGAAAAGCAGGCGCCCGCCAACGACGCGGCGCGATCGCAGGGCGAGCGCGACATGCTCCGCATCGTGGGCGTGAAAATCTATCTCGACGGCGGCATGCTCACCGGCTCGGCCCGCATGCGGCAGCCGTGGGGCGTGAGCAAAATCTACTCCATCGACGATCCGAATTACAAGGGCGTCTTCCGCACCGCGCCGGAGAAGCTCGCGCCCATCGTGGAGACAGCCGTGGAGCACGGCCTGCAGTTCACCGCCCACAGCGTCGGCGACGGCGCGGTGCATGCGCTGATCGAAGCTTACGAGAAGGCGAGCGAAAAGCGGCCCACGAAGAAGACGCGCTGCTGCATCACGCACAGCAACTTCATGAGCGCCGAAGCGATCGAACTGATGGCGAAGATCGGCGTCGTGGCGGACATTCAGCCCGCCTGGCTTTTCCTTGATGCCGCCACGCTGCATGCGCAGTTCGGCCACGACCGGCTGCGGTATTTCCAGCCGCTGAAGTCGTGCTTCGACAAGGGCGTGATCGTCGGCGGCGGCAGCGATCACATGCAGAAGATCGGCTCGCTGCGCAGCACCAACCCGTACAACCCCTGGCTGGGCATGTGGACGACGATGGCGCGCCGGCCGCGAAATTTCGAGGGCGAGTTCCACGCGGAAGAAAAACTCTCACGCGAGCAGGCCATCCGCTTCTACACCGCCAATAACGCTTTCATCACGTTCCGCGAGGAAAGCACCGGCTCAATCGAAAAAGGCAAGCTCGCCGACCTGATCGTGATCGACCGCGATGTGCTCACCTGCAAGCTCGACGACGTGCGCGACACGCAGGTGCAGCGAACCTATCTCGCGGGCAAGCTGGTGTTTCAGAAGTGAGCGGGCACAGCCCCCGACCGGGCCGCAGCCCCGACAGCCATCAGCCTTCATCCATCATCCATCATCCGTTTAGCGACGGGGCTTGCCCCGTCCTCCGCGCTCCCGACCCTCCCCGCGGCGAAGCGCGCGGGCTTCCGAATCGCCATCTCTTTTCCCGGCCGTCCCACTGCCGGCGCAAAACATCTACAATTCCCGCGCCTGGCGACTGGCGCTCTGACCGCCGCGAGCCGGCACAAGGAACCCACCATGACCGCGCCCGACAAAGGCTCCGACAAGCCATCGCCCAAACCTTCCCCCCACAACGCCCCCGACAAATCGCTGGAGAAAGCCGGCAACTTCGTGCGCGATTTCATCGATGCCGATTTGGCCGCGGGCAAGTTCCAGACCATCGTCACCCGCTTTCCGCCCGAGCCCAATGGCTACCTCCACATCGGCCACGCCAAGTCCATTCACCTGAACTTCGGCATCGCCCGCGACTATGCGGCCGGCCAGCCCGGTGCCGCCCCCGGGGGCGCGCGCTGTCACCTGCGCATGGATGACACCAACCCCACCAAGGAAGATCAGGAGTACATCCAGTCCATCCAGAAAGACGTGAAGTGGCTCGGCTTCGACTGGGGCGTTCACTACTACCACGCCAGCGATTACTTCGATCAGCTTTACGACTGGGCCGTGCTGCTCATCAAAGCCGGCAAAGCCTACGTCTGCGATCAGTCGCCCGACGAAGTCACCCGCAACCGCGGCACCCTCGTCGCACCCGGAAAGCCTTCGCCCCATCGCAACCGCACCGTCGAGGAGAACCTTGGCCTCTTCGCGCGCATGAAGGCCGGCGAGTTCCCCAACGGCTCGCGCACCCTCCGCGCCAAGATCGACATGGCGTCGCCCAATCTCAACATGCGCGACCCCGTCATGTACCGCATCCTGCACGCGCCCCATCCGCATGTGGGCGACAAGTGGTGCATCTATCCCATGTACGACTACGCCCACGGCCAGTGCGACTGGATCGAAGGCATCACCCACTCCATCTGTACGCTGGAGTTCGAAGCCCACCGCCCGCTCTACGACTGGTTCGTGAATGAAATCATCGCCGTCGGCGGTCGCCCCGGCCCCGCGATTCCGGCGCTTCCGACTCCCCTCCCTCTTAGGGAGGGGCTGGGGGAGGGTCGGGCTACCAATCAAGTGAACGCCTCCGCATCGTCGGCGCACACAGCAAATCTGCACGCCAAACCGTACCCTAACACCTCCCTTGGAGGGAGGGGAACACCAATCCTCCTCAACCCCACCGCCTATCCGCCGCGGCAGTACGAGTTCGCCCGCCTCAACATGACCTACACCATGATGAGCAAGCGAAAATTGCTCGATCTGGTGAAAGAAAACCACGTCAAAGGCTGGGACGATCCCCGCATGCCCACCATCTCCGGCATGCGCCGCCGGGGCTACACCCCGCAGTCCATCCGCGCTTTCTGCGAAGGCATCGGCGTCGCCCGGCGCGACAACACCATCGAACTCGCACGACTGGAATTTCATGTGCGCGAGGATTTGAACAAAACCGCCCCGCGCGTGCTGGCGGTGATCAATCCGCTCAAAGTCGTGATCGAGAACTACGCCGGCCCCGAAACGGACCTCCTCGACGCCGTGAACAACCCGGAAGATCCCTCCGCCGGCTCACGCAAGGTTCCGTTCAGCAAAGTCATCTACATCGACCGCGACGACTTCATGGAGAGTCCGCCGCCCAAATACTTCCGCCTCGCCCCCGGCCCCTCGGCCCCCGGGGGCGACGGCAAACCCACGCCCGGCCCCGAAGTCCGCCTGCGCTACGCCTACTTCATCCGCTGCACCGGCGTGATCAAGGACGCCGCCGGCAACATCGTCGAACTCCGCGCCACCTACGACCCGGCCACCCGCGGCGGCGACGCGCCCGATGGTCGAAAAGTGAAAGGCACCATCCACTGGGTCTCCGCCGAGCACGCCATCGACGCTCAGGTGCGTTTGTACGACACGCTCTTCACCGTGGAGAACCCCAACCACGTGCCGCCCGGCCCCAACGGCGAACCGGGCGATCCGAATGCCTGGCGAAACACGCTGAATCCCAACTCACTCGTGGTCGTGCAGAACGCCAAGGTGGAACCCTCGCTGAAAAATGCCAAGCCGGGCCAGGCGTTCCAGTTCGAACGCACGGGATATTTTTGTGTGGATGAGGATTCGACCGTGCAGAAGTTGGTGTTCAACCGGACGGTGACGTTGAAGGATTCTTGGGCGAAGATGGAGAAGAAGGCATAGTGACCGGCTTGGCTTCGTAGGGTGGGCCAAGTCCGCGCGGCCCACCATTTCGCGTCCAACGCGCAACGCGGGCCCCATCCACGGTGGACGTGTGCTGGTGGGCCAGCGCCGAGCCTTGGCCTACCCTACGAATCCTCGGCCGCGCGCAGCAACAACGCCCTCGCGATAGACTGCTTTCATGCCTGATTACCGGCGAATGCGGGTGCCCGGCGGGTCTTATTTTTTCACGGTGAATCTCTTCAATCGTCGGCTTTCGTTGCTCACGGATCACATTCAGCTTCTTCGGCAGGCGTTTGCTGACATTCAGCAGACGCTTCCATTTCACATCGACGCCATCGTCATCTTGCCGGATCATCTCCACACGATCATGACGCTTCCTGTCGGCAATTCGGATTACAGCACGCGATGGAACCAGATCAAGGGAGCGTTCAGCAAGGCGATTCCGTCGGGCGAGTCGGTATCGCGCAGCCGAGTGCGGAAGCGGGAGCGCGCCATCTGGCAGCGCCGATTCTGGGAGCACACGTTGAAAGATGACGACGATTTCAACAATCACGTCGATTACATTCACTTCAACCCCGTCAAGCACGGCTACGTCGGCAGGCCGATTGATTGGCCGTTTTCGTCGATTCATCGATACGTGAAGGACGGCACGCTCACACCTGATTGGGGCACGTTGGAGTTGCCCAAGGATCGCGATTGGGAATGACGCAGTCGTAGGGTGGGCCAAGTCCGCGCGGCCCACCATTTCGCGTCCAACGCGCAACGTGCGCTCCATCAAAAGTGGGCGTTTCATGGTGGGCCGGCGCCGAGCCTTGGCCCACCCTACGCGCTACGCGCGGCGGCTGTGGTGGGCGGTGCCCACCCTACGCCCACGACGCCCGATGTCATCGTTTGCGGCCGGAACCCTGCTTGCCTTTCCACCATGGACAGAAAGGACAATCGTCGCCATTGGGGAAGTCGGGGCCTTCCTCGTGGGGGCAGCCGATGTTGCCTTCGGTTTCGACGATTTTGATGGTGTGGTGAAGAGCGAAAAAGGCGAGGATTCTGGCTCGGACGCTTGCGTCGTGTCTGACGTTGGTGCCGACGAATCGCTGGAGGACCGGCTCGGCGTCAGGCCCCAGGATGACACCGGCGACGATCTTGGTCGTGACCTTGTCATCGGGGCCGTAGTGCGCGATGGTGCCGATAGGGTATTTCGGTTTACGCGGTTTCGGTTTTTCGTGCCGGCGGGACATGGCGGTATTTTAGCGGCAGTTTCGTAGGGTGGGCACCGCCCGCCACGTGCGCAGGGCGGTTCACGCTAAGCTCGACTTTTGCCGTTCTTCGGAACGTGATTTTTGAAAAGGGATTGGGAAATCGGTAGTTCTTGATTATTTGAAAGCTCGTTGTGGCGCTGGTGTGCTGAAATACTCGCGCATGAGTTGCGCGGACACTTGGTTCTTGGTTGTTTTCGTCACCTGAAAATTGGCAAAAGTCGAGCTGAGGAGCCGTGCAAGATTTACTCCGCAGATTCGAGTCGCTTCGCTCCCAGCCGGACGACTTGGAAAGTCGTCCCACATGCGATGTTGATCCTGCGCGGCTCCAAATCGATGATGCGCATTGGGCGCAGCGGGTGGCTGTGATTGAAGCTCTTCTCAACCACGGCCAAGGCGCACAGCAGCCGTGCGTGCAGGCGCGCCTTCACGCGCGGGTTGAGGAGCGTTTGGGTTTGGGACGCTGGACGTTTCGCGCCGGGGTCGCGCGGACTCGGCCACCCTCTCCCTGGAAGGAGAGGGAACCAAGCCCCGGAACATTTGGCAGCCCCAGCCCAGGTGGGGGTCTGCCAACTCTTCCGGGGGCGGTGTTTGTCCCCTCTCCCCCGGCAGAGGGTGGCCGACTCCGCGAGGCCGGGTGAGGGCGTTGGACGCACGTCATGCATTTGGACGTTCGCTGTAGACCGGCCCTCACCCCAGCCCTCTCCCGGAGAGAGAGGGGGCCGGAATGCCTTCCGCGGAACATTCGGCAGCCTCAGCCCGGGCGACGGCCATGCCCGGTTGCGGGTTCGTCTTATTTTCGGTACACTATCCCAATGGCCACGACCCTTTCCATCCAGGGCGTCTGTTGTCCGTTGCGCAGGATCGCATCGCTGCGACCGGATTGTCGCGGCGGTGGGCGTGGCCGGGCGATGTGGCCGGAAAGTGTCCTACCTTTTTGGCAGTCAAACGATAAAGGGTTGATATGGATGGTGTTGCGTGCGAATCCGACCCCCGGGGGTGTGTGGCCGGCCACTTGTGCGGGCGGTGGGCGGGGCGGGGCGAGCGGTTTGGGGCCGCCGGGGGAACCACTTGCTGCGAGCCTGAGACCTTTTCGGGTGGCCGGGGCAGGAGCGACTGTCTTGCGTGTCAAGGGGCGGATGCCCCGGAACCGGTTCACCTTGCTCTGACGAGTCGCGCTTGTTGCGGAATTGGCGAGCGTCCTCGCGAGCGTTCCGGGGCTTGCGCGGACTCCAGCCCCGGCCACCCGGAAAAAGTTCTCACTCTCTGCGTGCGCGGCTCTGGCCGGCCGGGGAATGCGGAGGGCACGCGCGGGCAACGGCAAGCGTCATTTGACTGGTGGATCGGCTGCTTCAGTGGTTAGAATGTGTCATGCATTCGCAGGGCCGCCGCTTGACAGGCAGACAGCAGGGCTTTTAATTCTCCATTTCCGGATAGGTACTGGATCACCGGTTTGAACACAAAGGACACAAAGCCACGAAGGACACTAAGGAGCCGTGCAGGATCAGCATCGCATGTGGGACGACTTTCCAAGTCGTCCGGCTGGGAGCGAAGCGATTCGAATCTGCGGAGTTAATCTTGCACGGCTCCTAAGAATTGCTCAGAGAATCAAGCCCTTTCATCTTCCTGTTCGTGACCTTCGTGCCTTTGTGTTTTTTGTGATTCCGGCGAACAACCATTGGTCTGCGAGAATTGAAAAGCCCTGGGGTCGACAGGCCGCCGCTCGATAGATTGCCGCGGCAGGAGGTTCCCATGAAGCGGGCATTCACCGTGCCGGAAATGTTGGCGGTCATCGCGATCATCGTGATTGTGATGTCGCTGCTGTTACCGGCGATTCAGACGGCTCGGGTGCCGGCGTATCAGGCGCTGTGTGCGAACAACAACCGCCAGATCATTCAGGCGTCGCTGACGTATGCGACGCAGAACCAGGGCTGGATGCCGTTCACCAACTGGCTCAGTCAGGAAGATGGCAGCAACGAGTGGATCTGGGGCGGCTGGCTTTACAAGTATCCGGGCGGCTGGGCGGCGGGTGGGCACAAGACGGGGCAGCTCTGGTCGTTCCTGGGGTAGGATTCGATTTACCGCTGCCCCCTGGATCGCGGGCCTTACATGGTGGCCAGCACGCACACGATCACGAGCTATCTGATGAACGGGGCGTTCAGCGGTTTTGGCAGCAATCCGACCTTCATCTACAAACGGCACCGGTTCTCGCCCAGTGCGATCGTGCTTTGGGAGGTCGATGAGAAATCCGGGCCTGGTTACTACAACGACGGCTCCAGCTTCCCCAGCGAAGCGATCACCGACCGGCACCAGACCGGCCTGACCGTGGGCAGCCACGACGGACATACGGAATGGGTGACGTATGCCCAGTACGGCACGATCCTGTCGGCGAATCCGGGCAGGCTGTGGTGCAAGCCGCCGTGAGTCGTTTTCTGGTTTCTGGTTTCTGGTTTCTGGTTTGAGTTGTTGCGGTCTATTTGGATCGTGGCATGGACAGGTGGGCGATCATGGCCAGCAGCAGGCCGGCGGCGCCGACGATGATGCCGGCAATCATGGTGACCATCAGTGCGATGTCGTACTGCTGGCGCAGGTCGGGCATGGTTCGGGTGATCCAGTAGGCGACGCCGAACGCAGCGGTGCAGGCGACGCCGACGACGAAGGCGATGTTGCGGATGAGGCGGAAGTTGCGTGGCTTGGGCGGAGGGAATCGGCGGGCGAAGTGTTCGCAGACGATACGGGCTTTGTCCATGGCGTCGGCTGCGACGGGGATGCGCAGGGTCCACCGGTGGGTGCCGCTTTTGCCGCTGGTCCAGCAACGGAACTCGATGCAGCCGGGCGGGCCGTCGATCCAGTAGGGGCCGTTGATGGCGGCGACGCCGCCGCGGGGCAGGGAATGGAAATCGTCGTCGACCATGAAGGATTCGGTGGTGAAGATGACGTCGACGTGGGTGTTTCGAGGCTTGTCGTCTCCGGTGATGACGCCGGGGGAGTGGTAGTTCTGCTCCTGGTTGAGCCTGTTGTTGAGTTTGTGGAACGCGAGCCAGGTTGCGGGATCGATGGTCCAGCGTGCGAGGAAGTTCTCGCCTCGGATGAGGCGGTTGTAGCGGATGAGTTCGACGTGCGACATGAGCGTGAAGCAGACGCCGAAGATGGTTCCGGTCAGGCCGACGATGGCGAGCGCCAGTTGCAGCGGCGGGGCGGGCTTGAGGTTGCCCATGTAGATGGCGCCGGCGAGACAGGCGCCGCTGATGAGCGTGACGATGGCCCAGATGTTGCGATGGCGTTGAGGGCGGCGCATGAGATTGGCATTCTAGACGAGGCGCCCCGGGCGGATTCGGGTCAGTGGTGCGATCGGCCGCGTGCCGGCAAACCGGGCTTCCGTTGAGGGATGAAGCAGGTTGCCGGATTCGTGAACGGCGCTCAGGTTTTCTTTTCCTTTGAGGAAAACTGGCATTATTCTTTCCACTTGCTACACTATCCCCATGCGGTCCTAGGCCGCGCAACCATTCTCGACAGTTCTGGCAGCCCTTGTTGGACTCCAGGCCGCTCGCGAAACGCTTGGAGTCTCTCATGAAGCTGTACGTTGGAAATCTTCCCTTCTCCGTCACCGAGGCGGACCTGCACACGGAGTTCGGCGCTCTGGGTCAGGTGGATGAAGTGGCCGTCATCACCGATCGCGAAACGGGCCAGCCCCGTGGTTTCGCGTTCGTGACGATGGGCAATGACAATGAAGCCCGCAACGCGATGGAGCAGTTGAACGGCAAGGAAATCGGCGGGCGCACCATCACGGTCAACGAAGCGCGTCCGAAGCCCGATGGCGGCGGTCGTGGCGGCGGCGGCGGCGGCCGTGGCGGCTTCGGCGGCGGCCGTGGCGGCAGCGGTGGCGGCGGCGGCGGCCGTCGCTGGTAATCCGAGCGGGACAAGGCACGCCCTCGTCCCGGCACCCACATCTGAATAACCAAGACGCCGCCAGGCAGACGCCTGGCGGCGTTTTTCATTCCGGATCACGCGCGTCGATTCCGCTCCACTGGCCGTGATTCGACCGTGTCACATTCTCGAAACCGAATCCACGATCAGTCGCTCGCCGTAACGGCAGCGATGCGTGCGAACGCCCGGATACTTCACCGACATGTAATCCACGAACGCCGCCGGATCGCCGGGGTTGCCCGCGAACATGTCGTAGTGCGTGGGAATCACCACGCCCGGATTCAGCGGCCCGCTCAGATCCGCCGCTTCCTGATAGGTCATGTTGCCGATGATGTTGCTCCGCAAGCGCGTCGCGTCCCGGCCGTTGATCGGCAGCAGCATCGCATCGAATCGCCAGGGCCGCAGACGGGTCTGCAAGCCCTCGTACCAGACGGTGTCGCCCGGGTGATACAGCGTGCAGCCGTGCGCCTCATAGACGAAGCCGAGATACGGATACCGGCCGGTGACGGGATCGCGATCAAGGAACTCGTGCGAGGATGCGATGGCGGTGAGGGAGATTTCGGATATCGGATTTCGGATTTCGGATTTCGGATTTCGGATTTCGGATTTCGGCTTCGGGATTGCCGGCGTTGGAATCTGAAATCTCAGACGTGGAATCTGAAATCTCAGATTTGAGATTTGAGATTTGAAATTTCAGATTTGAAATTTCAGATTTGAGATTTGAGATTTCAGATTTGAACTTCGGCCCTTCCCACCTCTGCCCCGCGTCCATCCCGACGAACCGTTTCGTCGCGATTCCCAGCGATGCCGCCAGTCCGCGGTCCAGGATGCACTGCGGCACCAGGAAGACCGCGTCCGGCGATGCCTTGGCGAGCGCGGGCCAGACCGGGCGATCGATGTGATCCGCATGATCGTGCGTGCCCACGATCAGCGATGCGTTCGTCACCTGCCGAGGCGAAAGCAGCGGCGGAACCTGCCGGCCTTCCATCGGCGACAGGAACGGGTCGATGTAAATCACGGTGCGGCCGAACTTCGCAATGAAGCTGTGCTGCCCCAGCCACCACAGCGCGAACCTGCCGCGCGCCAGATCGCACGCGTTGACATCCGCAATCAGCGCGTCGCCTTGCAGGTGGATCGTGCGGAAATCATCCATTCCCGCGATCATACCGTGCGACGGGGTTCCATCCGGATGCGCGCCGTGGCAATGGATAACGCGGGGCGCAAGCGCGCCTTGTCAATGGATAACGTGTGGCGCAAGCGCGCCTTGTCAATGGATAACGCGGCGCGCAAGCGCGCCTTGTCAATGGATAACGTGGTGCGCAAGCGCGCCTTGTCAATGGATAACGTGGTGCGCAAACGCGCCTTGTCGTTTAGCGACGCGGCTTGCCGCGCTCCCGACGCCGCGGGAGTTCACGGCGCCAAAGCGCGGCAAGCCGCGACGCTAAGAAGCCGTGCAAGATTAGCTCCGCAGATTCGACTCGCTTCGCGCCCAGCCGGACGACTTGGAAAGTCGTCCCACATGCGATGTTGATCCTGCACGGCTCCTAAACGGCGAGTGCGAACCTCTCGCCTCGGTTGCCCGCTAGAATGGTCGATGATGGTTCAGGAGACAATCATGCATCGATTCATGACTGCCTTGTTGATCGCCGCGATTTCGCTGCTGCCCGCGAGCTGCACCAAGAATGCCGCCACCGGCCGCACGCAGTTCGTCGTGCTCGATGCCCAGCGCGAGGTCGCGCTTGGCGAACAGGCTGCTCCGCAGTTCCTCAATGAGAACGGCGGCGACATCCCTTCCAACGAGATTCGCCAGTACGTCAGCGAGATCGGCTTCCGCCTGGCGCGCAGCAGCGAGCGGCCTGAGCTGCCGTGGGAATTTCACGTGCTCGATTCCAGCGTGATCAACGCCTTCGCGCTGCCCGGCGGCAAGGTGTTCTTCTCCCGCGGGCTGCTGGCGAAGATGAGCAACGAAGCGCAGGTCGCCGCCGTCATGGGCCACGAAGTCGGCCACGTCACCGCCAAGCACATCGGCGAGCAGATGGGGCAGGCCATCATCGTGCAGGGCATCGCGACGGGACTCGGCGTGGCGGGGCAGGTCAGCGACAACTCATACCTGCAGGTGCTCGGAGCCGGCGCTCAGGTCGGCGGTGGGCTGTATCTCTTGAAGTTCGGCCGCGACCAGGAAAGCGAAGCCGACCGCCTGGGCATCCGCTACATGACCACCAACGGCTACAACCCCGTCGGCATGATGCAGGTGATGGAAATCCTCAAGAAAGAAAGCGGCGGCGGCGGCGCTGCCGAGTTCCTGTCGACGCATCCCGATCCGGGCCGACGCCGCGATGAAGCGGAGAAGCTCATCATCGAAAAGTATCCCGATTACAAGGATCCCGCCCGTTACACCTTCAACCACGATCGCTTCAACGCCGTGGTGGTGAACGGCCTCAAGCGTCTGCCCGCGGCGCGCCACGGCGCCAAGAGGGCCGACGGCACGATCGAGAACAAGGGCCTGCCGCCCGCGCTGGCCAAGGCGCTGGAACGGCAGATGCACGAGAATTGCCTCTGTCACCCGCTGCCGCCGCCGCCGTCGTTTGTCAGTGAATCGCGCGATGTGCGGTGAGGCCGGTAGCCCCGGGCTCCGCCCGGGGATTGGCGCGCCGTGTCACCGCACGACACTGGCAGTAATCCGCCCTTCGCCTCTGGGTTCAATCCCCTCCGATTCCCATGCGTGCCCTTTTCTGCCCCCGGGCGGAGCCCGGGGCTAATGGCCCCACGCCCGAACCACCATTCCCGAATCCCGATTCCGCTTTCCCCATGTCCACCCCCGCCTGGAGCGATGCTGATCTGGCGAACAACCCGCACGCCGCGGCCGACAAAGCCCGGCGCGTGCGGCAGATGTTCTCCGCCATCGCCCCCAGCTACGACCTGAACAACCGCCTGCATTCGCTGTGGCGCGACCAGGCGTGGCGCCGCGCGGCGGTGAAGCAGGCGATGGTGAAGCCCGGCGACGTCGTTCTCGATGTCGCCTGCGGCACGGGCGATCTGTCGATGGCCTTCGCCACAGCCGGCGCTGCCCGCGTCATCGGCGTGGATTTCACGTATGAGATGCTGACGGTGGCGATGGGGAAGGGCCAAGGGCCAAGGGCCAAGGGCCGAGGGGAAGAGGGGACGGGGGACAGGCAACAGGGATCGGAAGCTGGCGTTCAGGCGTCGGCCCTTCAGGGCCGACAAGTCGACGGCCTTCGTTTAGCGGAAACGCCGAAGGCGTCTGGCGAACCAGGCACGGCCACCAGCAATGGATCCGCCAACCCCAATCCGCAATCCGAAATCCCTAATCCGAAATCCCTCGGCCCTCGGCCCTTGGCCCTCTGCCCTTCCCCCTCCTACCACACCGGCGATGCCATGCGCCTTCCCGTCGCCGACGCCAGCGTTGACGTCGTCAGCATCGCCTTCGGCATTCGCAATGTCTCCGATCCGGCCAAGGCGCTGCGCGAGTTTTTCCGCGCGCTGCGTCCGGGCGGCCGAGCCGTCGTGCTGGAGTTCAGCCTGCCGCGCAACGCCGTCCTGCGCGGGCTTTACAACTTTTACTTCCGCCACATCATGCCGCGGACCGCGGCGCTGATCGCCCGCGATCGCAGCGGCGCCTACAAGTACCTGCCCAAGAGCGTCAACACCTTCATCAATCGCGAAACGATGGTGGACATGATGCGGCAGGCGGGGTTCACGGATGTCACGGTCAAACCGCTGACCTTCGGCATCGCGGTGATCTACCGCGGCGTCAAGCCATGAAAAACGCCGAGTGCGTTCTCGGTCGCGTTGCTTCGGATCGTGATCGAAACAACGTCCCGATCCGAAACGGTTCGCCATTTAGCCGGCGGGCTTGCCCGCCGTGAACGTCCAGCCGCGGCGCAACGTCGATTCGCCATCTCGCATCCAACCGCCGGCGCGGTGGAACTGAAAACCTAAGTTTCGGATAAGCCATTAGCCCCCGGCTCCGCCGGGGGTGGGGCGATGGTGGCGGGCAATTTGCGGTCGATGATCGTCGAAGCGCGGATTCTGCCGTGCGAATCTTGCGCGATTGATCTCTACCGCGCTCCTCCCCCGGCGGAGCCGGGGGCTAACGGGGCGACGCAGCGGCTTATCCGAAACTCAGGTTGAACGTGTGCGGATTCCGGGGGTTCGCGGCGGGCAAGCCCGCCGGCTAAATCGGCGGTGCAATATGCGAAGTCATTTCAAACCTCAGTGCTGACGGGTTAACCTCGCGGCGCATCCACGACAAAAATCTGATTCCACGCCGCCCCGTTCGTCGGCATGACCCGCGCGAAAGCAATGCGTCTGCCATCGGGCGAGAACACGCACGCTTCGGGTCGCGGCTGCGAGGCGTCGTCGCATCGCTCGGTGATTCTCCGGCTGTCTCCGCTGGCCGCATCGGCCATGAAGACGCTGCCGTCGGCGATGTACGCGATGAACCGGCCGTCGCTGCTCCAGGTGAACGCCGAGGCGATGCCCCACGGATCGCGCGTCAGTTGCCTCGGTTCGCCGCCGCGCGGCGATACGGTCCAGATCTGAACCACGCCCGCGTCGTCCTTCATCAGGCACGCGATGCGCGCGCCGTCAGGCGAACTGCGCAGCCAGTGCCGCGGCCCCGCCATGCCGGGGAATCGGCGGTCGCTCGTGTAGGTCAGCCGGCGCTGCACCGTGCCGCGCGGCGGCGCGGGCCGGCGCGTCGCCGTGCCCTGCAGCGGCGCGTCGCCGGGTTGCGTGACATCGTCGGGAATATCCACGATGAACGCCTCGGCGATCGATTGCCCATTCGCCGTCGCGACCTGCCCCTGGAAAGCGATGGCTCGCCGCTGCCTCGAAGCATCGGAGCGCTCGTAGCCGTCAGCGCCGACCCATGCGTCTTCGAAAGCCCGGCTGATCTCATCCGAACCGGGCATGGGTGCGTTGACCGTGCGCGTGACCAGCACGCTGAAGTGCGAGCCGTCGTGATTGCGCAGATGCGTGCGCGGCGCCGCAACGCTTCGCCCCGCCACGCTGACGCCGACATTGCGCTGATTGCAGTCGCGCGGTTGCGAAGCATCGGCGGCCCCCGGCTTTTCGCCTGCGATCGCGCGCTCCCGTCGTGACGCCTCGCGATCGAGTTCGTCCAGAATGTGATCCTCGTAGGTGAAACTCACCCACTGGCCGTCACCGCTGAAGACGTGGACATGCGTGCCGCCTCGCAAGGCGCCGGCGGTGAACGGCGGCATCAGATCGCGGGCGTCCAGATTTGTTGCCGTCGAAAGTTCCACATCGACCACGACGCCTTCGCGGCGAGCAGGGCCATAGCTCCAGTCGGGCGTCGGATGTTTCGGCCCGTGAATGAAAACGACCCGGTCGCGCATCGGATGACACGTGGCGACGCCGCAGCATGCGCCTTCGCTGGCTTCGTAGATGGTCTGCACTTGTCCCGATTCCACGTCAACGCGCGCGATGCGCGTGCCGTCGAATCGCATGCCGGCTGGATCCGACCGTACATCGAACACGATCCAACGTCCGTCGCGCGTCCAGACATTCGCGTTCGTCAGAACGTGGCCATGCGGAGCGAAGGTGAGTTGTCGTTGCCGCGTCATGGCGGACAGTGTCGCAGCAGGTCCGCGATTTGTCAGCCGAGTGATGATGCGCCGGCACGCGCTGGCAGGGGCCTCTTGGAAATCGCAAGGGAAAATGACTAGAATCCCCCCGGAGAGATGCCTGAGCGGCTGAAAGGACCGGTTTCGAAAACCGGCGTGGGGTTTACTCCACCGAGGGTTCGAATCCCTCTCTCTCCGTTAGCCTTTCCCGATGGATTCGCCGGATTCGCCCCATTTTCTGCGGCATCCGGCTGGATCGACCCGACAACCATCCCGCCATCATCGTTGCGCCGAAGTGCGCCAGCGATGCGCCCAAATGCACCGCTACTGCTGGTGCTACTGCTGGTGTTTGCCGGGGCAGCCGTGGCGCCCACCGCCATCGTCGGCCCAGCCCCGGCCGTCCCCGTGGCGGTCACCGCCGCGACCGCCGACAGGTCAGGCAGCACAGCCAGGGCCGCGACCTCATCGCCGGCAAACGAGTGCGAGTAGCGATCCATCGTCAGCGTGATCGTGGAGTGTCGCGCCAGCGCCTGCGCGATCTTCGGATGCACGCCACCGGCGGCAAGGTTGCTGATGAACGTATGCCGCAGCGCGTGGAAGTCGACCACCCGGTCGGCGTCATCCCTCATCGCGATGCCCGCGGCTTCGCGATCCTCGTGGAACATCGTCGCCGAGTCGTCCCGATTCACTGGCATCGGGAATGCCAGGGCAGCCGGCGACTTGTTCGCCAGATGCGCCGCCAGCAGCTTCGCCAGCGACGGGCGAAGGGGCAGCACGTCCTCGCGCCGGCGTTTCGAGTAAGCCGCCGATACCGTCACGCTGGGCACCTCCGCGTCGAGATTGAAAGAGGCCCGCGTCAGGCTCCGCAGTTCGCCGGCACGCAGGCCCGTCTCCACCGCAAGGCGATAGAGCATCGCCCGCTCGCTGCCCGTCATGCCAAAACGATCGACCGGCGCCCGCTTCAACTGGCCCTTGGCGATCGGCCCGTGCTCCGTCACATCCAGCAGCTTGCGAAGCTCGTCAGCCGTCAGCGCCCGCCTGTCCCGCCGGCGATCCGTCCGCACGTTCAGCCCTTCCAGGTGGGCAACGGGGCTGTCGCTGGCCCGGCGATCCTTGACCATCCACCGGCACCACTGCTTCACCGACTGCACATAGAAATTGAACGTCTGGGCGCTTGTGCCCCTCTTCGTGTCCGTGATTTTGCCGGCTTCGTCGCGCTTCACCTTGTCGGCTCGCAGGCCGTTGAGGAAATCAGCGACGCGGCTTGCCGACACATCGGCCCACACCTTGAAGCCGCAGCCGTCGACCACCCGGCGAACCCGGGCGACGACAAGTTCGACATGCCGAAGCGTCGCGCCTGTAGCCGTCATCGCCGCTTCGAAGTCGGCCAGGTGATCGACCAGCGGCCGCCGGGCCTGCTGCGCCAGCGATTCGAGCCGCACGTCGATGATGCCCTCGCGCCGCAGCGTGGCGTCGGCTGCCCACTTCGCCAGCATGCGCTCAGCCGCCCGCCGATCCGTGGTGCGAGTGGACTTCTCCAGCCGCCGCCCGCCGGCGTCGTACCAACTCGCGATCCACGCACCGCCGGCTTTGCGCTGGTAGAGCGTGCCCTGTCCGTTGCCGCGTCGTCGTGCCATAGCTCACTCGCCTTTCACCGCGGACTTGCCGCGTTTTGTGCTCACCAGCCGCAGCCCCAGCACGACCGCAATCGCGTCGAGTTGGTCGATCTTGATCGGCAGCTTGCGGACGCAGAAGCGATTGAGCGTGGACTGTGAAACCACAGGCTCCCCCGACTTATCCGCTGTCGCCTTGCTGATTTCCGCCCGCGTCATGCCGCTGGTGCTGATGTGTCGTCGTAGTTGGTCGCTGATGGTTTCCATGATTTCACCTTACTGAATGACTTTGATAAATACAACTTCCGGTTACACTGCCGACGCTTCTTTCGTTTCAGATTCTTCACTTGCCGCCACGCCCAGGCCCACGCACCGCAGCCCCCACTCGCGCCCGGCACGCTTCAGGAACAGCTTCAGCCGATACTCCGCGTCGCGCCAGCCGAGCGGATCGTCGCCGGCTTCCAGCGTGACGACGAACCGCGGGCGCCGTGGCACTGCTGGCCGGGGCACGGGCTTCCACGGCAGCGGGCGGCAGGTTGGCGCCGGCGTACTCACGCGCTCGCACTCTCGCTTTCACCGCCGCGTGGAGTCTTCACGATCAGCCCCGCCTCCGTGAACGTCAGCCGGTCGAAGCGATAGCCGATCGCCCAGCCACCGCCCCGGCTTTCTCGCGCCTTCAGAATCTTCACCGTGCGATCGATCGTCTCGATGCGCGTCACCGGCATCAGCGCCCCAACGCCGTCATCGTCAGGCGACACGGCGCGGACAGCCACCGTCTTGCCGTCCTCGTGTCGGGCAATCCACAGCACCGCATCGGCGGCCCGGCCGTAGACAGCGCCACCGGCAAGATCGTCGAGCGAAGTCTGCCCGCTTCGTTTGCCCTTGGCCGGATGCGTCACCAGCACCAGCGACGCGCCGTGTTTCTCGATCGCGTCCTTCGCCCGCCGCATGAACTCCTCGTCGCCTACGAAGCGATCCCGGCCGGCTTCCGCCAGGGTGATCGGATCGATGACGATGACCCGCACGCCGGCGGCCGCCTGTTGCTCCACCCACGCCGCCAGCTTCGGCAGCGTCGAGCCGATGCCCTTCGTGTCGAAGATGCACCGCCCAAAGTCGTCGGCCCATGTCTCGAACTCACCACGGAGTCGCTCCGCTTCGGCGTGGTTGCTTCGAATCCAGTCGAGGTTCGTCAGCATCGGACAGCCCGACCGCTGGGCGATGGCGCGGCGAAGGTGGAAGGCGCGGTCTTTTTCCAGTTCCAGCAGCGCGACGCGCACGCCGCCGGCGTGCCAGGCAGCCGCGGCTTGCAGCAGTAGAAACGACTTCGTGCCACCAGGATCGCCGGCGAGGATGGACACGCTGCCGGGCGTCAGGCCCGCCGTCCCACGATCGAGCATCGGGAACGGCCAGGGCACCGCGGCATAGCTGCCGTCAATGATCGCCTCAAATAATCGCCGCAGATCGGACGCCGGCCCCGCGGCTTCCGCCTCATCAGCCGCCGCCTCCAACTCGTCAGACACCATCCCCGCCCGCTTCCAGTCGCGAAGATCCTTGTGCGGCGACGGCACGCCCAGCACGCGCACCGATGGCGCGATGGCCGACAGCGCCGCCGCCAGGTTTCGCGCGGCTTGCTCGGTGCGCTCGGCGACGCCAGGCTTGTCGCGCTGATGAACGATGACGACAGGCCGAGGCTGTCGCCGCACGTAATCGACGACCATCTCCTGCCCGCTCGTGTTGTTGGGCCGCCCGATGGCGTCGAAGCCCAGGTCGAGCACCGCCGCCGCATCGGTGGGGCCTTCGACGATGAACAACGGCCCGCGCCCCGTCAGGGTTGCCGGGACGAAGAGACCGCTGCCACTGCCCGTGACGCAGCCCTTCGAGTGATCGGAGAACCGTAGCCGCAGGCCGATGACCACACCGGCGGCATCGCACATCGGGAACGTGAAGGCGTGGGTGCAGCCCCGATCGCCGGTGACCAGCCGTCGCAGGTCGGCACGCGGCAGCAGGCCGACGCCCAGGCGGGCCAGCGCATCAGCCGACAGCCCCAGCCCCGCCGCCAGCGCTTCGCGCTCGCCAGGCGGCACGGCGCCAAACGCGGCGCGCGCACGCCCGGGCCAATCGACCGCCGGCGATGGCGCTGACGCCGGCGGCAACGGCCGGGAGCGTGGCGGCGCCGGGCGCTTCGCCGCGGCGATGAACTCACGCACCACGTCGTCGCGAGACCGCTGGAGGCGACGCCCGCGAAGGTCGAACACGTCGCCATTGATTGCGCACGTGCCGCAGTGGAACGCCCACGCACCATCTTCGCGTTGATACGTCCAGGCTGAGGGATGCTTGTCTTCGCCGTGGAAGCAGCAGCGGATCGCCTTCGCGCCGGGGTTCTGCACGCCCAGCGCTTCAAGCTCGGCCAGCAGCGCCGACTTGTCGCGTCGATGGTTCTCGATGCTCACGTTGAGATCAGACACGCTTACCCCCTCTCCCGAAGACTTCCTCGATGCGAGGATCATTGGCGTCGGGTAGGTCGGCCAGCGGATCGAACACGCCGCCGGCATCAGACTCGGCGAAGGTCTCCCAATGCTTCGCCAGCGCCTCCGGTGTCGCGGCGGCGTTGGGCCACTTGGCGCGATAGCGCTCCAGGCGCGTTGAGACATCACCGGCGGCGGCGCCCTTCGCCTTCAACTCCGCGACGACTTTGCCGATGCGTTTGCGCGATGAGTCGGTCACGATCAGACCGAACGCGGCGACGACGGAATCCCACACCTCATCGCGGGGTCGCGAAGACCGGCCCTTGGAAGAGAGCGAAGCTCTCTTATCTGTTCCGTACTCTGTTGTCCCTGCGCCCGGGTGGGGTGTCCGATTGCGCCCAGGTGGGGTATCAGCCCGACACCCCGCGCCCGGGTGGGGTGTCGATACCCTGCGCCCAGGTGGGGTATCAGCGATGCGGAAGACCTTACACCTTCCGACCTTTCGCCCGGTCTCGATCAACAGCCCGGCAGCTTTCAGCGCGGCCCGCGACCTCCAGATCGTGCCATCGTGCAAGCCGGTCAACTCGGCGATTCTTTTCTCGCCGATGTACGCTTCGCCCTTGTCGTCGGCGTGGGCCACGTAGACCAGGAACACCATCGCCGCCGATGGCTGCCGGGCAATCGACCTCAACGCGCCGGCGAAGATGGGCGCCGATGGCACCTTGCCGAATTGGGGATTCGACTTACTCACTGCGCACCACCTTTCCGCGCCGCCTCGACGCCGCGGACATCGACCACCCGATAGGCCGTCGCAAGTGATGGAAGATCGAACCCGTCGAACGTCGCCGACAGGTCATACCCAGGCAAGCACCGATACCAGCCCCCGGCAACCTCGAACGCCGCCGGCGTGAACATCTCGGATGCCGGCGGCATGATGATCGCATCGCCGCCATCGCCCGGCCCACCCTGCAAGTGAAACGCGAGAGGGATCAGGCGAGGCAACCGCCCCGACATTGGGCCGTCAGCAACCAGCCCGAGGCGGACACGCCGCACAGCTTGTTCGACGCCGGCTACCGCCATTGCGTCGGTAATCGACACGCCCTTCGCCACCTTCAAGGCGTCGACAATGGCGTTGTGGGCCCGGAGCAGGTCGGCCATGAGTCGTCGTTTGCTCACTTGCCACCCCCTTCCGCACGCTCACGCAGCCAGGTTGCGAGCAGATCGACGGGGTACAGCGTGCAGCGGCCCGCCTTGACGTGCGGTAGCTCGCCCTTGTTCGTGAGTTGCCACAAGAGGCGGATGCCGATGCCCAGGGCGCAGGCCGCTTCGCGCGGACGCAGGGCCAGCCGCGGCGTCACGGTGGACGGCGCGGGCGGCGCTTCGAGGTGGGGGTCGCGGCGAGACTCAGTGGGCATCGGCCACCGCCTTCCCGGTGTCGCGGCCTTCACCGCGCGCCCGTTCGAGGAGAAGACGTTCGACCGTCTCCAGGTTGAACAAGAGCCGCCGACCGGCGCGAATGTGTGGAAGTCGTCCGGCTATTGCTTCACTGCGCAGCCAGGCGACGGGAACGCCCAGCCGCTTAGCGGCTCGACGTGCCGACACGAATGATTCGATCGTTTGTGCGGATGTCATGCGTCGGGTTATCGCATGAAAAACCGCGAAGAAATGCCCGTTCTGCCAACTTGTCATCCTTTGTCATCGTTGGTCATCGCTGGTCAGGATTGGTCTGCCTTGTACTTCTCCAACTTCGCTCGGTATTGTGGATAAACTGTCACAACGGAGTCGAAGTCGTACTGACACCGGCCGTTGACCTTCGTGCCCGTGATGCGTTTTCGGCCGAGTGCTTGGTTGAGAATGTTCGGGTTCAAGTATTGATCAGTGGCATCGCTGTACCACTTTGCCGGGTATCGCTCAGGCTTGACCAGATTGGGACTCGTCAACCCCGCCGCCGATACCGAAGCCACTGCGTGAGGCGGCTCGGGGGCTTCCAATCGCGATCGAATCCAAACACTCACTTCGTCAAGCTCGCCACGCATAACGTCGAACAACCGACCGTCCTTGGCAGCACAGACAGTCGAGGCGATATTTCGCAACTGCTTGCACCTCGCAGAAAGCTCTTCCTCGGCGTCGCTCTTCTTCCACACGCCAGGCGTGACGGGTGTCTCAGCGCCATCAATGATTCGATTCTCCACGGGGCCGCGGGTGAAGCGCAGCCCGGGATCGCCCCACGCCGCCCACTCGCTGACCAAGCGAGCAAGAGATTCTCGATGATCCCTATCCGCATGCGGAGTCAGCGCATTTCGCAATTCGTCGATCAGGTCGACCAGATCGGGCCAGTCGAAAGGGCCATTGCCGTCGCGAGCCGTAATCGCTCGCTCAAATGCCGATGGTTTCGTGGACATGTCATGCCTTTCCGCGGGCAAGACCCGGGCGGGCAGGCGAAGGCATGAACGCCGGCGCCGCCCAGGTCGAAGGCCGGTGATCAAGCCGGCCGTCCCGCTGTTCGAGGAATCCTATCACGCCACGCACAGCGATCGAAGCGGCGCGCCCGCCGGCCGCACGTCGACGTTCACCGCGTCGCCGTCTGGCGCGAGTTCGAGTTCGTAGTCGGGAATCGCCGGCTCGCTGTCGTGGTCGACCGTCACTTCGTCCAGGTCGAACACGCGCACGGCGCCGCCGGCGTCATCGACCACCAGCAGCGTCGTCGCGCCACGCTGCTGCGCCAGCACGCCGATCACGCGACCGCGACCGCTGTCGCTGATGCTTTCGCCCGACACCCAGGACACGAGAGAACCAATGAGACCCATAGCCGAAACTCCACGGCCGGAGCGAAGCAACACACCTGCCGCCGGCCTTCGCGCAGGTACACCGGCGTAGTGCGAACATCGACGATCGTGCGTGTCGCCCGACATGGGCGGCCTGTAGAATTGGGGGGAGCACGGTCGGCACTCCTAACGTCTGCCGGTTGTGTCAGGGCCGTCGTCGTGTTACCAGCACTTCGGCGGCCCGCTTCATTTACTTCGTCGGCCATTGTGCTCGCCGCGCTTTAACTTGTCAAATCGCCGCCAGGGGCGCGGCCCGAGGCGAGCCAGTAGGACGACCGAAAACGACCAGGCGACCGCGCCGCGCGCTCTTATGCGAGAGACCCGACGCCCCGCCCTCTCCCCGCCTCAGCACCGACCTGCTTTCTCATGTCGCATGAGGTTTCCGGTCAACCGCGATTAAGGTTTTGCGTCACGCCAGCGCCACCTGCCGGCGCCTGCCGACCGCCGCTTTCGCCCGCGTTCGCGCCTTCGCGGTCTGTTTTTTTCGAGATTCGCCGTCACTTCGCCGCCCGTGCGAAACCACGGCAATTTCTGCGGTAGAATGAAAAAGGGCGACCGTGTGAAGGTCGCCCATCGATTGCGGTTATCCCGGCCTTCGCGAGCGTGTTTTGGCCCCGCAATCGTCGATTCGACAGCATATCGCGAAGGCCGCCGCACGCCAACTATTGAGATTTTGCGTCACCGCGTCGCCACCTTCGACAACAGCACTACATCCCGGAGCTTCGCAAATGCCCACCGATCTCGAAACCGCACTTCCGCGCCAATCACTCGCCGCCAACGCAGCACCGCCCGTCCGTCGCATGGGCCTGTTGGAGTCGCTCACCGCGCCCGGCGTGTCCGCTGTCGTCCCTGCATCCAGCGAGACAGCGACGATCGCGAGGAACGTGCTCGCCGCCGTGGGCGCTGCCGCGCAGGTCACTTCGCAACTTGGCAACATTGCCGACGAACAGCGGCGGGAGATCGAGGCTGACGTGCGCAAGACGATGGTGGAGGCCGACCACCGCGGCGAGTTGGGCCTGCCGCTCGATCCGTCGATCAAACACACCGAGATCATCCGCGCCCACCGGCTGGCGAGGGCACGCTTCGAAGCGGGCAAGATGGGCGAGCGCGTCGAGAACGATGCCGCCGAGGGCAACTTCGCAAAGTTGTTGCAGCCCGGCGAGGACGTGCCCGCCGCCGTGTCGCGGCTGATCGCGGAGGCGACGCCCGACGCCAGCGACGAGGAGCGCGCCGTCTTCACGCAGTCATTCACGCCGCGGGCCATGCAGACGATCCGCCGCGCCCGCGAGGCGATGTTCGAGCAGACGTTCGCCGACGCGACGGCCAGTCTCGCCGGCGGCATCGCATCGGCAGCCGAGGCTGGAAAAGTGACGCAGGAGACCGCCGACCAGTTCATCCAGCAGGCGACGAACATCGGCAAGGCGTTCCGCAAGACGGAGGCCGAATCGCTGGCGACGCTTATGCCGGCGATCAAGGCCGTGGCGCTCCGCGGCGACAGCGCCACGCTGGAGAAGTTCCTGCCCGTCCTGAAGCAGCACTTCCCCGACGACGCGGAGATTCTCATCGCGCGGGCCGGCGCCGCCCAGGCCCAGCGCCGCAACGAGCAGGCCGACGCCTTCATCCAGCGCTACGCGCAGATGACGGCGCTCCCCGTGGCGATCCGCCGCCGCGCCATCGAGAGCGCGGCGAAGTCGAATCAGATCGACCCATCGCTCGCCGGCCAGTTGAATGAGAAGCTCGACCGCGAACGCGCCGGCATGGTGCGGGACGCCCAGCAGCAGCACGCCGACGCGCTCCAGGCGAGCATCGTCACCGGCAGCCGCGGCCCCGGCGAATTGCTGACAGAGATCGGCAACCGCGTTGCCGCCTTCGAGAAGAACCCAGGCGACCCCGCCGCGCTCGATCCCAGCCGGGCGCTGCACCTTCAGCAGCAACTCACCCAGCGCGTTCAGTTCGACGATTCACTCTTCCGCGTCGGCGAGGCGCTGACCGGCAAGCCGCAACCGCTCACCGCCGGCGACGACAAGGCCATCGTGCAGACGATGCAATCCATCGGCGTGCTCGACGCCGGCGGCAACCCCACCACGAACGAAGGCGCCGCGCTCGTCGTGGCGAAGCTGGGCCGCGTGCCCAAGCACCTGACTGACTGGATGAACGCCGGCGCCAGCAGCGACAACCCTGAGACCGTGGCACGCGCCGCCGCGCTCTACTGGACGATGCGACGCACCGCGCCCGACGCGATGAGGGAAGCGGGCAAGCTCAACGACACCGCCCGATTGCGACTGGCGATGATCAGCAGTGGACTCGACCAGGAGTCGCCGGCGACGATCGCCGACGCGCTGCACAAGCCCAGCCCCGCCTTCCAGCAGCGCGTGCTGGCGCTGGCCCGCGGCTCGCTCCCAGTGAACGCGAAGGCGATGGAGGGCATCGACCGCGCCGCGATGACCCGCACGCTCTTGAACATCCGCGGCGACTTCGAGAAGGACGCTGCTGCACAGCAGGCTTTCCGCAAGGCGTGGAGCGACGCCGACTTCGACATGACGCAGGCGCCGCCCGCGCTGTTCCAGAAGTTCACCGACGCCGCCACCGACTACTACGCCGCGCTCAGCGCCGCCGGCTGGAGCCGCGACACCGCCCGCGATCAGGCGTTCGCGCTGGCCGCCTACGACATCGATAGCGACTACATCATCACGAATCTGCACGGCCAGCTTTGGATGATGCCGCGCCACGACAGCCGCAGCGTCACCGCCACCGACGAGAAGACCGGCCTGCCCGTCGCGCTGGAGCCGCTGCGCTGGACGCCGACCGCCGGCAGCGAGTGGAAGGCCGACTTCGCCGAGGCGCAGAAGGCGGGCCGCATCAGCGCCGACGCGGACTTCGACGACTGGCGACCGACGACGCTGCCGGGCGTGCGCGGCTTCCGCTTCGTCAAGATCGACGATCCGCTCATCGCGCTCACCGACAAGGACGGCCGGCCCGTCGAGTGGCAGCCGCAGACGCGCTACCAGAAGGCCGAGAAGGCGCGGGCCCAGGCGGCGCTGGTCGAGACGAAGCAGGCCGCGAAGTTCCGCCAGGACGTGATCCATCGCAAGGCGAACGTGATCGAGTGGGTTGTCATCGAGCGCGGCCTGCGCGACAACGGACGCCCGTACTCCCCGCACCTCGACAAGATCGACAACCTCGTCACCGAGAAACATCTGCGATGGCTCCGCGCCAAGCTCGCCGAGAAGGAGCGCATGGGCTTCTTCGACGCGCTGGAGATGCCGTCGTTCGGATTCGCCACAACGTCACACGCCGGCGAAGAGCCGCCTGATTCTCTCATCGTGCCCGAGGATGAACTGAAGCGCGACCGCCGCGACAGGAGCAAGCCCTGATGCCCATCATCGCCCCCACATCCACCGCCGCCCAACCTGAAGACCGCCTTCGCTCGCTGCTGCTGGAGCGCCGCGAGGCCGACCCGTCACCCCAGCCCCAGGCGAGCGCCGGCTTCCTTGGGCTGGGCCTGCTGCCGGAGCACGCCCGCCAGTCGAACATCGTGGGATCGTTCTTGCATGAGCGAGTGTCGCGCGTGCTCAGCGGGCAATCGTTCTTTCGCGGAGGCCCGCTCGCCGGCGAATGGATCCCGCGTCAACTTGGCGACCCCGCCTTCTACGAAGCGCACCCCTACGCCGTGCAGGGCTACGACGCCTTGCTCGCTGCGCAGTCGCCCGACGAGTTCGAGACCACGCTGCACGTGCTGCGTCAGAACTGGGACGACTACCGCGCGATGGGCGAAGCCGGCTTCATGGCGAACATCGTGCCCGGAATGGCCGCCAACATCGCCGACCCGATCAACTTCGTGCCGGTGGGCAACGTCTTCGGACGCGTCGAGAAGGGCGTCGGCACCGCCCGCACCATCCGCAACGTGATGAGAGCCGCCGGCGCCGCAGCCGCCAGCAACGTGATCCAGGAGGAGGCGCTCAACGCCATCAGCAGCGGCAGGCCCGTCGATCGTCTCGAAGCCGACATCGCCGCCGCGGCGACCGGGGCAGGCTTCGGCGGCTTGCTCGGCTGGCTCTCGTCGCCGACGCAGATGCTTTCGAGGAAGCAGGTCGCGCGCGTGTTCCCCAGCGACACGATCGCCGACATCCGCACCAAACTCGACCGGGCATTTGAGAGCGAGATCGTCGAGACCATCGAGCACAGTATCGACCCCGTGGCCCCCGCCCCCGGTGGCCAGGCCCGCGCGCTCCAGCCCGCCGCCATGCGGAAACCCCGCAACGTCGTCACCGCGATGGAGGACGGCGAGGCGGCGCTGCGCGACCTGCTGAAGAAGACGCCGACGCGCGACGAGGCCGTGCCCGTGCTGCTGCGCCGCTCCGATCCGCAGCAGAAGATCGCCGGCGACCTTAATGCGCAGCTCGCCGACGAAGTGCAGGCCCATTATGCGAAGGCCGGCAAGCGCATCGACATCCTGCGCCATCCCCTTCAGGACGACTACGACGCATTCACGCCTCTGGAGCGCTCGCTCAATGAGGCGATGCAGGAATGGGGCGGCGCTGCGACAGGAGCGAAAGCCGCCGGCGCGAAGGAACTGGCCGAGGGCATCCGCGACACGATCGCCATGAGCGGCACGAGCCTGATCGCCAAGGGCATGTCGCTGTTCACACCGATGGGCGCGCTGGAGCGGAGCGCCGGCTCGCTACCGATCCTCGACACCATCCGCCGCGTGTTCTTCTACGACGGCACCGTCAGCCAGGCCGCCGCCGCCGACCCCACCGGCTTCAAGGGCGTGACCCCCGCCGAGGCGTTCAAGGACGTCTACCAGGCGAGGCTCGCCGGCTATCTCCGCGACGTGCGCGAGGCGTACAACCCGGCGCTGGAGCATGGGCTTCTCTTCGGTCGCGACGAGGCCGACCGCGTGGCGTTCACCGGGTTCAAGAAGGCCGCCGCGTGGCTCAACCGCGAGGCGATCACATACACCGACGCCGCGGGCAACGCCGTCACCATCCCCGCCCGCAACGCCTACGCCGACTTCCAGGCCGCCGCCGTCAAGGTGATGCGCGAGCAGAAGGCGATCGCCGATGGCTTCATCACGGAGAGCCGGCAGGCGATCCCGCCGGCGCTGCAGAAGGCCGTCGATTCCACCCGCAAGTTCTACGACGACATGCTCGACGCGGCGGATCAGGTCGGCTTGCTCCCCGGCAAGCGGGCCTTGCGCCAGGCCGAGGCTGACGCCGCCACCGCCAACGATGAACTGGAGGCCGTGTTCGTCCAGGTGGGCGACGACCTCGACAAGCCGCTCGCCCCGGCCGAGGCGCACCCGACGCCGGGCGTGAAGGAAGTCTTCACCGGCATCGACCGCGAATGGATCGGGCGCAAGCTCTACGCATGGGGCCGCAATCTCCGCGCCGACCAGGAAGTGCGCATCGGCGGACGCCGGCGCGTCAACTTCGACACGCAGGGCATGCGCGACTTGGTGCGCGTCAGAGTGGGCGACCCGACGCTCATCCGCACGATCAAGCTGCTCACCGATGAAGTGTGGGCCGTGCACGAACGCCGCGGCAAGTTCTGGCGCCGCGAGTATTACCTCGTGCCCAAGCGTGTCATCGAGCGTGCCCGCCAGCTCGTCGACGAGCGCGCCCGGCTCACCGCGGAGGCGAAGGTGCGGGCCGCCGAGACGAAGCTCGAAACCGCCGAGGCGCGGCTCCGCGACGTGCAGGACTTCAACGACGCGGCGAAGTTCTACTTCACCCGCCGCTTCATCCGCCAGAACGTCGAGACTGGGAAGAAGGATTTCAAGGCGTGGCTCGTCCGCTCATGGCGCAAGGCCCGCGACATGGGCTATGACCCGGAGACCGGCGAGCGCTTCTACTACGAACCGGGCGATCGCCCGTTGATCGACGACGTGCGCGACAATCTGCGCATCGATGAAGACGTCCGCACCGAGGGCGATCTTGCCGCGAAGGATGCCGACCTCTTCACCAGGTACGGAGAGGCCGTCAACGAATACTTCGACCGCCAGGCCGAGGGCGTCTACACCAAGATCGTCGATCCCCAGCACGAGCACGGCGTCGAGCATTCGTTCGCCGGCGGCTCCCCGCTGATGAAGCGCACGCTGGAACTCGATGAGAGCGACCCCGCCGCCGCCCGCTTCCTCGACGGCGACCTCGAGCGCGTCACCGCGTCCTACACGCAGACCGTGGGCGGGCGCATCGCCGCGATGAAGGCGATCAAGGAGGCCCAGGCCGCCGGCTGGCTCGGCACGATGGGCGACAAGCTGAAGACGCCGGAGGACTTCACCCTGCACGTCAAGGACGCCTTCCGCCGCATGGTGAACCAGGCGACGGAAATCGACCGCGCCACCGGCAGCAGTCACGCCGTCAGGCTCCAGCGCGACGCACACCGCGCGACCGTCAGGCTCGATCGCCGGCTCGCCGACCTGCTGGGCACCCGCAGCCAGCAGAGCGACGGGGCGCACGCCTTCATGGAGTGGGCCGGCAGCACCGCGCTGAAGACCAACTATCTCGCGATGCTCGGCTCCCAGGTGCTTTCGATGATCAACGACGTGGCGTCCGTGACGCTCTTCGCCGACGTCACGAGCGTGCCCCGCAACGTCAAGGCGATGGTAAAGGCGATCGCCCCGCTCAAGACCGCGGCGAAGCGCGACCTGCAACTCATGGGCTTGGCGTTCGAAGCCGAGCAGTCGCGCGTGCTCACGATGGGCGACATCGACAGCGGCGTGCAGCCGGGCGTCGGCTTCGGCGCGACGAGGAAGGTCACCGGCGCCATCAGCGTCGGGCTGGACAGGCTCACCCGCGCGTTCAATGAAGTGAACCTCGCGAACCCGTGGAACCGCTACATTCGCCGCGCCGCCGCCTACATCGCGATGGATCGAATCACGCAGCACAGCCGCCGGCTCATCCGCATGGCCGACGAAGGACTCACCCCGCGCGACGTGGGCCTGAGCAACTTCGACGCCGCATGGCTCGCCCAGCGCGGTATCAACGCGGAAACCGCCCGCAAGCTCATGGGCCTGCTGCACCGCTACGGCACCGACGAGAACGGCCAGACGATGAGCGCGATGTACGCCGACGCCGGCGACATGGCAAAGAATCACAAGGGCGTCATCCTGCCCGACGCCGGCCGCTGGCTCGCCGAAGAAGGCGACGCCGTGCGCCCGCTCTATGAGACCTACACCAGCGCCGTGAGTTTCGCCGTGGATCGCGCGATGATCATCCGCCCCGGGCTGCTGGATCGCCCGCTGATGAATGACAACTGGTGGGGCAAGCTCTTTAACCAGTTCAGCAGCTTCGCCTTCGCCTGGGGCAACCTCGTCGCGCGACCGCTGGCCCAGCGCCCCGCCGGCCGCCAGATCGCCACGATCTTCGCCTACATGGGCACCGGCGCCATGGTCGACGCGATCCGCAATCACCTCTCAGGCCGGCGCACGTTCGACGAAACGGCCGCGCTCTGGCAGGAGAACCCCGCCGGCATGACCTACGCCGTCGTCAACTCGTCGGGCATCACCGGCGTCTTCAACCGCCCGCTGGCGTTCTTCGACCGTATGGGCGTAGGCCCGGGCGCGATGCTCCGCTCCGATTCCATCGCTGCCGGCCCGTTCCGCGGCGAAGGCTTGCTCGGCTCGCTGTCGCCCGTGGCCGACCTTGCGGAACGCACTTTCAAAGTCACCGGCGCCGCCGTCGACCCGAACACCGACTTCCAGCTACGGCACTGGCACATGATGCGCCGCAGCGTGCCCTTGCAGAATCTCATCTGGTTCAGGCTGTCCAATCGGCTGATGGGCTTCGACCCGCTGCTGACCGAACGGCTCATGGAGGAGCAGCGACGCATGAGGCCCAGGACGCCGACGCCGTGAAGCAACGACCGGCGCGGTAGACTGTGACACGGCATGTCTCACCACGAGTCTGAATCCGGGAATCCCCTGCAATGGCTTTGGAACAAGCTGCGCCGCCCCGCGCTGCCGAATGAGATCGACCGGCTCTTCTACGAACGCGCTGGCGAAGAGATCGCAGCGAAGCAACCCGTGCCGTGGATTTGGTCGAAGGCGTTCGCCGAATCCGATGGCAACCTCGACAGAACCGCCGCCCGTTACATCAGGCTTCGCGTCGCGCACCTGCGAGAGCAACTCGAAATCGCTCAGCGTGCCGAGGAGCAACAGAAAGCCGATGCCGCGCGAGACGCTGCTGTGAATGCAGCACCGCCTCCCCCTCCACCGCCAACAGAACAACAGTCGGACGAGTCGCCCGCAGCCGACGCTATGTTCGCGATTCTCAAATGGACGATGATTGTCGCGTTTGCGATTGCGTTCGTGGGTGGTCTTGCGCTCTGGTTCATCTACACGGTGACACCAGGCCGCCCGTGATGGTCAACCACCGTGGGCGACTTCGCAATGATGAGCGGGCCGCCAAACGCGCCGAAAATTTGGGAGGGCATCTCGACATCGACGAGCGCGCCGGCTGCCCCCCTCTACCCCCCCCTCGCGCGCCTAGGCACGCGCCCGCACGCGCGACCGACCGCGCGCCAATTCGCATTAGATGCCCGCTGGCGCGCCCGAGTCGCCGACCGCCTTCGCCCCGTCCGAATTCGCGGACGCCCGCCAGGGGCAAGCCATTGGCGGCGCGGGCCTGTTCCGTGTCGATGACGAGATCGGCAGAAGAGAGGCGACGACAAGAATATCGCAGTTCATTCGCAAATATGACGCTTTATGCGGGATCGCCATGCGTTGCCACGCGGGCCATCGCGACGATGCCGGCACGCACCGCCGGCGACAGCTTCGGCCAGGCCGAGATCAGGGCGGCAAGATCAGCGTCGGCGCTCGCAACTGCCGGGGCTACTGCTGGTGTGGCGGAAGGAATCGCGGTTTCGCCCGACGAATCCGGGGTGTCGTTGCCGGTTTCGAAAACCGGCGTGGGGTTTACTCCACCGAGGGTTCGAATCCCTCTCTCTCCGCTTGAATCACCCTTGGAATCCGCGGTTTTCCCGCTGATTGCAAGGGTTTTTTGTGCGCTTGCCTGGTCGGCACGGGCGTTCACCGCCAGTGCTTCGGCCGACCTCGAGCTGGCATGGAATACGTCGGCGAAGCGATGGCGGTCAGGCGTTTTGCAAGCGGGTGCGGCGTACCAGCGTTGCGATGAACACACTGAAGACGGCAACCGCGGCGGGCCGTTGCCGGCCGCAGCGGGCCGTCGCGGACGCATCGTCACGCCGCCGCCTGCTGCTTCGACAGCAACGCCAACCGTGGGCACGTCAGAGTCTAGCCCGGATTATTCGAGGCTTCAGAAGGAGCCGCGCACGAAGTAAGCGGAGTTCGCAGCGTTTTTGACGACCTCGACCTTCTTTCGCGGCCGGACAGGATGTTCGGGGCGTCCGTGTGAAAATGACGCGCGTGGAATCTGACGAACCGCTTACTTCGTGCGCGGCTCCTGTGCAAGCTCATGAATAATCCGGGCTAGGTCGAAACCTGCCCGCGCCAGGCTCCGTCGCTCCCTCGGCCTCGTCTTTCTCGCACCAGGTCCGATTCGGGCGGGTTGCCGACTCGGCTGGACAGTCGTGCGCCCGAAGCAGGTAGTGTCCTAGTCTGAATCTGGGTGGCTGGGGTTTCGTCCGCGAAACCCCGGCACGATAGGCAGCAGAGCGCCGGGGTGTCGAAGACTCCACCCCAGCCACCCAAACTTTTCAGACTAGGACACTCCCCCGAATCGTGGCAGTGGAGTTGGCGAGCGTGGAGGCGGCTGAGGCTTGTTACACTCATCGGTCGCCACCGGAGAATGGCAATGACTTTCCACCACGGCTACTGAACCGTCCAGCCGGCATTGACAGGCAACATCATGAAACATTTCGCTCTAATCCTCGTCACGCTCATCTCGCAGGCGACAGCATCCGTTCAGGCGGCGCCGCTGGTCTACCAAGGCACCGAAGGAGTGGGCAAAGGCAAGCACGTCGTCTTTCTCGCCGGCGATCACGAGTATCGCTCCGAGGAGTCGTTGCCCGCCATCGCCCGGCTGCTCGCCAAGCATCATGGTTTCAAATGCACGGTGCTCTTTAATGTGAACAAGGAGACCGGCGAAATCGAGGTGGGCAACTCGAACATGCCAGGCATGGAAGCGCTCGACAGCGCGGACCTGGCGGTGGTCTTCCTGCGGTTCCAGGCATTTCCCAAAGAGCAGATGAAACATCTGGATGATTACCTCAACCGCGGCGGGCCGGTGGTCGGCTTGCGAACGGCGACGCATGCGTTCAAGACCAGCAAAGAAGATCCGTTCGCCAAGTATTCCTACGACAGCAAAGTGAGCGGCTACGAACTGGGCTTCGGGCATCAGGTGCTGGGGCAGACCTGGGTGGGTCACTACGGCACGAACCACAAGCAGAGCACGCGCATCACGATCGTGGAGGACAAGAAGGCTCATCCGATTCTGCGCGGCGTGAAGGATGTCTGGGTGCAGGTGGGCGGTTATGTGGGCAAGCCGACCGATGGCGAGATTCTCACGATGGCGCAGCCGCTGGACGGCATGAAACCTGACTCGCCGCCGGATGCGAAGAAGCCGCCGATGCCTTCGGAATGGACGCGCACTTACAAGGGCGCATCAGGCAAGGCGGGGCGCGTGTTCACGACGCTTTATGGCACCTCCGAAGACATCACCAATGACGGTTATCGTCGGCTGGTTGTGAACGGCTGCTTCTGGGCGCTGGGCATGGAGGACGCGATCAAGGCCGATCTGGAAATCGCATTCGTCGGCCCGTTCAAGCCCAACACGTTTGGCGGCGGCGCTTACGCGCGTGGCGTCAAACCGGAAATGTACGCCGGCTACGAAAGCGTGATTCCGGCCAATGCGAACACCAAAGGCGCGCCCACTGCTCCGAAAAAGGAAGCGGACAAGAAGGACAACAAGAAAGACAAGAAGAAGGACGACAAGAAGGACGACAAACCCGCCGCCGCCAAGCCCGCGGCTCCCGCGCCCGCTGCGACGACGGCGGAAGTACCTGCCGACTACCGCGATCCTTCGCCGTTCGTATTCAAGAAGGGCGATGTCGTCGCCCTGGTCGGCAACGGACTGCCGGATCGCATGCAGCACGACGGCTGGTTGGAGACGCTTTTGCAGAGTCAGTCGCCCGATCTGCAACTGCGATTTCGCAACCTGGGCACCAGCGGCGATCGGCCCAATTCATTCCCGCGCAGCAGCGGGGCGATCAACATTCCCACCTATTTGAAGATCGTGAAGGCGGATATTGTTTTCGCGTTCTTCGGCTACAACGAATCGTACGCGGGTGTGGACAAGGCTGACGACTACCGCAAGCAACTCGTCGATTTCGTCGCCAGGACCCGCGCGACCAAACCCAGCGGCACCGGCTATCCCCGCATCGTGCTCTTCAGTCCGATGGCCCACGAAAACACGCGCAACCCCAACGTGCCCGACGGCAAGGAAAGCAACATCCGCCTCGAAGCCTACACCAAGGCCACCGAAGCCGCCGCGAAGGAAGCGGGCGTCACGTTCGTGGACCTGTTCCATCCCACCCTGGAACTCTACAAGTCGGCCTCGACGCCGCTGACGATCAACGGCATTCATCTGACCGCGGAAGGCAACCGGCAGCTTGCTCAGGTGATCGCGCAGGCGCTGCTGGGCAAGAGCGTTCCCGCCACCGCGGCACTGGAGAAGCTGCGCGAAGCCGTGCTCGACAAGGACCTGCACTGGTACAACCGCTTCCGTGCCTCCGATGGCAACGATGTCTGGGGCGGTCGCTCCGGCCTGAAGTTCGTCGATGGCCAGAGCAACGCGGAAGTGCTCATGCACGAACTGACCATGTTCGACGTGATGACCGCCAATCGCGATCCGCGCATCTGGGCGCGTGCAGCCGGCAAAGACGTCAGGATCGACGACAGCAACGTGCCCGCGCCCGTTCCCGTCAAGTCCAACGTCGGCGGCGGCAGCAAGAGCTCCAACGCGCAGAAGGAAGGCCGGCTCGAATACGTCAGCGGCGAAGAGGGCATCAAGCGCATGGGCGTCGCAAGGGGTTTCGAAGTCAGCTTGTTTGCCGACGAAGCACGATTCCCGCAGCTCATCAATCCGGTCCAGATGCAGGTGGACACCAAAGGCCGGCTTTGGGCCGCGGTCTGGCCGACCTATCCCAAGTGGGAACCGCTCAAGGAAATGAACGATGCGCTGGTGATTCTGCATGATGACAACAGCGATGGCCGCGCCGATCGCGTCACGGAATTCGCCCGGGTGCAGAACCCCCTGGGCTTTGAGTTCTGGAACGGCGGCGTCATCGTCACCCGCAAGTCGGATCTCGTCTTCCTCAAGGACACCAACGGCGACGACGTGGCCGATCAGCAGACGATCCTCCTGCAGGGACTCGACACGTCCGACACGCACCACGGCGCCAACAATCTCATCATGGGGCCCGACGGCGCGATCTACTGGCAGAGCGGCGTCTTCATGATGCACAACCACGAGCATCCGTGGGGGCCGTCGCTGCAGACCGGCGCTTCAGCCATGTATCGCTTCGATCCGCGCCGCTTCGCCATCTCGATGCACGCGGGCAATTCGCCGAATCCGCACGGCACATCCTTCGATTACTGGGGCTATCAGTATGCAACGGACGGCACCGGCGGCCGGGCGTTCCAGGTGCGCCCCAGCGGCAACGGTTTCAAAATGAACGAACTTCTGAAAAAGGAAGTTCGCCCGGTGACCGCCAGCGAAGTGGTTTCCAGTGCCAACTTCCCCGACGCCATGCAAGGCGATTTTCTCATCTGCAACGTGATCGGCTTCCTGGGCATCAAGCACTATCGCCTGGATCGCAACCCGACAACGGGCGCTGTGTGGGGTGAGCCCGCGGGCGATGAACTGATCGTGACCAGGGTCAATGCCGACGGCAGCAAGAGCGAAGACAAATCGCGCGGCCTGCTCATGAGCGGCGACAAGAATTTCCGTCCCTCCGATGCGATCTTCGGCGTGGACGGCGCGCTCTATGTCTCCGACTGGCACAACGCCATCATCGGCCACATGCAGCACAACGTGCGCGATCCCAACCGCGATCACAAGCACGGCCGCATTTACCGCGTCGTGGCGACGGGCCGCCCCTTGCAGAAGCCGGTCGCCATTGACGGCCAGCCGATTCCCGCGCTGCTTGAGAATCTCAAGTCGCCCATCGACGGCATCCGTCATCGCACCCGCGTCGAACTGAGCGAGCGCAACACGCGCGAAGTCATGGCGGCCTTGCAGAACTGGATCAGGCAGTTTGATCCGGCCAGGAAGGAGGATGCCCACGCGCTGCTCGAAGCCCTGTGGCTGCACCAGCAGCATGGCGTGAAGAACGCCAAACTGTTGGGCCAGTTGCTCGAATCGCCCGAGCCGCACGCCCGCATCGCCGCGGCCACCGTGAAGCACCTGTGGTTCACGGTTGAGCCTTCGCTGCGCGGCGGCGTCGTCAGCGAAGCCGACGAACTTGCCTCCAAGAAATCAGGCATCCTCTCCGACACACCGCAGCTCACCACCATCCGCATCGCCACCGTGCCCGAACGCATGATGTATGACGTGACCCGGCTCGTGGTGAAGCCCGGCAAGAAGATTCAACTCACCTTCGCCAACGAAGACTTCATGCCTCACAACATCATGCTCGTCAATCCCGGCAAGGCGAATGAGGTCGGTGAACTCGCCATCGCCCTGGGCGCCAGGGGCTTTGACGTCAGTTACGTGCCGCAGAGCAAGGAGATTCTCTGGGCCAGCAAACTCGTCGACTACCGCATGGAACAGGTCATCCATTTCACCTCGCCCAAGGAACCGGGCGTTTACGAATACCTCTGTTCGTTCCCCGGCCACCACCTGATCATGCGCGGCCTGTTCGTCGTGGCTGAAGATCCGGAGGCTTACCTCGCGAAGAATCCCTTGCCGGTGAACAAGATCACGGAATGGAAGCTCGCCGATTTCTCGGAGGATCTGAAGCGGGTGGATCAGCACCGCAGCTTTGCGCGGGGCAAGGAACTGTACACGAAGCTCGCCTGCGCCCAGTGTCATCAGCTCGGCAAGGAGGGGGCGGTCTTCGGTCCCAATCTCACCGAGTCGGTGAAGAAGTACAAGGGCGATGCGAAGACGGTGTTGCAGGAGATTCTCGATCCTTCGCGTGCCGTGGAGGACAAGTTCAAGAGCTTCTCCTTCGAGCTGACGGAAGAGAATCCGGTGTCGGGTCTGATTGTGGCTGAAGACAAGACGAGCGTCACGATTCAATCGGGACCGACCGCGGCACAGGTGCACAAGATCGAGAAGAAATCGATCCAGTCGCGCCACGCATCATCGCTTTCGGTGATGCCGGCGGGCCTGCTGAGCACGCTGGACAAGGAACAGATTCTCGACCTGCTCGCGTATCTGCTGGCCGATGGAAATGCGGATCATGCGGCGTTCAAGCATGCCCACTGATACGGATTCCACTTGATTCTCGCGCTGATGGCACTGGCGGGCTCGGCTGATGGCACTGGCAGGCTCGGCTGCCAGTGCGTTTCTCGCGTCCACCGACGCCCCCGCCTTGCTTTTCGCAGGTCCACTGGCAGCCAAGCCTGCCAGTGGCATCGGCGCGAGAATCAGGTGGAGTCCGTATTGTTGATGCGCCGTGCCTTCGCTCAATGCTTCCCCGCCATCGCGCGCTTTTTCCACTGGTCCAGCAGCACCGCGGCTGATGGCACTGGCAGGCTCGGCTGCCAGTGCGTTTCTCGCGTCCACCGACGCCCCCGCCTTGCTTTTCGCAGGTCCACTGGCAGCCAAGCCTGCCAGTGGCATCGGCGCGAGAATCAGGTGGAGTCCGTATTGTTGATGCGCCGTGCCTTCGCTCAATGCTTCCCCGCCATCGCGCGCTTTTTCCACTGGTCCAGCAGCACCGCGGCGAGGATGAGCAGGCCGAAGATCACCATGCGTTCGTAGGGTTTCACATTCGCCATGGTCAGGCCGTTCTGGATCACGGCCATGATCATGGCGCCGATGAGCGTGCCGAAGATGCGGCCCTCGCCGCCGGCGAGGCTGGTGCCTCCGACGACGACAGCGGCGATGACGCGCAACTCGTACTGTTCGCCGCCGCCGGGCCTGCCGCCTTCGAAACGGGATGAATCGACGATGCCGCCGATCGCCGCCATCGCCCCGCACAGCGCGTAGACCGCCAGCAGCACGCCGCGCACGGGCACGCCGCTGAGCCGCGCCGCCTCCGGGTTGCCTCCGACGGCATACACGTATCGCCCGAAGCTGGTGCGTTTCATCGTGATGTGAGCGATGACGTAGAGCGCGAACATGAGCACGATCGGCGCGGGGATGCCCAGGATGTCGCCGTTGCCGAGGCTGCTGTAGGCGACGGCTTCGATCTTCACCGCCTCGGGCAGCGCCTCGGTGCCGCCGCCTTTGAGCGCGGTCTGGTAGTCGACGGCGATGATCAGCGACAGGCCGCGGGCGATCATCATCATGGCGAGGGTGATGATGAAAGCGGGGACTCGGAAGAAGGTGATGGCTGCGCCGTTGATCAGTCCGGCGAGAATGCCCACGCCGATGCCCGCCATGGCGCCGCCGATCAGGCCGAAGGCGGTCGCGTCCTTTCCGCCGGCGTATTTCTGGATGACGATGGAGATGATCACGCCGCACAGGGCGAGCACGCTGCCGACGGACAGATCGATTCCCGCAGTGATGATGACCAGCGTCATGCCGATGGCGATGATGGCGACGTCGGCGTTCTGGTTGATGATGTTGAAGAGGTTGTCGCGGGTGAGAAAGCTGGGCCAGCGGTAACTATCCGGCGTGATGACGCGCACGCCCTTGAGCGACGGATGTTTTTCCGCCAGCGCTTCGAGCTTTTCCGCCTGCAGCGGGCCCCATTCCGCGCCGGCGTGATGCGTGGCGATGAAGTGAAGCTTCGCATCGTGCGGATCGTTGCCGATGTTCTCCAGCATGGCGCGCACGTCGGAGGGTTCGCCCAGAACCGTCCGAAAGTAAACGCGGCTGCCGGCATCCGAAGGGCCGGCGAGCCGGGTGAGTTCCTGCTCGATCGCCTGGGTGAAGAGGCGGTCCGGCTCCGTGTCGCGGGCCACGATCAGCACGCCGCCGCCGCCCGCGTCGACGATGCGTCTCGCCAGCGCCCGGCCGGCCGCGGCATCAGCGGGATGCTGCTCGCTCCAGGTGATGATGCTGTAGTAGACGATCAGCCCCAGCAGCACGAACACCGCGCCGTAGTTGGAGACGAAACGGGATTTGAGGAAGCGCTTCATGCGGACGCGTCGGACTCCGTCAGTTTAGCGACGGGGCTTGCCCCGTCTGGCGAATCGGAATCGGACCACCGCGACACCGAGAGCATCGAGGACGGACACGGCAGAGGCGGAGGGAGAACCACGAAGGACACAATGACTCAAAGGACGCGAAGAAGAAGAGCGGGGCAAGCCCCGTCGCTAAACCGCGGAGGCTGAAGGCTAACGGCTATCGGCTAACGGCTCGCACCTTCGGTGCTCTCGGTGGTCCAACTCCGCCTCCTCACTTCACCGCCAGCCCCATGATCTGTTCCTGCGTCGCGTTTTTCACATCCGTGATCTGACCGGTCACGCGGCCTTCGTGCATGACCAGGATGCGGTCGGCCATGCCCAGCACCTCGGGCAACTCGCTGCTGATCATGAGGATCGCCTTGCCTTGCGCCGCCAGCGCGTTGATGAGCTGGTAAATCTCCACCTTCGCGCCCACGTCGATGCCTCGCGTCGGCTCGTCGAAGATGATGACTTCCGCATGGCGCTGAAGCCATTTCGCCAGGACGATTTTCTGCTGGTTGCCGCCCGAGAGCGTGCCGGCTCGCTGCTGCGGGCCGGTGATCTTGATCTGCAGTTGTCGCGTGTGCTCGGCGAAGGCGGACTGCTCGCGGCCGATGTGCAGCCAGGCCCACGGCGCGAAAGAACGCATGTTGGGCAGGCCGAAGTTCTCGACCACCGGCAGGCCCAGCACGAGGCCCTGCGATTTGCGGTCTTCGGTGAGCAGGCAGATGCCGGCGGCGATGGCGTGTCGCGGTGTGCGGATGTTCAGCGCTTGGCCGTCGAGCGCGATCGTGCCGCCGTCGCGTTGGTCCGCCCCGAAGATGAGGCGCGCGGTTTCCGTGCGCCCAGCGCCGATCAGGCCGGTGAGCGCCAGCACTTCGCCGGCATGCACGTCGAAGGAAACGTCCCGCACCGCCCGGCCGCGCGACAGGTGGCGCACGCTCAACCGCGCCGGGCCGATCGCAGCGCGCACCTTGGGAAACTCCTGCTCCAGGCTGCGCCCCACCATCATCTCGATCAGCTTGCCGCGCGACAGTTCGCCGATGGGCTTCGTGCCCACATACTTGCCATCGCGCAGCACCGTCACGCGGTCGGCGATCTGGAAGATTTCATTGAGGCGATGACTCACGTAAACGATGCTGATTCCCTGCCGCTTCAACTCGCCGATGATGACGAAGAGCGCATCCACCTCGCGCGGCGACAGCGCGGCGCTCGGCTCATCCATCACGATGATGCGGGCGTCCTGAGCCAGCGCCTTAGCAATCTCCACGATCTGCTGCTGTCCGGTGGTCAGGCTCCGGCAAGGCGCTTCGGGGTCGATGGGAATGCCGAGGCGGGCGAAAAGTTCCTTGGCGCGCTGGTGTTCCTGTCCGGCGCGGAGCCAGGTGTTTTCCCGGCCGAGGAACATATTCTCCCGCGCCGACAGAGCCGGCACGAGGTTGAATTCCTGATAGATGACGCTGATGCCGGCCCGCCGCGCGGCGATGGGGTTCTCCAGTTTGAGCGCCCGGCCATCGATCTCGATGGTGCCCGCATCGGGGGTCTGCGCCCCGCCGAGGATTTTGATGAGCGTGGATTTGCCCGCGCCGTTTTCACCGAGCAGCGCGAGGACTTCGCCTTGCTGGAGATCGAAGTTGACGTTCTGCAATGCCTTCACGCCGGGGTACGACTTGCTGATGCCGGTCATGCGCAGCAAGGGCGGGGCGGATGAGGGGGTGAGGGGGTGAGGGGGTGAGTGGGTGGACGGACGAGGGGGTGAGGGGGTGAGAGGGTGAAGAGGTGACATGCGAACCTCGGTCAGAGGATCCAAGTCTTGGAATGCGTGATCATACCGACGATGGTTGCAATGATGGCGTCGTAGGCTGCATACAGGAAACGCCCAACGTCACGCTTCAGATAGTTGCATTTCACCGCAAATTCGATCCAGACTTGCGTCTCCGCAGCTTCCGCCTCGACATCCGAGAGCTTTGCAACGAAGGCGGCTTCGTATCGCCGCTTGCGCCACGCTTCGGCCAGGTTCGCACAGACACTCCGCGACGCACGGCGTATTTGGTCGGTCAGCGAGTACCTCTCCTCCGACGGAAACGCCTTCGACTCCTCGAAGATCTTCATTGAGGCATCAAACGCTTTCGCATAGACCTCCAGATCGCGATGAGTCTTTGCACGTTTCATCATGCACCCCACAGAAAAGAGCGTGCTACCCCACAACCATCAACGCTTCATCTTCACCCTCTCACCCTCTCACCCTCTCACCCACTCACCCCCTCATCCGCACTACTTCAACTCCGGATCCTTCTCCGCATCCGCCTTCTTGTAGAGTTGCGTCGGGATGAGTTCGTTCTTTTCGTACTTGTCGCCGTTGAGATATTTCACGATGTTCTGGACGGTGACGATGCCCATCTTCGCGGGGAACTGGATGGGGTCGGCGTAGATTTTGCCTTCCTTGATCGCCTGCTTGCCTTCGATCTGGCCGTCGAAACCGATGAGCGTGACCGCGGTTTCCTTGCCCGCTTCCTTCAGCGCCCGCCAGGCGCCCAGGGCGGAGGGATCGTTGATGGCGAAGATGCCGCGCAGGTTCTGGTTCGCCGGCAGCGAGGCGCTGACCGCCTTGTAGCCTTCATCCTGCAGGCCTCCGCCGTCCACTTCGCCGACGATTTCGACCTTGCCCGTCTGCTTGTCCTTGTTGTGGCTTTCGATCACTTCGCGGAAGCCGGCGACGCGCATGACGCAGGAGTTCGCCTGCTTGAAGTGGACGACGAGCACCTTGCCGCCCGCCTCGCCCAGTGCTTCGACCATCGCCTGTCCGGCGAGCCGGCCGCCCTGGAAATTGTCGGTGCCGATGTGGCCGGCGATTTTCACGCCCTCGGCGGCGCACTCCAGGTCGTTGGTGAAGACGGGAATGCCCGCGTCGTTGGCTTTCTTGATGGCGGGACCGATGGCGATGCGGTCGACGGGGTTGAGCACGATGGCGGTGAACTTCTGCGTGATGAAGTCATCGATGTGCGACGCCTGCACATCCACCTTGCGGTCGGCGTCGAGCACGACGACCTCGAAGCCCGCCTTCTTCGCCTCTTCGCTGAGGCTGTCGGCGATGATCTTGAAGAAAGGATTTTTCAGGGTCAGCGCGGAGAAGCCGATCTTGCCCTTGCTCGCGACTTTGTCTTTCGCGTCCTTGGCGGGCGCGGGGCTGGCGCCCTTGTCTTTCTTGTCTTTGTCGCCGCCGCCGCAGCCGGTGACGGTGGAGAACGCGAGGGCAAGGAGGAGGGTGAGGAACGCAGGTAGGAAACGGTGAAACATGGTTACCCCTTTGGCGTGATGGCCAATGTTGCGAGTCCCTGAGCGCCCCGGCGAGTGTACCGAAGTTTTCATGAGTGGGCGACACAGAAGATCCCGGCCAGGAAACCCCTCGGGAACCCAGCTTTGTCCGCTATACTGTCAGGTCTGTCTATTTCGCGACGGCTGACCGATTCCGGCCCGGCAAACTCCCCGTTTCGGTTCCGTTTTGTACGAGTTCAGCATCAAGGTGAATCGCATGAACGCACATGTTTCCCGGCTGTTTCTGGCTGCCTTTTCCACGGTCGCGCTGGCGTGGCCCTGCCTCGCGCCGGCCGCGGACAAGCCCGCGCCGGTCGACGCCAACGCGCCCGGGGGACCCGTGAGCTACTACAAGCAGATTCGCCCCATCTTCCAGAGCCAGTGCCACGGCTGCCACCAGCCCGCCAAGGCCAAGGGCAAGTACGATATGACCTCGTACGACAAGCTCGCCAAGGGCGGCAGCAGTTCCCTCGATGGCGGCGAGCCGGCGATCACGCCCGGCGATCCGAAGAAGAGCAGCCTGATTTCCCAGATCACGCCCGACAAGAAGGGCATCGCGGAAATGCCCAAGGACGCCAAGCCGCTGCACGCCACGGAGATCGAACTCATCAGCAAATGGATCGAGCAAGGCGCCAAGGACGACACCCCGGCCAGCGCCAAGCAGAAGTATGACGCGGATCACCCGCCCGTTTACTCGCTGCCGCCGGTGATCACGTCGCTGGACTTTTCGCCCAATGGCGAGTTGCTTGCCGTCGCAGGCTTCCATGAAGTGCTGCTGATGAAGGCGGATGGTTCGCAGCTCATCGCCCGGCTCATCGGCGTGTCCGATCGCATCGAGTCGGTGCGGTTCTCGCCCGACGGCACCCGCCTCGCCGTGACCGGCGGCCTGCCCTGCCGCATGGGTGAGGTGCAGATCTGGGACGTCGCCACGAAAAAGCTCCAGCTCTCCGTGCCCATCACCTTCGACACGACTTACGGCGCAAGCTGGTCGCCCGACGGCCAATTCATCGCCTTCGGCTGTGCCGACAAAACCGCACGCGCCATCAACGCCAAGACCGGTCAGCAGGTCTTCAGCCAGGCGGCGCACGAGGACTGGGTGCTGGGCACCGTGTTCACCAAGGACGGCAAGAACGTCGTCACCGTCAGCCGGGACATGAGCGCGAAGCTGACCGAGTTCGAGACGGAACGCTTCATCGACAACGTGACATCGATCACGCCCGGCGCGCTCAAGGGCGGGCTTAATTCCATCGTGCGTCATCCGCAGCGCGATGAGATCGTCGTGGGCGGCAGCGACGGCGCGCCCAAGATTTACCGGGTCTTCCGCACCACGGCCCGGCAGATCGGCGATGATGCGAACCTCATCCGCAACCTGCCCGCCCTGCGCGGCCGCGTGTTCAGCGTCGCCATCAGCAGCGACGGCAACCGCATCGCCGCCGGCGGGGCGCTGGACAACAAGGGGCAGGTGTTCGTTTACGCCTACGCGATCGACCAGAACGTTCTGAACAAGATCAGGGACATCGAGAAGAAGAAAGTCGCCCAGCGCACGCCGGCGGAAAAGGAAGAACTCAAGAAGCTCAAGAGCACGCAGCCCAACGACGTGGTGAAGGTGGAGATTCCCAGCGGCGTGTACGCGGTGGCGCTGCGGGCCGACGGCCACGTGGTGGCGGCGGCGGGCGGCGACGGCGTGGTGCGCCTGATCGATGCCGACACCGGCGACATTCTCAGCCAGTTCTCCCCGGCGCCGGGCTTTAACTCCCCTCCCTCTCAGGGAGGGGCAGGGGGAGGGTTGGGCGCACAGCCTGATTCGAGCCCCAAGGTAGTCGCAAGCCCGACCCTCCCCCAACCCCTCCCTAAGAGGGAGGGGAGTTCCGAACCAGTCGCCACCGCGACGGTCACGACCGCCACCCCCGCCGCCGGCACGACCGCCACCACCGCCGCCGCCGGCACGCCCGATTATGTTCAGGACGTCCAGCCCATTCTCGCGCGGCTCGGTTGCTCCGCCGGCACCTGCCACGGCGCCGCCAAGGGCAAGAACGGCTTCAAGCTTTCGCTCCGCAGCTATGACCCGATCTTCGACCTGCGGGCCTTCACCGACGACCACGCCAGCCGCCGCGTGAACCTCGCTTCGCCGGATGACAGCCTGATGCTGATGAAGGCGACCGGCGCGGTGCCGCACGAAGGCGGGGCGCTGATCAAGGACGTGAACCATCCTTACTACAAGACGATCCGCGGCTGGATCGCCGGCGGCGCCAAGCTGAATCTCAGCGTGCCGCGCGTAGCGTCCATTGACCTTTCGCCGAAGAACCCGACGCTGGCGAAAGATGGCCAGACCGTGGCGATGAAAGTGATCGCCACTTACACCGATGGCTCGACGCGCGATGTGACCGACCTGGCCTTCATCGAAAGCGGCAACACCGAAGTGGCCGCGACCAACCGCGAGGGCGTGGCGACGTCGCTGCGCCGCGGCGAAGCGCCGATCCTGGCGCGCTACGAGGGCGGCTACACCGCCACCACGCTCACCGTGATGGGTGATCGCACGGGCTTCTCATGGACGCCGCCGGAGACGTGGGGCAAGATCGACGAACTGGTGGCCAACAAGTGGAAGGCGATGCAGATTCAGCCGTCGGAACTCTGCACCGACAACGAGTTTCTTCGCCGGGTGTACATCGATCTGACCGGCCTGCCTCCGACGGCGGATGAAGTGCGCACGTTCATGGCCGACAAACGGGAGACGCGGGTCAAGCGCGATGAGCTGATCGACAAGCTCGTGGGCAGCGATCCGTACGTGGAATACTGGACGAACAAGTGGGCGGACCTCCTGCAGGTCAACGGCAAGTTCCTGGCTCGCGAAGGCGCCACCGCGTTCCGCAACTGGATCCGCAGCGAGGTGAACGCCAACACGCCTTACGATCAGTTCGCGAAGAAGATTCTCACGGCCCAGGGCTCCAACAAGGACAACCCGGCTGCGTCGTATTACAAGATTCTGCGCGAGCCGACGGACATGATGGAGAACACGACGCACCTGTTCCTGGGTGTTCGCTTCAACTGCAACAAGTGCCACGATCACCCGTTCGAGAAGTGGACGCAGGACCAGTACTACGAGACGGCGGCGTATTTCGCCCGCGTCGGCCTGAAGAAAGACCCGGCCAGCGGGGAGCGCAACATCGGCGGCACCGCGGTGGAGGGCGCCAAGCCGCTCTATGAAGAGGTGTATGAGAAGAACGACGGCGAAGTGCTGCACGAGCGCACCAAGACGCCGACGCCGCCGAAGTTCCCCTTCGCCGCGAAATACGAGAAGGCGGAGAAGGCCAGCCGCCGCGACGAACTGGCGGCATGGGTGATCTCGCCGCAGAATCCTTACTTCGCGCGCAGCTACGTCAACCGCATGTGGGCGTATCTGCTGGGCGTGGGCATCATCGAGCCGATCGACGACATCCGCGCCGGCAACCCGGCGACCAATCCGGAACTGCTCGCGCACCTGGCGCAGTCATTCGTGGATGTGAAGTTCGACACCCGCGCGATGATGAAGATGATCTGCAAATCGCGCACCTATCAGCTTTCGTTCCGCAGCAACAAGTGGAACGAGGACGACCGCATCAACTTCTCGCACGCCCTGCCCCGCCGGCTCCCGGCGGAGGTGGTGTTCGATGCCGTCCACGTGGTCACCGGCGCAGCTTCGCGCATCCCCGGCGTCGCCGCCGGCATGCGGGCCGCGTCGCTGCCCGACAGCGGCATCACGCTGCCCGACGGCTTCCTCGCCACGCTCGGCAAGCCCGTGCGCGAAAGCGCATGCGAATGCGAGCGCAGCAATGAAGTCCACCTGGGCTCGGTCATGGCGCTGATCAGCGGGCCCACCGTCGCCGACGCCCTGGCCGATCCGAACAACGCACTGACGAAACTCGTCGCCGCCGAGAAGGACGACGCGAAGCTGATCGATGAAGTCTTCATGCGCGTGCTGGCCCGCCCGGCGACAGACGCGGAGATCAAGGCGACGCTGAATGTCATGAACCAGATCGACGCGGATGCGACCAAGATCGCCGCCGCCCTCGCCGCCAAGGAAGCGGAGCAGGCGCCGGCCATCGCCAAGCTGACCGCCGACCGCGACGCGCTGATGAAGACGACGAAGGCGGACCTGGACGCCTATGCCGCCCAGATCGCCCCGAAGATCGCCGCCGATGAAAAGGCACGGCAGGAAAAAATCGCCAAGCTCGACGGCGAGCTGAAGGCATACGAAGCGGGCTTCGCCGCGCGATTGCCGGAATTGGAAGCCGCGCTCAAGGCCGGCGCGACGTGGACGCCCGTGGCGTTCAAGAGCATGAAATCCACCAACAACGCGGTGCTGACGAAGGAGGGCGACGGCTCGATCTTCGTCACCGGCCCTAACGGCAAGACGATGTACGAACTGATCGTCGAAGCGCCGCTGGAGAAGATCACCGGCATCCGCCTCGAGGCGCTCGCCGATGATCGCTTGCCCGGCAAGGGCCCCGGTCGGCCACAGAACGGCAACTTCGTCGTCAGCGAGTTCGAACTGCAGGAAGCGCCCAAGGACAAGCCGGACAAGTTCAAGAAAATCGCCTTCGCCAAGGCCACTGCCGACTTCAGCCAGCAGGGCTACGACGTCGCCACCGCGATCGACGGCCAGGCGCCCGATCAGAACAACGGCTGGGCGATCTCGGCGGAACTTGGCAAGAACCACGTGGCGGTCTTCACCTTCGCCCAGCCGCAGATCAAGAAGGACAGCGCGGTGAAGATTCTGATCAACCAGCAGTACACCGACGGCATGCACACGCTGGGCAAGTTCCGCATCAGCGCGACGACGGCCCCGGCGCCGACGCTGCAGGCGCCGCCGAAGGAAGTGACCGATGCCTTGGCGCTGGCGGCCGACAAACGCGACGACAAGCAGAAGGCCGCGGTGCTCAAGTATTTCCGCGACACCGACGCCGGCCTGGTCAAGGCCACCGCCGACCTCAACGCCGCGAAGCAGCCGCTGCCGATCGACCCGGGTTTGAAGGGTCGCCAGGACGCGTACGCCAAAGCCAGCACACCGATCCCGCTCGATCCGGCGCTCGTGGAGCTTCGCCGGCTCGGTGCGGTCAGCGGTGATCAGCAGAAGAACAAGCGGCTGACCGTGGCGCAGGATCTGGCGTGGGCGCTGATCAATAGTCCGTCGTTCCTTTTTAACCACTGAAAAAGCACTGCTTTTGTCGATCTCCTTGTTAGACTGACTTCTCTCTGCCCCCTCATCGAGGTTTCTTCCATGTTCATCCTCCCCGGCCAGCTCGGCAAAGACCTCTGCGACAAGCACCTGAAGCCCTCGCGACGCCACGTCATGCGCATCGGCGGCAGCGCCATGCTCGGATTCTCCCTCGGATCGCTCCTGCACCTGCAGGCCGCCTCCGCCGAGGACAAGACCAAATCCGCCACCACCGGCGGCCCAGGATGGGGCAAGGCCAAGTCGATCATCATGATCTACCTCCAGGGCGGGCCCAGCCACATCGACCTGTGGGATCCGAAAGAGAACGTCCCCGACAACGTCAAGAGTGTCTTCGCCAACATCAAAACCAAAATCCCCGGCGTCAACTACACCGAGATCATCCCCCAGCTCGCCGCGTGCAACGACAAGTACACGCTCATGCGGGCGGTCAGCTACACGCCCAATGGCCTGTTCAACCACACCGCCGCCATCTACCAGATGATGACCGGCTACACCACCGACAAGGTCAGCGCCTCGGGCCAGCTCGAGCCGCCGTCGCCCAAGGATTTCCCCAACTTCGGCTCGCAGATCGTCCGCCTCAAACCGCCGACGCAGCCCATGCTCCCCTTCGTCATGCTGCCCCGCCCGCTTCAGGAATCCAACGTCGTGGGCAAGGGCGGCACCGCCGGCTTCCTCGGCAAAGCGTACGACCCGTACACCCTCTACCCCGAGGGTGACGACATGGACATGGCCAAGATGGATCGCATCAAGGTCGATGACCTGAAGCTCCGCCCCGAGGTCTTCGCCGCCCGCCTCGAACGCCGCGCCAAGCTGCGCGACGCGATCAACAGCACCATGCCCGACATCGAGAAGGCGGTGAGCGAGCACAAGATCAACGCCCACTACGACCGCGCCCTGGAACTCATCATCAGCCAGCGCGCCCGTGAAGCCTTCGACATCGGCGCGGAGAAAAAAGAAACCCGCGACCGCTACGGGCGCAACACCTTCGGCCAGTCGCTGCTGCTGGCCCGCCGGCTCATCGAGGCCGGCACCCGCGTCGTCGAGGTCATCTGGCCCAAGGTCGCCAACAGCGACAACCACTCCTGGGATCACCACGTCGGCCTGACCGACCGCATGAAGAAACAGTCGGGCCCCATGCTCGACGGCAGCTTGAGCGCGTTGATCGAAGACCTCGACCAGCGCGGCATGCTGCAGGACACCCTCGTCGTCGCCGTCGGCGAGTTCGGCCGAAGCCCGCAGAAGGGCGTCTCCACCAGCGGCAACGGCAACAGCGCCGACGGCCGCGACCACTGGCCCTACTGCTACACCGGCCTGATCGCCGGCGCGGGCATCAAACGCGGCTACGTCCACGGCAAGAGCGACAAGACCGGCTCCGCCCCCGTCGAAGGAGCCGTCCACCCCACCGAGCTCCTGGCCACCATCTACCACGCCTTCGGCATCGACCCGGCGACCGTGGTTTACAACCACCTCAACCAGCCGCGCGAACTGGTCAAGGGCGAGGCGGTGACGGAATTGTTTGCGTGAGCTTTACGCGACGAAAAAGGATTGCGCAATTTTAGAAAAATCGCTTGACATGGCAGAGGGGGGGGCGCGGTATCATCCAGACGGTGGAACGAACGTCGTTCCGGCGGGTGGATGATTCCAGCGATTGGGGGTTGTATGAGCGATAGCAGTTCAGGCGGGTCTTTTTCGGCAAGTCGGTGCGACAACGGAAGCGGTTCATCAGCGAGCAGTGAGTCCTCAATCGCCAGCAGCTCCTCAAGCGGCAGCAGCGCCGGCAGCGCGTCGTCGTCAAGTGCCGACAGCAGCTCCAGCGGTTCATCAGCGAGCAGCGAGTCCTCAATCGCCAGCAGCTCCTCAAGCGGCAGCAGCGCCGGCAGCATCGCAAACTCCAGTTCGGCCGGTTCAACGTCTTCCGCGTCGACGGGATCGAGTTCCAGCGTCTCTCTTCTCATTCAGATCGATGCTGACACCAACCGCGATGGCGTGGTCGAAGCGGAACCGCAGGATCACAAGCGCGAGTTCAATGATGTACACGGGGCAATTCTGATTGTGAACGGAGATAACGATGAGAATGCGCCGCGGCGTCGATATATCGCGCAAGGCCCGCCGTTTACGGGTCGCGACTGGGGAGAACCTGCCATCTCAGTGGATGCGGACGCTGAGGACCTGTCCGCCATCAAGGTTCAGAAAATTGGTGTGGGCGCGATTCCGGAAGGTGTGACGATTCGGTTAAGCATTGAACCCGCTGAAACGGGATCCTTCATCAATTGGTTTCCGCCGCCCGCCGAATCGTCGATCCGGATTTATCACAGAGTCCCGAATGCGATTCAGCCACCCACGTTCAAGTATTTTCATCTCGCTGGCCGCGAAGCGGGGTCCGCATACAACTTCAAGGCAAACCCCGGTCCCGAGGATCCCGACATCCGCGGGCAGGGCGAGGTTACGCTTTGGGCCGAGGGTTGCGAGCACGCGGTCAAGATATTCCTCGTCCTCACCGCCATGAAGGACGGTCAAGCGGTCGCGCAGGATCGAGTGCTGGTCATGCCGACGCCGTTCATCCTTCTTCCAAACACGCTGCCGGTTGAGAAAGTGTTCGTATCCAGTCTTGCGGCGAAATTCGGCCCACGGCTGAAAGAGATTGTCGGTGCCGGCAGGATTGCTGATGGCTTCACGGATACCCCGTTCATCCAGGACTATTTCGAGGCGGGAACTTCAAGCAAGCCGCTGATCAGTTCGACTCAGCAGATCATGCCTGCGGCGATTCAACTGGTGCGCCAAGCTGGTTGGTCGGTGGGCGATTACATGACCGTTCAGATGTCGCGGCCGATCCCGGATGCGGCGAACACGGCATTTTCCTGGATCGAACTATTCGCGGAAGGCTTCTTCGCCGATGCCTCATATGTTGGGGGCAACATTGAAGTATCTCCCCCGCTCGCTCATATGGACCCGTCCAAGAACTTTCCTCTGGGCCGGATCGTCGTCGGCAACAACCTGGGCACTAGTACGATCGCGCCGGAAGGGTCACTCATCAAGCAGTTTCTGATAAGACAGCGCATTCAAGCCAAGCGAACTGTAACAGGGTTCCATCTTCTTGAACTGCCGACCCGGTGGCTGCACGTTGGCCATATCGACGAGATAATTTCCTTTATTTCGGGTCCCGGATCGCGCGGATTTCTGGTCGTCATAGCCGATCCGGCGTTGGCGTTCCAACTGCTGCCGGCCCCTCCAGGCGGGGCCATGGGGTCCGGCAGCGGGTCGTTCGCGGATAGCAGCTCAGGCTCCGGCGGTTCTTGTTCGTGCCGGTTGGATGACGAGCGCAATTGGCGGACTTTTCTGTATGACAGCGCCTCGGACAAGGAAGTCGCCTCGTGCACCACAGCCGACAGCGATGTGAACACGCTGATCGACGCCGACATCGTCTTTGAGGGCCATGTGGGACTGGGCGAAGTCGCTCGCAACGGCGGATTCCGGTACGTGCGGATTTACGACAGTCCTGATCAGTCCGCGGTCGGGCAAGTGGCCGAGGTCGACCCGGACAACTCCTCCGGGAGCCGACTGCGGATTCGGCGGCGATGGTTCGTCCCCAACGTCGCGGCCGCGGCGGCGCTGCTGCCGGTTTTCGGGACCGGAGCGACGATTGTGGGCTCGCCGACCTGGCTGGTGCCTCCGCCCGCCTGTTCGCGGTATGTGCTTGTGGAGAACTCCAAGCTGCTCTGGGAGGACGTGCCGGTCTTCATTACCGCACAAGAAGTCCGAATTGACCCTGACTTGCGCCTGAAGAATCTGGAAGGGAACGACAGTCCAAGGAAGAACCTTGACGACGCTCGCGAAATCCTGATGGCCGAATTGGGACTAGTGGAGACCGATTTTGTGCGCGTTCCGGTGATGTTCGCCCCCAACGAGAATGCGCCTGAGCGAGGGCGTCGCTTTTATGGGTACTTTGCCAATCTTGCAAATCTGGTCGTCGTGAATGACAGCAGCCGCCATTACCTTTTGATGCAGCAACCGCACGCCCCTCGGATCGGAATCGGAGGTAAAGATGTTTATCAGGAGCATTGCAAGCAGATCCTGCCGATGTCGGATGACGACTTCATCGACGAATGGAAGCTCTTCCATGAAAGACATGGAGAATTGCACTGCGGCAGCAATGTGCGCCGCCAGCCCACGACGCTTTACAACACTTGGTGGAACAAGTGGCCGACTGGGGGCTGAGGGGGGACGAATCCCCGCGCTCTGCGGCGCGTTGATTTGTTTTGTCACTCTCGCAGGCTGCGCAGCATGCGCGAAGCCGACCGCCGACCCGGTGCTGGAATCGCTGTTCGCCAAGGCCGTCGGCGCCGCGGGCGAGCAGTACGTCGAAGCGCGGCAGAACCTGTTCAGCCAGCCGCGCGCCGCGGAATACCTCCTGCGAGAAATTGAGACAAGTCAAGATGAGCAACGGAAATGGATCGCCGAGATGATGCTTGAACGGGCACGCGATCCCGCTCGATTCCGCAAGATCGAGGAGGCGTTCTGTGACAAAGTGATTGTCCTCAACGAGTGCTTTCCGCATGTCGATCGTGCCGGTGTTCCGGTCCATGACATGACAACGACCGGATTGTTGTTGCCAAATGAGCCCGCTCCTTATGTAATCCCGGAGGCGCGACGATCAGCAGACATGATCAAAGCTATGGATTGGTATCTCAAATTCGTCCGAATGGAGGATTCGCGGCCGTGGCGGCTGATGCTGGCGGAAACCGCTCTGAAAGGCTTCGGGGCGAAAGACTACTGGCTGCCTATGCAGCCCGATTCGCGTCAACGCTGGGCTACGGCCGAGCATCGTGGCATCGTTTTGTACAACGACTACGGCCCATCGATACCGACCGCCGATGTATTCGATAATTACGCGATGCTGGCATTGGGAAAGCTTCGCGAGAAGCGCATCAGGCCGCTCGCCGCCCGCCGGGCGGCCGACGATTCGCCGGAACATTATGTCGTACGGCGCATGGCCGTGCGCACCTTGCACTACCTGGGTGAGCCGGGTGCGGTGCCCATCCTGATGCGCATCATCGAGAATACCCAAGCAACGCAAGACTTGTCGGGCGACGCGGTCATCGCGCTGGGTGACCTTGGAGACGAAACCGCGATTCCAACCCTTGAGCAAGTACTGCGTCGTCCTGAACTCGGCCCCACCGTTTTTTTCGTCGAACGAAATGAGAAGATCGAAGCAGCGGTGAAAGACGCCATCGCCAGGATCAGGAAGCGAGCCGGTAGCCGGCCATGATCAGCGGCTCATTCAAGTTGTAATCAGACCATGGGTAATGTCAGACATGGCCATGATGAACGATCCGCACGTCGGTTCCAATGCCTGCATTGCGAACAGAATCGTCAATTCGGCACCGACGAAGTGACATGCGGCGCGGGCGGCCAGGTTGTGTCATTGAACACGGGCAGTTGTCCGCTCCAAAAGTGGACGGCCAACGGATTCGGTCTTGCGGATGATGCCAAAGGGCGACATTCCGCGGTGATTCTTTCGCCAGGTCAGTTGAGTCAGTTCTACGACCGCGTTCTCGTCATCAATCTTAAGTGCCGCCCCGATCGGCTGGCCGCTTTTCGGGAGGAACTTGAAGATAAGGACTGGCCGTTCCGTGAACCCGAGGTGTTCCACGCAATTAATGGAAACATGCTTCCGCTCCGCAGTTCGTTCACCCAGGGCGGTGGCGCGTTTGGTTGCCGGCAGTCGCACCTCGCGGTGTTGGAGCGAGCAATGAGCGACGGCATCGAACAACTGCTCGTGCTGGAAGACGACGCCGTCCTCTGCGCCGACTTCGCCCCGCGCGTCGCCGCGTTTCTCGCCGCCGTGCCTTGCGACTGGGAAGGCCTGATGCTCGGCGGTCAGCACCATAGTCCCCCGCAGGCCGTCGCGCCTGGCGTCGTGCGCTGCACCAACTGCCAGCGCACCCACGCCTACGCCGTCCGCGGCCGCTACATGCGCGATCTTTATCTCCGCTGGCTCGACTGCAATGTCCACATCGACTGGATGATGAAGGACTGGCAGCACCAGTATCGCGTTTACGCCCCGGAGCGCTTTCTGATCGGTCAGCGGCGCGATCAGTCGAACATCAACGGGCGGGTGAACCCGACCAACTTCTGGAACCCGCCTCCGGCACCGGCCCCCGGCTCCGGCACCGGCGCCGGCAGCGACATGCCGGTGATCTGGCTCGACGCGCCGCGCGATGTGGTCGCCGAGCTGCGCCGCAGCCACGGCCTGCACACCGGCTACCAGCGCGACCCGTCCACCGACATCGACGTGGGCCTGCGCGACCTGATGGCCCAGGATCGCTCGCCGGAGGAACTGGTCGCCGGACTTCGCAAGTGGATCGACATGATCCAGTGGGAATGCTCCAATGAGAATGAAACAGGATGCTCGCGGCTCGTTTGCACCGTCTGGCATCCGGCGATCGCGGCGGAGACGGTGAAGCGCGCGGCCGGCGATGGACGGGTCCGGCAAGTGCGGGCGGCAAGCGTCGCCGAGGCAGCGGCGCAGCTGGGTGAGTGCCTTGCTTCACCGTGCGCAGCAGCATAGCCATGAGCCAATCTCACATCGAAATGCAATTGCTGGCGTATCTCGACGGCAAGACCGTTGCGGTCGTCGGCAATGCATCGACTGTTCTTCAATGGGAGAACGGCAGGCGCATCGACGGCTGCGACGTGGTCGTACGGTTCAACAAATATCACACCGGCGTCGATTTCTACCGCCATGTGGGAAAGCGAACCGACATCGTCGCTTGCGCGTTGAACCACGCGCCGGGCGTGCATCGCCGCCAGATCTTCGAGTACGACGATCCGAAGTTTGTGATTGCCGCCTGTCCGCTACCAATGCCGATGGAGAATGCGACCGTCCAGCGATTTCTTAAGAACGACCTCACCGGATTTGTCGATCGAGTCTATTTCGTCCCGGGCGATTTCTGCACGCGACTGGAGAGAGAGTTGCGGTGCAGGCCGACCACCGGGTGCATGTTTCTACATTGGCTGATGGAACGCGCCAGGCCGCGGGAAGTGTTCCTGACCGGCTTCTCCTATCAGCGCTTGCCGGTGGATCATTATCACAACAACTACGGCCCGCGGGCGTTCAACTACCACACGCACGATCCAGTGCGTGAACTCGCCTTGTTCAATGCCCACCGGACTCCCAATGTCGTCGTGGACGACCACATCGCCGGGCGATTGGACGAGTCGTCATCGGCGATCCGGGCGCCAGCAGTGAATAAGCCGATGTATGTCGGCTATTACACCAAGGGAACGGGTTATGAAGAGGAGGCGCGGCAGTGTGTCGAGTCGCTGTGTGCGTTCGATCTTTTGCATGACGTGATCGACGTGCCGAACCTGGGAAGCTGGCAGGCGAATACGCAGTACAAGGCGGTGTTTTGCCGCGACATGGTGCGGAAGTATGCGGGGCGACCTGTCGTCTATGTTGATGTCGATGCCCGTGTACGCCGATTCCCCGACCTGTTCGACCGTCTCGATTGCGATATTGCCGTTCACTTGAAGGATGGATGGGAACTGCTCGGTGGAACCATCTACTTCGGACCGGGGGCGGCGGCGCTGCGAGTTTGCGAGGCATGGATCGCCGAGAACCGGCGGAAGCCACTTGTCTGGGATCAGAAGAATCTGCACGCAGTGTTGCGATCGATGAGGGGCGAGATTCGCATCGAGAACCTGCCCGCCAACTACGCGCAGATTTTCGATTCGATGCGGGCGGCCGGTGAGCCGGTCATCGAACACATGCAGGCATCGCGATCTCTTAAAACCAAAGTGGCGCGGGGCGAAGCTGGCGCGGCGGCTGCGCGGGGAGCTGTTCGAGGTGACGGATGAGCAGTTCAATCTGCTGTACGACGCCTGCCGTTGGCACACCGATCAGAAGCATCATGCTGACGCGACATCGGGGCCCCCGGGCGCGTGCTGGGACGCGGATCGGCTGGACCTGGGGCGGGCGGGCGCGGTGCCCGATGCGGGCTTCATGAGCACGGCGATGGGCAGGCGGATCGCGGGGCTTGGGTCGGTGGAGCGGTGGCTGGCGACGGGGGCGGCGGAGGCGGGGTGATCGTCGGGCTGTCTTTTTGCCGGTGCGGGCTTGCGTCACCTTCACTAATTTCGTACAATGTTAGGTGTATCCGTCCTCGCGGGCGGAGGTTGTTCTTTGGCAAGTCTGCGCGGCTTCCGGCAGGCCACGAACGGCGCCTCGAAGGGGGATTTGAGGACATTTCCATGTGGCCGGAAAGTGTCCTACCTTTTTGGCAGTCATTTTGTAAGGCCTTGCAATTGCGATGGTTAATGTGGAAAAAGACACCCCGGGGGTCAGTGGCCGGCCACATGGGGCGGGCAGGGTGCACGAACGAAAAGCCCCGCGCCTGGGCGCGGGGCTGGTGTTGCAGCATGGATGATGGCGGGGCGATGGCGAGCAACTGCTGATCGCGAGCATCTGGCCGGGAGCTACACGCTACGCCTTGGCCGCATGCAGCGCCTCGATCACGGCTTTGCGGTCCGGCGTTCCGAACAGCGCCGAGGCGGTGACGAAAACATCGACGCCCGCGGCGGCGGCTTCTTTGGCGGTTTGCGGGTTCAGGCCGCCGTCCATTTCCAGGCGGGTTTTCGGGCCGATGCGCTGCTTGATCCACTTCGCTTTCGTCAGGACGTCGGGGATGAACTTCTGTCCGCTCCTGCCGGGGTTCACACTCATGACCAGCACGAGTTCGAGCTTATCGAGCAGTGGAGCGAGGCCGTCGGGCGCGGTGGGGGGATTGATGACCATGCCGGCCGCCATGCCTGATTTATGGATGCGATCGATGAGGGCGACGGGGTCTTCGCCGTTCGGCCGCGCGGGCTTGCTGACTTCCAGGTGGAACGAAAAGAGGTTGGCGCCGGCGGCGGCGTAGGCTTCGACGTATTCGCTGGGGCGCTCGACCATCAGGTGCACGTCGAGGTACGTGTCAGGCAGATGCTTGCGGAGGGCGCGGATCATGTCGACGCCCATGGTGAGGTTGGGGACGAAGTGGCCGTCCATGATGTCGATGTGCAGCAGGTCGGCGCCTTTGCCCAGCACGTCCTTGCAGTCGGCGATCATGAAGCCGAAGTCGGCTGAAAGAATCGAGGCGGCGACCAGCGGATGCGGCGGCGGGGTGGTGATGGTGAGCATGGTGTGTGCGGGATTGGGCGAGTGACAGAAGATACAGGCCTGACGACGGGTGTCGAACAGGTAGTATTGAAACTTGCGTGGCCAGTGTAATCAAATGAACCATGTTGCCGGTGCGAGGACGCCCTCGCCGGCGAAGATCCGGAGACCGCCCATGCAATGGAAATCCTGTGCCGTGTTGTTCGCACTCATGCTGCCGGCGTCGCCCGCCAGCGCCGATTTCGCGGGCGAGATGTTGGACGCCACGTTCAAGCTCTTTCACCCCGACTCCACGTCCACGTGCTTCCTGGTCCGGCGGGATGACGCCGACAAGGCGCACTATCTCGTCACCGCGGCGCACACGCTGGAGCGAACCAAAGGCGAGACGGCGACTCTCGTCCTTCGCAAGGCGAAGCCTGATGGTTCCTTCGAGCGCGTGGACCACAAGATTCCGGTGCGCCAGGAGAACAAGCCGCTGTGGGTCCGGCACGACAAGCAGGACGTCGCGGTGCTGCGTCTGGCGGACGCGCTGCCGGTGCCGGTGAACGCGCTGCCGGCGACCGCGCTGGCGGATGAAGCGAAACTCAAGGCGTTGAAAGTCGGCATCTGCCGGTCCTTGTTCGTCCTCACCTATCCGCAGCGCTTCGAAGCCAACAGCGCCGGTTTCCCCGTGGCGCGCCACGGCATCTTCGCCAGTCCGCCGCTGTTGCCCAGCGCGACGCATCCGACATTCCACGGTGATTTCACCACCTTCGCCGGCGACAGCGGCGGCCCGGCCTTCATCGACGGCGGCGATGCGCACCCGGTCGTCGTGGGCATCGTCATCGCCCAGTCCCATTTCGAGGAACGGTCCAAGAGCGAATACCAGGAGCGCGTCGAACGCCATCCGCTGGGGCTGGGCACGATCCTGCACGCGCGGTTCGCGGCGGAGATGATCGAAGCTGCCGCGAAAAAGGCGGAGGTGAAACCGGTGGAAGAGAAGAAACCGGGAGAGAAGAAAGCGGAGGACAAGAAATAGGGCGCGGCGAAGTGACAAAGGGCGCGGCGGTTTCAAATCGAGTGAAGCGATCGGGTGGCCGTCGGGTGGCCGGGGCAGCAGGCTCGGCGGATGCCCCGGAACGTTTCACCTTGCTCCAACGAATCACGTTCGCCACATGCCTCGTCAACCGTCGCGCGACCTCCCGGGGCTTCCGCGGACTCCAGCCCCGGCCACCCCGAAACGGTCTCGTTCGCGGATTGTCGCGGTTGCATGACCGGTGATTCCTCGGTGTTTCGCTCAGGTTGGCCCTGTCCTGCACGCGCGGCTTCGAACCCGTACAATCGCCGGTCGTCGCGGGAGCGACTTTCAGTCAGGGGATCGACATGGGCAAATCACGCGGCAGCCGGCCAGCACGCAAGGGAACGCCAGGGCGCGGCTCCACCTCCAAGCCTGAAGCTCCGACACCGCCCGCGCCGGTGCTGCCGCCGCTGAGCGCCCCGATCCGTCCGCCCGCGCCGCCGGTGCCCGTTGTTGCTGCACCGGTTGCTGCACCGGTTGCGCCGGTATCGGAGAATGCCGGCTCGCCGCCGGTTCCCGCTTCGACGCCGCCGGTCGCATTGCCGCCGGCGTCCGCACCCGCTGCTCCTTCCCATTCACTATCCGTCACGCGGCCCGATGCGCCGCCTGTCAGCGTCGCCGCACCCGCCCCGGAATCCGCACCGTCCGTCATGCCTGCCACATCACCGGTCGAATCGTCTGTTATTGCCGCGGTTGGTTCCGCTTCCGCTTCGTCAGCCCCGGCGCCCGCGACGGCATCACCCGCGTCGCAGCCCTCGGCCAACCCGGCGACCATCGCCGCCGCGCCTGTGCCGGCAGCGGATCAGCCCGCCGTGCCGCACAACAAGCGCACCGAGCCGATCCTGTTTGAGCTGGCGTGGGAAGTGTGCAACCAGGTGGGCGGCATCTACACGGTGATCCGATCGAAGGTGCCCAGCATGGTGGATCGCTGGGGCCAGCGGTTCTGCCTCATCGGCCCCTACAACCGCGCCACCGCTTCCGTGGAGTTCGAGGAGGCGCCCCTGGCGGGCCCCATCGGACAGGCGGTCAAGCAGATGCGCGACATGGGGCTGGGCGCTCACTACGGACGCTGGCTGGTCACGGGTCGCCCCAATGTCGTGCTGCTCGATTACCTGTCCATCTTCAACCGCCTGGGCGATATCAAGTATCACCTCTGGAACAACCACGGCATCAGCACGCCCGATGACGAACTGGTCAACAACGTCTGCGCCTTCGGCGAAATGGCGCGGCTGTTCCTGTGGTTTGTCTCGCAGAAGGAATCGCCCCGCCGACAAATCATCGCGCATTTCCACGAATGGATGGCGGGCACGCCGATCCCCGCGCTGCGCCGCGACCGCTGGCCGGGCGCGATCGTGTTCACCACGCACGCCACGATCCTCGGTCGCTACCTGGCGATGAACTCGCCGATCTTCTACGACCATCTGCCCTACTTCGACGCCGACGGCGAAGCCAAACGCTTCAACGTCGAATCGCAGTACAAGATCGAACGCGCCGCCGCCCACGGCTCGCACGTGTTCACCACCGTGTCCGATGTCACCGCGCTGGAGTGCAAGCACCTGCTGGGCCGCACGCCCGATCTGCTTCTGCCCAACGGCCTGAACATCGCCCGGTTTGAAAAGCTGCACGAGATGCAGAATCTCCATCGTGTCTACAAGGAGAAAATCCACGAGTTCACGATGGGGCACTTCTTCCCCAGCTATTCCTTCGATCTCGACCGCACGCTCTATTTCTTCACCAGCGGAAGATACGAATACAAGAACAAGGGACTCGATCTGACCATCGAGTCGCTCGCCCGGCTCAACCATCGCCTCAAGAGCAGCGGCAGCAAACAGACCGTCGTCGCCTTCATCGTGACCAAGCGGCCGTACAGGACGATCAACGTCCACGCGCTGCAGACCCGCGCGATGCTGGACGAGTTCCAGACCATCGCCGGCGAAATCAAGAACCGGATCGGCGACAAGCTCTTCCGCGCCGGCACCGAAGGCAAGATTCCCGACCTGAACACGCTCGTCGATGAATACTGGCTGCTGCGATTCCGCCGCCTGATTCACGCATGGAAAAGCAACATGCCGCCGAGCATTGTCACGCACGATCTGATCGACGACCAGAAGGACGAAGTGCTCAACCAGCTTCGCACCTGCCGGCTGTGGAATGAAAAGTACGATCCAGTGAAGGTGATCTATCACCCCGAGTTCATCTCGCCGACGAATCCGCTCTGGGGCATGGACTACGATCAGTTCGTGCGCGGCTGCCACCTGGGCATTTTCCCCAGCTATTACGAGCCGTGGGGCTACACGCCGCTCGAATCCATCGCCTCCGGCGTGCCCGCCGTCACCAGCGATCTATCCGGCTTCGGCTCGTACCTGCTGCAACTGCTGCCCGAGCACGAGCAGCGCGGCATCTATTGCATCCACCGCCGCTACGCCAGCTACGACCAGTCCGCCAACGAAATGACCGACCTGATGTTCCGCTTCTGCCAGCTCAGTCAGCGCGAGCGCATCGCCCTGCGCAACAGCGTTGAATCCTTCGCCGAACATTTCGACTGGCACAACCTGGGCAAACGCTATCACGAGGCGCACGGGCTGGCGCTGGATCGGGCGGTGTGAGCGAACAAGGTTAAACGGCCTGGAGGTTAGCGGAAACGCCGAAGGCGTCTGGACGAACGCGGCACGACGCGCCGTTGCGATGTGCATCGCTGTCGCGGGGCGTTCGACAGGCACCTGCGGTGCATCCGCTAAACGAGAAATGGGAGCTGGTGACAATCGGCGGGCAGGGTCGTCCCGTATCCTCCACCTCACCATTGACAATTCCTCTTGACCCGCGCCCTGCCCGGTGCGGATAATCGCCGCGATGGGTTTGAGAGTGCCTCGTTTTGACACGGCGGCTCTGCGATCGACGGCGGAGGCCGGCCTGATGTGAAGGGATTCACTGCAATCGGAAGCCCGGTTTTTGCCGCGTTTCTCCCGTTGCCTGACCGAAGGATTTCGCCGTGTTCGCGGAAGACGCACACTTGAGAACCCGTTCACTTTTCGTATGCCCGCGCGGGCTTTCTGATATGGTTTGCCCGCAGGCCTCCGCACCCCGCCATTCGCGACGTCCACCCAGGAGTATTCGTTGATGTCGACCACTCTGCTTGCGCGCCGATCATCGGTTTCGTCGTTCATCCTCTGGATGGCGTGTTTGCTGGCTTCCCTTAACTCCGCGCCGGCTGCGGCGCAGGACCTCAATGCCGAGCAGCAGGCCGCCGCGCTGATCGACAGCGCCAAGCGGGCGTTCAATGAGAAGCAATGGGCGCTGGCGACCGAGCAGTTCCGCAAGTTCATCGCCACCTATGGCAGCCACAAGGAGATCACGGCGGCCCGCTACGGCCTGGCGGTGAGCCTGCTCGATGGGCCGGCGGTCCCTAACCTGCCCAACGGGCTGGATCGCGATTACGGCGCTGCGATTCAATTGCTCCAGCAGGTGGCGGCCATCGCGGATTATCCCGACCGCCCCTTCGCGCTGCATTACCTGGGCGCCGGTTACCGGGGCCAGGGCGCGTTCTTCCTCAGCCAGGCCGCCGCCAAGCCCGCCGAGGCGGCGCAGCATCGCCAGAACGCGGCCACCAACTTCGACCAGGCCGGCAATTTTTACGCGCAGGCGCTGGCCGCGTTCACGCAGCGCACCACCGCCACTCCCGTGCCGCCCGCCGGCGAACTGCCCGCCGACGCGGAGTGGGCGGCGCGAAGCCGCAGCGATCTGGCGGAGATGCAGCTTCGCACGGGCAAGGTGAAGGAAGCGCTGGCGACCACGGAGCCGTTCCTGAAAGACCCCGTCCTCAACCGCAGCCGGTTCCGCGACCTGGGCCGGTATTACAACGGCTATGCGCATTTCCTCGCGGGCGATTTCCTCGCCAGCGGCCGGACGCTGGCCATGCTCGCTCCGTTCAAGGATCCGATCTTCGGCGTCCATGCGCGCTACCTGCTCGCCCGCGCCCATCACCTCGGCGATGAAAAGCATGAAGCGGCGGCGCTCTACGAATCGCTGCTGACCGATTACCAGGCGTCGATCACCGCCGCGACCGAAGCGCTGAAAGTGCCCGACCAGTTCAAGGCCAACCCGCGCGAGAAGGAACGCCTCGAAGCGCTCGTCAAAGGCCCCGCGCCCGAACACATCGAACGAGCCGGCTTTTACTCCGGCGTGCTGATGCTCGAAACGGGCAAGACCGGCGAGGCGGTTGACCGCTTCACGAAGTTCATCGCCGCGTTTCCCAAGTCGCCGCTGTTGCCCGAGGCGCAGCTCCAACTGGGCTATGCCCAGGTGAAGGCGAAGAACTGGGCCGAGGCGAACAAGGCGCTGCCGCCGCTGCAGGATCATCCGCAGCTTGGCTACCAGGCTCGGTGGTACCTCGCCCGCGCGGCGATCGGGGCGGCCGATCCCGCCAACGCGCCGGTCGTTCAGCAGGCCACCGCCGCGGCCGTGGTGCAGTACCGCGCCGCCGCCGACCGCGCCGGCCAACTCGCGGCGCAGGACGGCGATGCCAAGCTGCGCCGGGCCGACATCCTGCTGGAACTGGGCGACACGCTCGCCGGCGCCAAGCAGCCCGCCGAGGCGATCGTCGTGTACCAGACCGTCGTGAATGAAAAGGCGGAGGCGGAACGCGTCGAACTCGCCATGCAGCGGCTGGCCACGGCCCAGCACCTGGCGGCGCAGTATCCGCAGTCGGATCAGACCATCGCCGGCTTCGTCGCGGCCTACCCGCGCAGCGCGCTGCTGCCCACCGTGATGTTCCGCGCCGCCGAGAACGCCTTCGCCCTCGCCGACGCCGGCAGCAGAAATCCGGAGGTCGCCAAGAACCCCGCGCAGCTCAAAGCCCTCTACGACGAAGCGATCAAACGCTACAAGGCGGTCATCGACAAGTTCCCCGAGTTCGCCTCCATCGACACCGCCCGCTTCGGCATGGGCCTGTCGCAGTATCGTCTCGCGCAGTACGACGACGCATTCAAGACGCTCAGCAGCATCGGCTCCTCCGAACGCATGGGCGATCTGGCGCTGACCAGTTTCCTGTTGGCCGACTGCCTCATCCGCACCGCTCCCGCCGACGCCACGGACGCCATCGCCACGGGCAGGCTGCTGAGCCAGTTGAATGAGGCGATCAAGCTGCTGGACACGTTCATCGCCGGCAATGAGAAGCACGCGGAACTGGTGCCCGCGATCATCAAGATCGGCGACTGCCGGCAGCGCGTCGCCGCCATCATCGTCGAACCCAACGAACGCAATCAGACCATGCAGCTCGCCCGCGCCGGTTACGAGCGCGTCATGCAGCAATTCGCCGCCCACCCGCTGATGCCCACGGCCGTGCTGGAGCGCGCCAAGGTGATGGCGATGCAGGGCGACATGGGCGGCTCGTTCAACGAGCTGAACCGGTTCAACGGCGACCCGTTGCAGAAGGCGCCGGTGGCGCCGCTGGCGTTCCTGCGGATGGCGCAGATGCAGCGGCAGCAGAACAAGCCCGCCGACGCCGCCAAGACGATGGAGACGGCCCGGCAGAAGTTCGAGGCCGGCGTCGCGGCGGATCCGACGCGCGTCGCGTGGGTGCCGCTGATGCAGTACCACCACGCTCTGGCGCTGAAGGAAAGCGGCAAACCCGCCGAGGCCAAGGCGATTTTCGACAACGTGGTCAAGGCGTTCCCGGCATCGGCCGAGGCGCCCGAGGCGGCGTGGCGCAGCGGGCAGTGCCGGCAGGAAGTCATCCGCGCCGCGATGCAGCAGGCGAAGATCGCCATGAGCAAGGGCGACGCCAAGCCTGAGGAGAAGAAAGCCGCCTCGGACGCTTATGCGAAATCGCTGGGCGAGCTGCGCGAGACGGCGCAGTACTTCGAATCCACCGCGGGTTCCGTCGGCCAGAAGGCGCCCGGCAGCGAGGCGCACCTGCGCATGTTCTACGAGGCGGCGTGGTGCTGGCGCTCCGTGGGCGAAGTGGAAGCGGAAGTCGCGCGGTCGGCATTGGCGGAGGAATCGCGCAAGAAGGCGCAGGAACTGGCGACGAAGAACGCCGAGCCTGGCAAGCCCGCGCCAGTGGTGAACGCGCCGGTGGTCGCGCTGGCGACCGTGCCCTGGCAGCCGGCGCAGCAGAAAGCGATGGAGCAGTACCAGCAGATCGTCAAGGCTTCGTCGGATGCGCCGCTGGCGATTCTGGCGCGGTTCGAACAGGCGGAGATGCACGCGCTGCGCGATGCGTTCGACGCGGCGATCCCGCTGCTGACGGAGGCGGTGGACCTGGAACCGGAACCGGCGCTGTCCGATCGCATTCGCCTGCGGCTGGGCGCGTGCTACCTGGGCAAGAACGACGCGACGAACGCAGCCGAGCAGTTCGGGCAATCGATCCAGAGCAAGAACCCGCTGGTGGCGGCTGAATCGCGCTATCGCACGGCCGAGGTGAAAATGCTGGCCAAGGATTTCGCCGGCGCGATCCAGTTGCTCGTGCCGTTCCGCGACAAGGGCGAGCTGCACCAGTTCCCCGGCGTCAGCGACCGCGCCACGCTACGCCTCGGCCACGCCTACGCCTACGCCGGCCAGTGGAACGAAAGCCGGCAGGCGATGGAGACGCTGATCGGTCGCTACGGCAACAGCGAGTGGAAGCACGAGGCCCGCTACGGCATGGGCTGGGCGCTGCAGAACCAGAAGCAGTGGGACCAGGCAATCGCCCAGTACCGCGAAGTGACCAAGGCCACCGCCGCCGAGGTCGCCGCCAAGGCGCAGTTGCAGATCGGCATCTGCCTGCGCGAGCAGAAAAAGCTGGGTGAAGCGGCGACGGCGCTGCTGGTCGTGCCGTTCACGTACGACTATCCGCAGTGGTCCGGCGCTGCGCTCGTGGAGGCGGCGTCCGTGCTCAAGGACATGCAGCAGCCCGAGCAGGCGAAGGCGCTACTCAACCGCGCGATCAAGGACTATGCCTCCACGCCGTGGGCGAAGGTCGCGCAGGAGCGATTGGCGGAAATGAAGTAAGCGTTGAAAGGTAAGACAGGATTGCAAATTGAAAATTGAAAATTGAAAATTTGAAATTGCAGGCTGCGGGCGCAAAAGGCGCTTCACATGCCGGCGGATGCTCGCGGCGTGTTCCCCGATTTGCAATTTTCAATTGACAATTTTCAATTTTCAATCTGCGTTGTACGAAAAAACGGGGCAAGCCCCGTCGCTAAACGTGTGTCGTTCGCATCGCTCCTATGTGGAGATTCGTTCGATGAACCAACCGCCCCGCGTCGTTCGTTCCGTTCTTTCCTCCATCGCGCTGATCGCGCTGGCGCTCTTGGTGTTGCCCACGCTTCAGCCGGCGCACGCCTACGTGGAGATTCCTTATTCCCTGGGCCGGCTGGTGAATGAGTCCACGAACATCCTCGTGGTGCAGGTCACCGCGGTGGACAAGGCCAACCGCCGCATCGTTTACAAGAAGGTGCAGGACATCAAGGGCAAGCACCCGACGGAGGAGATCAAGCACCAGATCAACGCCGGCTTCGAGCCGCGCGAGCCGAACACGATCATGGCGTGGGCGGAGGTCGGCAAGATCGCCGTGTTCTTTCACAACGGCGGGTCGAGCGAGATGTACATCGATCGCTACTGGTACCAGGCGTATCCCGGCGACTGGTGGAGCATGAGCCACGGCGAGCCGTTCCTCAACCGCAGCTATGCGGGCAAGCCGGAGAAACTCGGCGCGATCGTGCAGCAGTTGATGGCCGGTCAGGAAGTGATCGTGCCCTGCATGGTGGACGGCGACAAGAACGCGCTGAAGGCCGGTACCGCCCGCATCCAGCGCATGCGCGCCAGCCTGAAGCAGAACGACTACAACCCGCAGAAGGACTTCGTCGGCTGGGGCGGCAACGAGGATTTCCGCAAGCTCGTCGGCATGCCCGGATTCGTTCAGCTTGGCCAGTTGCCCAACCTCGGCGCCGGCGCCCCCGGTTCCGCGGGCATCGCGCCGGCGGATTTCAACGGCGACGGCAAGATGGATGTCTGCCTCTACGGCGAGACGCGAACCGTTCTCCTGGAGAACGGCGGCAACACGCTCAATGAAGCGTCGCTCGGCTACGGCGGGCCCAGCCGCAGCGCCGATTGGGCCGATTACAACGGCGACGGCAAGCCCGACCTGCTGCTGGCCACGCCCACCGGGCCGAAGCTATTCACCAATCAGGGCAATGGCGCGTTCAAGGATGACTCGCGCGGCCTGCCCTATGAGTCCTACTACAACTGCACCGCTGCCAGCTTCATCGATTACGACAACGACAAACGCCCCGACGTGCTGCTGGCCAACGGCTTCCTCGGGCTGCGGCTTTATCGCAACATTCCGCCCAACCAGCCGATCAAGCCCACGGTGCCGCTCCTGGGCAAGTGGCGCTCGGTCGGGCCGTTCACCAACTCCGACGGCGGCGGCTTTGCCCGCGAGCAGCCGCCGGAGAAGGAACTGAAGTTCGACGCCACTTACGCCGGCCGCGGCGGAAGCCAGATCAAATGGCAGGCGCGCGATTTCTTTGATGGCCAGGTGAACAACCTCGCTCTCTACGGCGCGGAGCAAAACGTCAAGAGCGTCGTCTACATTCACCGAGAGATCGATTCCCCCGGCGCGGTCGATCTGCCCGTCTCCTTCGGCAGCGACGATGCGCTGGTGGTCTGGCTCAACGGCGAAAAGCTCGTCAGCGAGAATGCCAGCCGCGCCTGCACGCCCGATCAGCATCTGGTCACGCTCAAGCTCAAACCCGGCAAGAACCAGTTGCTCTTGAAAGTGGTGCAGGGCGACGGCGAATGGGCGTTCTATTTCGCGGCCAAGGGCGAAGTCACCGGTGTGCCCGGCCTGTTCGAGGATGTGACCTCGCAGGTGAACCTCGGCGTCGATGGCGCCGCCGGCAAAGTCAAGGGCGATCGCCTGCTCGTCGCCGACTTCAACGCCGACGGACGCCAGGACTTCTTCTACAGCGCCGGCACCGGCGTGCTGGTGATCAACGGCGCCAAGGGCTTCGTCGAAGCGCCGGACACCGGCATCAGCTACAAGGCCGGCGGCGTTGCGCCGCTGCTAGCGGATATCGATGGCGACAAGCAGCTTGATCTGATCGTGCCGCAGCGCGATGGCTGCAAGGTGTTCCGCAACGCGGGCAACCTGAAGTTCACCGATGTTACCGCCGCCAGCGGCGCGCTCATCCACATCCCCGGCCAGCCCACTAGCGTCGCGGCGATCGATCCCAAGAAAACTGGCAAGCCCGACCTGATCGTCGGCTGCCTCAAGGGCCACAACCGCTACCTGAAGAACCTGGGCGGCGGCAAGTTCGCCGATGCCGGCGATGACGTGGGCTTCTACACCCGCGTGTTCAACACCCGCGCGGTGCTGGCGGCGGACCTCAACGGCGACGGCGCTCCGGACGTGCTCCTGAACAACGAAGGCCAGGACTCGGCGGTGCTGATCGCCGAGACGCCGAAGGCGGCGTTGAAGTGAGGACTCCGGTCCCCTCTCCCTCCGGGAGAGGGTTAGGGTGAGGGCCGAACATCCTTGTGCGAACGAATGCGCCTGTGTGAAACGGAACTTGTGCCGGTTCGGAGATCAGATGCAGATCCAAAATTTGATTCGTGAGTCCATGCTTCACCGGCCCTCACCCCAGCCCTCTCCCGTCCCCCGGCGAGGGAGAGGGGGCCGGACATTCGACGAAAGTCTTCAATGATCTCCATGTCGAAAATTCTGACCACCTCCGCCTTCGCGCTCTCGGCGCTCTTGGCGGTGGCACCTGTTTCCGCCGCCGAACCGGGGGACTGGCCCACCTATCGCGGCAACACCGCGCGCACCGGCAACATCGATGGCAAGGACGGCCCCGCGTCCGCCAAGGTGCTGTGGGTGCATGCGACGAAGGATCAGTTCGTCGCCGCGCCCGCCATCGGGGACAAGGCGCTGTATCTGCCGGCGATCGGGTCGTTCAATACGCCGTTCTTTCACGCGCTTTCCCTCGACCCCGCGGCTTCGTCGCGCGTGCTCTGGTCCGTCAAGCCGCCGGCGGTGCGGCAGGTGATCGTCAGTTCGCCCGCGCTGGTCGGCGATGACCTGATCTTCGGCGATGGCCAGCATCTGACCGACGGCGCGATCATGCGGGCCATCAGCGCCGCTGACGGATTCCCGGTATGGGAGCTATCCGTGCCAGGCCAGCTCGTGCATATCGAAGGCGCGGTCAGCGTTGCCGGCGGGAAGGTGTATTTCGGCGCGGGCCATGCCGGCGTCTACTGCCTCGATCCCGCCGCGCTCGTGCTCGACGGCAAGGAGATGCCGCGCGCCGAAGCCCTGGCGAAAGTGCAGGTGCAGTGGAAGCAACTGCTTGCCAGGTATGAAGACCAGAAAAAGAAAGATCCCGACTTCGCGGTCAGACCAACGACCGATGCGCTGCCCAAGCCGGCGCCGAAAGTGCTCTGGCAGAAGGGCGCGGGTGCCGGGGGCCAGTGGCACGTCGATGCGCCGGTCACCGTCGAAGGCGATCGCGTGCTGGTTTCCTCGGCGTTCCTGGACAAGGAGCAGCAGGGCAAGCGCTCGCTCATCGCGCTGAACGCCGGCGACGGCTCGCAAGCGTGGGAAGTGCCGCTGATGGCGAACCCGTGGGGCGGCGCGACGATCGCCGGCGAAGGGCCGGGGGCCAAGGCGATCGTCGGCTGCAGCACCGTGGGCATGTACCTGAGCCTGATCGGCGCGGCCAAGGGTGAAGTGATGGCGGTCAATCTCGCCGATGGAAAAGTCGCGTGGAAGAAACCGGTCAAAGGCGGCGTGGTCTCGGCGATCGCGGTGAAGGACAACCTCGCCGTCTTCACCGCCACCGACGGCAAGGTGCGTGCGTTCGATATCGCCACCGGCGCGAGCAAGTGGCTCTATGACGGCGGGGCGCCGTTCTTCGCCGGCGCAGCCATCGCAAGCGGCACCGCTTACGCGGCGGATATCCAAGGCGTGGTCCACGCGATCAAGCTCGCCGACGGATCGCCGGTGTGGAAGCTCGATCTGGTCGCCGATCCCGCAGTGAAACTCGGCGCGGGCAGCCGGGTGTACGGTTCGCCGATCGTGCACGGCGGCCGGCTGTATGTCGCCACCTGCAACATCGAGAGCAACGATCCGGGCCAGCAGGTGGTGGTTTGTGTGGGGGAGAAGTGAAGGGAAAGAAGGTAGAGCAGGTAGAGGAGGTAAAAAAGATCGAGAAGGAAGAGGAGAGCTGCGACGTTTAGCGGAAACGCCGCAGGCGTCTGGTCAGTGAAGTGTTTCGCGTGTTTTTCACAGGACGAATCCGATCATGACATTCACCCGTTTCAATCTTGTTTCCGGGTTGCTCGTGGCGTTGCTCGCGGCCACTCCGCTCATCGCCCAGGACAAGCCCGGCCTGAAGGTGGACAAGGAAAAGAAGACGATCCGTATCCCGTGCAAGATCGCGCCGCGCAAGCTGCCGAACCTGACGGAGATTTATCCGATCGAGGTCATCGCCAGCTTCGCCGCGCCCAAAGGCAAGAAGGCGCATGAGACGGTGGTGATTTTCGAGGTGCTGCCCAGCGAGATTCACAAGGCGCTCGAAGGCCTGGGCCTCAAGGCAGGCAAACCCGCCAAGGGCCAGGACTCCGAAGCGGAAGGCCCGGAGGTCAGCGTGTCGCTGGAAATCCCCGGCCCCGAGAACACGACGAAAAAAGTCCCCATCGAAAAGACCCTGGTCGACCGCAAGACCGGCAAGACCATGCCCAAGGTCAAGTGGCGCTTCACCGGCTCCGTCATGGTGCAGCTCGATCCGAACAAGCCCGACAAGACCTACGGCGCCGACGCCAGCGGCACGCTCATCGCGATTTTTCCCGTCACGGATGAGACGGTGATTCAGACGAGCCTGACGATGAAGGACGAACCATTCATCAAGATGGACACGAACAAGGACGTGCTGCCGAAGGAAGGCACGGATGTGATGCTGCTCATCGAGGTGAAGTGAGGAGCGGAGGACAGAGGACGGCGGCCGGAGATCGAGAGCCGAGGGCGATTCGCCCCTGGGCGTTTAGCGACGCGGCTTGCCGCGCCTGCGGTCAAGAGGCGATGGCGGAACCGGAGCAGGAACACGCATGCGAACAACCGGGCACAACATGGATCGCGTCGCAGTTGCCGTCGATCTCGCTGCCAGCGCGGCAGGCGCGCTCGTTGGTTGCGGCGCGATTGCTCTGGCTGCCGGTCTGTTCGGTTGCGGCGATGCCGAGGCGAAGAAGCCCGGCTCGCCGGCCGGTGGCGCTGTGCTTGCGGCTCCCAACGGCGGCGGCTCCACGGTCGCTCCGCTCCTCGCCGCCGACGGCAGCGCCGCGGTTGAGCCTGCGTCCTTCACCCGCGACGCCGGCGGCAGGCTGCTGGACGATCATCTGTCGCCGCCGCAGTACGTGCCGATCGAGCCGCCGCCCGCGGCCGTGGCGTCGCCTCGTCCGTTGCCGAAGGTGGAGGGCGTGAATTTCGAGCAGCTCTGGCAGCCGCCCGCCGAGGCGAGCCAGCGCCTTGTCCTGCCCCTGGAAAGGCATCTGGCGGATCGCCGCCTGCCGCTTCGCGATCTGCCTCCGTTGGCTTCGTCGCTTTCGCCGCTGCCGCCGTCGCCCGCGCTGGCGGCCGGGCCGCTGCTGCTCGCCGCGTCGCGCGATGCGGAGGATGCATTCGAACTGGTCGCGTCGCCGGCCACGCCTGAGGCGCTTTCCGCCGGCGATCCCGCCACGGTCGCCGCCCGCGCGGTGGCCCATCCTGTCATCTCGTCCAGCCGGGCCGGGCCTTCGCCGTTTGTGGTGGTGACGATTCCTGTGCCGCAGGAGTTCGACCTGCCCCGTTTGCCGACGGTCAAATCCCCGCCGACGGATCTCGACGTGTTTCCAGCGTCCACCAGCCGACCGCTGGCGGCGCCGGCGATGCCGGTGACGCCGGTGACGCCGACATCGAAGTGAGAACTCCGCGTGGGTCGGGTGAAAAAAAGCCGGCAGCCTTTTCAGGCTGCCGGTTTGTGATTGACGATTGGTTGTAGCGTTGGTGTGCGACGATCAGGCCGTGCGGCGACGGCGGCGGCGGCGCGGGTGGCGACGAGGTGGTGGAACGGGTTGTTGTTCGTACCGACCTGGCCGCTGAAGCCGTTGAAGAAGGTGGAGACGGAGCCATCGAACCTGGCGAGGTCGCTTGCGGGTTGGAATGCAGGCCGTAGTCGCCGCCGCTCTTGTAGGTGAACAGATCGCCGCCGCCATCGACCGTGGTGCGGTACCACATTTCGACTGTGAACGCGCCGGTGCCCACGTCAAACGCGGCATTGTCGGTGATGCCGGCTGAACAGGTTGAAGGGGATTGTCGGATCCGTGAAAAGAATGGAACCTTTCTCCCTCAGCACGCCTGATAACGATGCGCCTCAAGCCGGCCCGATTGCCAAAAAAGCGTTTGTGGGCCGACGCCCTTTTTCCATGCGAATGTTCGCCGTCCCGCCGTCCGATGTTGATCGGGTGGGCGATCGCGGCCGGTGATCAACCTGGCGGCGAACCTCACCCCGTGCAGACCAGTACCATCAGGCGGCGATGGCGTCGTTTGCCGCGCATCGCACGGAAAACCGATCAGGGAGCGGAAACATGAAGGGCGTCATTCTCGCCGGCGGTCTGGGCTCGCGTCTGCGGCCGCTGACCCTCGTCACCAACAAGCACCTGCTGCCGGTCTACGACCGGCCGATGATCTATTACCCCATCGAATGCCTGCTCAACGCCGGCGTCAGTGACATCATGATCGTCACCGGCGGTGAGCATGCGGGCGATTTCCTCAAGCTGCTCAAGAACGGCAAGCAACTGGGCGTGCATCACCTGGAGTACGCCTACCAGGAAGGCGAAGGCGGCATCGCCGACGCCCTGAAGCTGGCGGAGGACTTCGCCGACGGCGACAAGATCTGCGTCATCCTGGGCGACAACATCATCGAGGGCAACATCCGCGCCGCCGCCGGCGAGTTCTTCACCCAGCGCTCCGGCGCCAAGCTCCTCTTGAAGGAAGTCCACGATCCGCAGCGCTTCGGCGTCGTGCGATTCGAGAACGACCAGCCCGGCGGCAAGATCACCGAGATCATCGAAAAGCCCGCCAATCCGCCCAGCAATATGGCGGTCATCGGCATCTATTTCTACGACGCCGAGGTGTTCAACATCTGCCAGACGCTCAAGCCCTCCGGCCGCGGCGAACTGGAAATCACCGACGTCAACAACGAATACCTGCGCCGCGGCAACCTGACCCACAGCGTGCTCGACGGCTGGTGGACGGACGCGGGCACGTTCGAGAGCCTGTACCGCGCCTCGCGCTATGTGGCGGAAGGCGGCGCGAATCACAGCGTGTTCCCGCCCGTGCCCGGCGCCCCGGCCGGCAAACTGGAAGCCGCCAAGGAGCTGCCGCGCAAGCGCGAAGCCGTCGTAGCGTGATGTCTGGTGTGGGACGACTCTCCGAGTCGTCCGCTGTTGGAATCGTCGTGCGTATCTCCTGGGCGCAAACGCCGCACGCGTCCTGATTGGGTTCTGACACCGTAGCTTCTTCGCACGGCGCACCGAAGTTCCGGATGTTTGCAGTCCTTGGCTCCTGGCCTTCGGCCCTTCCGGCTTAGGAAACGGAAAGAGAGAAAACAACCATGGCCACTGAAACCCTCGCCAAACCCGTTTCCCCGCCACCGGTGGCGCTGCCCAAGCCCGCCAAGCCCGTAGGCGTGCGCACCTGGCAGAATGCCGACATCGCCGCCGCCTGGGAGTCCGCCAAGACCGAGCGAGAGCCGATCTTCGTCCCCGCCAGCTTTTTCTGCGATGACCGAGGCTGGTCCATCATGAACCAGATGCAGGGCGTCATGACCGCGCAGGGGCAGATCAACTATTCCGTGATGTATCCCAGCGTGATCAAGGCCTGGCACCGTCACGCGAAGCAGACCGATTTCTGGATGTGCCTGCACGGCTCCCTGAAAGCCGGCATCTATCGCGAGAGCGATGGCAAGACCTGGCTGCACGTCTTCGGCGAAAAACGTCCAGGCGTGCTCCTGATCCCGCCGCCGCTGTGGCACGGCGCCGCCACCGTCGGCAGCGCCGACGCCGGGCTGCTCTATTACGTCAGCTACGCCTATGACCCCCAAGCTCCCGACGAAGACCGCCGGCCGCATGACAGCATCGAAGGATTTCCGTGGGGTGTCCGGCATGGGTAAAGATCGAAGGAGTGAGGAGTGAGAAGTCAGGAGTGAGCAGTTCGAACTAACTGTTTTCTTTTGGCTTCCGGCCTCGGACTCCTGACTCCTGACTCCTGACTCCTGACTCCTGACTCCTCACTCCTTCTCCATGACCCGCACCTTTTCTTTCGAATCCGTCGCCGAGAAGCACACGCGCCAAATCGGCCCGGTGCTGCTCATTGGTGGCGGCGGCATGTTGGGAAGGGCGTGGCGCGAACTCTTGCTGCGGCACAATATCGACTGCGTCGCCCCGCCTCGGGCCAAGCTCGATCTCACCCGGCCGGAATCGCTGGATGCCTACGTCACCGGGGACTTCTCCACCATCGTGAACTGTGCCGCGTGGACGGATGTCGATGGCGCGGAAACGCATCTCGAGGAAGCGAAAGCGCTCAATGCAATAGGCGTCAGTGATTTGGCCGCCCGTTGCGGCCGCGTGGGCGCCACACTCATCCATTACTCCACCGATTACATCTTCAACGGCCAGGCTGGCGCTCCCTACCAGATCAGCGCCCCGACCGATCCCATCAACGTCTACGGCCAGACCAAGTGGATGGGCGAAGTGTTCCTCCAACAATCCGGCTGCCGATACCTGCTCATCCGCACGAGCTGGCTCTATGCCCCGTGGTCGAAGAACTTCGTCCGAACCATCGCCAAACTGTGCAAGGAAAAGTCCACGCTCAAAGTCGTCAACGACCAGCGCGGTCGCCCGACAAGCAGCGAGCACCTGGCCGACTTGTCTCTTCGCCTCCTGCGCAATGGCGCCACCGGCATCTATCACGGCACCGACGGCGGCGAATGCACCTGGTACGAATTCGCCTGCGAAATCGCCCGCCAGATCAACCCCGCCTGCCACCTCGATCCTTGCGCCACCGCCGACTTTCCGCGCCCCGCCAGGCGACCTAACTACAGCGTCTTCTCGCTCACCAAGACGGAACAGGAACTCGGTCCAATGCCCCACTGGCGGGAAAACCTCGCGGCGGTGCTGAGGAAACTGGAGTGGTAGGAGCAATGCGAATGTCTAGTTTCTAATGTTGAATGTCTAGTGCTTATTCGGGGAACCAGTGCATATGTTCGGTCGCAATACATAATCAATACTAGACAGTCGACATTAAACATTTGCCTTGGTGCCCACGATCCATAGGTAGTATTAGACTTATCAGGTGAACAAATGCCAATAAACATACTCCTCACCGGCGGCTCCGGCTTCATCGGCTCCAACTTCGTGCGCTTCGTGCTCACGAATCGCCCCGGCTATCGCGTCACTAATCTCGACTGCCTGTCCTATTCCGGCAACCTGGACAACCTGCGCGACCTGGAAGGCGACGAGCGATATACATTCGTGCATGGCAACATCTGCGACCGCGCCCTGATGGAGAAACTCATCGCCGAGGCGGATGCTGTGGTGCACATGGCTGCGGAAAGCCACGTGGATCGCTCGATCATCGATGCCGGCCCGTTCGTGCAGAGCAACGTCGTGGGCACGCAGACCATGCTCGACGCGCTGCGCAAGGTCGATCCGCAGAACAAGAAGCGCTTCGTGCATGTCTCCACGGACGAAGTCTATGGCCAGCTTCCGCTCGACAAGCCCGAACTGATGTTCACCGAACATACACCCATTCACGCGAGCAGTCCCTACTCCGCCAGCAAAGCCGCCAGCGATCTGTTGGTGGGGGCGTGGCAACATACATTCGGCATCAACGCCTGCATCACGCGCTGCTCCAACAACCACGGGCCGTATCAGTTCCCCGAGAAAGTCATCCCGCTCTTCGTCACCAACCTGATCGAAGGCAAGAAGGTGCCGCTGTATGGCAGCGGCAACAATGTGCGCGACTGGCTGCACGTGGATGACCACTGCGAGGCGGTGCTGACGGTGATGGAAAAGGGCAAGGCGGGCGAGGTCTACAACATCGGCGGCAACAACGAGCGCACCAATCTTGAACTCACCCACGCCATCCTCGCATTGATGGGCAAGGGCCACGATTTCATCCAGCCCGTCAAAGATCGCCTCGGCCACGACCTGCGCTACGCCATCGACGCGACCAAGATCAAGCGCGAACTGGGCTGGCAACCGACGCGCTCCGCCTGGCCGGCGGCGCTGGAGCGCACGGTGAAGTGGTATGTCGACAACAAGGCGTGGTGGCAACGCGTCAAGAGCGGCGCGTACCGCGAGTACTATCAGGCCCAATATGGTGGAAGGTGATTCGATTACATCCGTCGGGACGCGGCGAATGCATCACCGCCACTCATGCCGCGGGTACCTTCGCTTCAGTTCTTTCTTCAACTCCGGGTACGTATTCGCCCAGAAGCTGGCGAGGTTGTCGGTGACCTGCACGGGGCGGTAGTTGGGGCCGAGGATTTCGAGCACCACGGGCACCTTGCCGCCGGCGACGCGAGGCGTTTCATTGAGGCCGTAGAAGTCCTGTATCTTCGCCCGGCCGCGCGGCGGGCCGTCGGGCGTGTATTCCACTTTCATCCCCCAGCCGTTGGGCAGCTTGATCGCCTGCGGCGCCATCTGCTCGACGAATCGCTGATCTTCCCACGACAACGCGTCCTTCAGCGCTTGCAGGCAAGGCTTGTCCTTGATCTGGCTGAAGCGCACCGCGCCGCCTCCCGGACCGCTGGCGCTGACGATCTCGTGCAGAATCACGCGCAGATCGTCCGGCTCGTACGCGATCAGCCCGCGATCCGGAAACCAGCGAGCCACGAGGCGCGTGCGCGTGATCCACTGCTCCACCGTTTCATCCCACTTTTCAAGCTTCAGATTCCCGCGCACGATTTCTTCCACGAGAATATCGGTGGCCTTGGCGGGATCGACCTGCTGGCGGGCCTTGCGATAGAAGACGAGACCATCGAATGCGTGGGACTCCACCTGTTCCACCGCTTGCGCCTCTGCATTCCATTCCACCTCGTCGCGCACCGCGATGCGATCGGGATGCGCCTCTTCGAGCAGCGATGGTTCGATTTCGTTGATGATCGTAAGCGTGGTCTTGACGCCGTCGCCCGCACCGGTCTCGCGAATCTCCATCGCCAGCAGCAGGCTGGGCCCGCCGCCGGTGACGACGCTGCCCTTGTCGATGACCACGCGCTTTTTGCCGGTCATGCGACAGTCGAGTCGCGCGGCATCAGGCCGATACGCCACGTGATCGGGGAACGCAGTGAGCAGGCAGGCGAGAAGATCGGCGACCGGTGACGCAGAGACCTGTCGGGAACGCTTGCCGCCTTCGCTTCCGTGGGAATGCCCCTGTGCCATATCCTCACAAATCTCGCTCAACTGTCGCCGCGTGCGATCAACCTCGCGGCAGGCCTGGGCGTTGAGATTCATGCGATCGCAGGTGCGCACGTCGAACTGTGCCGCGGATGCCTTGTCGAACAATCGCTCCATCACGAGCAGGTCGCTGCGCGGCTCGCCTTCGCTCGGCGCCGCCAGATCGCGCGGGGGATCGCCCATCAGGATGGAGCGCTCGCTGATGAGCGCCGCCCACAGGCACGCGCGGCCTACGGAACCGCGGCGCACCGCTTCAATGAGCATGCGCGACAGGCGAGGATGCAGCGGAAACTCCGCCATGGCGCGGCCGATGTCGGTGAGGCGTAGATGACGCGGCCTGCTTTGCTCCGTACTCCCCTCCCTCGCAGGGAGGGGCAGGGGGAGGGTTGGATCAGCGGCCACGGGAGTGCCTTCGATGTACTTGTTCTGCGGCGTAATCGATGAATCGGAAGCGCGGCGTTGCAGTGCGTCCGACCTTCCCCCAGCCCCTCCCTGAAAGGGAGGGGAGTCGGACAAGGCATTCAGCGTCACCAGCAACTCTTCGCCTCGCTTCAGTGCCAGTTCATCGGGCGCCTGCAGCCACGGAAATCCGCGCACATCGTCGACGCCCATCGCCTTCAGTTGCAGGACGACTTCCGCCAGGTCGAGGCGGAGAATTTCCGGATCGTCGTGATCGTCGCGCGTGGCGTGTTCGTTCTGAGGCCAGAGGCGGATGCAGGTGCCCGGCGCGGTGCGGCCGGCGCGCCCGGCGCGCTGCTCGCAGCTTGCCCGGCTGATGGGTTCACTGCGCAGCACGTTGATGCCGCGGCGAGGGTCGTAGCGATGCACCTTTGCCAGTCCGCTGTCGATCACGTGGCGAACGCCGTCGATGGTGATCGATGTCTCGGCAATGTTGGTGGCGACGATGATTTTTCTAGTCCCCGGCGAACCGGGCGCGACGGCGGCGTCCTGCTGCGCCGGCGGCAGCGAACCATGCAGCGCGCAGAGTTGCACGCGGCCCGCGCCGCTGCCTGCCCCGCCGCCGGCGAAGCGCCGACACGCGTCCAGCGTCCTGTTGATTTCGTACGCCCCGCTCATGAAGACAAGCACGTGGCCTTCGTCGGTGGTGTCGAGAATGTCGCGCACTTTCTCAGCCGCCAGATCCCACACGGGCGTCTTGCTGCGCGAAGGCAGATAGCGCACGTCCACCGGATACATCCGCCCGCCCGCTTCGATCACCGGGCAACTGAGAAAATCCGCGATCGAACCAGCGTCGAGCGTGGCGGACATGACGATCATTCTCAGGTCGGGCCGCCGCTTCTCCTGCAGTGTGCGCACAAGGCCCAGAATCGTGTCCGCGGCGAGGCTGCGCTCATGGAACTCATCGAGCACCACCGCGGCAACGCCCGGCAGCAAGGGGTTGCTCAGCATCCAGCGCAGAAAAAGACCCTCGGTCAGGAAGATCACGCGCGAGTTGCGGCTGACTTTGCTGTCGTGCCGCGTCTGGTAGCCGACGATGTCGCCGACGGGCGTTTGCATCTCGAACGCAACCCGCGCCGCAACCATGCGCGTGGCCAATCGGCGAGGCTGGAGCACGATGATCCGACCATTGAGCGACCCCGCGCGGAAAAGAATCTGCGGCACCTGCGTGGTCTTGCCCGACCCCGGCGGCGCGGTGAGGACGAGGCGATTGCCTGCGCGGAGCGTCGCGACAATCTGGTCCTGCACTTCATGAATGGGCAATACGGGCATCGCCACACATCATGCGCGAATTGCGGCGGGATTGCAGCGTGGGGAGGCAGGAACAGCGGTGCGAGATATGAAATGGGCGGGGAGGGACTCGAACCCTCGACAAACGGCTTAAAAGGCCGCTGCTCTACCGACTGAGCTACCCGCCCAACGTCTTCCTCGCACCGGCGGCATGCGTGTTGCCGGCGTCGCGCAGCCCAATGGGCCGGGGCTGAACGGGGCGTTGCGTGCGGCTGGTGCGACGGGAAGGAGGAGAACTTTAGGGGAAACGAGGGCCTTGGGTCAAACGGATGTGCCACTGAATCCAGCGAATGGCCGACGGCATGGCGATGTTGGTGAAAAAACAACCCTCGCGGTGGGCGAGGGTTGGGGGTGTGTGGCGATGTCGTGGTGAAAAGCGCGGGAGGGTGGCGGGTTTTTTGGGGCGCGGGGTGGTTCGACAGGCCCCTGTCGGGGCCTCGCTAAACGGGGGATGCTCGGTCGCGGTCGGGCGAACGTCATGATGCATCGTTCACGTCGCACTCTTCATTTTTCACTTTTCACTTTGCACTTTTCACTTTTCACTTCTCACTTCTAACTTCTCACCTCTCCCATTTCACCCCGCCAGTTCCCACATGTTCTTCATGAACGCAAGGCCGTTGGTGTAGACCTCTTCCTTGCTCTTGAAGAAATCGCGCCAGACCTTGGTGGCGGCCGCCAGCGCGGGCAGGGCACGGCCAAACGCCTCGATGCACAGCCAGCCGTCGAAGTTGATTTCGCGGATGGCGCGGAAGGTTTCGAACCAGGGCACGTGACCGGTGCCGGGGGTGCCGCGGTCGTTCTCGCTGATGTGGATGTGGAAGACGCTCTTGGCGTGCTTGCGGAGCTGGCCGGGGCCGTCTTTCTCTTCGATGTTGGCGTGGAAGGTGTCGTACATGGTGCCGAAGCTCGGATGGCCGACGGCTTTGACGTGGGCGGCGGCATCGGCGAGCGTGGTGAGGAAGTAGCACTCGAAGCGGTTGAGGTACTCGATGCCCATCCGCATGCCGATGCTCTTGGCGTATTCGGCGGCGGCGCGGTGCACTTCGACGGCCCGCTTCTTCTCATCCTTCGTCGGCGGGTTGCCGGTGAACTCGCCGAGGGGCTGGTGGTACGGCCCGATCAGAATATTGCTGCCGCACGCCTTGGAGCAGTCGAGCGCCCACTTGAGGCGGTCAATCGCCGCCTGGCGAATCTTCTTGTCCGCGCTGATCGGGTTGGCGTCGGGCGTGGCGACGGTGACGCTGCTGGCGCCCTTGAGGCCGGCGTTCTTGATCGCCTTGCCGACCTTCGTGTAATGCTTCACATCGCCTTCGAAGATGGGGATCTCGACGCCGTCGTAGCCGACTTTTTTCAGTGTCTCGATGATGGGGAAGAGTTCCTCGGTGACGTGCGTGGCCCAGAGGAGGAGATTAAAGCTGGTTTGCATGGTGTGGATCCGTTGTGAGGCGGGATGGAACAGTGGGCGAAGGATAGCAAAGAGGCGCGGGGATGTGAAACGGAGGAGGCGTGCGCGGAGTGATGTGAAGCGTGTACTGGATTGGATGCCATGGCACTCAGTATTGTGCGAATTGACATTCGGGTCGTCGACAAACTGTCACGCCGCCTGCACTGACTCAACTCCAACCACATGCATCAAGGAGACAATCTTGAAGCCATCGCGAGCAGGGTTCGCGATGAACACTTCACGTCGCATCACCACCACCAGGCCGGGGTGCAGCACTTCGACGTTTTCCTGGTTGGACAGTTTCAGCCGAAATGGGGCAAATGGCGTGCGATCAAGCAGGTCTTGAATCAGTGCAGCTTCCATGTCAGAAGTATATCCGCCGGGAGCATTTGAACAACGCATCCCTGTACCCAGAACCACCCGGCGCACAATCTCATCCGGTCGCGCGGAACAGTCTCGCGGACTGCATTTTCTGCCGATGCTTCGATCTTTCGTAATGTTCGACGACGGTCAGTCCGACACCTGATATCCTGATTAGCGGTCCATTCAAACCAAACATTGAAACCCCAGGGAGTCTCACCATGAAGCGTAGCTGGCAACTTTTCTCACTCTGTGTGTTGGCCCTGCTCGGGCAGGCTGCGACACTGCAAGCCGCGGAAAAGGAAGAGGGCTTCAAGTCCATCTTCAACGGCAAAGACCTGACCGACTGGGACGGCGACCCCAAGTTCTGGTCCGTCAAGGACGAAGCCCTCACCGGCCAGACCACCAAGGAAAATCCCACCAACGGCAACACCTTCATCGTCTGGACCGGCGGTGAGACCGGCGATTTCGAGCTGAAGTTCTCCTACAAGATCATCAACGGCAACAGCGGCGTGCAGTACCGCTCCTTCGGCCTCAACAAGAACGACAAGTGGCGCATCGGCGGATACCAGGCCGACTTTGAAGCCGGCCAGACTTACTCGGGCATCCTCTACGGCGAAGCGTTCCGCGGCATCCTCGCCAACCGCGGCCAGAAGACCGAACTCGTCGTCGAAGAAGGCAAGTTCAAATCCAAAGTCACCGGCAAGGTCGGCGACTCGGCGGAGATTCAGAAGAAGATCAAGAAGGAAGACTGGAACGACTACCACATCGTGGCCGAGGGCTTCACCTTCAAGCACTACATCAACGGCGTGCAGACCATCGAGTGCGTCGATAACGACGAGAAGGCACGCAAGGCGCGCGGCGTCCTCGCCCTGCAACTGCACGCAGGCCCGCCGATGACCGTGCAGTTCAAGAACATCCGCATCAAGGGCGACACGGCGAAGAAGGCCGCTGCCCTGCCCGTCGCTCCTGCCTCCGCGCAGACCGCGAGCGCCGAGGGAAAAGCACTCGCCGCGACGATCGCTGAGCGATCGATCGCGGCCCGCTCCTCCAACAGCGTTGTGTTGACCCAGGCGAGCGCCGCCGGTGCCAAGAAAAAAATCGTCTTCGTCGCCGGCAACAAGAGCCACGGCTTCGGCTCGCACGATCACAAGGCCGGCTGCCACCTGCTCGCCAAGCAGCTCAACGAATCCGGCTTGCCCGTCGCCTGCGAAGTGACCTATCCCGGCTGGCCCAAGGATATGAGCATTTTTGAGGGCGCTGCGGCGATCGTCATCTATGCCGACGGCGGCGGCGGGCATCCGATGCTCCGCAACCTCAAGGACATGAAGGCAATGATGGATAAGGGCGTGGGCCTCGGCTGCATCCACTACGGCGTGGAGGTCCCCAAGGGCCAGGCCGGCGACGCCATGCTCGACTGGACCGGCGGGTACTTCGAGACTTTTCTTTCCGTCAACCCGCACTGGACCATCAAGGACGCGATCCTCGCCAAGGATCATCCGATCACCGCCGGCGTCAAGCCCTACAGCGTCAACGACGAGTGGTACTACCACATGCGCTTCCGCGCCGGCGGCGAAGGCGTCACGCCGATTTTGAGCGCCCTGCCCCCAGCCGACACCATGCGCGGCTTCAAGCCCGGCGGTAAGGCCTCGTCGCACGGCGGCAACGAGTCGGTCTACTCCGCGGTGATGGAAAAGAAGGAGCCGCAGGCGGTCATGTGGGCGAGGCAGCGGCCCGGCGGTGAAGGCGTGACGGCGGGTCGCGGCTTCGGCTTCACCGGCGGGCACGTGCACTGGAACTGGGCCAACGACAACCACCGCAAGCTCGTGCTCAACGGCGTTGCCTGGATCGCGGGCGTCGAAGTGCCCAAGGACGGCGTGCCCAACAAGACGCCGACCGTCGCGGAAATGCTGGAAAACCACGACGAAGACATGCCCGCCAACTTCAACAAGGAAGAACTGGCGAAGAAACTCGCGGCGATGAACGGGCAGTGAACTGGAATCCGCATCGCCGTCGTCCGGCGCGTTTAGCCGCGGGGCTTTGCCCCGCGCGAATCACCTGCACCAGCCGCCGCCGCAGCATCGCATCAACCGCGGCGGTTAAGAGTTGTGCAAGAACAACTCCGCGGTTCGGCAGCGGGCCAAAACGTAGGGTGCGTCAAGGCTCGGCGCGGACGCACCACGGTCAACGGAAGACTCAAGCAGGTGCGTCCGCGCGGACTTGACGCACCCTACGGCGAAACTGCGGAGTTGATCTTGCACCGCTCCTGAGGAGCCGTGGAGGATCAACATCGCATGTGGGACGACTTTCCAAGTCGTCCGGCTGGGAGCGAAGCGATTCGAAGCTGCGGAGTTAATCTTGCACCGCTCCTTAGTCCCGCGCGCGAATCGATTCACGCGCCATGGCTCCCTGTGCGGGCCTATCATTCGACAGTTGATTGACCGATTCGACCGTCGATTGATCGGAGACATCCGATGACCACCACCATCGAAGCCATTTACGAAAACGGCGTGCTGCGCCCGGTCAAGCCGCTTCAAGGCGTGCCGGAGCATAGTGTTGTTCATTTGACGATCAATGAGACGTCCAAGTCGCACCCCTTGGCGGATTGCATCGGCATCATGCCCGACGAGGATGCCGATGAGATTCGGCGCATCATCAACGATGAGTTCAGCAAGGTGAATCCCGATGATTGGACGTGAAGTGGCGATCGACACGAATTGGGCCGTCGCCGTCATGAACGCGGACGTAATGCCGACGGAAGCGATCCGTGGATTCGACGTTGCGGTGTTTCCCGCGCCGGTGGCTGGTGAATTGCTCTTTGGTGCGCGCAATTCCGGGCGGGTTGCTGAGAATCTTGCTCGTGTTGAAAAGCTCATCCACAGCCGGCGGATCATTCCGGTCGATCTTGCCGTCGCTCGCACCTACTCGGAGATTCGTTTGAGATTGAAGAAAAAAGGGCGACCGATTCCCGACACCGACGTTTGGATCGCCGCATGCTGCCTGGCCCATGACCTTCCCCTCGCGACCCTCGACGATCACTTCGCATTCGTGGATCACCTCACGCTCGTTCCTCGCTTCTGATTTGGAATGCACGTCCACCCCTGGTCCATCCCCGGCTCCGACGGCCAGCCGATCCTCGGCGACACCCACCTGCCGCCCAAGGCCACGCCGGTCGTCGGCGTCATCCTCATCGCCCACGGATTCCGCGGCTACAAGGACTACGGCATCCTCCCCGGCATCGCCCACGCCGCCGCCAAACACGGCCTCATCGCCCATCGCTTCAACTTCAGCCACAGCGGCATGAGCAACCGCGTCGAGACCTTCGAACGCCCCGACCTCTTCGAAAAGGACACCTGGGCCAGACAGGTGTTCGATCTCCGCGCCGTCGCCCTGGCGGTCGAACATGGTGAGCTGCCCGACCGCGCGAGCAAAGACGATCCGGCGACGGACAAGCTCCCGCAGGTCTGGCTCGGACATAGCCGCGGCGGCGTCACCGCGCTTCTGACAGCAGCCCGCGCGTTCGCGCCGCACAGCTATCCGAAGATCGGCCCGACGCCCAAGCCCGCCGGCGTCGTGGCGATCGCTTCGCCACATCGCGCGATCTTCATCAGCGACGAGGAACGCCACGCCCTGCGCACGCACGGATTCCTGGAGCGCCCGTCGCTGCGCACCAGGCAGATGCTCCGCATCGGCAGGGACTGGCTCCACGAGATCGAGAGCCAGCCCGACGCCTTCGATCCCATCCTCGCCGCCAAGCGCGTCAAGTGTCCGCTGCTCTTTGTCTACGGCGACGCCGACGACACCGTGAAACTCGAAGCCGGCGAACAACTCGCCGCCGCCAGTGCCCACGCCGACCTGCGCGTCATTGCCGGCGCGACCCACGTCTTCAACACCAGCAACCCAATGAAGCTCGACCGCCATCCGTCAACGCAGGCGAAGGAGCTGATGGAGGCGGTGTCGGCGTTTGCGGCGCGGGTTTGCGGCGGAAAGTAGCCGCGTCACTCCTTGACGCGAAGAGCCGCGCACGAAGTAAGCGGGGATTGGCGCTTCCTTTTGAAGCTGGTTTCGCAGACGACACCAGCCACCCCCGCTTACTGCGTGCGCGGCTCTTTGCGGTCGCGTCACGGAGTGCCGCCGCTACGCCAGACGCTTGCGGCGTTTTCCGCTTAACGATTCACGGGGCGTTTCATTTCCCGGTATCCTCTTCTCCGCAGGTTCACAGCCAATTCCCATTTGGAAACTGCCATGAATCCGCGCATTGCCTTCACACTTGCGCTGCTCGCGTTGACCGCTTGCACGAAGAACAACGGCGCGGCGCACCCGTCGCCCGGCGTCATCGAACCACGAGGCAATCAACCGCCCACCCCCGCTCCCGCCATCCCCGCTCCGGAGAATCCTCTCGCATCCCCTTTCGAAATCGCGCTGGTTGGGAAAACAAAATTCGCCGCCGGCCACGACGGCTTCGCCCCCGCGCTGCCCGGCTTCCACCTCGTCGCGGACATCGGCGCGATCAACCTCACGCCGCGCAAGGCCGGTGCGGGAGCGGAGAACGTGCGCGTCGCTGACACGCTGGTGCTGCGCATCGCCACGTCGCCGGGCATGCCGCCGATGCTCGAAGGCTTCACCCTCGCCAGCGAGCGCGGCAGCTTGCAGACGTTTCTTTCCAAGGAAGGCCCGCCGGCGGACACCGAGGTGCGTGGCAAGGATGGCAAGACGCAGATCGTTTCAAGTCCGCGCTACGTAGAGATGAAGGTCGTGGACAAGACCGTGGAAGTCCGTCTGCTGCCGCCGGCGATGGAATGGCTCAAGAACGGCGGGACGATTCAGTGGGTGGATTGGTATCGGTGAGGCGTCTTGCGCACATACGGTAGATTCTGGGGTTTGGATGGTTTGGCGCGCGCCTAAGATCGATCACCGGCGGCGCTCTAAACGGGAAGAATATCTGCTATGGCCAAAGTCAAAGCCGACTCATCATTTATTCGTGACGGTCGTCCAATCGAAGACTGGTTGATTGAGCTAGTGAGCGATGATCGTGCTGTTCGCGCACGGGCAGCAAACGCATTAGGTGGCATGCAACTGGGAATACCACTTTATTCCACCGATTGGGCTGACCTTGAAACTTTACCTGAATCAAATCAGAGTGATCGATTCGGAGTTGCTGTGCGGGCTGCCGTAGACGGGGAGTCTTTCCCGAAGATCGAGTTTGTGAATCGCCTTCTTGCCCTGCGATATGCACTTGGTCAGGAGAACCAGAAGCACGTCGGACAGAAAAGAACTGAGTTTGAGGAGCACGCCGCACGGGAGGAGAATCTGATTGACCGCATGGTTAACGGGTCTACCGAAAGCGTGCGGGAACAGGCGGCTCGTCGCTTCCGCCGGCATTTCTGTGCATCGCTTGAACGTGATAACCGGCGAGTAAGACAACTGGAAAGCTTCAGTGCGACTGGGATGCTCTCCATTTGTATTTTCAATGCGCTTGACACCGCACTGCTGAGCGACCCCGCTATGTTGCGCCTGTTGTATTCGAGCAAAGACCGCCATATAGTCATGGACGCGCTGGTGAGAATTGGTTGACCTGCCGCACCGTTCGCAGAACTG
>CAYRPN010000006.1:4698-84636 GCA_964426135.1 uncultured Phycisphaeraceae bacterium | reverse complement strand
AGCCGGCGGGCTTGCCCGCCGAGGGCGTCTCGGCGGGCAAGCCCGCCGGCTAAATAGGGAACTTATTTCGGTCCGATTCCTAAACTCTTGAACCCTGTGCCGACGAATCAAGCCGGTGAACCGTGCGCTGACCCGCTCGCCGATTTCAGGCCCAGACTTCATCAGCAACGGGCACCCTTCCTTTTCCAGCCCTCACCCTGCCCCTCTCCCGGAGGGAGAGGGGACTGGAACCGACCTGCACCCGCCGCCCATCGCGATGTCTGACGCTTCCTCACCACAACTCACGCAACGCGCGGGAAAACATCTTCCCTCGGTTGTCGCATTCCTCGGCCTGGCGGTGTTCATCCTCGCCGCGGACCTCATCTTCAAAACGTGGGCTTTCAACCACGTTGCCGGCGAAACGCTCATCCTCTCGCGCGATGCCAACGACGGCTCCACCCTCGTGCAGATTCGCGCGGAACGCGGCGAACTCGAAACCCTGCCCCGAGCCCGTCCCGGCGAACCCGCCAGCGCCATCCCGCCACACGAAGGAATCACCGTCGTCCCTTCCGTTCTCGCGCTGCGGCTGACCATCAACACCGGCGCGGTCTTCGGCATCGGCAAGGGCGCGCAGTGGTTCTTCGCCGCCGTCAGCGTCATTGCATCGGTCGTCATCGGCGTCGTGTTCTTCCGCAGCGCCCGGACCTCGCGGTTGCTGCACATCTGCCTCGCCATGATTCTCGGCGGAGCCATCGGCAATCTCTACGACCGCCTGATGTACAACGGCGTGCGCGACATGTGCCACCTGTTCCCCGGCGTCAAACTGCCCTTCGGATGGACCTGGGCCGGCGGCGCGGATGAGGTGTACCCCTGGATTTTCAACATCGCCGACGCGGCCCTGGTCGTCGGCGTGCTCATCCTGCTCGTTCTTTCGTGGCGCGCCGACAAGCCTCAACCAAAAGATCAATCACGCCCTGGTTAAGCGCGCCATCCCCGCCGCGCTCCGGGTGCCACTGCACGCCCAGGTAGAACGGCCTCGTGGGATCATCCACCGCCTCGACCGTGCCGTCGGGCGCGCGGGCGATCAGCCGCAGCGAACCGGTGTCGGTCATCGCCTGGTGATGGGAGGAGACGATCGCACAGCCGCGCGCGGATTGCGGGTTGAGCACGCTGTCATCGACGAGCATTTCGATGTCATGCTTGTTGCATTTCTGATGCACGTGGGCCCGCACTTCATTCAACGTGTCGGGCAGGTGCTGGTTCATCTTTCCGCCGGCCGCCAGCGTCATGATCTGCATGCCGAAGCAGATGCCGAGGACCGGCTTCTGCGGCAGCGGCTTGAGCCCGCGCAGGAGCGCGAGTTCGAACGCTTGCCTGCGCGCGTCGACGGGTTTGGATTTCGGATGCAACGGCTCGCCGTAGATTTCATCGACGCGGGCATCGTTGCCGCCGGTGAACAGGATGCCGTCGCACAGGCGCAGGTACTCATCCACCATGCTCAGTTCCTGCGGCAGCAGCACGGGCACGCCGCCCGCCTTGGCGACGCAGGCGGAGTACCTGACATGCGATTCGTACGTGCCACTGGCGTCCGCGGCGGCGGCGTCCTTGTTGTCGACGGTGATGCCGATCAGAGGTTTTCGCATGCGCGGCATTGTACGAATGGTCGCGAGGCGCAAAGCTGTTCCATTCTCCCATTCGTGCCAGGCATTGGAATGATGACTTGAACACGAAGGACACAAAGTCACGAAGGTCACAAAGAAGAAGTCAGAAATCGAGCTGTTTCGCGCTCTTTTCGTGTCCTTCGAGTCTTCGTGGTCTTTGTGATTCCCCGGACCCAACACTCATCTGCGAGAGTTGAAAAGCCTCGAGGCGATGTGCCCGCGCCGTCATCGCGCCGCGCCATGAACCTACAATCCCCGCATGAGCGACGATCGCGCCGCGAAACTCGACGCCCTGCGGGCCAAGGCGCGCGGGCTGCCCAAGGTGCCGGGCGTTTACCTGATGAAGGACGCCAGGGGCGTCGTGGTTTACGTGGGCAAGGCGTCGTGTCTTCCGGATCGCGTGAGCTCTTATTTTCTTCCCTCCACCATCGCCGCGGCCATGCAGTCGCTGGGGCCCAAGAAGGCGCCGATGCTCGACGTGGTGGAGGATTTCGACACCATCGAATGCGAAGGCGAGTGGGAAGCGCTGCTCACCGAGAACCGCCTGATCAAGGACATTCATCCGCATTTCAATGAGAGCCTGAAGGACGACAAGACCTTTCCGTACCTCGTCATCACCACGCGCGATGATTTCCCCGGCGTCTTCATCACGCGCGAGCCGAACAATCCGCTCTTCAAGGGCGCCAAGGTGCTGGGCCCGTTCACCAGCGTGTACGCCCTGCGCGAGAGCGTGCAACTGCTCCAGCGCGTGTTCAAGTTCCGCACCTGCACGCTGGACATTCGCGACGAAGACGAAGAGCGGCAGTACTTCCGCCCCTGCCTGCTCTATCCGATCAAGCAGTGCACCGCGCCGTGCGCCGCCAAGATCAGCAAGGAGGATTACCGCGCGGACATCGATCGCTTCATCCGTTTCATCGAGTCGAAGCGGTCGGTCATGCTGCGCGAGTTGAAGCTGGAGATGCAGATCGCCTCGGCGGGCCTGAAGTTCGAGCAGGCCGCCGTGCTGCGCGATCAGATCAAGGCGATCGAGAAACTCGACGACCGGGGCAGCCGGAAGGACGGCTGGCAGCCGGAGGCGGAATCGTTCTACGTCGACCCCAAGAAAGGCCTGGAATCGCTGAGGAAAACGCTCAATCTCGATCAGCCGATCCGCTGCGTGGAGTGCATCGACATCGCCCACCTTCAGGGCGGCGAAACCGTGGGCAGCAAGGTGTGCTTCATCGATGGGCGTCCGTTCAAGAACGAGTACCGCCGGTACAAGATCAAGTCCGTAGCGAATGCCTCCGGTGCGGCGGGCGGCGGTGTGAACGACGACTACGCCTCGATCCGCGAGGTGATCAGCCGACGTTACCGCGAAGCCGGCGCGGGCCACGAGCTTTACCCCGATGTGATCATCATCGACGGCGGACTTGGACAACTGCACGCGGCGCTGGAGTCATTCGATCAGCTCAACGTGAAGCCGCCGATGGTGATCTCACTGGCGAAGAAGGAAGAGCTGATCTACGTGCAGGCGAAGCGCGAGCCGATTCGCCTGGGGCGCGAAAACCTGGGCCTGAAATTCTGCCAGGCGATCCGCGACGAGGCGCACCGCTTCGCGCAGCATTACCATCACATCCTGCGGCGGAAAAAAGTGGTGGGAGAGTAATGGGAAGTATCAAGTGTGAAGCGCGAAGTGAGACGATTTGCACGGGAAGGTGCAACGTGCGAAAAGAAATGTGACGAGCGCATCCGATGTTGAGCGGAAACGCCGCAGGCGTCTGGCGGTGAACCCCATGTCCACGAACGCTCCATTCACCGGCCTCACCGCCACCGCCGACGGCATCCGCCTGCACGTGAAAGTCGTGCCCGGCGCGAGCCGGACGAAAATCGCCGGCGTGCTGGGCGATCGCCTGAAACTCGCGGTGGCTGCGCCGCCTGAGGGCGGCAAGGCGAACCGCGCCGTGTGCGAATTGCTGGCGGAGTTCTTTGGTGTTGCAGAGCGCGATGTGCTGATCACCGCCGGCCAGTCGCAGCCGATGAAAACCATCGAGATCGTCGGCGTCACGGCGTGCGCGGCCACGGAAAAGCTGCGGGCAGCCCTGGAGAAGTGAAAGGCGTGACGCCGGCGCGCGTCACGGACTCGCCTTGGTGGTGAGTGTGGCGAGCTTGGCGATCGGCACGGTCGCTTCGCCATAGGCGGTGCGCAGGCGGATGCGTTCGAGTTCGAGGACGCCGGAGATCAGGTCGCCGTTCTTCAGCCGGACCTGCAGCAGCGTGCGATCCTTGTTGAACGCGGCGCTGGCGATCAGCGGCAGCGGAATCTGAAGCTTCGCGAACTCCGTCTTCAGCGGCAGCGCCGCCAGCTCGAGCGGCTCTCCGATCAGCTTGATGCCGTCGACGAGGTCGGCGGTGAACAGCAGCGGCGCAGGTGCTTCCGGCGGGGGCGATTTCTCCGGCGGCTGCTCGGGCGTTTTCTCCGGAGCTTTCGCCGCCGGATTCTCAGGGGCCTTCACCTGTGCGAAGGCGGCGCGCTGAGGCATCGCGCTGAGCAGCGCCAGGATCAAGAGGAATGCTCGTCGCATCGTCGTCGCCTTTTGTCACGTGGGTTGAGCCAGTCCGCCTCGGTCGTGCGATTATAGGTGATGATGCGAAGAGAAAAGGAGGCGAGGACGCGAAGAGACAGGCAGCGAGGATGCGAAGAGACAAGCCGCGCAGATCGCGTCACGATCAACGGGCAGCGTCCTTCATGACTTGTCTCTTCGCTTCCGGGGCCATCCATCGTACGCCGTGACAAAATCCCATCGCTGTGCAGGCAACCCCTCCTTTACAGGGTTCTCCTCCACGTAACGAACACGCACCTCAATGTCTTCAACGGTATACAGAAACACCTTGTACGGCCGGGCCGCCCACACCGGATGATGCGCGCCCACATCGCCGAGCGCCCGCAACGCCCTTGCCGACTCCGCGGAAAGATTCGACATCATCGCCAGCGCGTCATCACGATGGCGGCGAATCACGAAATGCGCGTGATTCGTAAGCACCGCACACGCGTAGCACGTGTATTTCTCGCGCTTCACGACTCGTCCAAACGCCTCCGCCGCGGCTTGCCTCTTCGCGTCGTCCATCCAGAAGCGCGGGAAGTTGAGTAGTTCATCCGCCTCCCTGTAAAACGCCCGCAGTTCCTTGCGCGACGGCTGCTGCGACTCCGGCTTGCGCCCGTGATGGATCGGCCCCAGTTCGTCGAACTTTTCATCGTAAAGGTCCATGGATCCGCTGCCGCGCGGATCATTGGGGAGCCAGTGACCGTAGAGGGTCAGAATGAGGTGGTGCGCGACGATCACCTGCGCGTGCGTGCGCATGATTTCCTCCGGACGCGAAGAGGCAAGCTGACGCGAAGAGGCAAGCTGTGGCGAAGAGGCAAGCTGAAACTGGTGCCGCAGGATATCACAATCGAATCACCTGAAGCAAGCCCCCCCCCTCATTTCCCCTCATTCATTTTGATTTCCCCTCACCCTTGCTCCGCCTCCCACATCGTGTGGCCGGTCAGGTGCAGGAAGACATCCTCCAGCGTGGGTTGGCCGACGGTGATGGAATCGAACTTACCGGGGAAGGCGTCGGTGAGGGCGGCGATGAAGGTGGCGCCGTTGCGTTTCTCCAGGTGAATGCGGCCGCCGGCGAGCTTGGGAGCGGCGCCGCTGTCCCATGGGCCGAAGCGGGCTTCGATCGCGGCGCGGAGATTTTCCACCGGCTCGTCGCCGCGGCGCGGGACGAGACTGACGATGTCGCCGCCGATACGCGCCTTCAGGTTCGCCGGCGTGTCCACCGCGACGACCCGGCCCGCCGCCATGATCGCCAGGCGGTCGCAGCCGTCGGCTTCCTCCATCAGGTGCGTGGTGAGGGCGACGGTCTGGCCGCGCGAGCCGCGCAGTTGCTGAAGCTGCCGCCACAGGTCGCGGCGAGCGCCCGGATCGAGCCCGGTCGAAGGCTCATCGAGCAGCAGCAGGCGCGGCTGATGCAGCAGCGACTTGGCGAGTTCGACGCGCCGACGCATGCCGCCGGAGAAGCGCTCGACGAATTCCTTGGCTCGGTCGGCGAGGTTGAAGTAGGCGAGCAATTCGTCGATGCGCTGGTCGAGCGCCGCGCCGCTGAGGCCGTAGAGATGGCCCTGGTGGGACATGTTTTCGCGGGCGGTGAGTTTGCCGTCGAGGCTGGGGTTCTGGAACACGACGCCCAATTGCTGGCGAACCGCGGCGGGTGAAGTGAGCACGCTGTGGCCGAAGATGTCGAGGCGGGGAGAAGAGGATTTCGGATTTCGGATTTCGGATTTCGGATTTGGTGTGCTTGGGTTGTCCGTTCCCCCGGCGGAGCCGGGGGCTGATGGCGCCTGCGAGTTCGGCGCCAGTACCGTGGCGAGGATGCGGAAGAGCGTGGTCTTGCCGCTGCCGTTGGGACCGAGGATGCCGAAGATTTCACCCGCCTCCACGCGGAGGCTCACATCATCGAGCGCCAGCGCTCGGGCCGGGGCGGCCTTCACGGCCGGCTCAGCGTGCTTGCTCTTGCGAGGCTGGCGCGGGGCGGCGGTGTAAGTGTGCGACAAGTGCTCGACAGTAATCGCGGGGGCTGTAGCGCCGGGGACGCCGGAGGCGATGGCGGAGGCTGGCGCGGGTTGCGTGGCAGTGTCGGTCATGGCACGTTTGTACTGGAACGCGGAGCGCGTGGCAAAAAACAACCCCCGCGCGGGCAGGGGTCGAGGGATGGTTGGATTTGCAACTGTCGATGGTGGTGTCTTCGGATCGCGCGGTTTGGCGACGGGGTTGTCCCGCACCGGTGATCCATCGTTGGCCGAAGAAACGGGGCAAGCCCCGTCTAAACGGGGACCGCGCCGGCGGTGTCTCGGCGGCTCACTTGAATGCGTCGGCGTCCGGGTCGGCGGGGGCGGGTTTCTTTTCGCCGGCCTTGTCCTTGCCGTCCTTGTGATCGTGGCCCGCGTGATCGTCCGGTTGGTACAGCCCGATCACCTCCGGGTGGTACCAGCGCTGCTTCTTGAGCACCGTGCCGTCGGTCAGCGTCGGCAACACGCAGATCCACACCAGCAGCAGCGGCACCACCGCCAGCACCACCACGATCGCTTTTTCAAAGCGCAGGTGCATGAAGTACACCAGCACGATGTACGCCTTGGGCAGCGTGAAGATCAGGATGAGCAGGACGAGGGCGAACTTCGGAATCGCGAAGACCTTTTCGGTGCCGCCCTCGGGAATCACGCCGGTGCGGACCCACCATTCATACAGACCGACTTCGGCCGCGGTCAGGGCGAGCAGTGCGAGGAAAAACGGCATGAGCTTCAGGCCATGCGCGTGGCCTGAGTCGTGCGATTCGGCGGAGAGTGCGGGTGCGTGGGTCATGGCGTTTAGAGGTCAGAGGACAGAAGTCAGTCGTCAGGAGACAGAAGTCAGGAGTCAGAATCGCGTCGTACGTAGGGTGGGTTGAGTCCGCGAAACCCACCATCGATGAACAGCGTGGCGTTCCAGCGGTGGGTTTCGCGGACTCAACCCACCCTACGCAATCATCAGATCAGGTACACGATCGCGAACAGGATGATCCAGACGAGGTCGACAAAGTGCCAGTACAGGCCGGTGAATTCGACCATGTGGTACGTCTTGGATCCGAAGTGGCCCATGTATCCCTTGACGGTGAGGACCGCCAGGGCGACGACGCCGAGGAACACGTGCAGGCCGTGGAAGCAGGTCATCACGTAGAAGCACGACGCCATGATGTCCTTGCTCCAGATCATGCCGTCGTGGATGAGGTGGTAGTACTCGTAGACCTGCACACCGACGAACATGGCGCCGAAGATCGTGGTCAGGAGCATGCCGAGGTTGCCCTTGCCCTTGTCATCGACCTGGTACGCCTGCAGGCCCCAGACGAGCGTGACGGAAGAGCAGATGAGCAGGAAGGTGTTGGCAGCCGTGAGCGGGATGTTCAGCGGATACTCTTCGGAGGTGGGATCGCCCCAGGTGTGCTGCCCGGCGCGGAGCACGATGTAGGCTCCGATCAGGCCCGTGAAGAACATGACCTCGGAGGCGAGGAAGAGCCACATGGCGACCTTGCCGTTGCGCACCTGGAGATTGAGCACGGTGCCGTGGGCGGTGAGAACCTCCTCGCCGTGGGCGGCATGTGAATCGTGGCTGTGACTGTTTGCAGCAATGGTTGACATCTCGAAAAACCTCAGGGGAGTAAGATTGAAAATTTGCAATTGCAAATTTTCAATTTTCAATTTTCAATACTCTTCAGGGCGAATCCCTTTACATCGTTCATTTCATGCGCCATCCACCGCCATCAAAATCAGAATCACCGGCAAATACACCAGTGACGCGAAGAACACGCCTTTCGCCCGAGCATGGCTCGGACGCCAGACCAGCGCGGCTGCGAATCCAAGGAATCCCAGTCCCGCCAGCAGCGCACCGACAAAATACACCGGCCCGCACACCCGCAGCACGCTCGGCAGCAGGCCCACCGGCAAAAGCGCCAGGCAGCCCAGGAGCATCTGCCGGAACGTGGTCTTGCCGCTGGGGTCCAGCACCGGCAGCATCGGGAAGCCGGCCCGGCCGTAATCCTCGCGGTACATCCACGCGATCGCCAGGAAGTGCGGCAACTGCCAGAGAAACATGATGGCGCAGATCGCATAAGCCCCGTGGCCGAACTGGCCTGCGGCGGCGGCGTAGCCGATGACCGGGGGCAGCGCGCCGGGCAGGGCGCCGACGATGGTCGACACGTGCGTGACCCGCTTCAAGGGCGTGTAGATGAAGACGTACGACAGCACCGTGAACGCGGACAAACCCGCCGCCAGCAGATTCGCGCCGGCGGCCAGGATGGCGATGCCCAGTGATGCCAGCACGACGCCAAAGAGCGCGCCGGCCACCGGCGCGACCCGGCCCGATGGCATGGGGCGGTTGCGCGTGCGGTTCATCAGGGCGTCGGTGTCGCGTTCGTAGACCTGGTTCAGTGCGGCAGCGCCCATGCAGGAGAGCGACGCGCCGATGATCGCGCTCCACATCGGAAGCGAAGAGGCAAGCGAAATGGGGGCGGTCAGCGTTGGCGCGGTGCCGGCCGCGTCGAAGCCGCGAAGCGACTCGCGCTGGCCGATGAGGTAGCCCAGCCAGGCGGTGGCGCCGACCATGCCGGTGATGCGCAGCTTGGCGAGTTCCGCCAGATCGCGGAGAAGCGCTTTGCCGGTGGAGCGCACCGGGACCGCAGGCAGCGCGGCGGGCTGCGCGGCCGGCGGGGGCAGGAGCAGGTTGTCATGTCGCGACAGTTGCGTCATGCGGTGGCTCCTTGGACGGCGCCAGCAGACTGCAACTCGGTGGTTCGGCCCCCTCGCCCCCGGCTCCGCGGGGGAGAGGGCGGGGGTGAGGGGGAATCAGCGTCAACAACAGATTTCAAGACTCGAAAGCTGCCGACAACAACTTCGGACCGACTGGTTGCGGAATCCTCAGGGTTCTCAAGCCCCCTCACCCCAACCCTCTCCCCCGCAGAGCCGGGGGCGAGGGGACCAAGGCCCGGAATGTCCGACACACCCATTTGAACACCGCCAGCCAGGGCGTGCAGGCGGAAGAGGATCATCGCCGCGGTGGCGAGGATGGCGGCGCCCAGCGTCTGGTGCGCGGTGGCGACTTCCGGGTGCCGGCCGGTCCAGATGACCGACGCACCTAGCGCGACCTGCGTCACGAGCTTGCTCGCCAGGGACCGCGCGGGGCCGGTGAGTTTGCGCTCGCCGCGAAGATTCCTCCGCAAACTCACATAAAGCCAGGCGCCCATCGCCAGCACGACCACCGCCCACAAGCGATGCGACAGGTGAATCGCCACGTGGAACGGCGTGTAGTTCTCGTGCGGCCGGGACGCCCAGTCTTCCGGGTCCGCCGCGTAGCGAGTCATCGCATCATCGATCGCCGCTTGATTCAGCGGCGGCACGATGTTGCCATAGTTCAACGGAAAATCAGGGATCGCCAGGCCCGCCCCGTGGTGCCGCACCGTCGCACCCAGCGCGAGCTGGATGAAGCCGACGATGAGGAAGGCGTAGCAGGCAAGCAGCGCGCGACGCAGCGCGGCGGGCGCGAATCGCGGCGCGGCGGGGACTTGCGGCAATTCGGGTGCAAAGCCCAGGGATGGCAATCCCTGGGCTTTGCGTTCGATCCACCATTTGCTGGTGGCGGCGGCGATGAGGACGGTGAGGCAGAGGAAGACTTGCGCGGTGAAGCCGTGAAAAATGGCGAACGCGATGGAGAGTTGCGTGACGCGCAGGCCGCCCATGACGCCTTGGGCGATGACGAGGACAAGCGTCGCCACGCCGACCCAGCGCAGCCAGGGGCGATGCGAAGAGGGCAAGCCTGAATGGGAGCCGAGGGAAGATTCGTCGCGGGGAGCTTCGGCGTGCCAGAGCCAGATCGCCATCACGATCGTCATCAGGCCGACGCCGCTGGCGACCAGGCGATGCAGGTGCTCCCAGAAAATGTTGCCCTTCCACATGTCGGTGGGGAAGAGGAACATGTGGTAGTTGAACGTCGTCGGCCAATCAGGCACCGCCAGCCCCGCGCCCTTGCTCGTGACCGTTCCGCCCAGGATCAGCAGGAGAAACGTCGCGACGACCAGCAGCACCGCGTAGGCGTGCAGCCAGGGGCGGAAGACAATTTGGGATTTCGGATTTCGGATTTCGGATTGAACGGGAAAGGCAGATTTGGGATTTCGGATTTCGGATTTCGGATTTACATACTCGGATGGATTCGCACTTGAGAAACGAGATCGCTCGTCGCTTGCGGCGATCGGGTGCGCGGAGCCGGATTGTGGATCTTGGTGCGACAAGGTTTTCAAATCCCAAATCCGAAATCCGAAATCCCAAATCTTCTTCTCCGCTCAATGAGCCTTCGCCTGCAGTTCCGCTTCGCCCGGCAGGAGCGGGGCGGTCTGCGGGATCCAGTCTTCCTGGGTGACCGGCGAGCTGTATTCGTACGGGCCTCGGTAGACGGTGGGGATGGTTTCGAAGTTGCCATGCCCCAGCGGCGGGCTGGTGGTGGCGCACCACTCGAGGCTGGCGGCGTGCCAGGGGTTGGGGCCCACGTCGTGGCCGAACTGGTCCTGCGGCTTGTAGAGCACGAGGTACGCCAGTCCGGGCAGGGCCGTCAGCAGCAGCAGAATCCAGCGGAGGTCGTAGGTTTCGCCGTTGACGAGCAGGCCGATGACCGGCACATTCGCCAGCGCCATGTAGGTGTCGTGCTTGAGGATCAAGGGCGCGAGGAAGGCGGGGAGGAACCACACGTACATGGCGCGCTGCAGCAGTTGCGGCACGCGGAGTTGGCCGCCGACCTGCCAGATGGCCCAGACGATGGCGACGACGATGGCGCCGAAGACGCACGCATGGCCGACGCCGACGAGGATGTCGTGCCACATCTTGGCGGACTCCATGCCCTTGTTCAGTTCACCGGTCTCGGCATACAGCTTGCCGCCGGAACCGAGGACAGGGATGACGAAGAACACCAGCAGCGGGCCGAGGGTGAGGATGGTGGCGATCTTGCCGCCCATCGGCAGGCCGCGCACCCACATGACGAAGACGGCGATGAGGGTCGCCGCCAGGCCGAGATAGCCCAGCGCCGCGCCCAGTCCGGTGTATCGCCACACGCCCTTGGATGCCGCACCGTCGATGGTGATCTGCGGCGCGTGGGCGACCAGGTCGGTGAGGAAGCTGAGTCGGCCCTCTTTCGCCGCCCAGATCGACAGGCCCGCGACCATCGGCGCCACCAGGCCGATGACGAAGATCGCCGCCATGGCGCGGCCGAGCTTGCGCGGCAGGCTGACGAAGAAGTTGTAGAAGAACGGCAGCTGCGCCATGCCCAGCATCATCGCGCTGATCGTCATGAAGACGTTCATGGGCTGCAGGTGCAGGAGCTGCGGATATTTCATAATCGTTGCATAGCGGCGCGGATGGCCGCCCACGCCCAGCACGTGCATGAGGAAGAACGTGCCGTTGAACGCGATGATGGTCATGATGAAGTGGATCCAGCCCCACTTCTGGTTGAGCTGGCGTCCGAACATTTTCGGGAACCAGTGGTAGACGCCGGCGAAGATGCCCATCATCGATCCGCCGAAGAGCACGTAGTGAATGTGAGCGACGATGAAGTAGGTGTCGTGGATGTGAATATCGACGGGCGCCGCCGCCATGAAGATGCCGCTGAGCCCTCCGATGACGAACATGGAGACGAAGCCCAGGGCAAAGAGCATGGAAGGCGTGTACTTGATGTTGCCGCCCCACAGCGTGCCCAGCCAGTTGAACGTCTTGATCGCCGAGGGCACGGCAATGAAGATCGTCGACGCCATGAAGGTCGTGCCCAGCACCGGGTTCATGCCGGACTGGAACATGTGGTGTCCCCACACGATGAATCCCAGGAACGCGATGCCCGCCATCGCGAACGCCATGGGCTTGTAGCCGAAGATCGGTTTGCGGCTGAACGTCGCCAGGATGTCGCTGGCCAGGCCCATCGCCGGCAGGATCATGATGTACACGGCAGGATGCGAATAGAACCAGAACAGGTGCTGCCACATGATCGGCTGGCCGCCGGCGGGAATCTGCTTGGTCACGCCGTCGGCGGTTTGCAGAATCGTGTCAGCGAAGAACTGCGTGCCCATCGTGCGGTCCAAGAGCAGCATGATCATCGCCGCGGTCAGGACCGGCGTCGCCAGCAGCGCCAGGATGCTGGTGATGAGGATGGACCAGACGGTCAGCGGCATGCGGAACAGGCCCATGCCGGGCGCCCGCATGTTGATGGTGGTGGTGATGTAGTTGAGGGCGCCGACGATGGAGGAGAAACCAACCAAGGCCACGCCGCCGATCCAGAGAGTGGTGCCCAGGCCGGAACTGAAGCGGTGCTGCGACAGCGGCGGATACATGGTCCACCCGCCGCCGGCCGCGCCGCCGTCGATCCAGAGCGTGGCGATCATCAGAATGCCCGCCGGCATCGCCAGCCAGAAGCTGAGCATGTTCAGTTTCGGAAACGCCATGTCGCGGGCGCCGATCATCAGCGGCACCAGGAAGTTGCCGAACGCGCCCACCAGCATCGGGATGATGACGAAGAAAATCATCACCGAGGCGTGCATGGTGAACAGTTGGTTGAATGCGTCAGGCGTCAGCGAGTTCTTGGGGTAGTTGACCTTGTCGGAGCCGACCTTGATTTCCGCGGCGGCGATCTTGGCGCCGGCGACTTCCTGCTCTTGAATCTTCAACGTGGCGATAGTCGCGTCCTTGCGCACCTCCAGCAGGATCGGGTCGGGGCCGGTGGTCTGGTAGTTCGGGGCCGCCTGCAGCACGATCGGCTGCGCGCCGGGGGCGGCGCCGTCCTCGATCACTTTCGTGCCGGCGGCGGCGCGGACGGACTGCTTCTCGTAGGAGTAGTCCGCCATGACCGACGTCGTGTGTTCGATGAAGCCATTGACGTTGTTGCCCAGCGGGAATTCCTTGCCCTCGACACGGGTCTCATAAGGCACGGTCACCGCGATGCCCCTGGGCAGTTCGACCAGCGTGGCCTTGGTGTTGGCGGGGTACTTCTTGCCTTCGTACTCCACCTCCGCCATCAGTTTCACTTCCTTGCCGCAACTCCACAGCGCGGGGTTCGCCTCGGGCGCTTCGGTCGTCAGCCTGCCCGGCAGCACGCTCGCGTGCGGCACGTTCTGCTGCGGCCAGGCGAGTTCGTAGCGAACCGCCAGCGCGAACAAGCCGCCCACGATCACGAACAGCAGGCTCGTGAACATGAACTGCAGGCCGATCATCTTGTGATCGATGGAAAAGACGTACTTGGTCCAGAAGGAGGTGGGACCGTGGTACTCGCCGTGACCGCCGTGATCGTGGTCGTGGGACGCGTTGTGATTGTCGTGGCTCATACGATTTCGGATTTCGGATTTCGGATTTCAGATCTCAGATTTCAGATTTCAGATTTCACATTTGAGATTTGAGATTTCAGATTGCGGATTGCGGATTGCGGATTTCTTCGCCTCGGTCTGGTGACTTCTGTCTCCTGTCTCCTCTCTCCTCTCTCCTCACTCCTCTCTCCTCTCTCCTCACTCCTCACTCCTCTCTCCTCACTCCTCACTCCTTCCTCAGAACCCATCGCCTTCTTCCGTCGCCAGTTGCTTCTTGGTTTCGGCGGCGATGTAGTTCTTGTATTCCTCTTCCGTGACGACATACAGTTCGCCGCGCATGCCCGAGTGGCTGTTGCCGCAGAGTTCGGCGCAGACGATGTCGTACGGCTTGGCGTAATTGAAATAGCGTGCCTGGTCGGGGATCGCGTTGTCAGGGGACGCCTGGCCGACGAAATCCCGGCTCAGCTTCGTCGCCTCGAACCACACCTTGCCGTTGATGCCCGGCACCGCGTCCTGCTTCACGCGGAAGTTCGGCAGGAAGAAACTGTGCAGCACGTCCACGCTGGACAGCCGAATAAACACCTTCTTGTTCACCGGCACCACGAGCCGACGAATGACGATGTCGTCCTTGGACGCCGGGTCGTCGCGATCCAGGCCGATTTCACTGTGAGCCGAGCCCTTCTCGATCAGGGCTGGATTGCGCTTGCCGAGCTTGCCGTCTTTGCCCGGATAGTGCACGACCCAGTTGAACTGCTGGGCCACGACCTCCACATAAATCACATCGCCGGCCTGCACCTTCTTCGCCAGTTCATTCTCATCGGCGGGCCAGTCGCCCGGTTGCTTGATCTTCGCCCAGGTGGACTGGCTGATCGCGGCGGTCAGCGCCATCAGCAGCGCGGGGATCAGCGTCCAGACGATTTCCAGCTTCACGTTGCCGTGAATGAACGTCGCGGTGCGGTTGGGGTTGTGGCGGTACTTGTAGAGGAACCAGCCCATCACCGCGAACACGGCAACGCCGACGATCAGCGTCATCCAGAGGATGATGTTGAAGAGGTTGTCGCAGGCGTCGCCGAAGGTGGAGACGTTCTCAGGCAGCCACCAGGTGATCTTGCCCGAGCCCTGTTTCTCGCCGCCTGAGGTCTGCGCCATGGCGGCGCCGCTCAAGAGCAGAGGCAAACCAAGGGGAAGTGCAACCAGGCCACGTTGTGCGAGGCGGGAGAGAAACAAGGGTTGGCTCCTTGCAGGACCAGAAATCACCGGCAGGCAGGGTGTCATCGCCATCGACCGGATATCGTCCATTGCGGCACGATCAAACCAGTGAATCCCTGATCACGTCGAGTGGCGAGTTCCCGAACGATGCAACGATTCCGCCAGTGCGGGGCAGTCTATCAGAATGAAAGACCGCGGTTTCTGCGTCAAATTGTCGCAATGTGGGCGGCGTGATGACGCCGTCGGCGCGTGTTTTCCCCGCGCCTTTCGGGAAAGGGGGCCGGAATGCAAGCCCCGGAAAAATGGGCAAAGCCTGGGAACGGCGCCGAAGGAGGTGGACATCGGGTGGACCAAGGTCGAAAGCGTCGCCGTGCAGGGTCAACATCGCATGTGGGACGACTTTCCAAGTCGTCCGGCTGGGAGCGAAGCGATTCGAATCCGCAGAGTTCATCTTGCACGGCTCCTTTGCCACCCGACGGTCACCCGCCAGTGGCGATGGCGGCATCGGGTTGTCCGATCCGCGTCCGTTCGACGAGCGGCATACCTTTGACCGCAGTGCGAAAATCACCGCGTGGATCGGACGGCTCCGATGGAGTTTCGCGTTCCACTCGTCGAGCGAGCGCTGCGCGGAGAGCAGGGCGACACGACTCGAGCGTTCTCTACAATGACGCAGTGTCCTGTCGTATCCATCCTGTTCATCCGGACGGTCATGCGCCGCGGTTGGCGGCGTTGATGTTCGCGGCGATGGTGCTGGCGTGCGTTGCCGTGGGAGGCTGCGGCGGATCGGATGAAGGCTCGCCGGCGGTTTCGCACCCCGCGCCGCCGCGCGAAGTGCGGATCGCCCCCGTCGACGCCGGCCCGCCCGGGTCGAACCTCACCTACGTCGGCAAAGACGCCTGCGTTCAGTGCCACGCGGAAGAAGCGAAAAAGTGGAAGGGTTCCTATCACGACCTGGCGATGGATCACGCCTCGCCCGCCACCGTGCTCGGCGATTTCAACGACGTCACCTTCACGCACTTCAAAACCACCTCGCGCTTCTTCAAGCGGGACGGCAAGTTCTTCGTCAACACCGAAGGCAGCGAAGACGTCGGAGGCAAGCCCACCGATTACGAGATCAAGTTCGTCTTCGGCGTCTATCCGCTGCAGCAATACCTCATCGAGTTCCCGGGTGGACGATTGCAGTCGCTGGCGATCGCCTGGGATGTGCCGGGCAAAAAGTGGTACCACCTCTATCCCGACGAGGCGATCCCGCACACGGACGAACTGCACTGGACCAAGCCATTGCAGAACTGGAACTACATGTGCGCCAGTTGCCACTCGACGAACCTGCGAAAGAACTACGACCCGGATGGCAACCTCTATCGCACCACCTTCGCTGAGATGAACGTGAGTTGCGAGGCATGTCACGGTCCCGGCAGCGCGCATGTGAACTGGGCCGCCACGCGCGGCTCCGGCGCCAGGGGCGGCGAATACTTCGGCGATGACGCGGATTTCAAAATCGCCAACTACATGAAGGGGCCTGCGCATCAGGAATTGGAGACCTGCGCGCCGTGCCACGCGCGCAGGCACGTGGTGTATCCGGATCATCACGCAGGCTCGCGCTTCGCCGATCACTACGGCGTGGAGCTGCTGGAGGAACGCCTGTACCACGCGGACGGGCAGATTCTCGATGAGGTGTACGAGTACGGCTCGTTCCTGCAGAGCAAGATGTTTCAGAAAGGCGTCAAGTGCAGCAACTGCCACGACCCGCACTCGACCAAGATCGTGGCCACGGGCAACGCGCTGTGCGTGCGCTGCCACGATGGGGCGAAGTACGACACGAAGGGGCATCATTTTCACAACACGCCGGCGGCAAGTGTGGAGAAAGCGGCGAGCACGACGTCCGATCCCCTCGCCCCCGGCTCGGCGGGGGAGAGGGCTAGGGTGAGGGGGGCGGGCGACCTTTTGCAAACAGTTATCGCTGATCCCCCGCAAACCCCCTCACCCCAACCCTCTCCCCCGGCGGACCGGGGGAGAGGGGGCCGCAGTGACGCCGCCTCCGATCCCCTCTCCCCCAGTCTGCTGGGGGAGAGGGCTAGGGTGAGGGGGGCGGCTGACCTTGTGCAATCGCTTTTTCCTGCGACTCCCGTTCTCGTCGATCCAATGCAAACCCCCTCACCCCAACCCTCTCCCCCGGCGGACCGGGGGAGAGGGGGCCAAGCCGCCAAGGCCCATGCACCGATCACGCCCACATGCATCGACTGTCACATGCCGCGGAAGAACTACATGGTGGTCGATCCGCGGCGGGACCACAGCTTCCGCATTCCGCGGCCGGACCAGACCGTGTCGCTGGGCACGCCGAATGCGTGTGCCGCATGTCACGCGGACAAGACGGCGGAGTATTTGCGCGACAAGGTGATCGAGTGGTACGGGCCGAAGCGCCCCAACGATCCGCATCACGCCCCCGTCTTCGACGCCGCCCGCAAAGGCAAGCGCGAGGCGGAGGCCGAGTTGATCGCCATCGCGGTGGACGAGCAGCGTCCCGCCATCGTGCGGGCGACGGCGTTGCGGCATCTGGTGGATTACCCGTCGCCGGCAGCGACGCAGACGGCGCGCAAGCTGCTGCGCGATCCGGATGAAATCGTGCGCGGCGCGGCGGTGCGGGTGATCGATGCGCATGAGCCGGCGGACCAGGGCGATCTGATGGCGGCACTGCTGACCGATCTGCGACGATCAGTGCGCACCGAGGCGGCGCGGGTGATGGCGAAGGTGGCGCGGCAGCGGTATGCGGCGAATTTCCGCAGGCTCAGCGCCGAGGATGCGTTCGGCCCACGGACGCAGGCGGATGGCGGCCCGAAGGAGCCGACTGATCCGGGCGCGCTGGTGACCGAAGAAAAAGCCTTCCGCGCCGCCATCGAGGAATACCGCAAGGGCCAGATGGAATCGGCGGACATGCCCGGCACGTACCTGAACCTGGCGGTGGTGCATGAGCGCCTGGGCGAAATGGCGGAAGCGGAGCAGGCGTACCTGAAGGCCATTGTGCGCGATGCGAAGTTCGTGCCCGCCCGGCTGAACCTCGCCATGCTGCTGGCCCGGCGAAATGCCGGCGGCGACGCGGCGGCGGCGGAGAAGCACCTGCGGGCGGCAATCACCGCCCGCCCCGACATGGGCGAGGCCCACTACTCCCTCGGCCTGCTGCTGGCGGAGAACCCGGCGCGGATACAGGAGGCGGCGGACCACCTCGGCAAGGCGGCGGCGCTGACGAAGACCAACGCGCGCATGCACTACAACCACGGGCTGGCGCTGCAGCGACTGGGGCGAAACGTCGACGCCGAGGCGGCACTGCGCGCCGCGTATCAGTTCGACCCGGGAGCCGATGCCGCCAACGCCCTGCTGGTGCTGCACGTGCAGCAGAAGCAGTGGATCAGGGCGCTGCCGTATGCGAGGCGGTTGGCGGAACTGTTTCCCGGCGATGTGGAGTTGAGGAATCAGGCTGAAGCGATCCGCAGGCGGGCGGAGGACGAATGAACGGGAATCGGGAATCGGGAATCGCGGATCGGGAAACGGGAGTTGGGAACTGGGCGTGGTGAATGGCATGGCCCCTTGAAGGGGCCATGCCGGACGAACGGATCAAGGCCCCCCAATCCCCAATCCCCAATCCCCAATCCCCAATCCCGATTTCCGAATCCCCTTCTCCCCCTCCCATTTACACTCGTGTTACATTTCCCCTTCGGTAAGGGGTCGCTGGGAGTAAAATGCTTGGACTCGCCCTTGGTGCTCGCGGCGGGTGCGGTCAGGCTGGGAGCGACCTGCTTGCGTTGGCGAGCGGTGCGGGTTGGTTGCGCATCAGGTCGATGACGGGACAGGTGGTTGTTTCGGATTCCCTGGATTCACAGGATTGCACATGTCCAACAACACAGCTTCGTCGTTTCGCTGGACCAGGCGGGGGTTCACGCTTTTCGCAGCCGCGCTGGCGGCGGGTTCGGTGCTGACGCCGGTGCCTTCGCCGACGCTGGTGCCGCAGGTGCCGACATCATCCGCATGGGCGCAGGCGGGCGGTCCGATCTCCAAGCGGCCCGAACTGATCACGGCGGAGACCGAAGCAGCCATCGAACGCGGCATGGCGTTCCTGGCGCGCACGCAGTCGCGTGACGGATCGTGGGGCACCCGCGCGGGCTACGGCTCCTACCCCACCGCGATGACGGCTCTTTCGGGCCTGGCGCTGATGGCCGGCGGCAATACGCCGGTGGAGGGCAAGTATGCCGACAATGTGCGAAGGGCCGTCGATTTCATCCTCAAGCAGCAGCCCCCCAACGACAACGGACCGGCCCGCGGCCTGATCAGCAACATGGCGATCGAGCAGGTGCCGATGTACGGCCACGGCTTCTCCATGCTTTTCCTCGGCGAAGCCTTCGGCATGGAACGCGACCCGGAACGCCAGGAAAAAATCAAAACCGTCCTCGAAAAAGCCATCAAAATCACCGGCGCTTCGCAGAGCGCCGACGGAGGCTGGCTGTATCACCCCAACAGCGGCGGCGACGAAGGCTCGGTGACGATCACGCAGATTCAGGGCCTGCGCTCCATCCGCAATGCCGGCATCAAGGTGCCCAAGGAAATCATCGACAAGGCGTGCAAGTACATCGAAGGCAGCGCCAACCCCGACGGCGGCATCCGTTACCAGGCCCGCGGCGGCGGCGAGAGCCGACCCCCCATCACCGCGGCCGCCGTCGCCGTCATGTACAACGCCGGCCAATATGAGCACCCCGTCGCCAAAAAATCCCTCGAATACATCAAGAAACTCATGAAGGGCCAGAACGGCGCCCAGGCCTTCGGCGGGCACTACTTCTACTCCACGCTGTACACCGCACAAGCGATGTACCTCTCCAGCAAGGAGAACTGGAAGGAGTATTTCCCCGCCGTCCGCGATCACCTGATCAACAGCCAGAGCAAGGACGGAAGCTGGAACGGCGACGGCGTGGGCGAGACGTACGGCACGGCCATCGCGCTGATCGCGATGCAGTTGCCGTATGCGCATCTGCCGATTCTGCAGAGATAGCCATGAGCCGTTAGCCGTTAGCTCCAAGGCAAGAACCCGAGAGCCACGATGAATCGTCGCGATGAAAACCAGTCCGCGTATCGCCGGTTGAAAGCCGAGATCGATCGGCAATATTCCGCCGGTCGGTTTATCGCCATCGATGGCGGCAGGGTGATCGCGGATGCGGACAGTTTCGTCGCGCTGGAGTCCTCACTGACGCAGTTGGGATTGAATTCACCCGACGTACTCGTGGTGGAAGCCGCCGCGGAGTATCCGACGTTCGCCACCATTTTGATGTGATCTTCAGATGGTCCGCGCCAGAGGCGAGCAGCGAAACCGGTACGAAGGCACGCCTCAGCGTCCGTGGACGCGCATCCGGCTGATGGATCGCGAAGGCGTCGCGATGGAGCTTCGAGTGATCGTTGATACCGGCAGCCCTTGTGCCCTGATCGTTTCGGATGAAGTCATGCAGCGCGTCGTCCGACAAAGCGCGCCGGACATGGCGACGAATTTCGGCGACTTGGCGGGCGGTTGGGTTCGAGCGATCGTTCCCGGCGTCGGGCTCGATGCGATGGTGGTGGGATACGGCAGCGACCCCGTCGTCCGATCCTGCCAGCAGAGCAGTCGGGATTTCGCCGGTCTGATCGGGCTGCCGCTGCTTCGCATGACAGAGTTTGGGGGCGATGCCGATTGGTTTTGGCTGCGTGAGCCTTTGAGATGAACGCTGATTGAGACAGGAACTGATTCAACATGGAGCCGTCAATGTCCGAACCCGTCACCCAACCCGAACTGACCCAGAACGACCTCACCGCCCTCGCCGGCTTGAAAGAAGCCGCGGGCAAGGTCAAGGCGGAACTCCGCAAGATCATCGTCGGACAGGACGATGTCGTCGAGCAGCTGCTCATCGCCATCTTCGCCCGAGGCCACTGCCTGCTCGAAGGCGTGCCCGGACTGGCGAAGACGCTGATGGTCTCCACGCTCGCGTCGTCATTGCACCTGAAGTTCAACCGAATCCAGTTCACGCCCGACCTGATGCCTTCGGACATCACCGGCACGGAAGTGATCCAGGAGAACAAGGAGACCGGCGCCCGCGAGTTCCGCTTCATCGGCGGGCCGATTTTCGCCAACGTCATTCTCGCGGACGAAATCAACCGCACCCCGCCCAAGACCCAGGCCGCCATGCTTGAGGCCATGCAGGAGCGCAAGGTGACCATTGGCGGGCGCAACCACCCGCTGTCGCCGCCCTTCTTCGTGCTGGCGACGCAGAACCCCATCGAGCAGGAAGGCACCTACCCGCTGCCCGAAGCGCAGCAGGACCGCTTCATGTTCAAGGTGTTCGTGCGCTATCCCAGCTACGAGGAGGAATACCGCATTGCCGAGACCACGACGGCGAACTTCAACCCGGTGGTCACGCCGGTGCTTTCCGGCGACGACATCAACCGCCTGCAGGAGATCGTCCGCAAGGTGCCGGTGGCCCAGCACGTGATCAACTACGCGCTGAACCTCGTCCGCGCCACCCGCGTCCACGAAGGCGAAGCGCCCGAATTCGTCAAGGAATGGGTCAGTTGGGGAGCCGGCCCCCGCGGCGTGCAGTATCTGCTCCTGGGCGGCAAGGCCCGCGCGGCGCTCGAAGGCCGCACCTTTGTCACCACCGACGACATCAAGGCGGTCGCTCATCCCGTGCTGCGCCACCGCGTCATCACCAACTTCGCAGCCGAGAGCGAAGGCATCAACAGCGACAAGGTGGTGGACAAGCTGCTGGCGACGATCAGCGAAAAGGCGGCCGGCAAGATCGCGGCGGAAGTCGCCCCGGCGTTCGCGAAGAAGTGAATGGGATGGAATAGGGATCAGGGACTGAGGGACTAAGGGACGAAGGGTTGCAATGCAATCCCGAGCCCCCGCCCTTCCGCCCCTTAGTCCCTTAGTCCCTTAGTCCCTCAGTCCCTTCGCATTCCCTTTGGATTTGCTCCATGCCCAACGCCACCGGCAAACAATTCCTCGACCCGAAAACGCTGGACAAGATCCGCTCGCTCGACCTGCGCGCACGACTGGTCGTCGATGGCTTCATCACCGGCCAGCACAAGTCGCCCTACCACGGCTTTGCCGTCGAGTTCGCCAGTCACCGCGAATACGTCCCCGGCGATGAGATCAAGCACATCGACTGGAAGGTCTGGTCCAAAACCGATCGCTTCTACATCAAGGAGTACGAGGAAGAGACCAACCTCAAGATGACCATCATCCTCGACTGCTCCAAGTCGATGCGCTACGGCCTGCCCGAAACCACCGCCAACGTCAAAGCCGACGGCCCGCACAACGGCTGGAGCAAGTTCGAATACGGCGCCACCGCCGCCGCCTGCCTCGCCTACCTCGCCCAGCAGCAGCAGGACTCCGTCGGACTCGTCACGTTCGACACCGGCATCCGCAAGAAACTGCCCAACAGCGCCCACCCCAATCACCTGCGCATGCTCGTCCACGAAATCGAGCAGACCACCTGCGACAACAAAACCGACGTCGGCGGCGTGTTCAGAGGACTCGCCGAGGAGATCGGCAAGCGCGGCCTGGTGTGCCTGGTCAGCGATCTCTTCGTCGATATCCCCACCCTCCGCACCACCCTGCAGCACTTCCGCCATCGCCGGCACGAGGTCGTCGTCATGCACGTCATGCACGACCACGAGCTGTCGTTCCCCTTCAACGACAACACGCTGTTCCGCGGCCTGGAAGTGGACATGCAACTGCTCACCGAACCGCGCGCCCTGCGCAAGAGCTACCTGGAAATCGTCGAACGCTACCTGCACCAGGTCCGCAAGACCTGCGCAAGCTGCGGCATCGACCACGTGCTGCTGAATACCAAGGAACCGCTGGACGCGGCGCTGGCGGGATATCTGGCGCTGAGGACGCGGACGATTCGAGGACATGGACGTAGATGATTTCGGATTTGAAATTTCAAATCTGAAATCTCGAATCTCAAATCCGAAATCCGAAATCCGAAATCCGAAATCTGATCATGCTGAATACGTTCGCCATCTCCGCCGTCAATCCCGCGCTCCTCTGGGGCGCGCTCGCTGTCGCTTCGCCGATCATCATCCACCTGCTCTCCAAGCGCCGCTTCAAGATCATCGAGTGGGCGGCGATGGATTTCCTCATCGAGGCGGACAAGCGCAACCGCCGCCGCGTCAGGCTGGAACAGCTCATCCTGCTGCTGCTGCGATGCCTGGCGTGCATCCTCATCGCGCTGCTCGTGTCCCGCCCGTTTTTCCAGGAACAGGGCATGGCCAGCTTCGCCCTGAGCGCCTCGGGCTTCGAGCGCATCGTCGTGCTCGACGATTCGCCCAGCATGGCGCTGCAGGCCGACGGCAAGATCACGTTCGATGAAACCAAAAAGGGGTTGACCGAGTTCGTCCGCGAGCTTGGCCGGGAGCGGGCGCGGGACACTTTCACGCTTCGCCTGACCAGCCGGCCGGACACGCCGATTGTCAACGGCTTGAACCTCACCAGCGACAACATCGAGGAGATCGTCCAGAAGATCGAGAACACGCAGGTCTCCGACATGGCGGCTCAGTTGGAGAAGGCGCTCGTCGCCGTGGACAAGGCGCTCGACGACAAGAGCGGCCCGACCAACCACGTGCTCTACCTCATCACCGACATGCGCAAGCGCGACTGGGCGGAGGCGCTCGCCAAGGTGGATGACGCGGAGAAGAAAGACGGCAAGGACGCCAAGGCCCCCGCCGGTGAATCCGCGGACGCCGGCAAAGAGCAGGACGTCGTCGGCCTGATCAAGCGCATCAGCGACAAGACCGGCGAAGTGGTCATCGTCGACGTGGGCGCCGAGGGCGGCGAGAACCTGACCGTCACCGAGATTCGCTCCAGGAACAAATCGCTGGTCAAAGGCGTCGACGCGGATTTCCAGGTCGTCGTGCGCAACTACGGCTCTGCCGCCGCCAGCGATGTCGAGGTGGTCTTCGCTGCCGGCGAATCGGTGGAGCTGAAGAACCGGGTGGAGAACATCGGCCCCGGTGAAGAGGCGGTGGTGCCTTTCTCTTACAAGTTCGAGGAGACCGGCGCCGTGCCGATCACCGCGACCATTCCCGCCGACGCCTTGAGATCGGACAACAGCCGGCTCTTCGCCGCCCGGGTGCGCGAAGGCGTGCAGGTGCTGCTGGTCAACGGCGATCCGTCGAGCGATCGCGAGCGGTCGGAGATTTACTTCCTCGAAGGCGCGCTCAAGCCGTCGAAGCGGGTGCGCCTCGGCTTCGCCACGGAGGAAGTCAGCGAGAATCTTTTTGAAGGCCTGGATCTCTCCCGCTTCCAAGTGATTTTTCTCTGCAACGTGTACCGCGTCAGCGAGGAGCGCGCAGCCGCCCTCGACCGCTGGGTGAAGGCCGGCGGCGGGCTGATCATCACGCTGGGCAACCAGGTCGATGACGTGATCTACAACCAGCTTCTCTATAAGGAAGGCGCGGGGCTCCTGCCCGCCCGCATCGAAGGCGCCCGCGGCGATGAGACCGAAAAAGTCTGGGCGGGCCTGAATGTCGATGACGCCACGCATCCGGTGATCGGGCAGTTCGCCGACCCCGGCTCCTCCATCGGCGAAGTGAAAGTGTTCCGCTGGCACCACACCTTCATCGAGAAGAAGGCGACCGAGTCGGGCAAGGTCTCCGTGCCGCTGCGCCTCACCGATGCCGACACCGCGCCGGCGATCGTCGAGCAGAAATACGGCAGCGGCCGGGTCATGCTGCTGACGACCTCGGCTGACGGCGACTGGAACACCTGGCCCGCCGACGGCAGTTACGTGCTGATGATGCTGGCGTACAGCGATTACGCGGCGCGGAACACCATCGGCGAAGGCGCCTTGGCGACCGGCACGCCCATCCGCCACGAGCTGGACGCCGGCCGATTCCAGCGCTCCGCCCGCATCGTCGCCCGCATCCCCGGCGCCGCCGAGCCGGAGGCCGCGAGCCGGGACGCGGTTCCCGCCGACGACGGCAAACGCGAGTTCATCGAGTACGAAGAGACGCACAAGGCCGGTTTTTATCAACTCGAACTTTCGACCCACGACGGCAAGACCGAGCCCGTGCTCTTCGCCGCCAACATCGATGCCGGCGAAGGCCAGCTTGTGAAAGTGCCCGAGGCGGACCTGAAGAAAAAACTCGGCGACGCGAAGGTGACGATCCTCACCGGCAAAGCGTCGCTCGCCTCCGGCGCCACTGGCGCACGATCGGAAATCTGGCCGACGGTGCTGCTGCTGTTGGTCGGCGTGCTGTGCGCCGAGCAGTTCCTGGCGTGGACATTCGGCCGGCGAAGGTGAGCCGTAGGGTGCGTCAAGGCTCGGCGCGGACGCACCGGTTTGAACGGCCAGACCGCAACGGAGTGCGAGGTTGCGTCGGACATCGGACGTGTGGAGTTCGGTTGTCCAACATGGTGCGTCCGCGCCGAGCCTTGACGCACCCTACCGCGGCGCTGTTCGCCGTTTAGCGCCCGCCCGAAGGGCGGGATTGCAATGGAGCCAACCATGAAACCCACCATCACCCCGGGGATGACGACCCGTCGAGTCCTGCGTTCCGTGTGGACGTTTGGCCCCGCGGTGATCAGCGCGACTGCCATTCTCGCCGCCGCGCAGGTGCAGATCGAAATCGCCCCCGCCAATGCCCAGGTGCAGATTCAAGTGCAGGCGGGCCAGGTGCAGATCGCGCCTGCCCCTGTGCAGGTCGCCCCCGCCAAGCCCGCCGCGAAACCCGCGCCCGGCAACGCCGTTGCTCCCGCCGTTGACGCCGCCCAGCCCGCCGACGCCGCGCCCAAGGCGGTCGATGAGAAGCTGGAGAAGGAAATCGCGGATCTCAAGAAGCAACTGGGCGAGTTGAAGAAAGGCACGCCCGCCTACGACCTCAAGGCTGCCGAACTGAAGCGCCGCGAAACCGAGCTGAACCGCAAGAAGCTGGAGCAGCAGCGCAAGGAGCAGGTGGAGGAACTGCAATCGAAGCTGGCGACCGGTGCGGGGCTGGACACGGATGAGGCGACGGATGAACTCCTGGAGCGGGCTCGCGTTTATGCCTCGGAAGATCAGTTCCGCTACTCGATCGAACTCTGGCAGCACGTGCTGAACGAGAAGACAGGTCTGACCGACCGCCTGCCCTCCGATCGCGCCTTGGCCAAGCACAAGCGGCTCTCGCATGCAGCCGGGCAGTATCGCCCGGTGCGCGATCTGGTGGAGTTGGAGCTTTCCTCGCTGCCCGACAGCGGCCTGAGCGAGTACCGCATCGGCGCCGACGCCGACGCCCGCGCGATTCTCGCCGCCGGCGTCAACGGCAGCGGCGATATCGCGGCCCTGACCGAAGTCGTCCGCCGGTTCTTCATCAGCAGCCTCGGCGATGACGCCGCGTGGCGCTTGTCGGGCATCCTGATGGACGAGGGCGATTTCATCGGCGCTCGCCGACTGCTGGACAAGATCGCGCACGTGCATCCGGATCCTTCGATTCCGCGCGGCGATCTGTTGGTTCGCCTGGCGATGGCGTCGGCGCGGGCCGGCGACGGGGCCGGCGCCCGCGACGCGCTGGCGAAGATCGATCAGGCGAATGGAGCCGACCTGCCCGAATCCTGGCTGACGACGGTGAAGCGCGAGGCGGAGCGCGGCGGGCCGGCGGTGGGCACGCTGGGCGAAGCGGTTGAAGGCTGGCCCATGGCGCTGGGCCGGGCCTCGCGCGACGGCATCATGGCGGGCCCGCCGGGCAAGCCCGTGACGGACCAGAAGCTGTGGACCGAGCAGCCTGTGTTCCAGTTCGATTACAAAGTGCCCGAGATGGTCAGCCGAAACCAGATGATGGGCGGCAACCAGCAGTCCAGCCAGAGCCGCAGCGAAATCGTGGGGCGCTGGGAAACCGGCGGCTGGTCGCCCACCTCGCAGGCGATCCTCGCCAACGGGCAGGTGTTCTTCAAGACGCACAACGAACTGCGCTGGTACGACCTGGCCACGCGCAAGCTGGTCGACAAAGTCGAGCAGGAGCAGATCAAGGTCGACGCCAACTCGCGCGTCTGGATCCAGAATTATTACTACGGCCCGCAGAAGCCCAACTGGCCCACCACGCAGGAAGAGATCAGCCACTTCGGCGATCGCGTGGCGCGGTCGATGACCCTCGTTGGCGACACGCTCTACCACATCGAAGGCCGGCTCATGGTCGGCGGCCCGGGCGCCAAGCTGATGCTGTGGAACAACGGCAAGCAGTCGAGCATGTCGATGATCGAGCGGTTGTGTGCCGTGGACGTGACCGATGCGGGCAAGAACAAGCGCGTCCGCTGGCGCTTCCCGGCGGCGGAAGAGGGCGGCGACATGCGCTTCATGGGCCCGCCGACGCCCGCGGGCAACCGCCTGCTGGTGCCGGTATTGAAGAACAACGAGCTGCACCTGATCGCGCTCGATCCGGGCAGCGGCAAGCAGGTGTGGTCCACGCTGCTGTGCATGCCCGGCAACCAGAGTTCCCGCTGGGCCACGGTGGGCGTCTCCGTCGTCGGCTCCGAGGCGTACGTCGCCAGCGGTTACGGCGTGGTGTTCGGCGTGGAGTCGGGCACCGGCGATATTCTCTGGGCGGTGCGCTACGAGCGATCCAAGAGCAACACCGCCGACGCTTCGCGCGGCGGCGTGGTCTTCCGCGGCGCGTACGGCGGCAGCGAAATCCTGCCGGGCTTCGATGACGACGCCATCATCCCCGCGGGCGATCGCCTGATCATCACCGCCTCCGATGCCGACAGCATCTACTGCCTCAGCCGGGTCAACGGCAAGATGCTGTGGCGCACGCCGCGTTACAACGCCACGTACTGCCTGGGCGTTCTTGAAGACGGTGTGTTTGTCGGCGGCAAGTCGTCGATCACCCGGTACTCCATCGCCAGCGGCAAGAAGCAGTGGGAAGAGCCGGTCGCCGAATCGCTCGGCCGCGGCGCCTTGACGCCCACCGGCGTGTACGTGCCGGTGAAGAACGAAATCGCCCGCCTGGAAACCAAGGAGGGCAAGCGCGTCGGCATGCTCAAGATCGCCAGTTCCTCGCGCGATCCGATCGGCAATGTGTACTGCGACGGCAAGAACCTCGTGGCGGCGGGACTCGACCGAATCTACGCCATGGTCGACGGCGACGCCAAGATGATCGAGCTGACCGCGGCCATCGAAAAGAAGGACAGCGCGCAGGCCCGGCTCGACCGCGCGTTCCTCTATGAAGTCGTGGGCAACCACGACGCATCGGTGAACGACCTGCGCGTGGCGGTGAATCTGATGCCCGCCGGCGACGGCCGCGGCGAGGCGTCGCGCAAGCTGCTGATGCAGCTATTGGACCTGGCGAAGTCCAAGCCCGACAAGGCGCTGGCGACCTACGAGGAAGCCGAGCGCGTCGCTGCGCCGATCGGCCAGCAGGTGCGCGTCTGGATCGCCCGCGGCCGGTGGCACGTGAGCCAGAACCAGAACGACGCGGCACTGGACCTGTTTCTGAAAGCGGCGCAGGATCCGACGGAGGCGCTGGTGGTGATGGACGACGCCGAGGGCCGGCGCGAGGCTCGCGCTTCGGTGGCGGCATCGGCGGAGATTCGCGCGCTGGCGAAGAGGCACGGCGCGGTGGTGACGGACGCGCTGAACATCCGCGGCAAGGCGGCGCTGAAGGTGCACACCGACATGGCGGCGATGGAGAGCCTGGATGTCAGCAAGCTGCCGGTCGCGCTCGACGCATCCCGCCTCGAAGCGGAGGCCGCCAAACTGAAGAAGGAACGCGAGGAACTGCAGGCCCGCGCTTCCGTTCTCGCCAGCCAGCGCGATCGCCTCGCCCGGCTGATCGAGTCGGAAAAGAAGACATCCACCGGCCAGCTCGAAACGCTGGAGAAGGATCACGCCAAGGCGATCGCCGACCTCAAGCCCCTGAGCGATCAGGGCCTGGTGCTGGCGGCGGCGCTGGTGGAGAAGGAAAAGCAGGCGGCCGCCGCCCGTCAGGAAGCGAGCACCATTCAGAAGACCATCGCCGAGCTCAAAGCCAGCAAGCCCCTGCATGCCGAGCGGCTGCGGGCGCTGGCGGCGATGTATGCGGATTCGACGGTGTCGCTGGAAGCGACGCTGCTGGCGGCGAGGTATCTCCGCGAGTCCGGCGCGTTCGAGCGCTCGGAGCTGCTGCTGAAGGAACTGAGCGACTCGAGCAATCGCCGGGTCGCGGCGTCGGGGCTTGCGGAATTGGCGCGCACGTACACGCAGCGCGGCTGGCCCCGGCAGGCGATTCATACGTGGGCGAAGGTCAAGCGCGATTTCGCGGACGAAGTCATCGTCGCCCAGGGCCAATCGCTGCCCGCCGGCCAGATCGCTGACAAAGAACTGGCTGCCCTGCCCGCGCTGGGCGAGATGCCGCTGGTCGATCGCCGGCTGCCCAGCCCGCCCTACGAGAAAATCTGGAGCGAGCAGCACAACGGCCAGTACTTCATCATGGAGGCCGACGGCGAAGACGACTCGGCGTTCCTCGAAGATCACCTGCTCATGTTCAGCCAGGCGCAGAACCGCATGGTCTGCCGCGACCTGGTCACCGGCAAGGAAACCTGGGGCATCAATCTGAAGAAGAGCAACGTCAACAGCTCCTCCACCGCCAACGGCCGGGCCTACCAGATCAATAATTTCTTCTTCAACAACGGCAAGCTGCAGCGCAGCGGCCACGTGGGCGTGCTCTGGACGCCGCAGGAAGTCACCGCGATCGGCCTGGCGGACGGCAAGGAACTGTGGCGCGTGCCCGCCGTCGACGGCGGCGGCACCAACCGCAACCCCTATGGCTACTACAACCCCTACGGCGGCGTCTGGTCCATGTCGGTCGCCAGCAATGCCGTGATCGAAATCGGCGTCAACAAGGATCGCGGTCAGACCATCGTCCGCGCCCTGGACCTGTCCAGCGGTTCCGTCCGATGGGTCAATGAGTTCGATCGCGAGAACATCTCCGGCGTGATGGGCGGCGACAAGTACGTGGGCGTCTTCGTCAACGCCGGCGCGGAAATGCTCGTCTGCGATGTCGCCACCGGTGAACGCCTCGGTCGAATCAAGCTCGACAACCGCCAGCAGAACGCCCCGATGCGCTGGACGAAGCACGGCCTGCTCGTCCTGAACATGCAGGGCGCCACGCTCTACGGCCTGCCCGGCGGCGAGAAGAAGTGGAACGTCAACACCGCGGGGCGCGGCGGGCGCGTCGTCTTCTCCGGCAACATGCGGGCCGAGTTCCTCGACGACGACCGCGTCGCCCTGATGAACCAGGGCGTCTTCATCGTCGACCTGAAGACCGGCAACATCACCGCCGAGGCCACCGGCGCGGAGATGGGCCAGTACGTGTACGACATGGCGGTGACGCCCGACGGCAGCGAAATCTTCACCATGGGCAACAGCCAGCAGGGCCACCAGATCATCAGCGTGGTCGACGGCAAGACCGGCAAGATCAAGATGACGCTGAGCCATCCGTCGCAGCAGGGCGGCATGATGGTTCAGCTCTCGCGCATCGCCTCGACGGGCGACCTGATGCCCGCGCTGATCATGGATCCGCCGGAGGACCGCGGCAACGGCCAGAAAATCTGGACCGGCAAAGCCACGCTCAGCTTCTGGCGCAAGAGCGACGGCAAGCGCATGGATGTGCAACTGCCCGGCGGCCCCGACGCGCTGAAGTTCCAGAACGGCCAGAGCCCGATGGTGCGCGGCAACGTGCTGCTCGTGCAGACCTATCAGCAGATCACCGCCTACCGCCGCGTGCCCGGCGCGCCGCAGCCGGAACTGAAAATCTACGAACCGCCCAAGCCCGATCCGAACAAGAAGGACGAGAAAAAGGCGGAGAATCCGCAGGCACAGCCGGGCATTCAGATTCTGCCGGGGCGCATCATTCGCGGCGGGATCAAGATCGTCCCCGCCGTCCCCGCCAAACCGGCGGAGGAAAAGAAGGATGACAAGAAGGAAGAGAAGAAGGATGAGAAGAAGGACGAAAAGAAAGCCGGCGCCCCCGGGGGAGCCGGTGGCGCGGTGATCATCCGCAACGGCGATGCGATCATCCAGAGCATCGAGATCGAAATCGACGAAGCGGTGCCGGCGCCGGCACCGCCGAAGAAGGAAGAGCCGAAGCCGCAGGAAAAGTAAAGAGTGACTTCGATTCCGGTCCCCTCTCCCTCCGGGAGAGGGTTAGGGTGAGGGCCGGCTCACTGAAGACTCGTGAACGCTTGTTGAGCTTTCAAAAAATGAAGATTTGAAACAGTGGTTTGGATGCAGCGGTGAGACGCGAGCACAGGCTTCACCGGCCCTCACCCCAGCCCTCTCCCGGAGGGAGAGGGGGCCGGAAACAGCCCCACACCCTAAACCCCAGACCCAACACCCAACACCCTAAACCCTAAACCCTACACCCTAAACCCTAAACCCGACCCCAGCCCCCTGAGACTATTCGTGAGCAAAACGATTCTTCAACTTTTCGGCTTCGATCTGGACAACATCCCGCCCGGCGCGGATTGGGAGTTTGTCTGGACTTTCACCGACGCCCTCGAATCCTGGCGCATCTTCGCCTACATCGGCGTGGTCGTCGCCCTGATCTACGGCGTGTTCTTCGTCTACCGGCGCGAGATGGACACCTGTCCGCGCCCCTGGCAGTTCTTCCTCGGCGCGGTGCGCGCGCTGGTCATCATCCTGCTGGCGATCGTGCTCCTTGGGCCGGCGATCAAGGTCTCCGAAAAGAAAACGCGTCAGGCGGTGATCCTCGTGCTGGTGGATGAATCGGTCTCCATGCTCTCGCAGGACCGCTATTTGGAGGACGACGCCGCCCGCCGCGTGGCGACCCTGTTGGGCACGGATGCGGACATGAGCAAGAACGTGGACGCGATCCGCGCCAAGCGGCCGGACCGCGTCGCGGTGATGACGGAGATTCTCAACAAGGACGGCAGCAAGCTGATCCGCGACCTGACCGCCAAGGGCCACGTGAAGTTCATTTACTTCTCCACGCGCCTCGGCCAGCCGCAGGTGTTTCCGTACTTCGATCCTGCCGACACCGCCAAGAGCAAGGCCGACGCAAAGGCCAAGGGCGAAGCCAGCGCGGAGCCGGCGACACAGGACATTCCGCCTTTCGCGCTGAACCCGACGGGGCAGGGCACGAACATCGCCCGGGCCGTGCGCGAGGCGATCAAGAGCACGCCCGGCAGCCCGATCGCGGCGGTGATTGTAGTGACCGACGGCCAGCAGACGGTGAAGGATGACGAGCCTCTGGCGGCCGCGGATTTCGCCAATGAGCAGAACATTCCCGTCTTCACGCTGGGCGTGGGCGATCCGAGCAAGAAGCGCAACCTGCGCGTCGTCATGGCCAAGGCCAACGAGTCGGTCCGCCGGAACAATCCGTTCCAGGTCGAGGCGGAGATCGAAGCGGAAGGCCTCGACGCCTTGCCGGTGACGGTGGAACTGGTCGCCACGAAAGTGGCGGGCGCCGCCGGCGAGCAGGTGATCGCTTCCCGGCAGATCAACATGCCCACCTCGATCAACGCCGGCGAAGGCAACGCGACCAGCGCCCTGCAGAAGCTTTCTTTCGAGTACACGCCCAAGACGGCGGGCGATTACCAGTTCATCGTCCGCGTCCAGAAACTGGCGCGCGAATCGGATGACGATGACAACCTCTCCAAGCCCCTGGCGGTGAAGGTGCGAAGCGACAAGTCGCGCGTCCTCCTGATCGCCGGCGGCCCCACGTGGGAGTATCGCCCGCTGCAGTCGCTGCTGACCCGCACCGAAGACGTCAATGTCTCCGTCTGGCTCCAGACGATGGACCCGAACATGCGCCAGGAAGGCAAGACGGTCATCGACCACCTGCCCCTGACGCCCAAGGAAATGTTCGAGTACGACGCGATCATCATGCTCGACCCCGATCCGCGCGAGTTCAGCGAGCAGTGGATCGAAACCCTGCGCCAGTTCCTCGCCGAGCACGGCGGCGGGCTCTTCTACATGCCCGGCCCCAAGTACGCCACCGCGTTCCTCGGCGGCATCCGTACCGCCGAGTTCCGCGACCTCATGCCCGTCCGCTTCGGCGACATGGGCACGCTCGATGTCAAAGCCCTGATGGCCACGCACAACAAGGAGTGGCCGCTCGCCTTCGTGCCGGCGAACATGGATCACGCGATCATGCGGTTCGACACCAGCAACCCCGCCATCAACGAAGCCGTCTGGTCCGCCATGCCCGGCATCTACTGGAGCTTCCCCGCACTCAGCGCCAAGCCCGCTTCGCGCGTCCTGCTGGAGCATTCCGATCCGAGCCTGCGCACTCGCGACGGCCGGCGTCCGCTGATGGTCACCGGATTCTTCGGTCCCGGCCGCATCGTCTACGCAGGCTTCAACGGAAGCTGGCGCTGGCGCAGGCTCGGCAACGATGCGGAGTTCTACGAGAAGTTCTGGGTGCAGACGATCAACTACCTCGTCGCCGGCCGCGACCAGCGCGGCAGCAACCGCGGCTACATCGACATCGCCGGTGAAATCTTCCACAAGGGCGACAAGATCACCATCGACGCGAAAGTGTACGACGCGCAGTTCCAGCCGCTGGACCAGCAGAACGTCGACGCCACCGTCAAGGCCGGCGCGATCACCGTGCCTGTGCGCCTCGAGCGCGTGCCTGACGCGCCCGGCGTGTTCCGCGGCGTGATCATCGCCAATGAGCTGGGGGCGCACGAGATTTCCATCCCCGTCACCGGCGTCGATCCGAGCAAGCCCCCGCAGCCGATCACCAAGGCGTTCACCGTCGACCTGCCCCGCGTGGAGATGGAATACACCCGCCTGAACAAGCCCCTGCTCGTCGACGTCGCCGAGCGCACCAAGGGCCAGTTTTTCGAAGTGGACGAAATCGCCAAGCTCGCCTCGGCTGTGCCCAACGCGAGCCAGAACATTGTCGTCCCGCGCAAGCCCTACGAACTGTGGTCCACCGACCGCCTGCTGTACATCCTCGTCGCCCTGCTCACGATCGAGTGGGCGGTGCGGAAGCGGTTCAAGCTGATGTGAACCGTTGGGAGGGCGAGGCTCCTGCCGAGCCTCGGAACGAGGCGAATGGTGAATGATGAGTGACGATTTGCGATTGGCGATATCGGAATCCGAAATCGCCAATCACCACTCAGCATTCATCACTCGCACGCAATTCGCCTTTACGTTACGGCTCGGCGGGAGCCTCGCCCTCCCGACGAAACGTTGAAACTATGAAACGTTGAAACTCTGAAACTCTGAAACTCTGAGACTTGAAACGATGCCTTTCTCCCAAGAACTCAAAGCCCGCCTCTCCGCACTTCGCCGCACCGTCGGCGCCTGGCTGATGGCGCGCGGACTGAGCGTGCTGTTGCTGTGGGTCGTCGGCATCCTCGCCCTGAGCCTGCTGACCGACTGGTACTTTGATTTCGACAAGCCGCAGAGGCTGATCTTCATCGTCGTCACCGGCATCGTGCTCGTCTCCATCTTCTACCGCAAGCTGCTGCGCCCCTTGTCGCGCCAGCTCGATGACGACACGCTTGCCCTGCGCGTGGAGGACACACACCGCGAACTGGGCGAAGGCTTCATCAGCGCCCTGCAGTTCTCCCGCATCGAAGACCCGGCCAAGCTTGGCATGTCGCCGCAGATGGTGCAGGCGACCATCGCCAGCGGCAGCGCCGCCGCTGAAAAAGTCAGCTTCAAGGACGTCGTCGATCGCAAAGCCTTCACCCGCAATCTCGCCATCATCGCCGCCATGGTCGTCGTGCTGGGCGTCGGGGCCGGCGGCGTCTTCGCGTGGGACATCATGAACATCTGGTTCAAGCGGATGTTCCTCCTCGGTGACGCCCGCTACCCGCGGGCCACGCATTTCGATCTCGATGAAGCGACGGAAATCGTCGTGCCCCGCGGCGACGACTGGACCGCCTCCGCCCTGGTCACCGGCGAGATTCCCGACTTCGTCTACATCGAGTTCAAGCCGCGGAACGGCCCTGAAATCACGCAGATGATGACGCGCCAGGACGTGGCCGGCGCGAGCGCCGGGGGCGCCGGGGGCGCCGGGGGCGCCGGCGCCGAGGGCGCGAAGGAAGGCCGGTTCGCCGCCGTGTTCAAGAACGTGCTGGAGCCTTTCCGCTTCCGCATCTCCGGCGGGGACAACCGCACCCGCTGGATCAACGCCCGCCTCGTCGATCGCCCCGGCATCGAATCGTTCGACCTGACGCTGCGTCATCCGCAGTACACCGCGCTGGAGCCAGAGGTGGTCTGGTCCATCCGCCCCGCCGCCGTCGAAGCAGGCACCGCCGAGAAGCCAGCCGAGGGCGCCAGGCGCGCCGGCTCCAGTTCCGTCTATGCGCTCAAGGGAAGCACCATCGCCTTCACCGCGCTGACCAACAAGCCCCTCAAGAGCGCCAAGCTGCGCATCGAGAAGAGCGTCGTCGATCTGGCATTCAAGCCCGCCAAGGCCGGCGATCGCGAAGTCAGCCAGATCGATGTGGAACTGGCGGCGGACAAACTCGTGGCCGGCACCTATGCGATCGAGATGACCGACACGGAAGGCATGGACTCGAAGAAGCCCACGCGCTTCCTCGTGCGGCTGCGCCCCGACAAGGATCCGGTCGTCCGCGCGGAGCTCGTCGGCGTCAGCAGCATGGTCGTGTCCGACGCCCGCATTCCGTTGAAGTGCAACTTCAAGGACGATTTCGCCATCACGCAGGCGGGCCTGTCGTTCCAGTTCCGCGGCGAAAGTGAAGACGCCCCCAAGGGCAGCGACCGCGTGCCCTTCGCCGAAATCAACGCCGGCCAGCGCTTGACCGACAAGGGCCTGGATTACCTGCATAACTGGGAGATCGGCAGCCTGAAAATTCCCGTCGGCTCCAGCCTCACCTTCCAGGTCGACGCCAGCGACAACGACACGGTCACCGGCCCCAAGCACGGCAAGAGCACCGCGTTCTTCGCCCGTGTCGTCACCGAGGAGGAGCTGCGACAGGAACTGATCCGGCGGGAACAGGAACAGCGCCAGGAATTCGAACGCCTGATCAAGACGCAGGAAGACCTCATCGCCGAATCGCGCATCGTGATGGCCGGCGGCTTGACCGAATCCACGCTCTCCGGCGCCCTTCGACAGAAGCTCCTCCAGAACCAGCAGCGCCAGAAGCAGGTGGGCGACCGCTGCAAGGCGATTCACCGTCAGTACGACCTGGTCCGCATGGAGTACCTGAACAACAAGCTCGACGCGGAGGATGGCCCCGTCATCCGCGTCATGCAGGCGAACATCATCGACGCCCTGCAGCGCATCAGCGTCGACTGTGCCGCCCTGGCGGCTGGCCAGATCGAGCAGAGCCGCAAAATCAACGATACCGCCGCCCGCCAGGCGGTCCTGCAGGAAGTCATCACGCAGCAGATGAAGATCGCCGGCGACATGCGCGACGTGCTGCTCTTCATGCGCAAGTGGTCGAGTTATCAGGAAGCGGTGAACCTGCTGTACCAGGTGGTGAGCGTGGGCGACAAGATCGACAAGGATATTTTCAAAGCCGCCAAGGCCCGGCTGGAGGCGACCTTCTCGCCGCGCAAGGACGAACCGCGCAAGGAAGAGCCGAAGAAGGACGGAAAATGAAGAAGGGAATCGGGATTCGGGATTGGGGATTGGGGCATCGCGAACAACGATCCGCATCGCAATTCCCCGTTTAGCGGAAGCACCGCAGGTGCCTGTTCGGACAACCCCTGACTTCCAATGGTCGTCTCCGTATCCCCAACCCCGTATCCCCAACCCCGATTCCCCAACCCCGATTCCCGATTCCCGGAACCCAACCGCCCCCATTTACAAAGCGGTGACACTTTTGGAGCTTCCTTAATCAGGCCGATGGAATCTACAATGCCTTTGGTGCGTCTATCATCCTGACGGACGCAAACTCCTCTTGCGGAGCTTCTCCATGACGCTGAGCACGTTCTTCCGGTCTCCTCTTCTCATCGTGGCACTTCTGATCGCTGCGATCACGTTCCCGCTGCGGGTCAGCGCGGAAGGACCGGCCCCCACGCCCGCCGCCCCCGCCGCCGCCGCCAAGCCCGCCGCGACGCCGGCCGTCACCCCGGCCCCCGCACCCAAGGATGCCGACATCACCGGCAACGCCCTGGCGATCCGCGAGGAACGCCTCAAGCAGATGATCGGCGAACTCGAAGAGAAGTTCCGCGATCTCGCCAAGAGCCTCGAGGAGAAGGAACCCGCCCAGGCCAAGCGCCTCATCGAGGCGCTCAACAAGAGCAAGGAACAACTCCTGGGCAAGCGCGCTGAGACCATCACCGAACTCTTGAAGAAGGAAGACTTCGACAAAGCCAAGAAGGAGCACGAGGCGATCCTCGTCGAACTGCAGAACCTCGTGAAGATCCTCACCGAGGACCCCAACGACCTCGACAAGAAGCTCGAGGAAATCAAACGCCTGGAGGAGTTCAAGAAGCAGGTCGAAAAAATCATCAAGGACGAAACCAAGCAGCTCGACGAAAACAAGAAAGTCACCGATCCCGAATCCGCCACGAAGGATCTCGACAAGCAGATCGCCTCCGTGCAGAAGCTGATCGAAGCCCAGGAAGGCGTCATCAAGAACACCGGCTCCGCCCGCGAGAAAGGCCCGCACGAACTGGGCAAGATCGCCGACCAGCAGAAGGACGTCCGCGAGCAGACCGAAAAGCTCAACAAGGAAATCGGCGGCAGCGGCGAAGACAAAGAAGCCAAGCCCGGCGAACAAGGTGGCAAGCCTGGCGAGCAAGGCGGCAAGCCTGGCGAGCAAGGCGGCAAGCCCGGTGAACAAGGCGGCAAGCCTGGTGAACAAGGTGGCAAACCCGGCGAACAAGGCGGCAAGCCCGGTGAACAAGGCGGCAAGCCCGGTGAACAGGGCGGCAAGCCCGGTGAGTCAGGTGGCAAGCCCGGTGAACAAGGTGGCAAGCCTGGTGAGTCCGGTGGCAGACCCGGCGAATCCGGCGGCAAGCCCGGTGAGTCAGGTGGCAAGCCCGGCGAGTCCGGCGGCAAGCCCGGTGAGTCCGGCGGCAAGCCCGGCGAAGCTGGTGACAAGCCCGGTCAGCAGCCGCTGGCCAAGGCTGCGCAGAGCCAGAAGGCAGCCGAGCAGGACCTGGGCGACGGCAAAGGCAAAGCCGCCGAGAAGAACGAAAAGGAAGCGCTCGCCAACCTGCAGAAGGCGCTCGATGAACTGAAGAAGGAACGCGACCGCATCGCCAAGCTTCCTCCCGAGCACACCGAGAAGATGGCGCAGGCGCAGGACAAGACCGCCGACGAAACCGGCGACCTGTCCAAGAAAATGAAGGAATCCAAGAGCTCCGCCGGCGGCCAGGGTGGCCAAGGCGGCCAGGGCGGCGACGGCGAGAGCAGCGAGTCCGAATCCACGCCCGGCCAGGAGCAGGTCGAGCAGGCGCAGCAGCAGATGCAGCAGGCCGCCAAGAAACTCGGCGAGAAGCAGCCCAAGAGCGCCCAGAAGCCGCAGAAGGATTCGATCGACAAGCTCAAGCAGGCCAAGGAAGAAATCGAAAAGCGCCTGGCGCAGCTGCGCAAGGACATGCAGGAGGAACTGCTCGCCGCGCTGGAAGCCCGCTTCCGCGAGATGCTTGAGAAGCAGAAGCCGATCACCATCGAAACCGCCAGCCTCGACGGCATCAAGAAGCAGCGCGAGTGGAAGCGCACGGAAAAGCTCACCTGTGCCAACCTCGGCAAGGAAGAAAAACTCCTGGGCGATCTGGCGGACGTGGCTCTGCAGATCATCAAGGAGGACGGCACGACGGTGGTCTTCCCGCGCATCGTCGAGCGCCTCCGCGATGACTTCTATGCCGTCAGCGAGCGGCTCAAGGTGGAGCAGACCGACGGCTTCACCCAGGACATGCAGAAGGAAATCGAGCGCACGCTCCAGGAATTGATCGAAGCCCTGCAGCGCGCCCAGGAAGTCAAGGAGCAGGAGGGCCAGCCCGGCCAACCCGGCCAGCCCGGCCAGCCGCAGCAGCCTCCTCTGGTGCCCGAGTCCGCTGAGCTGAAACTGATCAAGGCGGCGCAGATGCGCGTGAACCGCCTGACCAGCAGCTTCGACAAGAACCGCCCCGGTGAACTGAAGCCCACGGATCAGAAAGCCATCGGCGACATCGCCCGCCAGCAGCAGGATGTGCAGAAGATGGCCGACGATATCGTGGAGAAGAAGTGATCGGCGATGGAATCCTGCCCCCGATTCCCCGTTTAGCGCCCGCCCGAAGGGCGGGACAAGCCACGGCGACGCTCCGGAATTTGAATCAGGAAAGCAGGAACGAACCAATCAAGACCAACATGATTGGTTCGTAAACCCAGAACCCAGAACCCAGAACCCAGAACTAAAAACCTGAAACCCTCAGGAGTCCCCATGCGTCTTCGCAAACTCTCCGCATTCTTCCTCGGCCTGGCTCTCTCCGCCTCCGCCGCGTTCGGCCGGGACGATGTGACGATCCCGTCGCTGCCCTACCGTCCGCCGGCCAAGAGCGAGATCGTCGCCCGCTTCATGTCGGCCACGCTCGCCAACAAGGCGCTCACCGCCGACCAGCGCAAGCTCGTCGTGCAGGAACTCGCCGGCGGCAAGGCCGGCGACGACGAGTACGTGCTGACCAAGGCGATGACCGCGCTCTATCCCGACCTGGGCAAGGCGCTGTCGCTCTTCGCCGACGAGGAAACCGATCAGGCAATCGCCAAGCTCACGGCGCTGGCCAAGAGCGAGGATGCATACCTGGCCGCCCATGCGGAGTTTTATCTGGCCCGCGCCCACATGACGACGGAGAACTACGAGTCGGCGATCGTGCTGCTCGACAAGCTCGCGGGCCCCGCCAAGTTCGACAAGACCCTCCACGCCGGCGAAGCGCTCTTCTACAAGGGCATCTGCCAGGACAAACTCCTCGACCGCAACGACGCCATCGTGTCGCTGGCGACCTACCTCCGCCAGAACCCCGACGCGCCCGAGCGACTGTGGGTGGCGGCCTCCCACCGCGTGGAGGAACTGAAGTTCCTCGTCGAAGGCTCCCTCTTCGACGTGACCGAGCGCATGGAGTTTTCCCGCAGGCATCTGGACCTGAAATGGTCCGGCGACCCGACGCAGAAGGAGCAGGGCAACATCATCGCCATGCTCGAAAAACTCATCAAGGAAGCGGAAGACAAGGAAAACAGCGGCGGCGGCGGTGGTGGCGGCGGTGGCGGCGGGCAGGGACAGGGGCAAGGCAACGGCCCGCGCAACAACAACCCCAGCAGCCCCGCCCAGAACTCGCAAGCGCCCGAAGGCGCCAGCGAGGCCGGCGCCCTGCACCGCGTCAACCGAGGCAACGCGGCCGACACCTGGGGCGATGCGAAGAAAAAAGAAAAACAGGAAGTGATCAAGGCGTTCCAGGCCAAGTTTCCCTCGCGCTACCGCCAGGCGGTCGAAGAGTACTACCGCCGGCTGCAGGAAGGCCCCGAGGATTGAGCGCCGGATCGCTGCCGTTCGACCCATTAGCCCCCGGCTCCGCCGGGGGTTTTTTGTCGGAACGAAGAGCCGACGGAGAAGAGTTTGACCACCGAGACACCGAGAGCACCGAGACCGGACAAGGCAGAGGCGAGACAACGGACAAGACAGAGACGAATCAGTCAAACACGAAGGACACGAAGGCACAACGAACACGAAGAAAGATGAATGGCATGGATCGAATCGGAACGAAGAGCCGACGGAGAAGAGTTTGACCACCGAGACACCGAGAGCACCGAGACCGGACAAGGCAGAGGCGAGACAACGGACAAGACAGAGACGAATCAGTCAAACACGAAGGACACGAAGGCACAACGAACACGAAGAAAGATGAATGGCATGGATCGAATCGGAACGAAGAGCCGACGGAGAAGAGTTTGACCACCGAGACACCGAGAGCACCGAGACCGGACAAGGCAGAGGCGAGACAACGGACAAGACAGAGACGAATCAGTCAAACACGAAGGACACGAAGGCACAACGAACACGAAGAAAGATGAATGGCATGGATCGAATCGGAACGAAGAGCCGACGGAGAAGAGTTTGACCACCGAGACACCGAGAGCACCGAGACCGGACAAGGCAGAGGCGAGACAGGAAAGGAGAAGGAAAGTCAAAATAGACAATGCAAAGGTCAAAATGCAAAAGTCAGACATACGCCGGCAGGAGCTTACATCTCGGCATTTTGACTTTTGCATTTTGCATTTTCTATTTTGCCTTTCTGGCTCTTATCTCTGCCTTGTCCGATCTCAGTGCTCTCGGTGTCTCGGTGGTCAATCTGTCTTGAATGCCTTGATCGAATTGCCGTCTGCCTCGGCTACACTGTGTTCGGATGCGCCCACCTACCGCAACCGTGAATTGCCCATGAAACACCGCTCCATCACACCGCTGCTGCTGGCCTGTCTTCTCTGCGTTCCAGCCCGCGCTCAGACCGACACCGCGGTGCTGCTCGACGGCACGCGCGTCGGCAAGAACATCGCCGGCATCGCCGACGGCAAAGTCACCTTCGAAGGCGACGCCAACCCCGTCGACCTGCAGAACCTGCGCCGCATCGAACGGCCCGTCGCCAAGGCTGAGGCGGAAGCCGCCGCCCGCGTCTATCTCACCGGCGGCGGTTATCTGCGCGCCAAGTCCATCACGCTCAGCGAGACCGAGTGCAATCTGGAATGGGCGCACGGCAAGCTCAAGCTGCCCATCGCCGCGGTGCGAGCCGTGCGCTTCACCAACGAGACCGACGCGAAAAAACTGCCCGCCGGCCACGACGTGTTCGATGCCGACGTCGCCGCCCCGCCGCCGCCGGGCGGGAGCAAGGACAAGGTCTACGTCAATCTCGACAACAAGATTCAATCGTTCGAAGGCGTGTTCCTCGATCTTTCCGCCGACCAGCTCAAGCTGAATTACGACAAGGAAGACCGCGCCATCGATCGCGCCAAGATTTTCGCGTTGATGCTCGCCGGCACCGGCAGGACGCCGGCACTCACCGGCCTGTGCAACATGCAGTTCATCGACGGGTCCAGCGCGTGGGCGAAAGTCGACAAGCTCGACGGCGGCGCCGGCGGCAATCTGCAGATCACGCTCGCCGGCGGCGTGGCGATGACGACGCCTTGGGCGGCGGTGATGCGGCTGGATGTGCGCAGCGACCGCCTCGTGTTCCTCTCCGATATCGAACCGGCGGATGTTTTCGAGCGCGCCATCGCCGACGTGGGCAGGTGGCAGCGCGACCGGTCCGTGCGCGGCAAGCCGCTGACGCTCAAGGGCCGGGTGTTCGAGAAAGGCCTGGGCGTGCACGCGACCAGCCGGCTGGGGTATCTGGCGGATGCGAAGTTCAGCGTGTTCGCCGCGACCATCGGCATCGACGACAGCACGAAAGGCAAGGGCGACTGCGAGTTCGCCGTCATCGCCGACGGCAAGGAACTCTTCCGCAAGCGCGTCAAGGCCGGCGACGACCCGACGGAGGTGCGCGTGAAGATTCCCGAGGGCACGCGCAAGGTGACGCTGGCGGTGGAAGCGGGCGAGGACCTGGATTTCGCGGACCACGGCAACTGGTGCGACGCGCGGTGGATCCGGGAGTGAGAGCCGTCAGCCATTAGCCATCAGCCCGGCGGCGTTTAGCCGCGGGGCCTTGCCCCGCGTGGTCACCGAGACTCGCCGTTCACATCACGTGGCCAACGCGCTGTGCCGTGGCGACGCCCCGCATGAACGACCAACTCAAACAACTCGACGCCCTCGCCTTCCCCGACGTGCGGATGAACCTTTGCACGCCGAAGAATCCCTGCACCGGCAAGGTCGTGCGCAGCGAACTGTGCACGCTGGGCCAGCGCAAGGCGTCGGGCATGGTTCGGCACATCGCCATCGACGTGACGGGCACACCGCTGGCGGGCGCGGGCCGGCCGGGGCAGTCGTTCGGCGTGATTCCGCCGGGCGTGGATGACGCGGGCAAACCGCACAAGGTCCGCCTGTATTCCTACGCCTCGCCGACGCGCGGTGAGGGCGACGACGGCAAAGGAAACGTCATCGCCACCTGCGTCAAGCGCGTCATCGACGAGCACTGGACCACGCATCGCCTCTTTGAAGGCATCGCGTCGAATTATCTCTGTGATCTGCAGGTGGGCGACGAAGTGAAACTCACCGGCCCCGTGGGCAAGCGATTCCTGCTGCCGGTGAATGCCACCGATTTCAGCTACGTCTTCGTCGCCACGGGCACCGGCATCGCGCCGTTCCGCGGCATGCTGCTCGATCTTTTCGCCGCAGGCATGAAGCAGCCGATCGTGCTTGTCGCCGGCGTCGCCTACGCCACCGATCTCTTGTATCACGACCTGTTCGAGCGGTTGGCGCGGGAGCACGCGAACTTTCACTACCTCACCGCCGTCAGCCGGGAGATTCAGCCCGACGGCAACGGCGGGCCGATGTACGTGCACCAGCGTTTCGAGACGCATGCGGACCTGCTGCTGCCGGTGCTGCGAAAGCCCGGCACGCTGATCTACATGTGCGGCATCACCGGCATGGAGGTGGGCGTGTTCCAGCAGATGGCGTCGCGCCTTTCGCCGGCAGAGTTGGAGCAATATCTTTCGATCGACGGCGAAACGATGCACCACGTGGAAGCGTGGAACCGGCAGATGGTTCACCGCGAGATCAAGCCGACGGGACGGGTGATGCTGGAGGTGTATGGGTGACATTTAGCCGGCGGGCTTGCCCGCCGAGGTCGCTCGAACAACTGAGAATCGACGATATGGAGTCATCGATCGGCAAAAGGGTTTCGGTCTCCGACGAGGCCATCGTCGTCGATCTCGCCGATGGCCGCACCATCACGGCGCCGTTGGCGTGGTTTCCGCGTCTGCAGCGCGCCACAGTCGCGGAACGAAACCACTGGCGGCTCATCGGCGCCGGCGTCGGCATTCACTGGCCTGACCTTGACGAAGACATCAGCGTCGCGAACCTGCTGGCAGGATCGCCGTCAGGTGAGAGTCCGGCGTCGTTCAAGAAGTGGCTGGCGGGACGAGCATGATTTGAAGTAGGTTGACCCAACGGGCGGCGCGTGGCTGATCGCCATCGCGCTGCTACAATTCACAGCAATGAGTCAGACGCTGACCATCTCGGATGCCCTGTTTCGCAACCTTCAAGCCCAAGCGCGACGCCTTGGCCTTGCGTCGGTTGAAGACCTTCTTGCCCGCCGACTCGGTGGACAGTCCGTAAGCGGGGGCAGCGCCGTCGCTATTGAGGAAATCCACCAGGTTTTTCGTCGGCTGTCCGCCAAGCACGGCCTGATGCCCGACAGTGTCGACTTGATTCGCGATGACCGGGGACGCTGATACGCAAGCTCGTCGTCGACAGCAGCGTGGTGGTCAAGTGGTTCGCGCCGGAGAACCATTCCGACAGCGCGCAAGTCATTCTCGAAGGCTTCGGTCGCGGCGAGTTAGAACTGTGGGCGCCCGATCTGCTGTTCGCTGAAGTCGGCAACATCGTTTGGAAGAAGCACACGATGCAGGGGATGGATCTGGCCGATGCTAAGGCGATCCTCGACGCGGTTCTTCGCTTGCCGATCAAGATCGTCCCGTGTGCCGATCTTATGGTTGAAGCTTTCCAGTTGGCGACTTCGCTGAATCGAACCGTCTACGATTCGCTTTACGTGGCGCTGAGCCAGCGCGAATCCTGCGAGTTCGTCACCGCGGACGAACGACTGGTGAATGCCGTCAGATCCCAATGGTTGTCCGTCGTTTGGGTCGCCGCCTGGAAATAGACCTCCGTAACACCTCTGTAACGCCACATTCCCTGCGCGTTCATCATCACCTCCCCCTTATAATCGCAGCACCGCCACTGGAGTTTCGACCATGACGACCTGGCTGCCTCGGTGTTTCGCGCGCCTGCATCGATTGCCGCGCCTCTTGCGCGGGCCCGGTTCCGCTGCTTGCGCCCTCGGCCTCGTCGCAGCGAGCCTGCTGGTCTCTGCTCCGCAAGCGTTACGTGCCCAGGAAACCATCGCTGCGCCGGAGCTCGCCAAAGTCCGCGCCGTCGAATCCTCGCGCATCGCCGCGATTCAGAAGGTCTACCACACCGTCGTCGCGGTCTACGGCATGAACCGCCAGGGCGGCGGCTCCGGCGTTGTCTTTTCACCCGATGGCTACGTGCTGACCAATCACCACGTCGTCGCCGGCGCCGGGCAGGAAGGCTGGGGCGGCCTCGCTGACGGCAAGCTCTACAAGTGGAAGCTCTACGGCACTGACCCCGGCGGCGACCTCGCCATCATCAAGCTCGAAGGCCCCACGAAAGATCACCGTTTCCAGTACTCCCGACTCGCCGACTCCGACACCGTCCGCGTCGGCGATTTCGCCATGGCCATGGGAAACCCCTTCATCCTCGCCGAGGATCAGACGCCCACCGTCACCCTCGGCGTCGTCTCCGGCGTCAAGCGCTACCAGCCCGGCGCGGGGCCCGGCGGGAAAATGCTCGAGTACGGCAACTGCATCCAGATCGATTCATCCATCAACCCCGGCAACTCCGGCGGCCCGCTCTTCAACATGAATGGCGAAGTCATCGGCATCAACGGCCGCGGCAGTTTCGAAGAACGCGGCCGCGTCAATGTCGGCCTCGGCTACGCCATCAGCAGCAACCAGTGCAAGATGTTCATCCCCGAACTGCTCGCGACGAAAGTCTGCGAGCATGGCACGCTCGAAGCCGTCTTTGCTCGCCGCGGCAACAATGAAGTCGTCTGCGAATCGATCAACCTCGATTCGCCCATCGGCAAGGCAGGCCTGGAGCTGGCGGATCGGCTCGTGAAGTTCAACGGGCAGGAGATCAGGAACACGCACGAGTTCACCAGCCTGATCGCCACGCTGCCGGCGCACTGGCCCGTCGAAGTGGTGTGGGAACACGAGGGCAAGCAGAAGAGCGCGTGGGTGCGTTTGACGGCGATTACGTATCCGAAGCCGCCGGTGCCGCCGCGTGCGCAGCCGCCGCAGCCTGCGCCGAAAGCGAAAGAGAGGGACAAGGAGAAGGCGGAGGACAAGAAAGAGGGGAGTGACGCGAAGGATGCAAAGGATGCGAAGGATGCAAAGGCGCAAGCGACGCCGGCGGGAGCGCCCAAGGACGTTGCTCCTCAGGACGCCTCTCCCAAGCCCGCTGACGTAAAGAACGAGAACGACAAGAACGCGCCGAAGCCTGAAGCACCGAAGGAGCCATCGAAGGAAACGCCGAAACCTGACCCGGCGAAGGACGCGCCCAAGCAGCCCCCGCAGCCCCCGCAGCCCCCGCAGCCTCCGCGGCCTGCGCCGCAGCCGATCATGCCCGCGCCGCAGATGGCGCTGAACTTCGGCCAGATTCGCGATGCGAAAGTCAACGAGCAGGAAGCCCTTCGCGTGCTCGCGCAGTGGGTCGAGTTCCAGGGCGGTCGCGCGGCCCTCGACAAAGTCAAGGCGGTCCGCTTCAACGAGGAGTGGTCCGCTGGCGGCGCTTCGATGGGCAAGTCCACCGTCATCAGCGCTTCCGACGGCCGCGTCCGCGTCGAAGGCAAGGGCCATCCGATGCTCTTCGTCTGGGACGGCAGCGTGCTCTACGAAATGCTGGGCGATCAGAAAAACAGGCACGAAGGCGATGCCGCGAAAAAGCATCGCATGGCGGTGCTGCGCACCGCGGTGGCGGGCTACTCCGCCGTCAATCCAAAGGATCACTTCAAGCGCATCCTGTTGCAGGGCGTGGACAAGGCGCAGGGCCGCATCGCCTATCGCATCCTCACCGAAGACAAAGCCGGCAACCGCATGGTCGGCTGGTTCAGCATGCTCCGCAGCGATCACGGCAGCGCCGATTTCGAAACGCAACTGCTCAAGTTCGGCATGGCGGATGACAAGGATCAGCCCACCGAGGACGCGCTGTCCGTCGACGGCTACCGCGACATCGCGGGCATCAAGGTGCCCACCGGTGTGCGCATGGTGCGCGGCCTGGCGGAAACACCTGCGATGCTCGGCGTGTGGAGCGACGTGGAAGTGCTGACGGAACTGCCGGCGGACGCGTTCGCGATGCCGGCGAAGTGAGCGCTTTGCCGCGGATGAACACAGATCAACGCGGATCGATTCTTCCGTCAATCCCGCCCATCGGCATTCATCGGCGGCTCGCACCGTTTAGCGGAAACGCCGCAGGCGTCTGGGCGAGCGCGGAGAGGATGGGCGTGAACAGAAGGATTCGCAGAGAACGATTCGCGATTCGAGGAACGAAGTCATGACTCAACATCAACGAAACATCAAGCGCTTCGCCGCCGGCATGCTGACGGCTTGGGCGCTTGCCGCGGGATCGCCGATGGTCGCGGAGGATGCGGGCACGAAGGAGAAGCCCGTTGCGAAGCCGCAAGCGGCGAGCGCGGCCGCCGTCGATTCATCCCCTTCCGCCGCCGCCGCCGCCGCCACCGATGACGCTACCGCGACCAACCCTTTCGCCGACGCCATCGCCTGGGCCCAGAAGCGCACGGTGAAACTCTACGGCGCCGGCGCCGGCCGCGAGCACGGCTACGCCAGCGGCATCCTCGTCTCCGCCGAGGGCCACATCCTCACCGCCCACGGCATCTACGTCAGCGGCGACCTCAACGCCCGCATCCAGATCGTGCTGTCCGACGGCCGAATCTACCCCGCCCAGATCGAACGCCGCAATGACGCGCTGCAGCTTGCGCTCCTGAAGATCGATGCGAAAACGCCCGAGTTTTTCGAGCTCGCCGACAAGCCCGTCGTGCAGAAGGCCGACTGGGTGCTCAGTGTCAGCAATTGCTTCAAAGTCGCCGACCGCGATGAGCCGCTGAGCGTGAATCTCGGCGTCGTGTCGCTGCGCACGGAGATCGACGCGAAGAAGCGCGCCATTGATGTCGAACTGCAAGGCGAGGTGCTGCTGATCGACGCGATCACCAGCAACCCCGGCGCTCCCGGCGGCGCCCTGATCACGCCTGACAAGAAGCTCGCCGGCATGGTCGGCAAGATCCTTGAAAGCAAGAGCACCAACACCCGCATCAACTACGCGGTGCCCGCCGACCTGCTGCGGGCGTTCATGGACGACAAAGTGGCGGACGTGGTGACCAAGCCGCCCGTTCCCGTCGGCGACGGCAAGGCGGAACTGGGCCTGCGCCTGTTCCGCCTCGGCGGCAAGCGTTCGCCGGCTTACATCGACCGCGTGCTGCCCGATTCGCCTGCCGGCAAAGCGGGTCTGCAGAAGGACGACCTGGTCCTCGCCATCAACGGCGAAGTGGTGCGCTCGATTACCGACTACGACGCGCAGTTCGCCCTGCTCAAGCCGGGGCAGGAAATCAGCGTGATTTTCAAACGCAAGAACGACGTGCTGCAGGTGAAGCTCACCGCCGCCGCGGAGAAACCGGAATGAACATGCGACAAGACAACGAAGGGACGGAGGGACGAAGGGACGAAGGGACGAAGGGGCCAAACCGCGGTGCCTACGCGATGACTGATTCGCGCGGCGCGGCGGGCGTCGCGGTTCCTCCGCGTTTAGCGGCGTGCCCGAAGGGCCGCGTGCGGGCGCGCCGCGCGGTCACCGCCATGGCTGCCGCGCTGGCCGCGACGTGTGCATTCCTCCCGCTCCACGCCGACGAACCGAAGCCCGCGGAAAAGGCGTTTGAGAAGCAGGCTGAGAAACCCGTGGCGACGCCGACCGAAAAAGTCGCCGAGAAAACGGCGGAGAAATCCTCCGCCCCCGCCATCGACAACTCCAGAAAACCCATCCCGCGCCCTGATCCCGCCGGCTACTGGCTCGCTCCGCGCGCCTTCCGTGCCGCGGCGGACAAAGTGATGCCCTCGCTGGTCACCATCGAAACCTTCGGCGGCGTGCGCGTCGCCGGCGGACCCGCGCCCAAGGGCCCGCCCAACCCCAACCGCCCCGGACAGCCCCGCCCGCCCCAGCGCGGCATGGCGATCGGGCAGCCCGGCGAAGGCCCGACCACGGGCCTGATCGTCGGCTCCGACGGCTACATCATCACCAGCACCTTCAACTTCATCCGCAAGCCCGACATCATCACCGTCGTCCTGCGCGACGGCTCGCAGCACGTCGCCAAACTGCTCGGTCGCGATGAAACCCGCAAGATTTGCCTGTTGAAAATCGAGCCGCCCGCCGGCACGCAACTGCCGGTCCCCGCCTTCGCCGACGCCAAGAATTTCACCGTCGGCCAGTACGCCATCAGCCTCGGCGTGGGCTACGGCGACAGCGATCCGGCGCTCTCCGCCGGCATCATCAGCGCGAAGAATCGCATCAGCGGCAAAGCCGTGCAGACCGACGCCAACATCAGCCCCGCCAATTACGGCGGCCCCTTGATCGACATCGAAGGCAAAGTCATCGGCATCTGCGTGCCGCTCTCCCCGCAGGGCGGCGGCGATGCCGCCGGCGTCGAGTGGTACGATTCTGGAATCGGGTTCGCGATTCCGCTTTCAGGCCTCGACAAGCTCATCGACCAGATGAAGCAGGGCAAGAACGTCTACCCCGGCCGGATGGGTCTGCAACCGGGGCCGACGCAGGGCGGCAAGCCGGGCGTTGTCGTGACGCAGGTGATGCCCAAGAGCGCAGCCGAAAAAGCAGGCGTGAAAGTCGGCGATGTGATCGCGGCGGTCGACGGCGAGAAGATTCAGGACGGCCTGCACCTGCGCACCGTGATGGGAAAATATCTGGCGGGTGAAACGATCAAGGTCACCATCGATCGCGCGGGCAAGACGGAAGATGTGACGATCACGCTGGAGAGCGGCAACCCGGACGTGGACAATCCGCTGCTGCCTCCGCCGACGCCCAAGCCCAAGGTGGAAGAGAAGCCGAAGGCTGAAGAGAAGCCGAAGGGCGCGGAAGAACCAAAAGCAAGCGAGAAGCCCGCGCCGTAGCGTTTAGCCGCCGGGCATTGCCCGGCGAGTCTCGAAAGGGTTGTCGTTGGTTCTCACGGTCTCATCACTGGGCGCATCGATCGATGAATATCGAGGCGTCGCCCCTGTCGTCCGCCGCGCCGATCAAGCGGCGCGATCCACTTGCTGCACCGCGCCGGCGACCACATAAACGCGCTGGTTGTTGCTCTTGTTGTCGGCGGGGAGCAGGAAGAAGCCCGGGGCGTTGGGGTCGTAATTCAGGCTTCGCCCGACGATCACTTCGCCGTCATGGAAAGTCACCTTCAAGCGCAGTCCCGTCTTGTCGCCGCCCAGGGGGAACTCGTGCTGCTCGCGGTAGGTGGGATTGCCCGCGAAGTCGTGAACGATGAACACCGCTTTGAGATCGGCGATCGCGACGCGCACCGGCTCGCCCTTGCCGTTGGAGGGGACGGGGATGAGGAAGAATGTGGGAGAGCTCGGGTTGAAGCTTTGTGAAAGGCCCTTCAACAGTCGTCCGTCGCGAAACCGCGCGATGACTTTGATGCCGTCCATGGAAGGTATCTCCACCGCCAAGGTTGGAACAGAATGAGGCGGCCATGAACTCTTATCGACTCAGTAGCGATGTGGGTTTAGTCGGACCAGGCGGCGGATAAGGCGGTGGATTGCAAGGCGACGCCGCGGGGTGCGATGGTTTCGGCGAGCCGGCCGGATGCCGGCGAATCGCGAACTCACAGGAGAGCCGTGATTTTCGCCACGGCGCGGTACAGCCCCGCCACCAGATCGCGCGCCACGATGCGCGGCGGGTACTTCGCATTCAAGGGCTGCAGCCGAACCGCGTCCTTGTCGTTCTTCTCGAAAAAAATCCGCTTGAACGTGGACTCGTGGTCCGGCTCCAGGCGCACGAAGCAATCGCAGCCGTCGACCACTTTCGCGGCGGGCGAAAAGGTGACGATGTCGCCCTCGCGATAATCCGGCAGCATCGAATCGCCCACCACCCGCGCGGCGAACGCGTCCGGATCGGTCAGCCCCGGGGCGGAGACGAACTCATCCGCGACGCGGCGGGGGAAATCAAGATCGGTGAAATCGCGCGGATACCCGGCGCTCACACGGTTGATCAGCGGCACCTGGTATCGCACGGGAATGAACGCATCGATGCCCGCATCGCTCTTCGCCCTGCCTTTGCCGCCGCCCTTGCCTGCGGCCGCGATTGCGTCCGCCTCGCCCAGCAGCGGCGACAACCGCCTGCCCAGTTGCCCGCTGCGATAGACTTCGTCGAGGCTGCGGGCGCCGTCGCTGCGCTTGCGCGTCACCTCTTTCAGCCAGCGCGCCAGCTCCCGTCCCTGCCGCGCTTCGTCGGCCACTTGTTGAAACTGCTGCCTCACCGGCGCGGGCGTGCTCTGCCAGTCGGCGGCGCGGCAAAGCTCGCCGTCGCTGATGCCCAGCGCCTTCTCCAGGCCTGAAAGCAACTGGGGCGAGGGCGGATTCTCCACGCGGTGATTCTCGATCATCGAAAGGTAACCCTTGGTGGCGCCGATCTCCCGCGCCAGCGCTTCGAGCGTGAGCCCCATCGCCTCGCGGCGCTGCCGCACGATCTGTCCGACGGTGAGCATGTGGATAACTCCGGCGCGTGTTCAATAGATGTTGAACGACATTCGGCTTTCTGGTAGAATAGCTGTTGAACAGGCTTGTTACAAGTCAAAGGAGTCTTGAACATGTCCGACAGCAGCCACGCCGTTCAGGATCGCGTCAGCCGGGTCGCCCAGGGCGATGATCGCCGCGCCGGTGGACGCGATCGCATCGAGTCCCTGCTCGCCCTGGCGGAACACCTGCCCGAGGAGGAGCGCCTGCTGCTGCGGCAGGTGTTCGAACTGGGCCTGACCATTCCGCAGGTCGCACGCCAGACCCAGCGGCCCCGCGGCCACGTCTACCGCCGCGTCCAGCGCATCCTCCGCCGGCTGAGCACGCCCCTGTTCCGCTACGTCGCCGGCCACCAGCGCATTCTGCCCGCGGAATGCCGCGCCATCGCCAGCCTCGCCGTCCTCGCGGGCCTCTCCGTGCGCCAGATCGCCCAGCGCACGCGGCTCACCATCCACGAAGTCCGAAGCCGGGTGCAGGCACTGAAGATGCTGGCGCGGATGTGAGTGGAGAAAGTGAGAAGTGCGAAGTGCGAAGTGTGAAGTGCGAAGTGAGAAGTGCGAAGTGCGAAGTGTGAAGTGCGAAGTGAGAAGTGAGAAGTGTGCTTCCGGCCCCCTCTCCCTCCGGGAGAGGGTTGGGGTGAGGGCCGGTTGACCACGCGCTCATGAACGATCACCTCCTCGTCTTTCCGGGAACCCATCATGCAGCTTCATCTCTCCCTCTCGCGCAAAACCGCCGTCGAGCCATCGCTGCGCGTCCTGCGTGTCGCCGGCATGTTCGGCCTGGGCGTCGAGGAGGATCGCAAACTCACCCTGATTCCGCCGATCACGCTCGACCTGACGCCGCGGCAGCTCATTTTCATCACCGGTCCAAGCGGCAGCGGCAAGAGTTCGCTGCTGGCACTCATCGATGAAGCGGCGCGCGGCCGCGACGATGCCTGCGTGATCCGCTTCGACCGCCTCCCTCCGCTGCCGGACCGACCGCTGGTGGATTGCCTCGACGCCTGGCTGCCGATCGATCTCGATGAATCCGCGCGGTTGTCGCGAGTGCTCGCGCATCTCAGCCGCGCCGGTCTTGGCGATGCTTTCGTGATGCTCCGCAAGCCAGGCGAACTCTCCGACGGCCAGCGCTACCGACTGCGCCTCGCGCAGGTCATGGCAATGATTGAATCGCACGGCACGTGCCCTGGCGCACGCGCCAGGTCCGACTCGCTCGCCAGCCCCGAGGCGCTGACGATCGTCCTCGCCGACGAGTTCGGCGCGACACTCGACCGTCTGACCGCCGCCGTGATTGCCCGCAACGTGCGCAAGTGGACGCGAACCTGCGCGACGCCCGTCTGTTTCATCGCGGCAACGACGCACGATGATCTGCTCGAACCGCTGGAGCCGGACGTGCTGGTGGAAAAGCACCTGGGCGAACGCATGGAGATGGCGACCAGCCGCAAAAGCGGCGGCGCGGCGAAGGAGGTGGTGCGCCTTGCAGTGGGATCGCTCGGGCCCCCTTTCCCTCGCCGCGGGACGGCAGAGGGCGGGGGTGAGGATCGCAGCCTCCATGACCGTCGATAGCGAATGAAATGTGAAAATGAAAGGTGGGAACTGAAAAGTAGAAATTGCGTTCATGGCATGACGGTGAGACCTGCGCCGAAATTTCCCCGGCCCTCACCCTAAGGAGCCGTGCAAGACTAACTCCGCAGATTCGAATCGCTTCGCTCCCAGCTGGACGACTTGGAAAGTCGTCCCACATGCGATCTTGATCCTGCACGGCTCCTAACCCTCTTCCGGAGGGAGAGGGGACCAAGGCGCTCGTCACCACTCACCACTCACTCGTCACCCCTCACCCCTCACTGTTCGCCATTCAGCGTTCACTCCCCACCCTTCACCGCACCTTCTCGGCGGGCAAGCCCGCCGGCTAAATGGGATCGCCATGTCATCGCTTCTTTCGCGCTTCAATCGCCTGCCCGCTGCGCCGCCGGACGCTGCGCTGACTTTGCGTTCCGGTCGGCTCGCCGATTACCTCGCGCTCAGCGAGCACCACTACCGCGCGGGTCGCCCCGCCACCGCCACGCGGGTGCTGGTGCTCGAGCATCGCAGGTCCAGCGCGGTCGGTCGATTTCTGCGGCGAAGGGACGAAGCCCGGATTGCCGCGGTGCTCGTCGAGTCCATGCCCGCGCTCAACTGCCGGCTGCGCGACTTCGCGCTCAACGGGCGCTTCGGCTCCATCGCGAACCTGCGCCAGCGGGCCACGCTGTTGAATGCCGAGATGCGCTGCATCAGCCGAGTCGTCGTGCATCCGCAGTGGCGCGGCCTGGGGCTGGCGGGACGGCTGGTATGCGAAGCACTCGCCACAGCAGCCACGCCTTTCACCGAAGCGCTTGCCGCCATGGGCCACGTGAATCCGTTCTTCGAGCGCGCCGGCATGATCGCGTACCGGCGGGCGAGACACGAACACGACGCCCGGCTGATTGCGGCGCTGAGCAGCGCGGGCTTCGCCGAGATCGAACTGGCGGCGACGCGGCGACTGGCACTGGCGATCGAGGCGATGCCGCTGCGGGACGGTCGCTGGCTCGCCGCCGAGATTCGCCGTTGGCATCGACGGACGCTGGGGCGCGGGGGCGGCTGCGATGCCACGTTGCTCGAGCAACTGAATGCGGCGCGGCAGCGGCTGCTGTGCGAGCCGGTGTACTACCTGAGCCTGTGCGGAGTCGCCCCTTCGGCGTAGGGTGCGTCAAGTCCGCGCGGACGCACCGCGTTGCGTCTTCCGTCCAAGCCGGCGCGTCGTCCGTCGACGGCGTTGCGTCTTCCGTCGACGGCGGTGCGTCCGCGCCGAGCCTTGACGCACCCTACGTCGGAGCCGACGCAGCTTGCGAAGTCGTTCCTGCACGACTCCTGAACGACGAATGTGACCTGGCGCTCCATTCTGATCTCCGCCTCACCTCTCACGCAAGGTGCAACATGAACATCGCCGACATTGCTCTTTCGCAACTGCTTCCGCATCCCTTGAACAGCAACGTGATGGAGCGATCGCTCTTTGCCAAGCTGGTGGAGCACCTGAAGCGCACGGGCCGCTATCCGCCGGTGATCGTGCGCCCTGTGAAGCGCGATGAACCTGGGGACTGGTTTCAGATTCTGGACGGGCACCATCGCGTGGCGGCGTTGCGCCAGCTTCATTGCGCGACGGCTCGTTGCGTCGTGTGGGACGTGGACGACGACGAAGCAGCGCTGCTGCTGGCGACGCTGAATCGCCTGCAGGGCCAGGACGATCCGCGCAAGCGGGCGGCGTTGGTGGCGTCGCTGCGGGCGCCGGGGGTGACGCTGGCGGCTCTGGCCGGCTCGCTGCCGGAGCGTGCGGAGCAGCTTGAATCCCTCTTGCGTTTGAATCACGCGCCGCCGCCGCGCCTGCCGCAGGCACTCGATGATCTGCCCGTGGCCGTGCACTTCTTCCTCACACCGCAGCAGCGATCGCAGTTGAACGCGCGCCTGCATGAACTGGGCGGCACGCGCGAGGACGCGCTGATGCGGATGGTTGCCACGTAGGGTGGGCACTGCCCGCCACGCTGATGGATTCGGCGGATCGAAGCGTGTGCGCGATGGCGGGCGTCAGCCGTGGTCCGAACACGGGCCGCCGCCGAGCCTTTGGCCCGCCGCTAAACGGTGCGGGGCTCATCGTTGCGTTTCGCGATCTTCACGCATTGCACTTCAACCTTCGCACTTGTCCCCTCCCACTCCTCACTTCTCGCTCCTCGCTCCTCACTTCTCACTCCTCACTCCTCACTCCTCACTCCTTCCCGAGGCCCCCATGAAACGCAACATTGGTCAGGACCGTTCCAAGTCCATCATGCTCGACCTGCTCGCGGCCCAGCACGACATCGCCGCGCTGGCGCAGCGACACCGTGTGGATGAGATCGATCTCGCCCACTTCGCGCTGAAGCCGGTGAACCATCGCAGGCTGATCGGGCTCTGCGTGCTGGCGGATGTGCAGACGCAGCTTGTGCTCAGCCGGTACCGCGCCATGGCGGCGACCAGGCTGATTCAGATCGCGACGAATGAACAGAGCGATCCCGATCTGGCCCGCAAGGCGTGCGTCGATCTGCTGCGGCTCGACATGAAACGCGCCGAGGCGCCGCAGGCGGAAGATGACGAGGCGGAGCCGACGTCGCTGCGCGAACTGCTCTACGGGAAGTTGAATGAAGTGGATGCGGAGACGAGTTCGCCGTGAGGCGAGGCGGCGGCGACTCCGGCCCCCTCTCCCTCCGGGAGAGGGCTGGGGTGAGGGCCGGATAACCCTAAGCCTTCCGTTGGCGCGGGAGACCATTCCACTGGTTTGCGGCGTGCTACTTCACTCGACGCTCTTCCGTTCCCTCACCTTCTCGGCGGGCAAGCCCGCCGGCTAAATGGGCTGCATTTCTTTTTCCATTTTCCGGGAGTCATCCATGAAAACCTCCGTCCATCGCACCGCGCGCGTTCTCGTGGAACTTGCCGACGCACGGCCGCGAACGCCGGACGAACTGCATCGGCTCGTGACAGTGGCGTTTGGTCTCAACGTGCCGCGCCGCGCGGTGATCGAAGGCAACAGTGCGCCGTTCGATTATCTCTGCGCCGCGTTCTTCGACGACGGCGAATCGGCGCCGCGGGGCGATCTGGTCGTCTGGGCCAACCGCGGCGGGGGCAAGACGCTGCTCGGTGCGGTGGCGACGATGCTCGACCTGCTCTTCAAGCCGGGCATCCGCGTCTGCATTCTCGGCGGAAGCATGGAGCAGTCGTCGCGGATGTACGAGCACCTGTGCGAACTGGCGAATCGGCCCTGGGCGAGGCGGCTGCAGGCGAAGGCGCCGACGCAGCGCGAGTTGCGGCTGATCAACGGCAGCATGGCGCGCGTGCTGACGCAGTCGCCGCGCAGCGTGCGCGGCCAGCACGTGCACAAGGTGCGCTGCGATGAGGTGGACGAGTTCAAGGACAAGATCTGGGCCGCGGCGCAGCTCGTGCCCAGGAGCGGGCGCTGCGGCGATCGCCTGGTGCGCGGCTCGATCGAGGCGCTCTCCACGATGCACAAGGCGTATGGGCCGATGAGCAGGGTCATTGAGAAATCGCAGGGGAAGGTGCTTCGCTGGTGCGCGCTGGATGTGATCGAGCGCTGTCCGCCGCAGCGCGATTGCGCGACGTGTCCGATCCACGCGGATTGCGGCGGGCGCGCGAAGCACGCCGACGGATTCATGCCCGTGGACGATGTGGTCGCCGCGTGGCAGCGCAGCAGCGACGGCACGTGGGCGGCGGAGATGATGTGCCGCCAGCCGCGCACGGATCACAGCGTGTACCCGCGTTTCGATGCGAGCGTGGGCGGCAGGCACGTGGCGCCGATCGGCCCCGGCGGAGGAAAGCGCGAACTGGTCGGGGCGGTGCGGGCGGGGTGCTATCGGTTCCCTGAGGAGAAAATGATCCGCAAGATTTTCACCGCCGGCGGGCAGCTTGAGCCGCTGCCGGAGCCGATGCTCGTGGGCGGCATGGACTTCGGCATCCGCAATCCGTTCGTGATGCTTTGGGCGCGGATCGTGCCTGCTCCGGGCGTTTCGTCCGTGGAGCAGAGCGATCCGAGCGACTGCATCGTGGAGATCGCCGAGGAGTTCGTGCAGGACGGCCTGACGCTGGACCAGAACGTGAAGCTGATGGAAGAGCGCGGCTGGCCCAGGCCCGCGTGGATCGGCGCCGATCCGGCGGGCGGGCAGCGCAGCAGCCAGACGGGCATCAGCGACATCGGCTACCTGCGCCGCCGCGGCTACAAAGTGCGGGCGGCGCGCACGCTGACTAACGTGGGCATTGAGATCATCCGTCGCCGGCTGGATCGCGGCACCCTGCGCATCGATCCGGGCTGCGTGTCGCTGATCCGTTCGCTGGCGACTTATCACTTCGACGAAAAGGACCCGCACAACACCACGCCGGTGAAGGACGGCGCGGATCACGCCTGCGATGCGCTGCGGTATCTGCTGGTGAACCTGGAGGTGGGCGGAGGGAAGGTGGAGGCGAGAGGATGGTGAGGGAAGATGAGTGGGTGAGGGGGTGACGAGGTGACTCGGTGATTGGTCACCCTCTCACCAAGTCACCCACTCACCCACTCATCCGATCGGCTCCACCAGATCCACCTCGCCGCAGTCGGGGACGAGCTTCATTTCGATTGCTTCGCGGATGAGCTGCTTCACGGCGGCGCGGCCGCGGTCGCCGTAGTCGAGCGTCCACTTGTTCACGTACATGCCCACGAACTGGTCGGCGAGATCCTTGCCCATGTCGCGGGCGTAGTTCAATGCGTACTGAACGGCTTCATCGCGGTGCTCCAGCGCGTACCGGATCGAGTTGAGGAGGATCGTTGTGATCTGCCGCATCGCCGGCCAGCCCAGGTCGCGGCGGATCGCGTTGCCGCCCAGGGGCAGCGGCAGCTTGCGCGAGTCCGTCCACCACTTGCCCAGATCGACGAGGCAGCGCAGGCCGGCCTCGGCGAAGGTGAGCTGGCCTTCGTGGATGATCAGGCCCGCTTCGAACTTGCCCGCCTGCACCGCGGGGATGATCTGGTCGAACATGACGAACTCGAACTTCGGCACGCGCTTTTTCAGGAGCAGCGACAGCGCGAGGAACGCCGTGGTGCGCGTGCCGGGAATGGCGACGGTCACGTTCTCCAGATCGCTCAGTTGCAGTTTGCTGGACGCGGGAACGACGATCATCGGGCCGTAGCCATCGCCCATGGAAGAGCCGCAACTGGTCATGGCGTATTTGTCGGCGACGTACGGATACTGGTGGATGGAGAGCGCGGTGATCTCCAGTTCCGCTTTTTCACAGCGGTTGTTGAGCGACTGAATATCTTCGAGCACGTGGACGAACTCGTACGGCCCGGTGTCGACGCGCGGGGTGTACGTCTTGCCGCCGGGGCCGGTGCCGCTCGGAAAATTCGCCAGCGGATACCACATGAAGGCATCGTCGGGGTCGGGCGAATGGCCGATGCGGATGATTGTCTTGGAAGTGGTCATGGGGAGCGCGAGCGAGAAGAGAACATTGAGCCGACGGGCTTGCCCGCCGAGGAGGTCCGGTGGCGGGCGCGGCACCAACAGGTCGTTGGCGCCAGGATTGGTGGCGCCGAAGTTGAATCAAGCGCACGGGGTTGACCGGCCCTCACCCCAGCCCTCTCCCGGAGGGAGAGGGGGCCGGAGTGGCCGTTCACGCGATCAGTGGGATCGTGATGCGTCCGCCACCGGCGCGGGTTGGGCTGCGCGCTGAAGGATCAACGCGAGCAATTTCGCCGCCATCGGTTCGTCGAGCTCGACGAACGTGCGGTAGTCCGTGGTGGCGCCTTTCTTGTCGAGACTGTCGGGCACATCGAGCAGCGGCCGGACGAGATGCGAGCCATCGGTGGAGCCGCTGAGCCGGCGGGTGGGGCGCTGGCGGCGATGGATGGCGACTTCAACGGCGAGCGCGTACTGCGATGCGGCCTGCGGCGCGGCCGGGTCGAACTTCACCGTGACCACGCGATCCTCCGCGTTGATCGTGCCGCCGGCGGCCTGGCCTGCGGTGCTGTTATCGCTCTTCCATATTTCAAAAAAGGCGGGCGATGAGCGCGGCTGCGTGGTGATTCGGCCGAAGCGGTAATCCTGACGGGCGACGACGAAGCCTTCGGTCCTCAGCGTCTCCACCGCTGCTTCGAAAGTGCGGCGGTAGTCGTCGGCACCGATCGGCACGGGGCCCTGGGCGGCGGGCTGGGCGGCGCAGCCGGACAGCGCGATGGTCAGCAGGGCGGCGGCCAGCCCTTGGAAACAGCGGGTTTGCAGCGTGTTTCGCATGTGGGAACTGAGTGTAACCGCGTCGGCATCGGCCGCAAGCGGAACGCCGGTGAACGGCGGAGCGCTGACGAGCGGATGAACTCCCCGCCCGCAATCGCCGATGAAACATTATCGGCACGAGCAGTGATCGAGGAGTGATCGATGACGCCAGAGGTGGAGGAACCCGACAGGACGTTGCAGGCGGCGCTCGCCATGCGCCCCCGCCATTCGCTGCAGCGCAAGCTGGCGTGGTGGACGCTGGCGATGGTGATCGTGCCGACGGTGCTCTGCGCGCTGTGGCTCAACGCCCTGGCGCGCGGGGCGATGAACGACGCCCACGCCCGCAACGCCAGCATGCTCTCGCAGGCGGTGGCGGCTTCGCTTTCGGGGCGCGTACACAACGGCTGGTCGCCTGATGCGGATCATGTGCTCGAAGCGCTGTTCCTGGAACGACGCCTCGCCTTCGTCGTCGTCACCGACAAACACGAGAACGTGCTTCATCGCCGATCGATCGACTCGGACGCGTGGGCGGCGTTCACAAACCAGACGGGCGTGGACGGCATGAGCGGCGCGATCGACGTGGATCAGGCGCTCTTCTTCGGCGAGGGCGGCGACATCGTCGTCCGCCGGACGCCGATCTGGAACACGCCCGGCCGCGGCGAGGGCGGCCGCCAGCTCGAGGGCTTCGTGCTGCTGGGCCTGCGCGAGCGCGGATTGCCTGAATCGCTGGGCAAACTGCAACTGACGCAGTTCATCGCAGCGGGCATCGTGTGCGTGTTCAGCCTGCCGTTTGTTTTCTTCGCGGTGAAGCGGTGGACGGCTCCGTTGAAGGCGCTGCTGGTGGCGACGGTGAAGCTCGGCGAAGGCGAAGCGCCGCAGCCCGTGCCGGTCGATACGCGCGATGAACTGGGCGTGCTGGCCGGCGCCTTCAACGCCATGTCGCGCAACCTGAGCGCCGCTCACCGCGACCTTCGCGCCGCCAACGAAGAGTTGGAACGAAAGGTGCAGGCCCGCACCGCCGAACTGGAGCGCGTCAACGGCCGGCTGGAGGCGGAGATTCGCGAGAAGAACGAGTTCTTCCGCGCCGTCTCCCACGACCTGGGCGCGCCGCTGCGCAACATCGACGGCATGGCGGCCATGCTGCTGAGCAAGTACCGCACGCAGCTCGCCGACGATGCGCTGACCAAGCTCGAGCGCATCAGCGCCAATGTGAAAATGCAGATCGACCTGCTCAACGATCTCCTGGAACTCAGCCGCATCCGCACTCGTCCCGGCAAGCGCGAGAAGGTGGACCTGGGCGCGCTGGTGGCGGACCTGCGCGCCAGCCTCAGCTACGACCTGGAAGCGTCGGGCATCGCCCTGGATCTGCCCGACGCGATGCCGGTGGTGCTGGCGGAGCGCAACCGCATGCGGCAGGTGTTTCAGAATCTGCTCGACAACGCGGTGAAGTACATGCTCGACGCGAAGGAAAGGCGCGTCACGCTCGGCTTCGAGGAGCGCGAGCATCAGTTTTACTTCTTCGTCGCCGACACCGGCAGCGGCATCGATGCGAAGGATCAGCCGCACGTGTTCGACGTCTTCCGCCGCGGCACGCACTCGGGCGCGCACCAGGTCGCCGGCAAAGGCGTGGGACTGGCGAGCGTCAAAGCGATCGTCGAGTGCTACGGCGGGACGATCTGGCTCACCAGCGAAGTCGGCAAGGGCACGACGTTTCACTTCACGCTCGACAAGAAGCAGGTGCAGGCGCCGCGGATCACGAGTGACGCGTTCTCCACTCCGGTCCCCGCTCCCTCCGGGAGAGGGTTAGGGTGAGGGCCGGGAAAACCTGCGTCATCTAGCACAACGAAAAAGGCCTCAGTAACCTGAGGCCCGCTGTTTCGACATTTCGAACGCAAGCTTCACCGGCCCTCACCCCAGCCCTCTCCCGGAGGGAGAGGGGGCCGGACGCGCTACTCTCACAACACTGGCCGTGGACTCTCACAGCACCGGCTTCTCGCGCTGCTGCTCTTCTTTGCGGTCTTCGCGCGGGCGATCCTTCGACTCCGGATCCTCCGGCTGGTTGCGGAACCGACGGGCCGGCGCGCCGCGGAACTCGAAGTTCTGATTCACGCGCACGGAGTTCTCCAGCTTGTCGAGTTTCGCCTTGATTTCCGCCGGTACTTTGACGCGTTCCTCGTCGGTGTTGATCGGCCCGTCGAAGAGCACCTTGCCTTCCTTGTCCTTGGCGATCAGGTGCTTGCCCTTCTCGTCGAGCTTGTAGGTGATGCTGTGCTGGTCATCGGACATCGACGCCATGGCGGAGCTTGTCGCCGCGCGATGCTCGAACTGCTGGCCGGGGAGATTGGGGACGCCGGGGCCCCCGGGGATGGGCAGCGCGCCTGGCACGAGGTCCGCGCGGTGCTTGTCCATTTGCTTGCGCATGTCGTCCATCTGTTTGCGCATGGCGTCGATCTGCTTCTGCAATTCCTGGCGATCAAGGCCGGGCAGGTCTTCCAACTGCTTCAGATGCAGCTCGATCATTTTTTCCACTTCGGGGCCTGCGAAATCCAGATCGAGTTCGATCGCGCCGGCGCCCCCTGCCGCGCCGGGGGCTGCGCCGCGCCACTGGAATCGCGAGGACTTCTCGAGCTTTTCCAGTTTCGGCTTCACCGCCTCGGGCACCGCTTTGCGCTGCTCGTCGGTGCCGATGGGGCCGTCGAACACGGTTTTGCCGGCTTTGTCCTTGACGATGAGTTTGCGGGCGTCGCCGTCCTGCTTGATTTCCAGGTCGTGCTCTTCGTCGCTGTAGCGCTGCACGCCGCGCGGCTTGAGCATGTCAATGTCGAATCGCTTGATGCGCGGCAGCGCGCCGGGGGCGCCGGGGGCGCCGGGGCCGGGGGCCGGCACGCGCTGGCCGGGTTCCCATTGGAACTCGAACGGCTCGGCGCCGAAGGGAAGCACTTCCGCGCCGGCGGGCGGCACGGGCACTTCCTTCTCGATGAGCTTGGCTTTGAGTTTGGCTTCCTTGCCTTGGCGGATGACGACGAGTTCGATTTCATCGCCCGGCTTCTGACCTCGGACGAGCGTGCCCAGCTGCGCGGCATTGACCAGTTTCTGATCGCCGACGCGAACGACGACATCGTGCTGCTTGAGCCCCGCGGCATCGGCGGGGCCCTTCGGTTCCACGTGATCCACGACCAGGCCAAAGCCTTCGGGCAGTTTCAGTTGAGCGGCGAGTGCGGCAGGAACGGGCGAAGTGGAGACGCCCAGGTAGGCGACTTTTTTCAGTTCGACATTGAACGTGCGGGCCTGGCCCGGCGCGATCAGCACGTCGGCATTGCCGGGACCGGCGACGAAGCGGCGCGTGGCGGGTTGCGCGCCGCGGAGGAACATCACGCGCGGCGCGCTCTCGACTTTTCCAGCCTCGATGGGTTCAAAGAAGATGAGGCGATCGGCCTGCTGAGCCTGCGGTGCGTGGGCGGCGGGGGCAGCGGGGGCAGCCGGCGGCGCGGCGGGAATCGCTTCGAGCGCAGGTTCGGCGGCGAATAGGGCGGCGGCGGATGCGAGCAACGTCGCGGCGAAGGCGGTACGGTCGAAAGGCATAGGTGGCTCCTGAATGGTGGATGGATGGTGTGTGGAATGGTTGTCGATACGGTCGTCAGGGGTGATTCGTCCAGACGCCTTCGGCGTTTCCGCTAACCGGCAAGGCGCGGCGTCTATTTCTGTCTCCTGTCCCCTGTCTCCTGTCCCCTGTTTCCTGTCTCCTGTCTCCTGTCTCCTGTTTCCTGTCCCCTTCCTCAGTCGTACCTCACCGGCACGACGATGGTGTCGTTGCGTGGCCGGGTGTATTCGATGCGGATGTTCTGCTTGTCGTCGATGAGCTGAACGTGCTCGACGGTGTGGCGTCGGAATCGCCGCAGGGGTGTGTTGTCGTCGAGGGTGATGATGCCGCCGGGCTGGATTTGGGACCAGACCTGTTCGATGCGGACGGGCTTGAAGTCGAGGGTGTCGGACTCGTGGCCGGCGTTGTTGGCGGGGCTGGGGATGATGCCTTGGGCGCTTCGGTCTTTTGTTTCGCCGGTGGGCGCGGCGGTGTTCATCGCCACGATCACCGCCAAGAGCAGGCACGCCGCCATCGCCAGTCCCGACGCCAGCAGCCGCGGCCAGAACGTCCGCGGTCGAAGTGTCGCGATCACTTCGTCGTGACGCGCCTCGGCTGCCGCGAACAGTTTCGCCATGCGGGCGTCCAGCGTGGCCGACGGTTGCTCGCGTGGAAGCTTCGTCAGCAGTTCTTCAAGTTCGCGATCGGTCGTGTTCATGTCGATGCTCCAAGCCATCCAACGGGGAACATTCATTTTCCTACTCGGCCGCCACCGGCTGCAGGCGCTCCTTCAAGCGGTCCAACGCTCGTCGGTACCGGCTGGCGACGGTGGGAAGCGGCTCGTTCATGGCCTGCGAAATCTGCTCGAACGTCAGCCCGCCATGCAGCTTCATGACCAGCACCTGACGCGTGGCGTCGGGCAGTTCGCGGATCGCCTGCTGCACGAGGGATTGCGTCTCGGCGGCAAGCAGGGGTTCGTCCGAAGCGCCGTCGCGGTTCGATTGCCCGCTCGGCCCAAGCCGGGCGTAGATCGATTCGCCATCGGAGGATTCGCCGGCGATGGCTTCGATCGCCAATTCGCTCTTCTTGCGCACGATGTCGATCGCGGCATTGCGGACGGAGGCGAAGGCATAAGCCACACGATCGCCCTGCGGCGACGACCGGCTCTGCTCGGCCCGGAGCATGCGCGCGAAAGCATCATGCACCGCGTCCTCGGCGCGGTCCCGGCGGCGCGTGATCGACAAGGCCAGCGTGAACAGGCCCTGGCGATGCTCGCGGTAGATCGATTCGAGCGTTGTCGTCACGGATGAACCCTGTGCAAGCGATTCCGCCACACGCGTCATCGCATCCACAACAGTATCCACGAGGCAGGGCCGCGGAGTTGTGCATTGGCGTGATGATTTAGCCGGCGGGCTTGCCCGCCGCGGATCGACGATATCGGCGAGCGCCGAGATCGGCGCTTGTCCGTGACCTGATCGGGTTCACTCCATCCACAACAGTATCCCCAAGGCAGTGGCGCGGATTTGTGCATTGGCGTGATGATTTAGCCGGCGGGCTTGCCCGCCGCGGATCGACGATATCGGCGAGCGCCGAGATCGGCGCTTGTCCGTGACCTGATCGGGTTCACTCCATCCACAACAGTATCCCCAAGGCAGTGGCGCGGATTTGTGCATTGGCGTGATGATTTAGCCGGCGGGCTTGCCCGCCGCGGATCGACGATATCGGCGAGCGCCGAGATCGGCGCTTGTCCGTGACGTGATCGGGTTCACTCCGCGCCCGGCGGTTCGCGGCGGGCAAGCCCGCCGGCTAAATGGGATCGTCGACGCCATTTGCAAACCCGCCCCATGAGGCGAGAATCCCTGCATGCTCTCACTTGCCGTCTGGCTGCACGACATCGATCCATTCGCGATTCAGATCAGCGGCAACTTCGGGCTGCGCTGGTACGGGCTGGCTTATCTGGCCGCGTTTGTGTGCGGCTATCTCTTCACCCGACAACTGGTGGCGGGCGGACGATCCACGCTGGTGAAAGCCGAGGTGATGGATTTCGTCATCACCGTGGCGATCGGCGTGGTGGTCGGCGGGCGGCTGGGGTACGTGTTCTTCTATCAGCCGTCGCTGCTCTGGGATTTCACCAGCGATCTTCCTTATTGGGGCGTGCTCAAGCTCAACAAGGGCGGCATGGCGAGCCACGGCGGGATGATCGGCGTGGCGGCGGCGGTGTGGTTTTACACCTGGCGCTCGGTGAAACGCGTGGAGTCCAACGGAGCCCCGCCGCCGGCGAAGGTGCGGCACAGCTTCCTGCACCTCTTTGACATCACCGCGCTCAGCGCGACGACGGGTTTTTTCTTCGGTCGCATCGCCAACTTCATCAATGCCGAACTCATCGGCCGGGCGTGCTCGCCGGGCCTGCCCTGGGCGGTGAAGTTTCCGCAGGAGATGTTCAGCCTCGGCGACGACAAGCTGGCGGAACTGGCGCCGGCGATGCAGAAGCTGGGCGTCGATGCGCACGCCTGGCACACGTACATCGTCGATGGCAACCGGGCAGCGGTCGACATGAATCTCCACAAGCTCATCGATGCGATTCAGGACGGCGGCGTGCTCGGCCGCAGCATCGGCGACGCGGTGAGCCCGCTGCTGACGACGCATCATCCATCGCAGCTTTACGCGGCGCTGACCGAGGGCGTGATCGTGTTCGTGGCGCTGGTGTTGATCTGGCTCAAGCCGCGCAAGCCCGGCGTGATCGCGGGATGGTTCGGATTGCTGTACGGCGTGATGCGGATTTTCAACGAGTTTTTCCGCACGCCCGACGAGCACATCAAGGACCTGGAGTTCGCAGCGACGGGCATCACGCGCGGGCAGTGGTTGAGCGTGGGGCTGTCGGTGTTCGGGATCGGGATGATTGCGTTCGCCTCGAGAAGAAACGCAACGGTGATGGGCGGGTTGCGGAAGTAGGCGGGGAAGAGACGAAAAGAAGAAGAGACGCAGAGAAAAAGAGTTTAGCGCCCGCCCGAAGGGCGGGATTCCCCGCACGAGATGAATCGCAGATCATCGTATGAACTCCCCCATCGGCAACGTGATCGGACTGGCGCTGCGGCCTGCACGCGCGGCGTCGATGCAAATCGTCGACGAGGCGCGGGCCACGCGCGACGGCTGCCTCGATGGCGATCACAGCAAAAGCGCCAAGCGCGGCATCACGCTTCTGTCCTCGCGGCAATGGGACGAGGTGATCGAAGCCATGGGCGAGGCGCTGCCGTGGCATGCGCGAAGAGCGAATGTGCTGATCGATGCGGGCGATCTGGCGGGCTTCGTCGGCAAGCGCATCCGCGTCGGCGAGGTGGAGATCGAAGTCAACGGCATCACGCATCCGTGCGCCCACATCGAGGAAATGCACGGCCTGCTCAAAGCGCTCGGCGGCACGCGCGGTGGGGTGTACGGACGCATCGTCAACGACGGTGTGATTCGTGTGGGTGATGCGGTGGTGGTGGTGGACGGACAGCCTCGCCCTTCGGGCGAGCGCTAAACGGTGAAGCGCGACGTCGCGCCGTTTGTTTCAGTTCTCTCTCGTTTCAGTTCTCTCTCGTTTCATTCACGTTCCCTTTCTCCGTCTCCTCTGTCCCTCCGTCCCTCCGTCCCTTCGTCCCTTCCGTCCTTCCGCCCCTTCCGCCTCAATCCTCCGCCGCCTCGATCTGGAAATCCTTCACTTTCTTGTTGAGCGTGTTGCGGTTGATGCCCAGGTAATCCGCGGTGCGGGTTTTCACGCCGCCGTTCTGGCTGAGCGCTTCGATGATGAGCTGCTTTTCGATTTCGCCGACGACCAGTTCGTAAATGCGGCCTTCCTCGCTCTGGTACTGCTGGATCGCGTGGCGGGCGATTTTGTTGGCGAGGGTTTCGATGGATTCGTCAGCCGTGTCGCCGCGAACCTGATGGGCGAACATGCGAATCTGCAGCGGCAGCAGATCCTCGGTGAATTCCTCCGCGTTGCTGAGCACCACGGCCCGCTCGATCGTGTTCTCCAATTCACGCACATTGCCCGGCCAGGGGTACCGCAGCAGCGTGTTGAGCACGTCCCGGCTGATCTTCTTCAGCGAGCGGTTGTTTTCGCGGTTGAAGCGATCGAGGAAGTGATCGATCAGGCGCGGAATGTCCTCGCGCCGCGCCCGCAGCGGCGGAATCGGAATGGTGACGACATTCAGGCGGTAGTAAAGATCCTCGCGGAAAGTGCCCTTGCGGACTTCTTCCTGCAAGTCGAGGTTGGTGGCGGCGATGACGCGCACATCCACCTTGACGGTGCGGTGATCGCCGACGCGTTCGAACTCGCGCTCCTGCAGGACGCGCAGGAGCTTGACCTGGAGTTCCGGCGAGAGGGTGCCGATTTCGTCGAGGAAAATGGAGCCGCCGTCAGCCGCCTCGAATCGTCCGAGCTTGTCTTTCACAGCGCCGGTGAAGGCGCCCTTGATGTGGCCGAAGAGTTCGGATTCGAGCAGTTGCTGGGAGAGCGCGCCGCAGTTGACGCGGACCATGGCTTTGTCTTTGCGGGGCGAGTTGAAGTGAATGGCCTTGGCGATCAGTTCCTTGCCCACGCCGGTCTCGCCCAGGAGCAGCACGGTGGCGCGCGAGGACGCGACCTGCCCGATCGTGGCGAGGACATCCATCATCGTCTGGCTGGAGCCGATGATGTTGTCGAAGCGGTATTTGCTGAGCAGGTTGTCGCGCAGCTGCTGGTTCTCGGCGAGCAGGTCGTCCTTCTCCCGCTGCATCAGGTGATGAATGCGGATGGTCTGGCTGATGGAGCCGGCGACGATGGCGATCAGGCGCGCGTCGGAGGCGAGCAGCGCTTCATCGATGAAGGGCTTGTCGATGGACATCGCGCCGATGACGCGATCGCCCTCCTTGATGGGCACGCAGATGAACGAGGTCGGCGCCGCTTCGGTTGCGCCTCCGCGATGGTCGGGGCCTGCGAGATCGCGGCTGCCCGTGCGGTTGAGAAACTCAGGATGCTTGCGCACATCGGGGATGATCGCGGGCTGGCCTGTCGCCAGGACGCGGCCGGTGACGCCTTCGCCCAGACCGTAGCGGCCGCGTTCGATTTCGGTCTTGGAAAGCCCGACGGCGGCGACGATGCGCGCCTGACTGATCGCGTCGTCCCAAAGGCACAGCGATGCCTGGGTGATGTTCATCCGCTCACCGAGCATGGCTACCGCCTGTTGAAAAACCTGACCAAGCTCAAGCGCTCCGCTCAATATTTGGCTGATTCTTTCAAGCGTGTCTAATTCTTGTTCGGAACGACCCATAGTATGCCTATTCTAGCGGCAAGTGCATTCCAGGCAAGCCTTTCGGTGGGCAGTCATGCTGCCGGGAGTGTTTGGGGCAGGCAGCAGCGGCATCATGCCACGGGTTCATCGATAAGCAACTGGCCGGGTCCATTCACCTCGCGACGGTCCGGTTCTGTGCGCCAAGAACCGAACAACATCCAAACAAACGTCCCCCGCCGCCGCGGTGGGTAACCCTTGTCGCATGCACAGGTTCCGCGCCGTCGGCCGTCGGCGTGTTCGGCTTTTGGCGCACAAACCCCGTCCAACGCCCCTTGGTGACGCATCGCTTTTCGCGAACCGCCAAGGAGCACGACCATGTCGCATCTCGTCACGCCGCAGGATGAGCCAGCCACCCCGGACGCCGGCTTCGTCGATTTCCTCATCCGTGAACACGAACAGGCAACACTGCCCTGGCTGGAAACGCTGTGGGACTACTACCGCAACGAACTCTCCCGCGGCTCCTCCTATGAACCGGGTGAGCGGCATCGGCTGGCGCAGGAACGCGGGCTTCCGGGCAGGCTCCTCAATCCGCCGGCGGGCAACGGCGGCGTCACACGGCGGGAGATCGTCATCGAAAACGACATCGCCTGGCGCGTGCACGCCTTGGTCGATTTCATGTTCGGCAAGCCCTTCACGCTCCAGAGTCTGGCGCCGCAGAAAACGCGGGCCGACGTCATCGAGACCTTCCTCCGTCGCGTTCTCGAAGCCAACGGCGGCGTCGGCTTCTTCCAGGACCTGGCGCTGCTCGGCTCCGTCCATGGCTACGTCGATGTGCTGCTGCGCACCGACTCGGTCAAGCCGAGCCACCGAGCCTCTCTCCGCGGCCCCGTGTCGCCCTCGCATGGCATTTCTTCCGCCGAATCAGGGCACGCCTCATCTCCGTGCGGAAACGAGTCCGGCGACGGGGCCGCTTCTTCGAACGCTCCCTCGCGTCTGCAGCAGGCGATCCTTGAGCAGGCCGGCGAATTCGTGCTGGAAATCATCGAAGCGCCGCGGGCGATTCCCGTGCTGTCGCCCTGCGATTACCGCAAACTCGACGCGTATCTCGTTCACTATCGGCAGGTGCTCAATGCCCTGGATCGCGGTGGACTGAGCAGTCGGCTGCGGGACCGCGTGCTGGGCCGGGATTTGCAGAGCGAACGCAGGGCGTCGGTGGAATGCACCGAGGTGTGGTCGGCCGACGCGCTGCGGCGATACGCGGGCAGCGGCGACGATCGCCGACTGGTGGGCGAGGAGCGCAATCGCCTCGGCCGCATTCCCGTCGTGCACATCCAGAATCTGCCGCAGCCTTTTTTCTACGAAGGCCTCAGCGAAGTGGAGCCGCTGATCCCGCTGCAGGATGAACTGAACACGCGCCTCAGCGATCGCGCCAACCGCGTCACGTTCCAGTCCTTCAAGATGTATCTGGGCAAAGGCATCGACGGGTTCCTCCAGCGGCCCGTCGGCCCCGGGCAGATGTGGGCCACCGACAACCTCGACGCGAAGATCGACGAGTTCGGCGGCGACGCGGCTTCGCCCAGCGAAGACGCGCACATCATGGAAATCCGCGAGGCGATGGACAAGGCGTCCGGCGTCACGCCGCTGGCGGCCGGCATGATCCGCGACCGCGTGGGCAACCTCACCAGTGAGAACGCGCTGCGCGTCGTGTTGATGGGCATGCTCTCGCGCACGGAGAAGAAGCGCGTGACCTACGGCGCCGGCATCGAGCGCATGTGCGAAATGATCCTGTACGCCGCGGACGCCCTGGGTGTGCTGCCCAACGAAAGCCACGAGCGCCGGGTGCGCATCGACTGGCCCAGCCCGCTGCCCGAAAGCGACAGCCAGCGATTGCAGGACGCGCTGATCAAGAAGCAACTCGGCGTCGCCCCGTCGCAGATTCTGGCGGAACTGGGATACGACGAATGCCCGGCGGGGTGAGAGGACAGAGGACAGAGGAAAGAGGACAGAGGAAAGAGGACAGAGGAAAGAGGTCAGTGGGCAGAAAACAGCATTGCGTCGCTGGCCGCTGATCTCTGGCTTCTTTGTGCCGACCTCTGACCTCTGACTTCTGACTTCTGACCTCTGACTCCTGATCTCTGACTCCTGATCTCTGTCTTCTGTCCTCTGTCTTCTGCCCTCTGTCCTCTGTCCTCTGTCCTCCGCCCTCTGCCCTCTCTTCCTGTCTCGCGGCCGGTGCTGAATTCCCGCGGCTCCGTGCATTTGAAACTCACTCATAAAGCCACGGCCGGGCAGCACCGGTCGCGGGACAGGACAGGGGAAAAGACAGGAGACAGGGGACAGGAGACAGGGGACAGAGGACAGGGGACAGAGGACAGGGGACAGGAACGGCGGTTAGCGGAAACGCCGCAGGCGTCTGTGCTTCAGACCAGAACCAACTCACGTTCAACACCTTCACTTTCACCCATGGAGATCACAACATGAGCAACGCAACGACGATCACAGACGCATGCCCCGCGTCAACCGCCTGCGATCCCGCCACGGATTCTGCACCGGGCGAGACGGAGAACACGGCGGACCCCCGCCGCGCGCCGGGGGGCGCGCCGGAGGCAGGGGAACTTGAAGTTCCCCTGCCGACGGACGAACGGGCGGAGCACGCCGCCACTTCCGCGCCTCTCATCGACGCCGACGTGAACACCGGCGCCAAACTCGTCCCCGTCACCGAAGCAATTCGCTATCGCAAGCGGGCACAGGCGGCTGAGCAGCAACTGGCGGACCTGCGCGCCAAGCTCGGCGCCGTCGAGACCGATCTGTCGAAGACGCGCGAAACCATCGCGGTGCTGGAGCGGCGGCAGAAGATCGACGCCTTGCTCGCCGACAGCGATGCGGTGGACGTCGAAGTCGCCCGCCTGCTCACCGAGGCGGCAGTGGAGATGATGGATCAGCCCGACGTGGCGGCGGCGATCGCGGACCTTCGCCGCAGCAAGCCCTATCTCTTCCGCACTCGCCGCACTGAAGCCGGCGCCATGCCCGCCCGCACCCGCGGCCCGTCGCAAACCGTCATCACCGCGGCCGAGCAGGCCGCGTCCACCGGCAGCCGCCTCGATCTGCTTCGTTACCTGCGCCTGCGGCGCAACGCCTCTCACGCAGTCGCGTGAGGGGAAAGGGCCTAGGGCCAAGGGCCAAGGGGCGATCAGCAGATCAAAACCCTTGGTTCCCCTGCCCGACGGACTCCAGCCTTCCCAGTGTCTTCGTCTTCGATCTCGCTGATCGCCCACCTTCGTTGGCGGGCAATCCCACCACCCTAGGCCCTAGGCCCTAATCCCTAGGCCCTTCCTTTCTGGAGACCCCCATGCCTTTCACTGGAAAAGCCACTTACTCCGCCGGCTCGTCGCTGCCGGAGCTTGCCGAAGATGTGTCCGACGTCATCGGCATCGTCAGCCCCTTCGAGACGCCGCTGCTGAGTCACCTGGGCAACGCGCCGCGCGCTGCCGTCAGCACGATTCACGAGTGGCTCGAAGATACGCTGCTGCCCAACACCGACGCGATCAACGACGCCACTTACGGGAACGCCGCCACCGACACGAGCTTCGACGTGGACAACGGCGACCGATTCCGCGCCGGCGACCTGATCCAGATGGAGAACCTCAAGGAAGTCATGCTCGTCACCGGCGTCAGCGGCAACACGCTCACCGTCGTGCGGCAGTACGGCGGCACGCCCAGCGAAGCCCTGGGCGACAACCGCGTGCTGCGCATCCTCGGCAACGCGGCGCTGGAGGGCGACGACCGCCCCGCCACGCGCTTCACCAGCCGCAGCCGCAAGCAGAACTACACGCAGATTTTCACGGCGAGCGTGGAAGTCTCCGGCTCGCAGCTGGCCGCCCGGCAGCTCGCGCTGCGCGACGAGCTGGACTACCAGAAGGCCGAGCGGCTGCGCGAGCTGCTGCGCGACCTGGAGAACTGCGTGATCAACGGCGTGTCGCCCGCCGCCAATCCGCAAGGTTCCAGCACGGTGCGCCGATCGCTGCGCGGCATCATCCCGGCGATCGCGACCAACGCGTTCGTGAACGACGCGAACGGATTCCCCGCCGGCGCAGGCGACAACACCGATCTGCTCACCGAGGAGCAGCTCAACTTCGCGCTGCGAAAAATCTGGGAGCAGTCGGCGGCCCGCATCGACACCATCGTCGTGAACGGATTCCAGAAGCGGCGGATCAACAGCTTCATCACCGGCTCGCGCCGCTACGACGCCGATGACGCGAAGTTCCGCGATGCCGTCGGAGTCTACGAAAGCGACTTCGGCGTCTGTCGCGTCGTGCTCAGCCGATGGACGCCCGCGAACACGGTGCTGCTGCTGGATTCCTCGCGGATTCACGTGCTGCCCCTGGCGGGTCGCAGCTTCCATTTCAAGAAGCTGGCTGCCACCGGCGACAGCGAAGTGGGCCAGGTGCTCGGCGAATACACACTGGAGTTCCGCAACGAAAACGCCCACGGCCTGATCCGCGGCCTGGCGACGGCGTGAGCCGCGTCGTCCAGCTTGCCACGAAAACACCACACCACCTCCGCTCTCCGCCGGTCGAAAGGCCGGCGGAGGGTTTCGGATTCGACGAACGCACAGGGTTGCCGCCCGGGCACCTGCGGTGCTTCCGCTAACCGCGATGCACTGAATCCCCCAACACTTCTGCCTTCGCGCTTCGCACTTTCTACTTTTCGCTTTTCACTTCTTTCCTCGGAGTCTCCCATGCCCTTCTCCACCGATCGCGATCTGCTGCTGGTCGAGCCGAATCTTTTCAACGAAGTTCTCTTCGCCAGCCAGAAGAGGCTGGACGCCGCCGACGGCATCGTGTCGGGCACGACGCTCACCAGCGCGTCGGCCGATTTCGCGGCGGCCCAGGTCGGCGCCAGCAGCGTGGTGCTGATTGCCGGTCAGGCGTGCGAGGTGATTGCGCGGGTGGATGCTCACACGCTGACGGTTTCGCGGCCGCGCAGGATTCTGGGCGACACGCCGATCCCGCCCGCCGCCGGCACAGGTCTGGCGGTGGTCGTACGCACATTCGCGCCGCAGGCTCAGCTTGTGCATGACGCGCTGCTGACGCGCCTGGGTGTGAACGTGGGCAGCTCCGACGCGGAGCTGTTCGAAAGTCAGATCGTCTCGCTCTCGCTGATGACCAAGCTGGAGGTGCTCGGCACGCTGGCGCACGTCTATGCCGCGGCCGTGGCGCTGGGCGCCGACAACGCGGTGCCGCGCGAGAAGCACACGTACTACAAGGTGAACTTCGACGCCGCCTGCCGCTTCGCCCGCGTTCACATGGATTTCAACGGCGACGGTGAAGCGGACGCGATCAAGGACATGGCGCTGATTGATCTGCTGCGCGTGTAACGGTGCGTGACAACAACAGCTTTGCATTTCCTCGTCCGCAATTGAAAATTGAAAATGGTCAATTTTCAATTGCAAATTCTCTCTTACGGCCATGCCCACCGATCTCCTCGAATCCTTGACTCAATTCGGCGTCGCCGGCCTGATGGGCGCGCTGTGGGTGTGGGAGCGCATGCTCTCACGCCGGCGGGAACAGCAGCTCAACGACACCCACGCCCGGCTGATGCGCGAGCGCGATGCCTTGCGGGTGCTGATCCGCCTGGTTCGCAGGAACACCGAGGCGATCGAACGCTTCGAACGCACGCAGGAGCAACTGACCGATCTGCTCAAGTCCGCGCTGGGCATGCGCAGGCACGCCGCCGCGGTCGCGGAACCAGCGGCGGCGACCACGGCGTCCACCCCGACGCCCGCCTTGTGACCACTCCCCTGCTCCACTATCATGTCCGCTCTCAAGGAGCACGATAGTGGAATCGTTACTTTCCATCGCGATTTTTCTCGGCTTCGGCCTGGGGTTCGTGCTGATCAACCTCACGGTCAGCAGCCTGTTGCGCCCTAATCTTCCCAACGAAGAAAAGCTGGCGATCTACGAGTGCGGCGAGCCGACGATCGGCTCGAGCTGGGTGCAGTTCGACCTGCGCTTTTACATCGTGGCTCTTTTCTACCTGGTGTTCGACGTCGAAGTGGCGTTGATCTATCCGTGGGCCGTGATCTATCGCGAGTTTCCAACGGAGGCGCTGCTGCTGGGCCTGCCGTTCCTGGGCGTGATCGTCATCGGCTATGCCTACGAATGGCAAGCGGGCAGTCTGGAGTGGGTGCGCAGCAGCGTGACCACATCGATCAAGGGCGCGTCCGCCGTGGACATGGCGGCCCTGGCGCGTCGCGATCCAGCGGTTCTGGAAGAAAAGCGCGCGACGGCGACGGCACACTGAGCGCGAGTTTTTCCATCCGGCTCAGACCTCCCATCGCGCGGACGACACGGAAGTTGTTGCAGACGAGAAATGAGATTGCCGCTTCGCGTTGAGTTCACAATGTCTCATCCGTGCGATCCGCGTCATCCGCGGTGGTTCGGATCACCGCTCTGAATACTCGACCGATTCAACACCACCCCGGATGGATTCGCATCATGCCCGATCGCTACAGGACCGTGTTACTCATCGGCGCGCCGGGCTCGGGCAAGGGTACACAGGGCAAAGTTCTGGGCACCATCCCCGGCTTTTATCACTGCGCCTGCGGCGATGTTTTCCGCCAGATCGACATCACCAGCGAACTGGGCAGAATCTTCTACGAGCACAGCTCGCGCGGTGAACTGGTGCCCGACGAGATCACCGTCAAGATGTGGGCGCAGTCCATCCAGGCGCACACCATCCTCGGCCAGTACAAGCCGCGCAAGGACGTGTTGATTCTCGACGGCATCCCGCGCACCGTCCACCAGGCGAAGATCATGGAGAACCACATCGAGGTGCTGAAGGTGATCCACCTCATGTGCTCGGACGAGGCGGCGATGTTCGAGCGCCTCCGCCGCCGGGCACTGAAGGAGAACCGCTTCGACGATGCGGACGAGAAAGTCATCCGCCGGCGCTGGGCCGTGTACGAGGCGGAGACGAAGCCCATTCTGGATTTCTACAGGAAAAACCTGATCGTGGATGTGGATTCGATCGGCTCCCCCGCTCGCATTCTGCGCGATATCCTCGACGTTGTCGTGCCCATGCAGGACAAGCACTTCAAGGGGATTGATGTGGTGTGAAGGGAGAGTTGCAGAGTTTCAAAGTTTCGGAGCTTCACGTTTCAGGGCTTCCATGTTTCTGAATCGCTGGCGTCCGAATCTCTGGTTCTGTGAATCTTTGAAACCTGAAGCCTGAAACTCTGAAATTTTCGTACTCATGCCCGCACTCGCTGTCATCCCGGCCCGCTACGGCTCGACGCGCTTCCCCGGCAAACCGCTGGCGGATCGCACGGGCAAGCCGCTGATCCGTCACGTGGTTGAGCGCGTGCGCATGGCGCGCGGCATCGGGCGCATCGTCGTCGCCACGGACGACCCGCGCATCGCCGACGCCGTGCGCTCCTTCGGTTGCGAAGCCCAGATGACCGGCGAACATCCCAACGGCACCAGCCGCATCGCCGAGGTGGTGTCGAAGCTGGGCTCGCATGTGGCGGCGGACGACCTGATCGTGAACGTGCAGGGCGATGAGCCCGAGATCGAGCCGCGCGTCATCGAGGAACTCATCGAAGGCCTGTCGCGGGATCCCGATGCCCCGATGGCGACGCTCGCCGCCGACTTCGCCGCCGACGAAGACCCGTGCAACCCGAACATCGTCAAACTCGTGGTCTCCCGCAGTGAAGGGCCTGCGGGCAGCCGGCTGCGGGCCTTGTACTTTTCCCGCGCCTTGATTCCCTTCGATCGCGACAGCACCGGCGCCGCCAGGCCCCTGAAGCATCCTGGCCTCTACGCCTATCGCCGCGATTTCCTCCTCAAGTACGTCACGTTGCCGGCCACGCCCTGCGAGCAGGCCGAGGCGCTGGAACAGCTCCGCGCCCTGGAGCACGGCTACGCCATCGCCGTCATCAAGACTGAAGTCCGCCACCACGGCATCGACACGCCGCAGCAATACGAAGCCTTTGTGCGCCGCTGCCTCGGCCAGTGACGCAGCCCTTCGGCCAAGGATCCTGCCCCCAGGTTGCCCCTCAAGTTGCCCCCGACGTTGCGAATTTGCACGAGGTTCGCTGAGACCGGTTCCAGCGGATCGCGTTCTCACATCAAGGTGGCGCCCAGTCGCGGCCAGCAACGCCGGCGCTGGAGGCTGCGCCTTTTCGGGCGGATTCGCCGGGAGCGAAGTCCTGGCGGGTCTGCCAACTTTTCCAGGGGCGGCGTTTGTCCCCTCTCCCGGGGGAGAGGCGCAACGCCGCCCCCGGAAAATTGGGCACCCCCGATTGCTGCAACATTTTCACGCTCCCGCGGTACGTTCCTTCCGTCAGCACGAACTGTCACCGTCGCACGATTGCCCGGAGGATCACCATGCTCGGCCCCGCCACATGCTGGTCCGATTCACCGCCTTCGGCAGGAGTTATCCGCATGAAACGCCGCCATCTGATTCCCGTCGCTCTGCTCGCCATGTTGCTTCTTTCGCGTGTTTCCGCGGTGGACGCGCCGCCCAGCGCCGACAATCGCAGCGCGGCTCAGTTGCTGCCCGCGTCCACCCTGGTCTATGTCGAGATTCCCGAGCCGAAGAAACTCATCGAACTCGTCTTCGACCATCCGATGCGCAAGAAACTGGAGGCGATGGATCAGTACAAGGCGTTCAAGGCGTCGCCGCAGTACACGCAACTGATGGCGGGCGTGGCGATCTTTGAGAAGCAGGTGGACATGAAGTGGCGCGAGGCGGTCGAAGCCGTCGCCGGCGGAGGCATGACGCTGGCGTTCGATCCGACGACCAACGGCGTCGTGATCCTCATCAAGGCGGATGACCTGAAAAAGATGGAGCAAGTGCGCGACGGCGTGTTCAACTTCGTCCGCGCCACCGCCGGCAAGAACGATCCGCTCAAGCCCAACAACTACCGCGGCATCGACACCTACAAAGGCCCCGGCGGACAGGGCGGCATGGCCATCCACGGCAAGTGGCTCGTCCTTACCAACAACAAAGTCCTCGGCCAGCAGGTGCTCGACACCATCATCGACAATCCCAAGGAAACACTCGCCACCGACAAGGAATTCGTCGCCGCCAAAGCCATGGCCACCGGCGCGCGGTCGACCAGCAGTGCCGCCACCGATCTGCCCACGGTCTGGACCTTCGCTCGCATCGCCGGTGTCCGTGACGCGGGCCTGCTCAATGCCCTCTTGAAAGAGAAGAGCGACAACCCCGGCGCGGAGCTGATCCTCGGCGGGCTTCAGGAAACCATCAAGCACGCCAACTACGCCACCGCCGCTCTGCGAGTGAAGAACGATGAGATTCGCCTGACGCTGGCGGCGCCGCACGATCACGCGAAGGTGCCGAAGGTCCGCGAGTATTTCTTCGCCCCGCACGGACAGGGCGCGCCCCGGCCGCTGAAGGTCGAAGGCACCGCGCTGAGCATCACGACGTACCGCGACATTTCCGCGATGTTCAAGAGCGCCGACGAACTCTTCGAGGAAGCCGTCGCCGCCAACATCGCCAACGCCGACAGCACGATTTCCCTCTTCTTCGGCGGGCGCAAGTTCTACGACGAGGTGATCGGCGCGCTCAAGCCGCAGATGCAGTTCATCGTCGCCCGCCAGAACTTCAAGGACATCACACCCGGCATCAAGCTGCCCGCGTTCGGCCTTGTCGCCCGGCTCAAGAAGAACGATCCGACCACCATCGCCCAGTTCAAGGCGGCGTTCCAGAGCATCGTCGGCTTCGCCAATCTGCAGGGCACGCAGGACGGACGCGCCATGCTCGTGCCCGACATGGACAAGATGGACGGCGCCACCCTGCTGTGGGCCAGTTACCTGCTCGACGAGAAGAAGACCGATCCGAAGAAGGCCGACATCTACTTCAACTTCTCGCCCGCCATGGCGATCGTCGGCGACCGCGTCTTCTTCTGCTCCACCAAGGAACTGGCCGAGCAACTCATCGCCGCGGCAAAGAAGCAGATCGGCAGCGAGTTCATCGACGACAACACGCTCTTGGAACTCGACGGCCCCGCGGTGATCCAGATGCTGCGCGACAACCGCGATCAGCTCATCGCCCAGAACATGGTCAGCAAAGGCAACAGCCCCGAGGCGGCGCTTGCCGAGACGGACCTGTTGCTGGAACTGGCGAACTACGTCAAGGGCAGCACGTTCAGCCTGTCGTTTAAGAACAACGCGGCAACGCTGGACTGGGGCGTGAAGCTGTCGCTGCCGAAGTGAATGTGACGCCCGTTTCGTGACCGTTAATCGAATCGAGAGAATGTCTAGTGTCGAGTGTCTAGTTTCTAATGTTTATTCGCGGAGCGAACGCGGGGTGGACGCTCTTCTTCCGAGTAATAGACACTCAACATTCGACACTAGACATGAAACACTTGCCTTGTCTGCTTCGTCTCGCCGACTCATCCTGTTTCCCAAGAGCCAAACAATGGCAACCATTAATCAACTCGACGCAAAATGGGCCTGGTCGACGTACCAGCCCGACGCGAAGCGGCCCTGGACAAAAGCACTGGCGGCGCACCTGTACCGCCGCGCCGGCTTCGCCGCCAACACCGGCGAACTGAACGACGCGGTGAAACAGGGGCACGCTGCGACGATTGATCGCCTGTTCACTCCGGTCACGGCGACAGCGAAGACAACCGCAAAGGACAAGACCGACGAGAAATCCCCCGCCGCCCCCGCAGCCTTCTCCGACTCCATGATGACGCTCGGCCAGTCCATGATGGCGACGGGAAATCCGCAGAGTTTGTCCGCGTGGTGGCTGTATCGCATGACGCACACGCCGGACCAACTGCTGGAGAAGACCACGCTTTTCTGGCACGGGCACTTCGCCACCAGCGCGGCCAAGGTGGAGGATTCCAAGCTGATGCTCCGCCACAACGAGCTGCTGCGCAAACACGCCCTCGGCAAGTTCGAGCCGTTCGTGCAGGCGATGTCGCGCGATGCCGCCATGCTGCTGTGGCTCGATGCCGCGAGCAATCGCAAGATTCGCCCCAACGAAAACTATGCCCGCGAGGTGATGGAGCTTTTCTGCCTCGGCGTCGGCAACTACACCGAGAAGGACATCAAGGAAGTCGCCCGCTGTTTCACCGGCTGGGAAGTCAACCGCGGCGAGTTCGCGTTCAACAAATACCAACACGACGAAGGCACGAAATCCTTCCTCGGTTCCACCGGCAACTTCAACGGCGATGACGCGGTGCGCGTCATCCTGAAGCAGCCGGCGGCCGCGAAGTTCATCGTGCGCAAACTTGCGAAGTACTTCGTGGCGGAGGAGCCGGCACTTTCGGACGCCTTGCTCGAACCACTGGCAAAAGAACTGCGCGATCACGATTTCGAGATCGCACCGGTGATCCGCCGAATGCTGTCGAGCAATCTTTTCTTCAGCGAGCACGCGATCGGCCGCATGGTGCGTCCCCCGGTGTCGCTTGGCGTTGGTTTGCTTCGCGCCCTGGAAGGCAAGACGAACATGACCGCCCTGGCGCAGGGCCTGCAGGAATTGGGGCAGGCGGTGTTTTATCCGCCGAACGTCAAGGGCTGGGACGGCGGGCGCACGTGGATCAATGCTTCCACACTGCTCACCCGCGCCAACCTCGTGCGCAGCATCCTGCACAACAACGACTCGCGCTTCCTCGGCGGCAAACTCGCGGATGTCGCCGCGAAGTACAACGCGACCAGCGCCAAGGCTGCGGTGGACTGGATGCTCGACCTGCTGGTGGCCGTGCCCGTGCCCGCCAGTGTCCGCGCCGGCCTGATCGACATCGCCGACGGCAACTCCGGCGGTGGCGACCTGAACGAACGACTGACCAACACGCTGCAAACCATCGGCACGTTGCCGGAGTTTCAGTTGTGTTGAGCGAAGAAGTATTGAGTCCTGTGTCCTGAGTCCTGTGTCGCCAAGGCAAATGTCGAGTGTTGAATGTCGAGTGTCGAATGTTGATTGCCTAATTCTCTATTGTTTGGACACGCGACGAGGACATGAATGACGCTCTGGATACGAAAGTTGGACAGTAGAGATTCAACACTCGACATTCGACATTAGACACTTGCCTTGGCGAACATACGCAGACTAAAGGCTCAGGACTCAGGACTCAGGACTGAGGACTCAGGACTGAGGACTCAGGACTGAGGACTCAGGACT
>CAYRPN010000006.1:0-4598 GCA_964426135.1 uncultured Phycisphaeraceae bacterium | reverse complement strand
AGGACTCAGGACTGAGGACTCAGGACTGAGGACTCAGGACTGAGGACTCAGGACTCAGGACTCAAGACTTAGGACACTCCCATGACCACCTCCCGCCGCCAGTTTCTGTCCGCCGCCGCAGGCTCGTCGATGTTGCTGTCGCTCTCGCCGGTGGTGCCGAACTTTCTGATCTCCACCAGCGCCCATGCCGCCGCCGCGAAGAAGCAGGGCGAGAAGATTCTCGTCGTCGTCCAACTCTCCGGCGGCAACGACGGACTGAACACCGTCATTCCCGTCGGCGACGACATCTACCACAAGAGCCGGTTCACCGTCCGCGTTCAGAAGGAGCAGGCGCTGAAGATCGACGACTACCTGGGCTTTCACCCCGCCATGACCGGCTTCGCGGAACTGCTCCAGCAGCAGCAGCTCGCGATCGTGCAGGGCATCGGCTACCCGAACCCGGACCGCTCGCACTTCTCCTCGATGGACATCTGGCACGCCGGCCAGCGCGATGTGCAGGCGATGCGGAGGCTCACCGGCTGGCTGGGGCGATATCTCGATCGAAGGGCCGCGCCTGCCGCGGGAAAGCCGGCGGTCGCGGGCTCGCTTGGCGATGTGCCTGCGTTGCATCTGGGGCACGAGCGGCAGCCCCTGGCGGTTGTCGCGGAGAACGTGCGCGTGCCGTCGATCGCATCGGTCGACAGCTTCAAGCTCGACGCCGGCGGCAACACGGGACTCGCCCGCGCGATCAACGAATCCGTCGGCGCTCCGCGCAGCGATGCGAAGGAAAACGAACTACTCGGCTTCATCCAGCAAAGCACCGTCACCGCCATCAAGAGCAGCGATCAACTCCACGACGCGATGCGGAATTACCAGACCGATGTCAACTACCCCGGCACCGGCCTGGCGAAGAAGCTGCGCACGATCGCCCAGCTCATCGATGCCGGCATGCCCACGCGCATCTATTACGTCAGCCTCGAAGGATTCGACACGCACGCCAACCAGGCGCAGGTCCACGCCAACCAGATTCGCGAACTGAGCGACGCGTGCGCGGCGTTCATCAAGGACTTGAAAGCGCACGGTCAGGATGAGCGCGTGCTGGTGCTCAGCTTCAGCGAGTTCGGCCGGCGCCTGAAGGAAAACGCCAGTCGCGGCACCGACCACGGCACAGCCGCCCCGCTGTTCGTGATGGGCTCGAAGGTCAAGGCCGGCGTCATCGGAGCGCACCCGAGCCTGAAGGATCTGGATGACAGCGGCGACCCGAAGCATCACACCGATTTCCGCCAGGTCTACGCCACGCTCCTCGACCAGTGGCTCGGCGGCGACAGCGCGGCGGTGCTCGGGCAGAAGTTCGAGCATGTGAAGGTGCTCAAGGCGTAGGAAGGGAGGAAGAGACGAAGAGACAGAGAGACGGAGAGACGGAGAGACGGGGAGACGGGGAACGGAGAGAAGAAGAGCAACCACAAAGGACACAAAGACGCGAAGAACACGAAGAAAAAATCGAAATCAAACGGATCGGAAGCATTAAGAATCAGGAATCTGAGATTTCAAATTTGCAAGTCTTCAGTCCCTGTTGTCGCTCTTCGTGTCCTTCGTGTCCTTCGTGTCTTCGCGTCCTTTGTGGTTTCTCTTCTCTCTTCTCTCTTCGCTCTTCGCTCTTCTCTATTCTCTATTCTCTCCGTCTCTCCTTCTCTCCGTCTCTCTTTCTCTTCCTCTCTCCGTCTCTTCCTCTCTTCCTCTGCCTTGTCCTCTCTCGGTGCTCTCGGTGTCTCGGTGGTCAATCCGCCTTGTCCGATTCGCCAAATCGCCCCACGTGGTAGGCTGTGGTGAACCTAGCGGAGACCACCATGCGAATCGCCACGCTGCTGCTGACCTGTGTGTTCATCTCCCTCGCCGCGCCGCCTGCGGCCGCGGATCGCAATCTGCACCCGCGCGACCTGCGGCTCAACAGCGCCGCCGTCTTCACGCAGACGAAAAAGGGCAACGTCGCGTTCATCGGCGGGTCGATCACGGAGATGAACGGCTACCGCCCGATCATCGCCACCGGCCTGCAGAAGCGATTCCCCGACACGAAGTTCACCTTCATCGATGCGGGCATCGCGTCGACGTGCTCCACCACGGGAGCGCATCGTTTGGAGGAGGATGTGTTTTCCAGGGCAACGGCGGCAGGAGGCAAGGTGGACTTGTTTTTTGTCGAGTTCGCCGTCAACGACGACCAGGACGCGCACCATGCGAAGCGCGAGGCGATCCGCGGCATGGAGGGCATCATCCGCCAGTGCCGCAGGCACAATCCGCAGATGGACATTGTGGTGACGCACTTCGTCAATGAAGGCATGCTCGCCACGTTCGCCAAGGGTGGCGTGCCGATTTCCATCGAAGCTCACGAGGAGGTGTGCGCTCACTACGGCGTCGCCAGCGTGAACCTCGCCAAGGAAGTTTCGCAGAATATCGAGAGCAAGTCGCTGACATGGAAAGCCTACGGCGGTGTGCATCCGGGCCCGATCGGCAACCTGATGGCGGCGACGATGTGCGTGACGCTGCTCGAAACGGCATGGGGCCGCAACGCCGGCGACACCACGCCGGTGATCGTCGATGCGAGTGTGAAGTTCGTCGATTACAAGCTGCCGGAGAAACCGGTGGATGAGGGCAACTACGGCGCGGGCCGGTTCGTCGATGTGAAGGAAGCGAAGCTCGCCACGGGTTGGACCGTCGATGTGCCCGACTGGAAAAAAATCCCCGGCAGCTTCCGCAACAACTTCGCGGGTAAGCCGTTCCTGTCATGCACCACGCCGCACGCACCGGGGGGCAGTGGTGAAGTGAAACTGGATTTCGAAGGGCAGGCGGTCGGCGTCTATGTGCTTGCGGGCCCCGATGCCGGCACGGTGGAAGTGAGCGTCGACGGCGGCGAGTGGAAGAAGGTCAACCTCTACCACAATTACAGCGGCGGCCTGCACTATCCGCGCACTGTCATGCTCGCCACCGACCTGAAGGCGGGCAAACATGTGCTCGCCATGCGCATGAGCGCCGAGCACGACAAGCGCAGCAAGGGCGCCGCGGCGCGCATCCTGAAGTTCGCGGTGAATTGAGTTGTCTGGACGGGTCCGTTCGCAGCCTGTGCCTTGTAGGGTGGGCCAAGGCTCGGCGCCGGCCCACCATTTCGCGCACGGCCATGAGCGACGCGCTCATCGCGCATCGAGAGGGAGTGAGAGAGAAACGGTGGGCCGCGCGGACTTGGCCCACCCTACGCCGAGCCACGCCGAACAGGTCGTCACCCGCCCTGCGTCTTTCGCGGCGCCGCCAGATGCTGGTTCTTGAGGAACGCGCTCGCCTGCGGAGTGTTGAGTTTCTTCACATCGTTCCCGAACCGCTTGGCGAACGGGTTCGTGGGATTGCCGGCGTTCTTGGCGGCTTCTTTTGCTTCCTTGGCTTTTTTCGAGAATCGCATGGACATGGTGTCGCTCCGTCGAATGAGGTTGGGTTGATCGCTGCATTGTAGCGGGCAATCATGGTCATCGGCGGATCACCAGTAGCTCTGCGGGCCGTACTGGGCATTGAACGTCATCTGGCTGAAATCGCGCCAGGCGGCGCCGCCATGCATGCGCAGGATGTTGCCGCCCGCCGGCTTTCCAAACGCGCCGACGTGGCTGGTGTTGCCGGCTTTCAGATGGCCGAAGCTGACCCAGGAGCCGCTGAGGTTGACGACCGGATCGAAGACGAGGGCACCGTCGTCGGCGTACTGCGTGGCGATGCGCTTCTTCCACTGCTTGGAGTTGAACAGCGGCGGGCCGCCCGCCAGCGCTCCGCCGGCGCCGGGGTGGCGGATCAGCCAGTGGTAACCGCTGATGAGGTAGCCGTTCTGATCGAACGGTCCGCCGAACCAGAAATCATTGTGCGCCAGGGCGGGATTGGACGGGCATGTGAAGACGCCGCGGGGCAGTCCGCCGCGATCGATCAGGAGCCTTGCGGTGGACGAGTTCAGGTCCCAGAGCCAGTTGCCCGCGTGGCCGGCGCTCGACGGCAGGTACTGTGCGTTGTCGACGGCATAGCTCGACGCGGTCTGCCCGATGTGGTGCAGATTCGCCAGGCACAGATCGCGGCGGGCGTATTCCCTCGACCACTGCAGCGACGGCAACAGCATCGCGATCAGGATGACGATGATCGCCACCACCAGCAGCATTTCGACAAGCGTGAACCCGCTGCCGCGCAGGCCGCGGCGCGGCGGTGCGGCCAGCGCTTGGGTGGGTGAAGGTTGCTGATTCGAAAATCCCATGAGGGTGTTCCGTCGGGAAAACGAATGGTCCCTCTCCGACGGCGTGCGTCATCATCCTATCCGTACAGGGCGCTACAGGCACAAGGATTTCCTGTTTCACCAGCGCGCCCTGGCAACAAAAAGCGGGATGCGTCAAGGCTTGACTTGACGCATCCCGCTTCGCAAATATTTATCCATCCGTACCACTTACGAATAGGACCGAAATGACTTCGCGAATTGGCGGTTTCCGATTCCCCTCCCTCTTAGGGAGGGGCTAGGGGAGGGTCGGGCGCACTGCATGATTGTGCATGAAATCAGGCTGTTTGCCCGACCCTCCCCCTGCCCCTCCCTAAAAGGGAGGGGAGTTCGA
>CAYRPN010000005.1:0-85925 GCA_964426135.1 uncultured Phycisphaeraceae bacterium | reverse complement strand
TCATCGGCGGCCTCCGTGCCAGGCGGTAACGCGGTGTGGTAACCACAGTTAACGCCGGAAGGAGGCCGTCGTTTCATAGAATCTGTGAATAATTCGGGCAAGCGACGGGGCTTGCCCCGATTGGCATGCAGACATCTCGCCGGAACGGGGCAAGCCCCGTCGCTAAACAGCCTGCCTCTTCACTTGATCTGCAGCAGTTCCTTTTCCGTCCACGCCGCTTCGCGGTTCTTCGTTTCCTCGCGGATTCGCTTCACCGTCGCGGCGTCGATCGGATCGCCGGTGTGCTCCCATTCGCGCCGGGCGTAAGTGAGAATCGCCGCGATCTGCTCGTCCGTGAAGCCTTTCAGCGGCGGCATTTCCATGTCATAAGTCCGGCCGTGAACGGTGATCTTGCCGGTGACGCCGTGCATCACGATGCGCACGATGCGGTCGGGCTTGCCGAGGAGGAACGGCGAATCGAGCAACGGCGGCGCCTTGCCTTCCTCGCCCAATCCGGTGAGCTGATGACAAACGCCGCAGGTCTGCGCGTAGAGCACTTTGCCCTGCGCGAAAAGCTTCTGCTCATCCTCGGTCAGTGGAGTCGCGGGCTTGGCGGGCGGCGGCGGCGCGCCGAACTTGAGGAACGAGGTGGCCGTCGCCATGCGGTCCTTGATCGGCTTCAAGTCACACGCCGCCAGCGCGGCCAGCGATTTCGGCTGCGTGTCGTAATAGATGGGCTTGAGCGCACGACCACCCTTTGGGGCAGCGGTGGCGTTGATGCCGTCGAGGATCGCGGCGGCGTGCCAGGCCGTGCTTGGTGCGGACTTCGCGGCACCTGAAGGTGCCGCGCCGGAAGCGGCGCTCGACGCCAGGTCGAGCAGTCGTGCGATGCGGTCCGGCTTGTATTCCGTCACCACGCAGCCCGCCAGTTCGCGGATGAACTGCGCCTTGCCCGCATCCTCCTTCGACCACGCTTCGTCGGCGAGCAGCCGCTGCAGGAACTCCAGTTCTCGCTGGTGAAGGCCCGTGATGATCGCCTCGCGCACTTCCACTTTGCCCGCCGACTGCGTGGCGATCTTCCGCAAGGCATCGCTGACGCCCGGCGCCGCCGCACCGCCCAGTGTGAAAACAAGCTGCCGCTGCACTTCCGCGCTCTTGTCCGCGGCGCACGCCAGCACCGCGCTGACCAGTTCCTGCTGAGCCGGTTCTTCGCGCGGATCCTTCGGCTTGCCCTTGAGCAGCCGTTCACCGAGGCGCAGCGCATGAACGCGAAGTTTCACGTCCTGAGCCTCGATCGCCGCGGCCAGCGTTTCGTAATCGAGCGCGTCGAGTCCTTCCAGTGTCCACAGCGCGTGCAGCCGCGCCAATTCGTTCTCGCCAAGCGCCGCCACATCGCGCAGCGCAGGCGCCACAGCCTTATCGCCGCGCTCCACGAGCAGACGCTGGGCCGTGTCGCGCCACCAGCCGTTGGGGTGCGCCAGCAGTTTCACAAGCTCCGCTCCGGACGCTTTCGACATGCGCGGCATCGCGCCTTGTTTCTGACCCCCTCTCCCCCCGGGAGAGGGCTGGGGTGAGGGCGAGTCAACTGCGGACTTCGATGTCGCCGCCTGCTCCTCGCCAACATGCACCACGCGATACACCCGCCCCATCCCCACCGGTTTGTCCAACTCGCGCTCCAGAATCTGCTTGCGGAGAAACGTCGTCACGAAAACCTTGTGCTGCAGAATGCCGCGATAAAGATCCACGATGTACATGCAACCGTCGGGCCCCGTGTAGCAGTTCACCGGGCGAAATCGCTCATCCGTCGACGCAAGAAACTCCCGCGTCTTCCACTGCGGATCGTCATAGGTCAGGTGCTTTGTCTTCAGATTGCCATCCGTTTCCTCCATCGCAAACAGCGAGACGACATTGCCCGAAGGCTCCGGCACGAACGCGTGGCCGACATACTCCTTTGGAAACTGGTCGCCGCGATAGATGCCCGGCCCGCAAGTCGCTGTGGTGCGTGAGAGCCTGCCGTCGGGCCGCAGCGTCGCTTTCTGATAGCCGCGGTTCACCCCAGGATTCACGCGGATGGACCACACATTCTGATCGCTGGCGATGCTCTTGCCCACGCCGGTCTTGATCGGGAAGTGCGGGTTGCGGCGTAGATATTCGGCAGGCGTCAGATCCGCGTGCAGGTAGCTGCTGTTGCTGTTGTGATACAGCCGGCCGAAGTTGTCCTGTGTAATGCCCCACTGCCCGCGGCCGACGTTCTCTTCCAGAATCATTTTCGGCTTGGCCGCTTCCAGCACCAGCTTCAATCGCTTGGCGCTCTTGGCGTTGTAGAGCCAGTTGTCGAGATTGCGCACCAGGCCGTTGTCGGTGTGCTCGACCGGGCCTTGCGATCCGTAGCCGCGGAAGACTTCAATCTTTTCATCGCACTTCAAGTCGCCGTTGGTGTCGCGGCAGAACCAGAGCACCGGCGGCTCGGCCACCAGCACGCCTCCGTGCGTGACAGCGATGGCTCGCGGCATCTGCAAACCGTCGAGGAACACGGTGGACTTGTCGTACTTGCCGTCGCCATCGCGGTCTTCGAGTACGACGATCTGGCCGTTGCGGGCGTCCTCGCCTTTGCCGTCGACGTTGGGCATGTAGCCGCGCATCTCGACGGCGAACATGCGTCCATCCTCATCCCATGCGATCGCGACGGGATCGACGACCATCGGTTCACTGGCGGCCAGTTCCAGTCGGAAACCCGGCGCGATCTTGAACGTGGCCAGCGCTTTGTCCGCCGGCACCGGCGGCGCGGGCGGCACGGTCATCGTCTTCCAGACCTCCGGCTGATCCTTCTCGCCGCGATCACCCGCCTGCGCCAGCAGGGTGGATGCACAACCGAGGACGATGAGGAGTGTTCGCATAAGTGAATCGCCAGGCAGGTCGTCGCGGCGGATACGATTGGCATTGTCGCACGCCGGGAGCGGGGACTTCGTTCGCCAACGCTCGCGGCACTGATAAGGCGCCGCGCACGTACCGCCATTGTGCCTTGCGACGGTGCGGGTTACGTCACCTTTCCGCCGCCCGTGCCAATTTGATACGTTCGGTTCCCCCTACGAGACCTTTCATGCAAAAGCCGTCTGTCTTCCAACTGTTTCTGTTCGCCGCACTATCGCTTGGTTCCTCGGCGCTGGCGGCGCCTTTCTCCATTGAGGTCGACCCGGCCGGGGTGGCCCGCAAGCACGCGCCCGTCGTCGCCGAGTTGAAAGTGCCGGCACAGGTCAGCGAAGACGAAGCCAAGGCGTACGCTGCCAACACCTACAAACTCACGCCGGGCGACGCCCTGTTCCAGACGGAACTGGTCAAAGATACCGACGGCAAGATCACCGCGGTGCGCCTGCACTGGGTCGAGGCGGCGCTGGCGGCGGACAAGAAAGTCACCTACCGCGTCGTGCCGGACGACCGCCGGATCAAGCGCTCGGCGTTCGCCATCATCGATGCCGAGACGCATCGCGACCTGCAGTACGGCAACCGCAACGTGTGGCGGCACTTCAGCCTGAAGTACGACGCGAAGGATCACGTCAATACCTTCAAGCACTTCCACCACATCAACACGTTCGACGGCGCCGGCTACATCACGCAGGCCACGGGCGGCAAGCAGTTCCCGCATCACCGCGGGCTGTTCATGGGTTTCGCCAAGACGCAGGCGGGCGGGAAAAGCTACGACACGTGGCACGGCAGTGCCGGCGTCTCCGTGCGGCATGAATCGTTCAACAAGCCGCGCGACATGGCGGGCACGGTCGCCGCCCGCAGCGCGTCGGTGGCGCAGTGGTGCACCGGCGAGGGCAAGCCGATCGTCATCGAGGAGCGCGAGGTCACCACCTGGCTTGCCGGCGAAGGCGCGCTGATCCTGGATTTCGATATCACGCTCAAGGCTCCGCAGGGCGTCGGCGATGTGATCCTCGGCGGCGACCCGCAGCACGCGGGCTTCCAGTTCCGCGCAGCCGGTGAAGTGGGCGAAGGCAAGGCAAAATACGTCTATCCCCAAAGCGCCACCGGCGGTAAGAACGATGTCTGGGAAAAGTGCCTGTGGGTCGCCGGTCAATTCACGATCGCGGGCAAGCCTTACATCGTCGCCCACTTCGATCACCCCGCGAATCCTGATTCAGACAAGAGCGTGTACTCCACTCGCAACTACGGCCGGTTCGGCCCCTTCGCGCAGCACACGCTGAAGCCGGACGCCCCGCTGACGTTTCACTATCGCATTCTGATCCTCGACGGCGCGGCTCACACAGATGTGTCAGCCGATCACTTTGAGAATCTGCACCAGGGATTTGTGAAGCCGGTGAAGGTGACGGTTGGCGCCGGATGAGACGAGGAATCCCCCGACCGATTTCGGAGTTTGGAATCCGTGCAAGTACAACACCGCCGCATCGGCGTAGGGTGCGTCAAGTCCGCGCGGACGCACCGTCTTGAGATTCCAGTTGACCGTGGTGCGTCCGCGCCGAGCCTTGACGCACCCTACGCGGGTGGAAGGCGAATCCTTCGGCTTATGCCCCACACGAACCGCGAGGCTTCCCACACCCGCAACTTCCGCTGTGCACGTGCGACGTCGGTAGAGAGTGTGAGTGGCCGGTCCCGCCGCTCACCGCGACGAGGCTGTGAGCGCGGTGCGTTTTCTCGCTGCCGCAGTGCTCGCACTTGATCGGTTCATCCGCGTCAGCCATCCGGCGGATCGCTTCCGTGGACTTGTGGCACTTCTCGCAAGCGTATTCGTACACAGGCATCGCAAGACTCCTGTCAGGGTGATGGATTTGCGGTACATTTTAGCATGCAGACTCGTTGGTGCTTGTTTCACCATGAGTGGCACAGACCACGCGTAAAGGCGCCGAGCTCGCAAAGATGAGCCTTTCCGCTTTGCGAGCTTTGCGCCTTTGCGCGAGGCTGTTCGACGTTGTGTGGTGACACTCGAACCTCGGTGCGCCATCCGCTCTAGGAGTTCCCCATGTCCAAACGTCTCTCGAAATCCGCCCCGGGCCTTAAAGCCGGTGCCGGCCCGCAGGGCGGCGAAAACGTCAGCCCTTTCGATACGAACAAGTTCGAGAACATTCTCCAGGTGGGCGGCATCCGCACCGGCACGCTTGACTGCGTGCCCACGGCGGCCGGCGGCGGATCGCAAAGTTGCCGCGTCGCGCTTGTCGACACCGGCGCGGGGCTGCGTTTCACCGTCGCGCTGGATCGAGGCGGAGACATCATCGATGCCGCGTACAACCAGCACGGACTGGCCTACCTCACGCCCAACGGCTACCGCTTGCCGGAGCATGCTTACAACGCAGGGTTCGACTGGCTCCGCGGATGGGCCGGCGGATTGCTCACGAGTTGCGGGCCCAACTACTTCGGCCCCCCGCGAACCGAGGACGGCAAACGACTCGGCCTGCACGGCCATCACTCCAACACGCCCGCCGCCGTCGAAATGATCCTCAACCCCGATCCGGCGCGCGGCCGCAGTGAAATGCTGCTCTCGATGGTCATTCGCGATGCGACGATGTTCGGCCCGGTGCTCGAAGTCCGCCGCAAGATTCAATGCACGCTGGGCGTGCCGGAGATCACGATCTACGATCAGGTGACGAACCGCTTCAACACGCGAGCCGCGCACAACTGGCTTTATCACGTGAACCTCGGCTACCCGCTGGTCGATGCCGGCTCGAAGTTCGTCTACCGCGGCAAGACGCAATATCTCGGCCTGCCCGTCAAGGGCGCGTTGAATGAGCCGAAGCTGAACGCGCTGAAAAAAGTGTGCGAACCGCTCGATGAACACCGCGACAACGGCGAGCGCCTGCTGCTGATCGACAACGAACCGGACGGCGATGGCCTGTGTCACGCGGGCCTGATCAACGCAAAGCTCGGCCTGGCGCTGGAACTCGTCTATCCCGCCGCGTGTCTGCCGCGCCTGGCGAACTGGCAGCACTACGGTCCCGGCTCCTACGTGACAGGCATTGAGCCGTTCAGCGGGTCGCTGCTGGGCAAGGACGCGGACCAGCACCCCAAAGCGGCGCAATGGCTCGAACCCGGCGAGACGAAGCGATACCAGCTCACCATCAAGCTGCACCAAGGCAAAGACGCGCTGCGCCGCTTCGCGGCGTTCGATGGGAAGCTGACGATGTAGGCTGGCCCAAGTGACGTCAGAATTCGGCGCCGCCGCTATGCCGCTGGTCTGAGTCGATCTTTCCTCGCTGTTGCAACCGCTACACATCGCGTTGCCTGCATTTCTTTTCACATCCTCCCAACCTGAGTTTCGGATAAGCCATTAGCCCCCGGCTCCGCCGGGGGTGGGGTGATGGTGGCGGGCAATTTGCGGTCGATGATCGTCGAAGCGCGGACTCTGCCGTGCGGTTCTTGCGCGATCGACCTCTACCGCGCTCCTCCCCCGGCGGAGCCGGGGGCTAACGGCGCAACATGGCGGCTTATCCGAAACTCAGGTTCCCAGTGCCCCACCGATCCGCTTCGCGCGTCGGCATAGTCGTCGCCGCCGTCCGCATCGGCACAAGTTCACAACCAACCTAGGTTCCCGGCTTCACGCGACTGGCGGCGCTTGCTCCTGTATTCGTCACTTGTCCTGGACTTCGCAGGACTCTCAGGAGAAATCCGTGCACCACGCCATCCAGAATCATCCGGGCAAGACGCAACGCAAGCTCCGCCGGCAGGCGGCGCGACTGGCAGCCCTGGCAGCGAGCCAGACCTTCGCCGGGCTTGAAAATCTGGAGCAGCGCCAGCTCATGGCCGGCGACCCGATCGGCGACACGCTCGCCGAGGCCGCAGTGATCGGCAGCGTCTCCCAATTCACCAGCGTCAACGCGAGCCTCGAGGATTTCCGCGACATCGATCTCTTCGCCGTCAACGTTCAGGCCGGCAAGCGGTACAGCTTCGACATCGACACGGATGGCAGCGTCAACACCGTCCTGCGTCTCTTCGACGCCAACGGCCGCGCCATTGCGGTCAATGACAACGGCCGCAGCATCGAGGAAAAGGTCAGCCGCGACTCTTTCATCACCGGCCTGTTCCGGACCAATACCACGATCTACGTCGGCGTCTCCGCCTTTGGCAATCACGTCTACAACGCCAGCACCGGCGCCAACGTCAGGAACGCCACGACCAGCGGCGATTACTCGCTGACCGTCACTTTCCTCTCCCCCACCGACACCGCCGGCGCCACGCTGAAGACTGCCGCGGACCTGGGGGTGCTCAGCAGCGAACTGGCGGCAACCGAGTTCGTGAATGTGTTCGACCGCGTGGATCACTTCAAGTTCACGCTGGAGCAGGATGGCCACGTCGATCTCGATCTGTCCGCCTACAGCGCCGATCTGAACATGTTGCTGATCAAAGACGGCGACAACAACGGCGCGGTCAAACTCTCCGAGATCATCGGCAGATCGCAGAAGATCGGCTTCGGCGGCGAGAACATCAGCATGGACCTGGCGGCCGGCACGTACCACGTGCAGGTCGTCGATCGTGTCGGTGAATCGTGGTACGAGCTGAGCCTCAGCGCCACCTTCGCTCAGCCGGAACCCGAGCCCGCGCCGGAGCCGGAACCCACACCGTCGCCTGAACCTGAGCCGGCGCCGCAGCCCACGCCGCCGCCCGCCCCCGCGCCCGAGCCTGCGCCGCAACCGACGCCCCCGGCCCCCGCGCCGGTCAGCGACTTCTTCAGCCAGAACTTCGTCGATTCTGAACTGATCAGCCTCGCCCGCAGCCTGTTCAGCGATGGCTCGCTCAGCCGCGGCGATGTGATCTCAATCATCCGCAACGCCGGCGACGATGACCACGTCGTCAGCGGCGGCGAACTGTCCGACCTCCGCAGCCTTGTGGGCAGTGCCGGCATCCTCGGCATGGCGGACAGCGTACGCGTGCTCCTCAACAAGGTAGTGAACAGCAATACCGCCAACGCGAAGTTCCAGGGTGCGGCCCTGGGCAACCTCGCCGCCGGCAGCAGCGAGGCCCAACTCGACAAGCTCGTCGACAAGTGGTTCCTCGGCGCCGACCGCCCCGACGCCACCCTCTACAACGGCCAGCAGCTTCAGTACCGCCAGGCCAACGGCCAACTCTTCGTCAACGGAGCAAGCTTCCTCGATATCGAGCAAGGTGCCGTCGGCGACTGCTACCTCGTCGCCACGCTCGGCTCCATCGCCAAGATCGATCCGAACGCGATCACGCAGATGTTCACCGACAACGGCGACGGCACGTTCACCGTGCGCTTCTTCAGGAACGGCGTCGCCGACTTCGTCACCGTCGACAAGTTCCTGCCCACCAACGGCAGCGGCCAACTCATGTACGCCAGCATGGGCAACTACGCCAGCAGCAGCGCCAACGAACTGTGGGTTCCGCTCGCCGAGAAGGCGTATGCTCAGCTCAACGAGGAAGGGTACATCGGCCAGGACGGCACGAACTCGTACTCAGGCATCGAAGGCGGCTGGATGGAGACCGTGTACGAGCAGGTGCTCGGCCGCAACGCCAGCAGCGCCTACATGCCCAGCAAGGCGTTCCTCATCAACGCGCTCAGCAGCAACAAGATGGTGACCATGGGCAGCAACAGCTCGACCAGCAACGGCGTCATCGGCGGCCACGCCTACATCCTGCTGGGCTACAACGCCGCCACCGACAAGTTCGACCTGCACAATCCCTGGGCCACGCAGCACGCGTACGGCCTTTCGTTCGAGCAGCTTGCCGCGAACTTCTCGTGGGCCGCGGTCGCGTGATGCGACCGACGCAGAAATCCACGTCAGACTTCATTCAGTCCAAACGGCAGAGCCACTGGCGATAGCGTCAGTGGCTCCTTCCTTTTCCGTTCCCCCGGCACAGTCGAAACGGAGATCCGGGGAGTCGACATCTCTGCCCCAGCCGCGCCATTCGAGTGGCCGCACGACCGACGCACGCGCCAGTCTCAGCCATATGGCCGCGGCACGTCGTGTCCCGCATCGTTAGGCAACCGCCATCGCACGTTCGAACAGGTGCATTTCAGTTTTCGTAACCAAGGCTGCGAGTAGAATGACGGACGCCACTTCACGAGAGGACTCGCCATGTGCATGACCCATCGCATCGGCCTCGCGGCATGGTTGCTTTCGCATCTGCTCCTGACAGTTGCCGAGGCGGCGCCGCCCGAACCGCAAGGAGTTGCCGGCTATTTCGATGGCTATCACCAGGCGATGATTCAGCTTCGCGAAGGCAAGTGGAAGGAAGCCGTCGCCTCGCTGACTGAGGCAGAGAAACTCGCCCGCGGCGATGGCCGAATCCTCATGGCGCGCGGCGTTGCCCGGACGCTGATGGGTGAAATGTCGGACGCATACTCCGACCTGGACCGCACCCGTCTGCAGGAGACGCGAGAGCCGCAGCTCTGGAAATCCGTCATCGACTGCATGACCAACGGCCAACTCGTCCGACAGCAGACCGGCGGCCGCGGCCAGCATTGGTTCAGCGGCGTGCCCGGACACCTCGTGCAGGGCGGCAAGGATTACCGCACGAATTACGCATCGTTCGTCGTCTACGACATGGCGTGGCCGCACTATCTGAAACTGGCCGAGAGCAAACCTTTCGATGAGAAGGCGATGGCCGCGACGAAGGTCCAGGCCGGCCGATGGTTCGCCAATCGCATGCTGGCGACGAAGGAGTTCTCGTCGCGCAACTTCGCGCAGGCGAAGAAGCTGATGGCCCAGGACTCGCTCGTCGAAGCGCGAGAGATGCTCGATTTCGCCCTGGCGCCCTATTCGTTCGATGCCGACATGAGAGCGCTCTCCGGCGACCTCTGGCTGCGCGTGGGCAGACCCGCCACGGCCCGCGCCGAATACACCCAGGCGCTGACGATCAGTCCGAATCTCGCCTCGGCCTATCTCAGTCGGGCGGAGGCCGCCGCCATGATGGGCGATCAGGTCCGCGCTGACCAGGACTTGAAGCTCGCCCAACAGTACGGCATCGACACGAAAACCCACGTGCTTCGCATCGTGCCGATCCTGTCGCGCAGCGTCGCCAAGGGCGATCCAACGGTGCTGCTTGCGGAACTCGACAAAGCAGCCGAGGGCGGCGCGGCGGTGGAGCAGCTTGTGCCCCTGGCTGAACGGCTGCACCGCGCGATGAGTTGGCGACGTCAGCGCTACGACGAAAGCTATCAGGAAGTCATTCGCCGCAATGAGGATCTGATCCGCGCCGATGACAAGAACGTCGATGCTCGCCTGGATGTGGCGCAGTTCCTTCTGTACGAACTGGACAACCGCGGCGAGAACGTGGAACCGCGCCGCGGCCGGGTGAATTATCGCGTGCAGTTCAGCCGCGGCATGGAGGTGCATCGCGCCAATTTCTATGTCGACAAGGCATTGGCGATTGCGCCGAAGAACCCGCGCGGCCTCGTGCTCAAGGCGATGGTCCTCACCGAGATGGGGCAGGAAGCGACCGCGGCCCGCGTGATCAATGAAGCCGTCACGCTGGCGGGCACGGGCGATGCCCAGGCGGTGAAGCTGCTGGCGGAGTTTCGCCGCAGGCAGGTGGCGCGGATGTTTTCGCAGGCATCGGCGCTGCGCACGCCGACCTTCAGTTCCTCCAGCTATGACGATCATCGTTCCGACGGCGTGTGGCGCGTGACGACCACGACGCGCTACGATCCGAGCCAGGCCGACTTGGCGCGGGCCGCCTCGCTGGAGGCTGCGGCGCGGCAGCTCATGCAGCAGACCAAAGGACTCATGGAAGCCGCCGTCAAGCTCAGCCAGGGCACACTTCCGGGCCTGCTGCTCCAGTCCGCGTACGAAGACTGGTTCGGCACCCGCGTCAAGGCGCTGGCGCTGCTGCGCGAAGCGGTGCGAACTTTCCCCACGGAGGTGACCGCGCACGATGCGCTCGTCGACTACCTGCGTCTCAACGGCATGCGCGACGATGCCCTGGAAGCCGAGGCCACCGGTCTTCAGCTCGTCCACGCCAGTTGCGGCCCGCTTCTGACGCGAACATGGACCAACGTCGACAAGCAGGGCTTCGGCCCGCTGATCGATGTCCTCCACCGCGCCCGCAAGCTCGATCCCACTGACGTCCGAGCCACTGCGTACCTCGCCGAAGCGGAGCGCGATCTGCAGGACAAGGCCAAGAGCGCCGCCCTTTTCAAAGTCGCCGCCGCGCTGGAAACAGCACGGCTGGCGATCGATGAACAGGGAGCGGCGAAGTCCTGGCCCCGCCGCGCCGATGACATGGCGGCGCTGATGGCCAGCCATCTCATGCTTGCCCGTGCGGCCAAGGCCTTCAACCAGAACGATGCGGAGATCGGCCATTACGAAGCGGTCATGGCCCTGGCGAAGCGCTTCCCGCCTGACGGACGCGAGACGCCCATGTTCGGCGCCGTCTTCGTCTCCGCCAACGCCAATCGTGTTCCCGTTCCCGCCACGCCCAACGGCGCCCGCCTCGCGTCCACGGCTTTCCTCGAAGGCGGCAACTGGTACAAGGCCCGCAACCGCACCGACGACGCGACCCGATGTTTCACAGCTTCCGCGGTGCTTGGTGTGCCGGCTCGTAACGATCCGTTCCCCGGCCGCAACATCCCACGCCCCAACATCGGCACCACCGACCCCAACGACAGCAACTTCAACGACCGCGGCGGAGCCGCCTCCGGCGAAGCCATGATCGAGCTCGCCAAGATCGAACTGGAAAAGAAGAACTACAAGAAGGCTTTTGACATGCTCCAGGCTGCGACGCAGGCCCCGGACCTCGCGCGCGAGAAGCGAAAAGAGATCAACGACCTGATCTTGAAGATTCTGCCAAAGCTCAACGGACAGGAGTGACCAGAAACGCTCATCCTTCTGGCATGACGATCCCAGTTTGGCGGGTGGCCGGGGCTGAGGCTCGACGACGCCGCAGAAGGAAAGACGAAGGTTGTTCGTTCCGGGGCTTCCGCGGACGCCAGCCCCGGCCACGCACCGGTGAAGGAATCGGAGCGAAACAACTTCCCCAATTCGCGGTCCCCCATTTAGCCGGCGGGCTTGCCCGCCGAGACGCCCTCGGCGGGCAAGCCCGCCGGCTAAATGGGGAGGTTATTTCGGTCCCGTTCTTTAGCGGGGTCGGTCCGCTACCTGGCCTGTTAACTCCTGGCGCGGGTTTGCCGATGATGACGAGTGTAGTGCGTGTGACGACGCGGCGGGCAGACCGAGGCTCGACGCGCACACGGGCCGGAATGGAAGCGAGGCAGAGCGACGGCCGGCCGTCGACTTCATCATGAGCGAAGCACACGACAAACTCGCCGATCCCGCGGGCGACTCGGTTTCGCCGATCCCGCTGGAGAAGTTCACCGCATCGCAGCCGGCGATTGAGCCGGCCGTCGTGCTGCACGTGCGCACCGCTCGCGGCCAGGGCGGCGACGCGGAACGCAACATCATGAAGTTAGCCGCCAACCGCGTCGCGCCGTACCTGCGGCAGATCGTCGTCATCGTGCATCAGCCCGGCGACAGCGGCATCGACATCCTCATCGCCGAGGCTCGCCGGCTTCACTGCCCGATCCTCACGCTGCCCCGCCGCGGCCCGCTCGACACCGCCGCCGCACGCACCCTGCTGCAACTTTGCCGTGACGCCCGCGTCGCCGTCTGGCATTCCCACGATTCGCAGGCGAATCTGCTGGGCGTCATGCTCCGCAATCTCTGGCCGATGAAGCTCGTCTCCACCGTCCACGCCTGCCACGGCAGCGACGGCGGCCTGCGCGACCGGCTGCGGCATACCTCCGACAAGTTCTGCCTGCATCGCTTCGACCACGTCATTGCCGCCAGCCCGGCCATCCGCGAGCAGTGCGTCGATTTCTCCGTCCGCGATGAACGACTCAGTTGCATTCCTTTCGGCATCAAGCTGGATGAGTTCCAGCGAACGCACACGATCCAGGACGCGCGATACGAACTAGGCGTCTGGCCCGAGGCGGTCGTCATGGGCGTCGTCAGCCCGTTCACCGAGGAGAAAGGCGTGGATCGCGCGATCCGCACCTTCGCCGATCTCTTCCCGCGGCACCCGAATCTGGAACTGCATCTGGTGGGCGACGGCCCCCGGTACGACGCCATGAAACAACTGGCCGTCGATCTGGGCGTGGCGACGAAGGTGTATTTCTGGGGCAGCCAGCCCTCGCCGCAGCGGTGGTACGAGTTCTTCGACATCGCCCTGATTCCCAGCAGGGACGACAACTTCGCCGCCGGCGTGCTCGAAGCGATGGCCATGGAAGTCCCTGCCGCCGCCACCAGCGTCGGCGGAGCGGATGTGCTGCTGAAGGACGGCCGCTGCGGCGTGCTGCTGGACCCGCGCCGGCAGGAGACCTGGGCCGCTCTCATTGCTCCGCTGATCGTCAGCGACGACCGCCGCCGCGAACTGCGCCGCCGCGCCCGCGCCCGCGCGGAGAAACACTTCGGCCTCACCCGCCGCTCCGAGAAAGTCATCGCCATCTACGACGAACTCCTGAGCATCGCCCCGCAGAAGATCGACCTGTCCTGGCGCCGCGCGGCGTGAAACAATGACATTGGGGAACATGAGAATGCTCAGCGACACAAGGATCCTCAGCGACACAAGGATCCTCGCTCCGACCCCCTCTCCCTCCGGGAGAGGGCTGGGGTGAGGGCCGGAAAACCTTGCACACCGGCTTCCACTTGATCCCGCACACTTTCTTCCATGGATTCGCAACAGTAATCTTCTCGACCGTCTCGCTCTCTTGAACGACGGGATCCATTTTCTAGCAACCGGCGCCCAAGCTTCACCCGCCCTCACCCTAACCCTCTCCCGAAGGGAGAGGGAACCGGACGGAACCACCTCGCGGCACGCGTCGTTGTCCCGCGCGCCACCCTCCCGTATCATCCGCGAACTTTCACCTGGAGTTCCACGCATGGCTTCGCCCTCCGATCGTCGCTACCTCGAATCGCACGAATGGCACAAACTCGACGGCGACGTCGTGACCATTGGCGTCAGCCAGTTCGCCGTCGATGAACTGACCGACATCACCTACGTCGACTTCGCCAAGAAGTCCGGCGCGATCAAGGCCGGCGATTCCTTCGGCGAGATCGAATCCGTCAAGGCCACCAGTGATCTCTACTGCGGCGTCACCGGCGAAGTCGTCGCCACCAACCAGAAAGTCACCGACGATCCGAGCCTCGTCAACCGCGACCCCTACGGCGAAGGCTGGCTCATCAAGGTGAAAGTCAGCGACACCGCGCAACTCAGCAAGCTGCTCGCGGCGGATCAATATGACGTGAAGTCGGGACATTGACGTTCAAGATCAGGCCGTGAGTTGACCTATACCTCGGAGGTTCTCATGAGTTTCGAGATCGTTTGGATGAGTTGCAACCATGGCAAGAAGAAGAAGAAAGTGAAGAATCCGTTCACAGGAAAACTGATCCAGGTGCATGATGATCCTGGGATGACCACCAGTGAACGCAAAGCCGTGACGGCACTTCTAAAGCGGATCAAGGCCAAATCCATTGATGACGGAGTTTACTCAGCAAAGTTCCGTGGTCCCGGCACCGCGACGTTGGATTTGGATGGTTACAACGGTAAGTGCCAAGGCGGCATGATCTCCATCTGGGGACTGTCTCCGAAGCTTGTCGATTTCATATTTCAGTTCGCGGTGGTGGGGAATCTGGAGTTGGTTCCGTGTCAGGATAAACCCATTCGGATAGTCACATCCGTCGAGAACGAAAAACGAGTCAGTAAAAGGAAGATGAAAGGCGCGAAGCTGATTGTCGTGAAATCCGCATCGGAATTAGGCGCCGTGCTGGCTGATGGTTGCGAGGAGTGGCGGAACTTCAATAAGAAAGTGACAGGCCGGTGACGCCTCGACAACGATGAACTATTTCCACAGGCGCTCCGCGCGCTGCAACTCCGCCGCAAGAAGTTTCTTCATCTCCGCCACCGTCGCGGCATGCGCCGGATCGCTCACGAGGTTCTTCAGTTCCTTCGGATCGTTCTGGTGATCGAACAGGCACTCGCCCTTCCGGCCGTCGTCGAAAGTCATGTAGCGCCAGCGTTCCGTGCGCACGGAGTAACCGGGGAACGGCATGCGCGGCCCGCCGCGCTGCACCTGCGTGATCGCCGCGTCCTTGAACGTCGCCTGCGGATTCTCGATCAGTGGGCGCAGGCTCTTGCCCGCCAGATTCTTCGGCGGCGTGATCCCGCACAGGTCCGCAATCGTCGGATACAGGTCGACCAGTTCGACAACCCGCGGCGACGCCTTGCCCGCCGATGCCGCCGCGCCCTTCGCCAATCCCGGCGGCGCGACGACGATCATCGGCACGCGGGCTGATTCCTCGAACGGGCTCTGCTTCTGCCAGAGGGTGTGCTCGCCCAGGTGGTAGCCGTGGTCGCTGGTGAACACGATGATCGTGTTGTCCGCCAGTTTCAGCCGATCGAGTTCCGCGACCACCTTGCCGACCTGCGCGTCCATGAACGAGATCGACGCGAAATACGCCTGCAGACACTCGCGCGTCAGCTTGTCGTTGAGCTTGTCCTGCTCCTTCTTCCGGCTCGCCACTGCCGCGTCCGGGTACCCCTTCATCTCCTCCTGCGTCACCTTCGCCACGGGCATGTCCTTGAGCGGATACATCTCGAACCACTTCTTCGGCGCGACATACGGCGTGTGCGGCCGATAGAACCCCACCGCCAGAAAGAACGGCTTTTCCTTCTCCTTGTTCCCCTGCAACAACTTGATCGCCTCCGCCGCGCCGATGCCATCGGTCTGCTCTTCGTCCTTGCCATCGACCGCCAGCCAGCTCAACGTGCCGCCGAACTGCCCGGGCGTGAGCGAGAAAATTTTGTCGTGCACCTCGCGGTCCTGCCCGCGCGGGTTGACGACGTGATCCCACGAAGGCTTGTCGTCGAGGCCGTCGGTGCCGATCTGTAGAGGCACGCCGTAGTGGTAGAGCTTGCCGACGCGAGCGACGAAGTAGCCGTTGTTGCGGAAGAGCTGGCCCAGCGTGGCGTGATCGGGATTTTTCTTCCGCAGGTGCACGGCATTATCGACGACGCCCGTCTGGTCCGGCCGCAGCCCCGTCAGCAGCGACGCCCGGCTCGGATTGCACAGCGGAAACTGGCAGTACGCGCGATCGAACCGCACGCCGCGCTTGGCCAGCGCGTCGATATTCGGCGTCTTCACCAGCGGATGCCCGAAGCAACCCTGCGACACGTTCAGGTCGTCGCTGATGATGAAGAGCACGTTGGGCTTCTTCGCATCCGCGGCATCCGCTGTGGACGCGAGCAGGATGACAAGTGCGAGGCAGGCGATCGACAGGATTTGCAGCATTCGCATGACAGGATTCCTTGCGGTGTGAAGTCTTGGCTCGTCAGGATACCGGCCAACGCATCGCCCCGATGGCCACAAGAGTGGCCGGTCACGGCACCCCCACCCCCCTCCAAATCAGCGTTAACCCTCGCAATTGCAGGAGCTTGGCCTTTTGACTGCCGGAAAGGTAGGACACTTTCCGGCCACATTGCGGCCAGGCGGCCGACGCATTCTGCCGAGAAAAAGCGACCGCGCAAGACACAACTTCGCACCGGAATGAGGCTAGGAGCGACATGCGGGCATTGTACCTAATTTTTACCGTCGTCACAAGAAGCGATGCCTCGCCTGGCATCGTCTGAGCTGCCAAGCGTCAGCGAGCGGATGCCTTGACGCCCCTTGGCGTCCCGACCATCCGCTCGCTTGAGAGCCGCGCAAGTACGACTCTGCAGGTTGGCAAGCGGCCATCGCGTAGGGTGCGTCAAGGCTCGGCGCGGACGCACCATCGTGGGGCTGCAGTTGACCGTGGTGCGTCCGCGCGGACTTGACGCACCCTACGCCGAAGCTGCGGCGTTGTTCTTGCACGGCTTCTTGCAATTCGCGCCTCTGATGAGGCACAAACACCCGCTCGCTTACTCTTCGCGGCTCTGACAGGTCACCCCGAAAAACCGCTCCGCGTTCGCGTCCACCTGCCGCACGAACTCCTCCACCGTCACGCCGCGCTTCGCGGCGAGGAACCTGGCGACCAGCGCCACGTAGCGCGGCTCGTTGGGCCGCAGCTTGCGGTGCGGCTCGGGCGTCAGGTACGGCGAGTCCGTCTCGATCATGATGCGATCGCCGGGCATGCGGGCGGCGCACTCGGCGATGGCGGCGGCGCTTCGGAACGTGGTGATGCCGGTGAAGCTCACCATCGCGCCCAGGTTCAGAATCTTGTCGAGTTCATCCGACGTGCCGGTGAAGCAGTGAAACACGAAGCGCTCGCCGGGGATCCCGCTGGCGCGGATCATGGCGATGGCTTCGTCGGTGGCTTCGCGATTGTGAATGATGATGGGTTTGAGTAGGCGAGGCCGAGGCAACGCTTGCGCCTCTGCATCCAGTTCGCGCACCAGCGCAAGTTGCATCTCAAACGCCTTTTTCTGCACGTCGATCGGCGGGTCCGGGTAGTGACGATCCAGCCCCATTTCGCCGATGGCGACGACTCTCGGATGGGCGCTGAGCGTGCGGATCGCCGCGGCGACCTCGTCGAGGTTCCACTGCAGCGAATAGTGCGGATGCAGGCCGACGGTCGCGTAGACCTGCGGACATTTCTCCGCCAGCGCCACCGCTTTGATCGCGTCGGCGGGCGTGGTGCCGACGGTGATCATGCGATCGACGCCATCGGCTTTGGCGGCGGCGAGGACTTCATCGACGCGCTCGTGCAGGCCGTCGTAGGTGAGATGGCAGTGGGTGTCGATCATGCGATGAGAGTGGTGGTTCAACGTGCATTATCAGAGCCGGAGTCTGCGACTCCGGTTCGCCGAGCCGGTTCGATGGCGGCGAGGCGAAACTCTGCACAGTGGACTCACACTCGACCGGGCACGCAAGGCACGGATTCGGTTTGAACCGGCATTGAGCCGGTTCAAACCGACCGGAGTCACAGACTCCGGCTCTGACAAGACTGTCGAGCAAGCAGCCGAATCACAGAGTCCAGTTCTGCTCGAGGCCCTGACCGAGTAATCATTCCAGTCCGCTCAACTCCACCGGCAGCACCACGTCCTTTGGCTCCAGGCACGCGGCGTCGTTGCACGCCTGATATTGCACCACGAGCTTCGCATTCGCCGCACTCGGCATTCTGCCTCTTTTCAAGGTGATTTCGATCACGACCGTGCCTTCATGCACGTTCAGCGCCTTGTCGGCGAAGGCGAACTTCTTCGACTCCGCCTTGGGCCATTTCACATCGACCTCAACGCCCTTGACGCCTTCGAGCTTCACGCTGATGGGGATCACGTTCTTGTCGCCCGGATCGGCGGCGTTGACGTGGTAGTCCTTGTGAATCTTCAGCGTGATCTTCGCCGTGGCCGCGCCGGACTTGAGGTCGAGCTTCGGCTGATCGAGCGCGACGACGACGGGATTGTTCGCCGTGGGTTCTTCCGCTTTCGCGCCGGTTCCCGGTGCTCCCGCCTGTGCGAACTGCTTCGGCGCCAGTTCCATCGCGCGGGCCGCGGCGAGCATCATGTTGGCCATGCCCACGCTGCGCTGGCGCAGCGGCACCGCGAAGGAGCGCAGATCGACCAGCGCGTGTTTGAGATACTTTTCGTTCTTGGTCGCTTCGTACAGGCTCAGCAGATTGTTGACGTAGACGCTGTTGCCGCTGGGCGTGGCGCCGTCGTAGGTGGTGCGGGTGCGGACGAAAAGATCATCCTGATTCGCCAGGGTGTCGTAGTAGCCGCCGGCGCCGCCTTCGACGCTGAACTGTTTGCTGGCGTGCTCGGTGAGTTTCTCCGCCGCGTCGAGCCATTTCTTGTCGCCGCCCCCGGCATCGGCTTTGTGCAGCGCGAGCAGGCCGTGCGTGAAATAGGCGTAATCCTCGAGGAATCCGTTGATGCGCACTTTTCCGCCGCGCATGCTTCGATACAGGCCGCCGTCCTCCGTGCGCATCTTCGTCAGGATGTAATCGGCGGCCTTCTGCGCGGCCTGCGTGTAGCGCGGCTCGTTCAAATCTTTTCCGGCGCGGGCGAAGGCGGCGATCATCAGGCCGTTCCAGCTCGTCAGCACCTTGTCATCGGTGCGCGGCTGCTTGCGCTGGTCGCGCACGGCTTTCATGCGCTTGTCGATGTCGGCCTTTCGCTTGAGCAGTTCATCGATCGTGATCTTCTGAGCCGCGGCCAGCTCATCGAGCCGTGTCGGCAGGAAGATCACGTTCACAGGCATGCCCTTGGGATCATGCGGATCGCGGAAGTTGGAGCCCAGGTCCAGGCCATACATCTTCAGCGCCAGCGCGGCGAGCTTTTCGTCGGCCACAGCGGACTTCACTTCGTCGGCGGTCCACACGTAGTTGCCGCCCTCTTTCGCATCGACCTCGGCATCCTGCGCGGACCAGAACGTGCCCGTCTCGTCGAGCATTTCGCGCATGACGTAATCGCACACCTGCCGGACCACGCGCGGATACAGGCCCGGATCCTTCGCGTCGGGCTTAATGGCGTGGGCGGTGAGATAGACCTCCACGAGCTGAGCGTTGTCGTAGAGCATTTTCTCGAAGTGCGGGACGAGCCACTTCTCATCGACGGAATAGCGATGGAATCCGCCGGCGACCTGGTCGTACATGCCGCCGCGCGCCATGCGTTCCAGCGTGTAGGCGATGGCGTCCCAGACTTCATCGCTGGGCTGGCGCTGGTAGGCCTTGAGGAGGAAGAGCGGGTTGTTGGGCGTGGGGAATTTCGGCGCCTCGCCGAAGCCGCCGTGCTCCGCGTCGTACATGCGCATGAGCACGTCGGCGGTGCGCTCGATAAAGGCGGGATGAATGTCGCCGGGCGTGTAGTTCTGGCTCAGGTGCTGCGTGATTGACTCGGCGATGTTGTCGCCCTGTTCGACGATGGCGGCTTTTTTCTCTTTCCAGATTTCAGTCACCTTGGGCACCAGCGCCCCGAACTGCGCCGGTGGGATGTACGTCGCCGCGAAGATGGGTTTGAGGCCCAGGTCATTCTTGCCGCCGGCGCCCGGCGGCGTGAGGATCACGCTCATGGGCCAGCCGCCGCGCCCGTTGTTCATCGCCTGCACGGCCGCCATGTAGATGTCATCGACGTCGGGGCGCTCTTCGCGGTCGACCTTGACGTTGATGAATGCGTCATTCATCAGCTTGGCGAGTTGCGGGTTCTCGAACACCTGCCGCTCCATGACGTGGCACCAGTAACAGGTGGAGTAGCCGATGGAGAGGAAGATCGGCTTGCCGGTCTTGCGTGCGAGGTCGAAGGTGTCCTTGCCCCACGGGTACCAGTCCACGGGATTGTGGGCGTGCTGGAGCAGGTACGGACTGGTTTCCTTGGCCAGCGCGTTGGTGTATTTCCAGGAACCGTCGGCGTTTTTCAGTTCCTTCGCATGCGGATGCGCGGCGTGATCGTCGGCGGCGGAAAGAGGCATGGCGAAGGCTCCGGCAATGAGAAAGGCAGTGGTCAGGGCACGCAGCATGGGAATCCTCCCGATGGCAGGGGTTGAATGAGCATAGCAAACCGCGACCCCAGAACTGGGGTGCGCCAAATTTTCCGGGGGCTTGGTCCCCTCTCCCCCAGTCTGCTGGGGGAGAGGGTTAGGGTGAGGGGGACGGTGTACCTTGGACGTGCGTCTGTCGCACGACGCGGCGAACCCCCTCACCCCAGCCCTCTCCCCCGCAGAGCCGGGGGCGAGGGGGCCGATCCGCCGTCCCCGGAAATTTTGGCAGACCCCCAGAACTGCGAGAGAAAAAAATTTTGCTTGACAGAAACCGCCCAGTTGCTACCCTTTTACGACCCGTAGGCTGCCTGTTGGCAGCGCCGGGATGTGCCTGCGTCCGCGCGTTCGAAACTTTCCCGCAGGCTTTTGGATTTCGGTGCTGCAAGTCCTGGTGCCAAATGACTCGCCACCTCACCTATTCCCCGCGGCGGTGCAACGCCCCGCTGAACCGCCGGTCCGCCAACCCTTCCCGGGTCCAGGCGTGATCGGCTGACGAATCCTCGCTGGCCACCCACCAGTTGAGCTCGTCTTGCCAACCACGTAACAGTTCACTGCATCCATCGTGCGGGACTCACCCGCCGCGATGTTCGCCGAGGCTCACGCGGCTCAACCGCTCCAGCCGATCCTCCTTAACCCGATTCCAACCCAAAGGACCAGTCATGGCCCAACTCGATCGTCTCCGCAACTTCGGCATCTGCGCCCACATTGACGCCGGCAAGACCACCGTCTCCGAGCGCATCCTGTTTTACACCGGCAAAAACTACAAGCTCGGTGAAGTCCACGACGGCACCGCCACCATGGACTTCCTCCAGGACGAGCAGGAGCGCGGCATCACCATCCAGTCCGCCGCCACCACCTGCCCCTGGACCAAGGACGGCATCGACTACACGCTCAACCTCATCGACACCCCCGGGCACGTGGACTTCACCATCGAAGTCGAGCGCTCGCTCCGCGTCCTCGACGGCGCGGTCGTCGTGTTCGACGGCAAGGAAGGCGTCGAGGCCCAGAGCGAAACCGTCTGGCGCCAGGCGGAACGCTACAAGGTTCCGCGCGTCTGCTTCATCAACAAGATGGACAAACTGGGCGCCGACTTCTTCTTCAGCTTCGGCACCATCATCGAACGCCTCGGCGCCAACCCCATCGCCGTGCAGCTCCCCATCGGCAAGGGCAACGACTTCAACGGCATCGTCAATCTCATCAACATGAAGGCGTACTACTTCACCGAGGACAGCCTCGGCGCCAAGGTTGAAGAGAAAGACATCCCCGCCGACATGGTGGACCTGTGCAACGAATGGCGCGTCAAGCTGATCGAAAAGGCGTCGGAACTCGACGACGTCATGATGGAGAAATACCTCAACGGCGAAGTGCCGACGGAGCAGGAAATCACCACCGCGCTGCGCAAGGGAACGCTCGCCATCACCTGCTGCCCCGTGTTCTGCGGCGCCGCCTTGCAGAACATCGGCATCCAGCGCCTGCTCGACGGCGTCATCGATTACCTCCCCTGCCCGCTCGATAAGCCGGACGTGCAAGGCACCGCCCAGCGCGACAAGAATCAGAAACTCACCCGCCCGCACAGCGTCAGTGCGCCGTTCTCCGCCCTGGTTTTCAAGGTCGTCAGCGACACCCACGGCGATCTGACGTACTGCCGCGTGTACTCGGGCACGCTGGATCGCGGCAGCCGCGTGCTCAACAGCAGCAACGACCGCCGCGAGAACGTCAGCCGCATTTTCGAAATGCACGCACGCGACCGCATTCCGCGCGAAAAGGCGGAGGCGGGCGATATCGTCGCGCTGGTGGGCCTGAAGAACTCGATCACCGGCGAAACGCTGTGCGATCCGGACGATCCGATCGTGCTGGAGCGCATGAGCTTCCCCGAGCCGGTGATCTCCATGTCGATCGAGCCCGCAAGCTCGGCCGACAAGGACAAGCTCGGCAACGCGCTGGTGACGATCCGCCGCGAAGACCCGTCCTTCCGCTCGCACTTCGACGAGGAAACGGGCCAGACCATCATCGCGGGCATGGGTGAACTGCACCTGGACATCATCACGACGAAGCTGAAGCGCGACATGAAGATCGGCGTGAACGTCGGCAAGCCTCGCGTGGCTTACAAGGAAGCCATCCGCGGCAAGGCCGAGGCGCGCGGTCTGCACAAGAAGCAGTCCGGCGGCCGCGGCCAGTTCGGCGACTGCTACATCACCGTCGAGCCCTGCACCCAGGAAGAAGCCGCGGCGCAGGAACTGGACTTCGAAGACGGCATGTGCTTTGAGAACAAGGTCGTGCAGGGCCGCATTCCCAAGGAATACATCCCGTCCGTGGAATACGGCTGCCGCACGGCGGTGAAGACCGGCATCCTCGCGGGCTACCCGATGATCAACATCAAGGTGACGTTGATCGACGGTTCGTACCACGACGTCGACTCGTCGCAGATCGCGTTCGAGCTGGCCGGCATCCTCGCGATGAAGGAGGCCTGCAAGAAGGCGGGCCTGATCCTGCTGGAGCCGATCATGAAGGTGATGGTCACGACGCCCGATGAGTTCCTGGGCAACGTGACCGGCGACATCAGCCGCCGCCGCGGCATGATTCTCGAAAGCGAGCAGCGCTCGAACACCCGCGTGCTGACCGCCGAGTGCCCGTTGTCGGAAATGTTCGGCTACGCCACCAGCGTCCGCGGCATGAGCCAGGGCCGGGCGAGCTACTCGATGGAGCCGCTGGACTATCGCCCCGTTCCTGAAAGCATCACTCGCGCGGTGCTCGAAGGCACGGCGAAGGGTGCGTGATGGATTTGAAATGCTGAGATTTGAAATGCTGAGATTTGAAAATCTGAGATTTCAAATTGGGAACTTGAGATTGAACAACCCCGCCGCATGGCGGGGTTTTTTCTTGCGCCTGCGGTCGGCGCGTTACTGCGCCTGACTTCCTCTCAATAAGGTACGGACGACCGTTCCAACCCCGCAGACCGTTTCACCACCGGAGCCTACCGCTTGGCACCTGCGACGGATACGCATACAGGCTCAAGGCCGAGTTCGGCGCTGTCGCGCCGGGACTGGCTGAGGTTGGGGGCGCTGGGGTTGTCGTTGCCGGCCATTTTGCGGATGAGAGGTGAGGCTCGCGCCGCGGCTCAGCCGAACGAACCCGCACACGCTCGCGGCAGCAGCCTGCATGGTTTCGGCAAGGCGAAGTCGTGCATCGTGCTCTTCGCCTGGGGCGGCATGAGCCACATCGACACCTTCGATCTGAAGCCGCACGCCGGCAGCGATGTGCGCTCCGTCTTTGCATCCATTCCCACGAGCATCGCCGGCTACCGCGTCTGCGAGCACCTGCCGCACCTGGCGAAGCAGACGCATCGCATGACGATCATCCGCAGCGCGTGTCACAACGCGCCGTCACATCGATCCGCCGCGTACTGGAACCTCACGGGTCACGAGCCGCCCAAGCTCGACGCCAACTGGCCCGCCAGCCGCAGCGACTGGCCCTGCCTTGGTTCGATGGTTGCGGCGGCGAAACATTCGGACGGCGGCGGCGCCCGGCGCAGCCTGCCCGGCGCGGTTTGCCTGCCGTACACCATGGCCGACGGCGGCGTCGCCAATGGGCAGGACGGCGGGTTTCTCGGATTGGGGTTCGATCCCGTCGTCGTTCGGCCGCGCACGGGGAGCGAGTACGCCGGGGTGTCGCCCAGTTCCGGCGCGGTTGATCTGAGCTTCATCGAAGGCGTGGATCGCTCGCGCGTCGTCTCCCGCCGCGGCCTGCTCGATTCCCTCGAATTGCGCGGCCTGCCCATGAATGAACTGGCCGGCGCGGAGACCGCGCAGGTGCGCCAGTACCGCACGCAGGCGCTGGACATGCTGCTGGATCCGAAGGTGCGCGACGCGTTCAGCGTCGATGACGAACCCGCAGCCGTACACGCCGCCTACGGCAAGCACATCTGCGGACAGAGCACGCTCATGGCCCGCAAGCTCACCGAGGCGGGCGTCCCGCTGGTCACGGTCTACTGCGCCGCCGGCGATCTGAACGGCTCGGTCGGCGCGCATTGGGACACGCACGGCGACGGCTTCAACCGCTTGAAGCGTGATCTGCTACCGCCGCTGGATCGCGCGATGTCGGCACTGCTCGATGACCTGGCGCAGCGCGGCACGCTCGATGAAACGCTGGTCGTGCTGCTCACCGAGTTCGGCCGCACACCCAAGGTCAACGGCGGCGGCGGGCGCGATCACTACCCCAACTGCTACACGGTGGCATTGGCGGGCGCGGGCATCGCGCCGGGGATGCTCTACGGCCGCAGCGACAAGATCGGCGCGTATCCCGCCGCCGACGCCGTAAGTCCCGCCGACCTGCATGCCACGATTTTTCACAGCCTGGGCATCGACCCGCATTTCACCCTGCGCGATCGCGACGACCGGCCGCTGAAGGCCACGGACGGCAAGGTGCTGCCGGTGTATGCGTGATTGGAGATTGGGAGAATCAAGCGGCCGCGCCTGCGGTGTCGCTGATGATTTGCGTCACGCTGTCGTGATCGAACCAGATCGGAATGCCGCCCGGCGCGAAGAAGACGGCAACTCCGTCGCGCGTCGCCATCGCGTTCGGATGGTCGACTTCAAATCGCTCGCCGCCCTGCAATACCACGGTGAAGGGATGAAAGGGCTGTCGCGCGAAGATCGCTCCGATGACGTGCTGGAAGTTGTCGGAGGTCATGCAACTATTCTAGCAGCGGTGGCCTGATTTTCATTACCGTCGCCCGGCGTTCAGTTTCAAATCCTTCTGCAGGTTGGCGTCCTTGCTCGGCCGCCAGATGAACTGGTCGACGAAGTAGTGGTGCATGAGCACGCCGAGGAACACGCTGTAGAACAGTTCGTTCAACGTCACTTGGCCGAAGATGAGCGTGTGCCTCGACGCGACGAGCGGCACCCAGCTCGGGAAGCAGCCGGGGTTCACTTCGATCACGCAACCGAGCAGGCCCAGCGTCACGCCCATCGCCACCGCGCAGGCGAAATACACGGGGAAGCTTCGGCTGATCCTTGCAGCCAGCCCGTACTTGGCGAAACGATCATCGCCCGCTTTCTTCATGCGGTTTTTCTGGTGGTACCACACGATGGCGTGGTACTGCACATCGTGAAAAATCGTCACGCACGCGGAGAATCCCAGCAGCGCCAGCGTCGTGGACCCGGGGTGGTAGCAGACGACCATGTGCAGCGGAATCACCGCGGCCAGGAACATCAGCTTCGGCACGTTCACCGTGGCTCCGCGCTGCAAGCGCACGATCTGCCGGCCGATCAGCAGCACCAGCGCGATGCCCGCGACGTACATGGTTCCCAGTCGAAGCCAGTCTTCCCAGCCGGTGCCGCGCTGCCACGAGTTGGTGAACGAACCATCGGCCGCCACCTGCGAAATCCCAAGCGCCACGCGAGCTTCGTTGTTGGTCACGGCAAACGCCACGAACGGCGCGAACAGGCCCAGGTAGATCACCCACTGGTCCAGCGAACGGTCGATCACATCGCTGTCGTTGTTCTTCCGCTTGTAGAGCGACATGATGCCGTAATGCTGCCGGACGACGTGCCAGTAAGCCCAGATGGAGACGAACGCCACGAGCACCATGTAAGGCGTCTTGTACCACGCGGCGCCCGCCTGGTGAAGACCGAAACACGCGAGGACGACGGCGGGTCCGATCAGCAGCAGGCCGATGCTTCCCAGCAGCAACGCCTTGCGATGGCGGAACTCTTCCTTGTCGCAGTAGGTGCGGGCATAGGTGCCGAAGAAATGCGGCGAGTCGAGGAACATGTACCACACGAACCACACCGTCACCATGTTCATCGCCAGCCCCGCATGCAGGAAAAACATGCCATACCCCAGCGCGGCGGCGCCGATGAAACAGAACAGGTCCGTCCATCGGCCCACGATCCAGTTCACCGCCAGACGCGACGAGGCGGCGGCGACGGCGCCGGACGCGCCATGCGCAATCTCGGAGGGCGGTGAGGAGGTGAAGTTCTTGGTGCTCATGCGTGCATCCCCAGCGGAACCGGCGACCAGGCATACGCCCAGGCGCCGGCAGACGTTGCGAAACAATGAATTATCCTAACTCAGCAGCGCGGGTGTGCAATCGGGTGATTCCGTACAACGGCGGCAGGTCGTGAGTCCCCTTGAATCGGATGTTCATTGCCGTGGATAGGCGGAGCCGCGACTAGGGAACTCTCCCCGTCACTCCGGGCCCAGTTCGTCCTTCGCCTCCATCGCCGGCGAGGGCATGGGCAACGGGCGATTGATCGCGGGCGTCACCGGCGCGTGGCCGTTGCCGCTGCTCATCGCAGCCATGACGCTGTCATCCAGCGAGCGAACGTGCAAGTCGCGCTGAGGGAACGGGATGGAAATGCCGTGTTCGCGGAAAAGTCGCTCGACCGCGGCATGCAGATCGTTGGTCACCGGCAGTCGGTCGGCCAGTGTCTTGGCGAACACGAACAGCTTGAAGTTGATCGAACTGTCGCCGAAGCCATCGCGAAGGATCACCGGGGCCGGGTCTTTCATCACCAGCGGATGCTCGTCGGCGCATCGCAGCAGCAGCTTCTGCGCCAGCGCCGTGTCCGACTCATACGCCACGCCCACCAGAATGGTGACGCGGGTGACCGTGTCGGACAGCGTCCAGTTGAGGATGCGGCCGGTGACGAACTCCTTGTTGGGCACGATCAGTTCCTTGCGATCCGCGTCCTGAATGGTGGTGGCGCGGATGCGGATGCGCAGGACGGTGCCACTCGTGTCGCCCACGGTGACCATGTCGCCGACGCGCACAGGCCGCTCGAAGAGAATGATGAGGCCCGAGACGAAGTTGGCGAAGATTTCCTGCAGGCCGAAGCCGAGGCCGAGGCTGACCGCGGCGACCAGCCACTGCACCTGATCCCAGCCGACGCCGATCGCCTGGAACATCAAGACCACGCCCACCACGGTGATGACGTAGCGCGAGATGGTAGCGAACGCGTAGCGTCCGCCGGCGTCCAGGGGCGTGCGCTTGAGGATCGTGATCTCCAGCAGACCGGGCACGTTTCGGCTCGCCACGTAGGTGAGAAAGCCGGCCAGCACCGCAATGAGCACGTTGCCCAGCGTGATGTAGCGCACCGTGTTGTCGACGCCGCGCGAATGCTCCCAGAGATTGATGTGATCGAGAATGCGCAGGGCCGGCAACACGCCCGACCAGATCAGGTACATGCCCACGACGGTGGCGACGGTCATGAGCGAGCGGATCAGGTGCTGCGTCTGCTCGTTGATCTGTGCCAGGTCCATCGCCGGCGCGCTGGCGGCGGCGGCGGCGGGCGCGCCGGAACCGGCGCGTTCGGCCGCTTCGCGCATCTCGCGAGCTTTCTGCATCGCGAAGCGCCGCCGGGTGATGAACAACCAGCGAAGCAGCAGGCTATGCACGGTCAGCACACCCAGCAGAAGCCAGAGCGTGGCCTGCAGGCGCTGCCCGCCCAGTTGCCGGGCGGTGTAGAAGTAGCCGACGCCCGCCAGCACGCCCATGGCGATCAAAGTGGCGATCATGCCGGGGAACCAGATGAACCGGGTGCGGTAGAAGAATCCGCTTGGATTGTCGGCGGTCCAGGCGGCCACGGCGCCTCGCGTGGGATGAAAAACGCGGTACGAGAAGACGGCCGCGGCGACCATGAACGCCATGAACACGAGCCGGGCAAGCGAATCGGTGTAGGCGTCGCGCTCCAGCCACGACAGTGACGCCATCACGAACGACGCCGGCGGACCGACGACGAGGAGCCAGCGCATCTCCCCGCGCAGAGTGGTGACGGTGCGTTCCTGCCAGCGCAGATGGACCTCGGCGATGCCGTGGGGCCGGAGCATCGACTTCAAGGACCGCAGCGCCAGGTAAGTCGCCGACGCGGCGCCCAGGCCCGCCGCAACCGCACGCGTGAAATCGTGCGCCCGCCATGAGTCGCGAAGCAGATACGACACATAGAGGCACAGGAGCGGCAAGGGCAACACGCGCAGCACGGTGAGCGCGATCGCCTGTGGCGTCAAACCGAAGCTGTCGGTGTCCACCTTCTTCATCAGTTCTTCAATTTCCTGCAGCCGCCGGCGAACGCGCCAGCGCGACAGCAACAGCCCCAGCACCACCACCAGCACCGTCGCTGAAATCCACGCGTTGGCGATCATTTCCTCCCACAGCGTGGGCAGGAACTCCTGCGTCCACGCCGTCGGCGACACCAACCAGACGATCGCCTCGCCCGCCATCGGAAACGACGAAGTGCCCACCGGGTCCGCATCCGCGATCCAGAGCAGGTTCTGATCGATGAACGCCTGGTAATCCACGATCAGCGTGCGACGCTTGCGCTCCAGTTCATCACGCTGCTCGAAGCTCTCGTAAAGACTGCCCAGGTGGTCCGCCTGCGCGGTGAGGTTCTCCTTCAGCTTGGTCAGTTGCTGGCGGACTTCCGCTTCGATCTGCGCCTGTCGGACCGCGCCCACGTTCGAATCGGTGGTGTCCAACTTCGCCTTGACCACGGCGTCGAAGTTGTCGAGCTTTTTGCGTTCCTCCAGGATCAGTTCCTGCTCCTCTTCATACTTGTGGACTTTGACGTTCAGCTCGGCGATGCTCCGATCCACATCGCGCACACTCATCAGCGAGCGGCGCCGCTTGATCAGGTTGCGGGCCAGCCGGCGATCAATGCCGCTGCGCGTCACCTTCTCTTTCAACTGCGCGATCTCCTTCTCCAACTCCGCCACTTCGATCTTCGCCGTCTGGGCGTCCTTTTCGGCGCCCGCCGCCTGCTGCTGATAGGCCGTGTTCTCAGTCGCCAGCTTGGCGTTTCGCATGACCAGTTCGCGAATCTGCGGCGCCTTGTTCACGGCTTCATGCAATGCCCGCTGCGCCTCCACCACCGCCAGCGCCGCCTCGTCGGCCTTGCGACGGACAACGGCATCCTCCAGCGCCTTGACCTTCTGCTCAGCCGGCGCGACCTGCCGCGCCACCAGGTCTCGCTGGGCGATCCGCAGAGGCGCGAGACTGTCCTGCGCCAGGGCGAGCTGTTCGTAGCGGTCGATCTCGTACTTCAAAGACCGTTCGCTGGCGCGCAGGTTCACACGCCGCGCCTGCGTGATGGCCGGCTTCTCGTCCGGTGGCGCCGGCACGTCCGGCGCCAGCTTCGCCAGCACCACCGCCAGTTTCGTCTGCGCTTCGGCGCCAAGACTGCGATAGCGTGCGGGGCTGTCTTTCAGGTTTTTCACCGCCGCGTCGGCCGCGGCGAGCTCTTCCTGGCGCAGCTTCAAATCCTGCTTGGCGCGGGTCAACTGGTCCTGCAACTGGGCCGTGGTCACGTCGGCCCCGACATTGGCAATGAACGGCGCCGGAGGCGATTCATCCATCGCCTTGAGCAGGAGTCGAATGCGCTCCGCCTCGGCGGCAGCGCCCTCCACCATCTTGCGATCGCTGGCAGCCTGCTCGCGCACCTTGGCGGCGTTGTTCACCAGCGTGATCGCCGACTTGATCTGGTCCGACGCGGCAGTCCTTTCCTCGTCAGTCAGTTCCTTGTTCTCCTTCAGTTCATTCAGCCGCGTGTTCAATAGATCCAGCGTCAGCCAGGGATTGAGTTCCTTCGCCTTATCCGGTGTGACCGGCTCCTTCGTCGGATCGGTCACCGTCGGATCGACTTTCGTCGGCTCGACCTTCGTCGGATCGGTCTTCGCGGGATCAATTTTCGCAGGAGCCGGCTTGGCCGGATCGGCCTGCGCAAGCCGCGCGGCATCACTGGCCGACGACGCCGGAGCAGGCGAGAGCACCAGCAGCGCAAGCGCGAGGCATAAAGATAGATACCGGCTTCCACTCATCCGAGCGTGTCTCCAGCAGATGGAACGCAACCGCGGCGATCAAAGCACATGAACCGTCAGTCCAGCCATCGGGCCCAAAGCAGCGCAGCCGCGGAAGATTATGATAGAACGAAACCATTCAAAGGGTACGGATGCTCCGCGAATTACACATATCGAACCTGGCGGTGATCGAGGATGCCTGCATCGAGCTTTCCGGTGGGCTCAACTGCTTCACCGGACAGACCGGCGCGGGCAAGAGCCTGATCATCGGGGCGTTTGAAATGCTGCTGGGCCTGCGATCGGCCGGCGCGGACATGCTGCGCATCGGCGCGGAGGAGGCGCGGATCAGCGGCGTGTTCGAAGTGCGCGATCCGTCGGTGGCCCGCGCCATCGAGGCCGCCGCCGACCTGACGCTGACCGCCGGCGAACCACTGCTCATCACGCGCAAGCTGCACGCCTCGGGCCGCAGCAGCGCCAGCGTCAACGGGCAACCGGCGACGACGGCGATGATCCGCGCCATCGGCGAACTGCTCGTGGATGTCCACGGGCAACACGATCATCAATACCTGCTCAAACCGTCGAACCAGTTGCTCGTGCTCGATGGTTTCGGGCGCTGCCTCGACCTGCGCGAAGAGTTCGCTGCGGTCTACCACGAGGTGCTCGACCTGAAGCAGCGACTGCGCGATCTGGGCGCTTCGCAGACCTTGCGTCGCCAGCAATTGGACTTGTACGAGTTCCAGGCGCAGGAGATCGACGCCGCCGACCCGCAGCCGGGCGAGTACGCGGAACTGAAGGCCCGTCATTCGCTCTTGACCAATCTGCAGAAGCTGAAGCGCGACGCGGGGCAGGCCTATGCCGCGATGTACGACAGCGAAGGCTCGATCATCGAGCGACTGCAGATTCTCTCGCACCTGCTGGGCGATCTTTCGCAGCTCGACGAAGAGCTCCGCGCCATCAGCGATCAGGTGCGGTCGTCCACGCTTTCACTGCAGGACACGGCGTTTGAACTGTCGCGCTATGTGGATCGCCTGGACCACGATCCGCGCGAAATGGCGGAGGTCGAGGAACGCCTCAACACGCTGAATCGGCTCATCGCCAAGTATGGAGCGAATCGCCGGCCCACCGCTCGCCGCGGCGGCGAAACCGCCCCGGCATCCGCCAATGATCCGGTGGCTGAGGTCATCGCCCATCGCGTGCAGATCCAGGAGCAACTCGACAAGCTGCGCGGCGATGACGCGGACTCCTCGCAACTGGAGAGCAAGCTGGCCGACCTGAGCGACCGCCTCATCGAGATCGGCGGTCGCCTAAGCGAACAACGGCGAACGGCGGCACGGAAACTGGCGCCACTGGTGCAGGCGGAACTGCGTGAGCTGGGCATGGCGGATGCGGAACTGGAAGTCGAGTTCACAGGCAAAGGTGATTTCGACGAAGAGCCGGCGCAGAATGCTGCCGGCGCACACACGACATCCACGAGTGCCGCGACTCCAGACGCTGGACTCAGGCCTCAGGATTCTGGTCTCAAGACACCCGCCCCCACCACCACCGGTTTCGATCGCGTCGAGATGCTGGTGCGCACCAACCCCGGCCAGCCCGCCCGGCCATTGCGCAAGATCGCCAGCGGCGGCGAACTGTCGCGCATCATGCTCGCGCTCAAATCCGTGCTGGCGCACAGCGACCGCATCAGCGTGCTGGTCTTCGACGAGATCGACGCGAACATCGGCGGACGCATGGGCACCGTGATCGGACAGAAGCTGCGCGAACTGGCGGCGGGCGTCTGCCCGCGCGGCGCGGAAACAAAAGCGAAGAGCGTCAAGTCGAAGGGCAAAGCCGCGAAAGGCTCCAAGCTCTCAGCCAACGGCGCGGCGGCGGCAAGCGATGCGAACGACGGCAGCGGCGATCATCAGATTCTCTGCATCACGCACCTGCCGCAGATCGCGGCCTTCGCCGACCGCCACATGCGCATCGCCAAAGCGGTCACCGGCAAAGGCGACGCCCGGCAGACCGTCACCACCGTGACGCTGCTGCAAGGCAAGGATCGCATAGAGGAACTGGCGGAAATGCTCGCGGGCAAAGGCGTGACGGAAACGACGCGCAAGCAGGTGGAAGAGTTGATCGAGGCGGCGGGGTGACTCAACTAGGCTCTGTTTCAAAAACCCTCTCCCGTCCAAGGAGAGAGTGGCCGAGTCCGCGAGGCTGGATGAGGGTCGAGACGTACGTACTGCATGATGCGGCGATTCATGCGAAATTCGTACCTCTCGACCCTCACCCCAGCCTCTCCCTAAGAGGAACCGGAGTGCCGACGTCGAGATTTTGAAACAGAGTCTAGCGTTCCGGACGAAGCGGAATCGCCCTGAACTCCGTAACACCACGTCTCATCCACCAAGCGAGCAGTTGTTCTCGTTCTGCCAGAAACTTGCGGTTCTGGTCCGCCTCCATCGCGCGCGCCGATTCCCGGTGATGCATCAACATCATTTTCGCCAGTTCGATCCTCGCCCGACCTTCCTCACCGCCGATTTTCTCTCCCCTTTCTTTCATCTGCATCGCCTGGGCCGCCCCGAGTCCACACAACCTCAGCTGATCGAACTTGAAGTCCTGGCCCGTCCACGCGGCGATCAGTTGACCAGCTCTGATCTGACAGTCCCTCAGTCGCTCGCCTTCGTCAGTCGGCCCAGCGAGCAGCTGCACCAGCATTGGCAACGAATCACGATCGTTCAGCCGTGCTACGGCTTGAACCGCCTCGTTGACCACATAGTCTGATTCATCCAGCAATCGTCGCCGAATCACCGCACGAATCGCTTCGTCCGCATCGGGAATGGCACACAGAAACCCAACGCCTAGCGCGCGCAAGCCCTCGCTCGGATCGTCGGTCATGGCGATCGCAGCCAGGATCGCCTCGCGGGTCAAGGCGAAGCAATGCATGGCCGAAAGAGCTTCGCATTGAATCGAAACGCTCTTGTCGCCCAGAAGTTGAACGAACAACTGATAGTCCTGTGGTGTGACCGGACGGTTGTACCTGGTGATCTGATGAACCAGTACCGAGACGGCGCTTCTGCGCCGTTCACCCAGTTCATCATTGCGGGCGTTCTCACGAAGCCAAGGTAGAATCTCGGGGACGGAATGATTGTAGAGGTAGTTCAGAGCCAGATTTGCGGCCTTGCCATCGGCATTCAGCAACGCGTCGCGCAAATGAACGATCGATCGCATGCGGAGCCCTTCGTCGAGATCTTCCCTTCCCTCCAGCAAGGCGATTGCCGCGCGGACGGCGACAACGGGATCATCGCCCACCATCAAGTCTGCGAGCATGCGATGCCCCTCGCCCCCGTACAGGCTCAACAGATCTGCGGCAACACTCGCCACCACCGTTCTTGCGGATACCAGTGGTACGACTCGTTGCAACTCTTCTGACGTGATGCTTTCAAGCTTCAATTTCAGCAGGACCATGCAGGCCATGTACTGGACATCCGCGTGATCGAAGCTCAATGCCTCGATGAGCATCGAGTGGTCCTGGCGCGAAAGCACGGTGTAGAGACCGTATGGCCCCCAAGCGTCCTCGTATTCAACGGTTTCACGCTCGATCTTGTGCAAAGCTGCGTGAGCGGAAGATCGAAAAGCAACGGAGGCGACTTCCAGAGAAACCGGACTGGTGAGCGGCGCAGGATGGGTTGCAATCGGATGTACGGGAGGAAGGGATTGTGAGGACACAGGCCGATGAAACACCAAGGCCGCCCCAACTGCTAAGCCGCAGATGAATACCAGGATGACAGTCCACCGGATACACATGTCAATCTTCCGTCAGTGCAGCCTAACTCTGCCCCACCGTCAACGGCACCGGCTGCGGCCGCACCGTGTGTGTCGGCTGGATCGCGACATTCAGCGGCAACCGCTTCCCATCGGGCCCGCGCGGCGGCATGCGATCCTCATCCACGATGCGCTGGATCGCCATCAATCCTTCAAGCAGCGTCTCGGGCCGCGGCGGGCAGCCGGGCACGTACACATCGACAGGAATGAACTGGTCGATGCCCTGCACCACAGCATAGGTGTCGAACACGCCGCCGGTCGAGGCGCACGCGCCCATGGAGATCACCCATTTCGGCTCGCACATCTGGAGGTAGATGCGCTGCAGCACGGGAAGCATTTTCACCGCGACCCGGCCGGCGACGATCAAGAGATCGCTCTGCCGGGGGCTGAAGCGCATGGCCTCGGAGCCGAAGCGGGCGATGTCGTACCGGCTCGACGCGGTCGCCATCAGCTCGATGCCGCAGCAAGCCGTGGCGAACGGCATCGGCCAGAGCGAAGTGCGACGCGACCAGTTGATCACCTTCTGGAGCTGCGTGGTGAGGAATCCGTCAACGGGGTAGGCAGTTTCGATTCCCATGTTGGTTCTGGGGTGTGGTTGGTGGCGAATGCGGGCGGATCACGGTGAAGTCGGGCGGCTCGCTGTGAAGTCGTGTCGGTCGCGGTGAAGTCGGGCGGATCACGGTGAAGTCGTGTCGGTCGCGGCTGCGTCCGGCTCCCTCTCCCTCCCAGGGAGAGGGCTGGGGTGAGGGTCGCAGCGTACAGGTTTTCAAGCCGCGACCGTTCGCACTTCAGATCCACACTCATGGTAGACGTTTATCGGGCGCGGGCAAACTCGCGCTTGCGATGGAACGTACACACGGATGCCGGCAGGCCGCGGACCAAGCCTTGCATTATCGGGCATTGCGCGGCGAATCGATCACTGCGGTAGCACGGCCAGCGGACCGATCTTAGTAGGACGTGCGATCCGCATTCGTCATTCGCCAGGCACGTGGGCCTCGCGGACTCGGCCCGACCGCTAACCGCTGTGATCGTCCGATTCAAGAAAAGCGAACTTTGTCCAACCTCGACTCACATCTCGTCCTCGGCCCCGACGGCCAGCCTGTCGCCCCGCCCAACCGCGATGTCGTGCTGCACACGCGCGTCGTCACTGAGACCGGCGGCGGACCCGACAAGACCATCCTGCTTTCCTCGCCGTTCCTTGCCCACACGAATTACTGGCTCGCCGCGGCGTACATGCACCCGCCCGATGACAAAGGTTTCGACGTCGTCAAAGAGCGCGCCGCCAAATGGAACAGCCCGCTCATCGGCGTGCCCGATCGAGGCGCGCTCGACCTGCGACCGCTCTTGCATCTGCGCCGCCTGTGCAAGCAGTACAACGTCAAAATCTGGCACGGCCACGATTACAAGTCCGATCTCTTCGGCCTGCTCCTGCGACCGTTCCATCGCATGAAGCTCATCACCACGGTGCATGGCTGGGTCAAGCACACCAACCGCACGCCGCTCTATTACAAGATCGACAAGTGGTGCCTCAAGCGCTACGCGCATGTGATCTGCGTTTCGGACGATCTGCACGAGCTCGTTCGCGGCCTGGGCGTGCCTGAGGATCGCTGCACGCTCGTCCACAACGCGATTGACGAGAAGACGTTCAACCGCGCGATGCCTCCCTGCGAAGCGCCGCTGCGTGCACAGATGAAAACACCCGCGGGCCGGCTCGTCATCGGCGCGGTAGGCAGACTAAGTCCGGAAAAAGGCTTCGATCTGCTCATCAAGTCAGCGGCGAATCTCATCGCGGCGGGCATGAACATCGAACTCTGGATCGCCGGCGACGGTGACGCGAGGCCGGCACTTGAGAAGCAGATCGCGGAACTCAACCTGACCGATCGCGTGAAACTGCTGGGCTTCGTCTCCGATACGATTTCGCTTTACCAGGCGCTGGACCTGTTCGTCCTCAGCAGCCTGCGCGAAGGCCTGCCGAATGTCGTGCTCGAAGCCTTGGCGATGCGCGTGCCGGTGGTCTCCACGTTGGTGGCGGGCGTGCCGAAGATGATCACGGATGGCGTCGAAGGATTGCTCGTGCCGACGAATGATGTGGACTCGCTCACGTTTGCGATGAAGCGGGCGATCAAGGACGCCCAGTTGCGACAGAAACTCGCAGACAACGGCCGCGCCCTGATCGAGGCGAAATACAGCTTCACGCGACGCATGGAAAAGATCAAGGCGATTTACGACAAGGTGCTGGGCGTGCAGGCGGCGACAGTTCCGGCTCCGGCCCCCTCTCCCTCCGGGAGAGGGCTGGGGTGAGGGCCGGCTGAGTTTGGGCGACCTTGCAAACGGCAAATGCCATGCGCGGTGAAAGGCCGACAAGACAAATGTCTAATGTCGAGTATCTAGTGTCGAGTGTCGAATGACCGAATCGGTTGATCTTCGCAGTAGACATTCAACACTAGAAACTCGACATTAGATACTTTCCGGAAGCATTCGCGTTGAGATAAGTCCATCCTGAACCGCAGCGACATGGCATGGTGGGGTTCGCGGACTCACCCCACCCTACGTGCAACCTCATGACCGCCATCAAGCCCATCGCCCGTGCCGTCGGCTTCGTCTGTGCGATCCCGCACCTGCTGCGCCACGCGCTGGGCAAGGCAACCCTCGGCGGCCCCCGCGCTTTTCTCGCCGCCAGCGAACGCATCGCCCGTGTCCCCGGCATGCTCGGCATCTACGCCCGCCAGGCGTTCTACAAGCGCGTGCTCGACCGCGTCGGCCACGATGTCCACTTCGGTTTCATGTCGCTCTTCAGCAAGCGCCAGGCAACCCTCGGCGACCGCGTCTACATCGGCCGCTTCTGCACCATCGGATGGGCGGAGATCGGCGATGACGTGATGCTCGCCGACGGCGTGCAGATTCTCTCCGGCCGACATCAGCACGGCAGCGAAACCAGCGGCGAACAAACCCTCCGCGACAACGAGCAACAGTTCAGCAAGGTGACCATCGGCAAAGGCGCGTGGATCGGAGCCGGCGCGATTGTGATGGCGGATGTGGGCGAAGGGGCGATTGTCGGCGCTGGCGCGGTCGTCGTGAAACCCGTCGCCGCCGGCGCGAAAGTCGGCGGCGTGCCGGCGAAGGCTCTGAGTTAGTAGGCAATGCTCCGCGGCTTCAGCGTAGGGTGCGTCAAGTCCGCGCGGACGCACCATCTTGAATCTCCGGTTGACCGTGGTGCGTCCGCGCCGAGCCTTGACGCACCCTACGCGATGGCGGCTTGCTAGTCGGCGGAATCGCTTCCGCCCAGCCCCCTACCGGCGCGTCAAATCTCTTGCGCTCGCTTGCGTCGGTCGCCTGACCCACAGCAGCGACACCGGAAACAACATCCGATCCCACCATCGCCTTGGATATTGCTCAATTCCCTCGAATCCCAGTTGCTCCGGTTGTGCCTTTTCCCTCGGCCAGTACGCCGTGCGAAACAGCCAATCCCACACGCTCAGGGTCAAGCCGAAGTTCTGCCCGTGCCTGCCGTGATTCTCGTAGTCGTGGTGCCAGACGTGCATGTGCGGTGAGTTGAGCAGGTATCGCAGCGGGCCCCAGGTGATGTTCATGTTCGAATGGTTCAGGTAGCCGACGATCGTCGCGATGATGCCGATCGTGAACATTACTCCCGCATCGGCACCCAGCGCAAGGAACGGCCAGTACGTCAGCGGCATGTAAATCAGCGCCTCGAACCAGTGGTACCGCCACAGGCCGATCGCGTCGAGTTCCTCGATGCTGTGATGCACTTTGTGGAATTGCCAGAACCACGGCACGCGATGCAGCAGGTTGTGCACGCACCACTCCAGAAAATCCTTGGCGGGGAAACAGATGACGAACTGCCAGGCGAGCGGCAGGTCAGCGAGCACGTTCCACGCGCGCGTTGCGGGCAGGCCGAGGAAATCCACCGTGTGCTCGAACGCCTGATTCAGGTAGACGCCCAGCAGCACGCCGAAGTAGTGTCCATTGAACGCCACGAAAAGCAGATCACCCAGCAACTGCCGGCGAAACACGCGCTGCTTGCGCCAGGGCCACACCTTCTCCAGAACGAACACCACAAGCCCTGTGACCCAGAGCCAGAACAGATAGCCGCGCGTGTCCCAAAGAAGCTGAAGCATGAACGGAGATTGTAGGTTGCCGGCGCTCGGTAGCCGCGGCACTCCGTGACGCGCGTCGCCGACAAGAACGAAAGCCTTCAATCATGCAAATCATAAGGCCACTGGCCGGCGCGTCTCGGAGAGACGCGGCTGCGACCGATGCCGCCGGAAAACCAAAGCGCTCCCGCTCGCCCTCGCACACCACAGACTTTCGTAGAATCGCGGCTCAGGACTCCTGAACCTCTGCGGATCACGACCATGAACAGCCGCCATGTGTTGCTCCTTTTCGTCACACTTCACCTCGTCGCCTGTGCCGCCGCGCATTACGACGACCCGGTCAAGACCATGTCCAGCCGCGCATCGGATCCGAGTTGGCGCATCGCCGCAGCCAAGCAGGCGGCGGCCGAGCATTCGAGTGATCCGAAGTTCGTCGCCGCGCTCAACGACATCGCCTGGGACCATCGTGGCAACCCGGACGAACTTCGCATCTTCGCCATCGATCAGCTCATCGCGATGGATGAGAAGGATTTCGTCGACAAACTCGAACGCCGGATCGTCCTGATTCCCTACGGCAAACCGTTGGAGCACATTTACGTGACCGGCAAGGCGCGCAAGTGGCCGCAGCTCACGCCCATCCTCGTGAAGCGCTGGGCCATGCCGCAGTTCGGCGTGGCGGACAAGGATCGCGTCGAGCGCAAGTGGCTGATCGAACTCAATCCGGGGAAGGACCTGGAGGCGGTGGTGTTTGAAGTGTTCACCGGGCCGGAGGAGAAAATCACGCCGCCGCAGCGCGTCGGCGCGTGGGCTCTACTCAACCGCATCGCGACGAAGGAGAAGCTGATCGAGTCCTTGGCGAAAGCGCCGGACAGCGCCGCGCTGATCGTGGACCTCAAAGCCTGCGCCGCGGACTTGCACACGATGCCGCGGCATCGCGAAGGCGTGCTGTGGATGCAATACCTGCGCGAGCCGGCCCGCGCGGCGTGGTGGCGGGGGGCAAAGGAGAACGTGGCGAAGATGCCGGCCGACCGGCGCGTCGACCTCGAAATGCGCCACCTGGCGCTGCTGCCGCTGATCGACGCGCAGACCATGGCCAAGGACCGCGTCGCGCTCTTCGCCGAGTTGTCGGAGCAACTGCGCGGCGAGCGCCGCTACCTGACCGCCGAGCCGCCGCTGGGCGAATATCCGCAGGGTTTGCACGATTACCACGACAAGTTTTCGTGGGCGGATCTGGCGACGATCAAGGTGCTCTTCAAGCTGGTGCGCGAGCCGGACGTGAAGGCGGCGCTCTTCGCGCAGGGCGACAAGGACGTGAAGGACGAAGGCACCGAGCACGGCGGTGTACTCGACATCATCGACGGCAAGCCCACCGCGAAGAAATACCTGCCCATGCTGCGCATCAGCCACAACCGCCAGTTCACGCCCAGCGAGGAGATGATACGGCACTGCTACACGGCGCTCGCGCACTATCACTTTCACGCGCAGGAATACAAGAACAGCCTCTACGCCGGCCCCGGCCAGGGCGACCTGCAAACCGCCGACCGGCTCGATTTCAACTTTCTGGTGTTCACGTTCATCGACGAGAACCGCATGAACGCGGACTACTACCAACCGGGCGGCGTGGTGGTGGATTTGGGGGTGATTCAGCGATGACTGCTGCCAGCCGGCGTTTTCAGGAAGGCCTTCATCGACCGCCGGCATCTCACCGGTCTGAAGATGCCTTGCCCACACCGCGTACCTTTGCTTCTCGCTGCTTCGCTTGATACTTCGCTGCTTCCCGTTCCTTACGCTTGATGAGACGAAATAATGCTTTCACTCGTTCTTCATAACCGGGCCGTTTCCGGCGCTCTTTCAGATATGCCGACACCAAAGCGGCGCCACGCTCGTACCCGCCCGGCACGACGACAAGGTCAACTTCGTCTGGAATCGGCTTCAGTCGGGCCATTGGTCGCTCTCCGCAAAATAGTGCTTAACCAACTCCTCCGATGCCGTGTCATCGATCGTCATGAACTGGCTCATTCCTATCCGCTTCGCTCCCAATGACTGCTCATAGTGTGCGATCAATTCCGATTTCGCTTCGAGGCCTACCGCGCCGTCGAACCCTATTTTACGCGAGCGCAGACAGGCGAAAGCGAACAGATTCGCTGGCACTCCACGATAGCGCTTGCCAGGGCCGACGTTCGCTGGAGCGCTTTCGATCAGGTTGACAAACACATGATCTGCAGCGTCCCTCATGGAAACGAGTCCCTGCAAATCCCGTCCTCGAGAGATCAGCAAAGCAAATACATTGTGATTCTCATCGTCGGCTTCGCTGAGCCAATCGAAACTCCATCCAACTGTTGATGCGATTTGGCGAGGCGTCAAGTCGGACCAATGCAGAACCCGAGTGCCGAAGGTTTGACCACTCGTCACTTCCACGATTGATCGAGAGAACCCATCGATCTCAACGCCGATCAGCGCCATGACAATATCCAAGTGTCCACTTATGCCATAAACACAGGCGGATTCAATGCGCCGCGATGGCTGTAGGCTTTCCCGCACCCGTCCCCTGCACCACCGGCAACTTCACGCTCGTCGCGATTTTCACCGGCTTCACGCGCTTCTCGAAGTCGCCCCAGAACTTGTTGAGGATCGTGCGCACCGCCCAGTTCGCGCCGTCGCTGAGGCCGCAGATCGTCGTGCCGGGCATGATGCCCATGGTGCCGGAGAGTTCCAGCAAGAGATCGAGGTCGGCCGTGGTGCCGTGGCCCTGCTCGATGCGGGAGAGAATCTTGTACATCCAGGTGGTGCCTTCGCGACAGGGCGTGCATTGGCCGCAGGATTCGTGGCTGAAGAAGCGGGCGATGTTGCGGGCCACCGCGATCATGTCGGTGTCCTCGTCCATGACGATGACGCCGGCGGTGCCCAGGCCCAGGCAGTTGTTTCGCCGACCGATGTCAAAGTCGAGTATCGCGTCGTACTCGTTGGTGCCGAGGATGCCCATGGAGATGCCGCCGGGGATGGCGGCCTTGAAGCGTTTGTAGCTGCGCATGCCGCCGCAGTATTTCTCGACGAGCGTGGAGACCTTGATGCCCAGTTCTTCCTCGTAGACGCCGGGGCGATTCACGTGTCCGCTGACGCCGTAGAGTTTCGGGCCAAAGGACGCGGGCGCGGTGGGCGGGGCGCCGGGCGGTCGCTGCACACCCATGCTCTTGAACCAGTCGGCGCCGTGAACCATGATCGGGCCGACCATGGCGAGGGTTTCGACATTGTTGATCACGGTGGGCCTGCCGAACGCGCCGGCGACGGCGGGGAACGGCGGCTTGATGCGTGGCCAGCCGCGCTTGCCTTCCAGCGATTCGAGCAGGCCGGTTTCTTCGCCGCAGATGTACGCGCCGGCTCCGCGCACGACGTAGCACTGCGGATCGCGGCCGTTGAACTGGCCGAGGATGGAATTGGGGCCGAAGATGCGGTTGGCGTAGGCTTCGTCGATGGCTTTCTGCAGGACCTTGCGCTGGTGGTGGTACTCGCCGCGGATGTAGATGTACGCGGTGTCCAGCGAACAGGCGAACATGCAGATCGCGATGCCTTCGAGCATCAGATGCGGATCGAAGTCGATGAGCAGGCGATCCTTGAACGTGCCCGGCTCGCTCTCATCGGCATTGACCGCGAGGAATCGCTGCTTGCCGTCCAGTGGCGGCAGGAACGACCACTTCATGCCGGCGGGAAAGCCCGCGCCGCCGCGGCCGCGTAATTCGGCGGCCTTGACGATGTCGATGACCTCGCTGGGTTTTTTGCTCAGCGCTTTCTTGAGGCCGTCGTACCCGCCGGTGGCGACGAACTGGTCGTAGGTGACGATCTTGCGATCGCGCGGATCGCCCCAGGGCGGCGTGGGGATGCGTTTGACGAGGATGGGTTCTTTGAGGGGCATGGGGGATGAAGAAGTGAGGAGTGAGGAGCGAGAAGTGAGAAGGCAAGACGTGTCCTGCTTCTCACTCCTCACTCCTCACTTCTCACTCCTGTCCTTTCTGATTTCAATTTCTTCGATCGTTGTTCGCCGCAGCGTCGTTGTTTCGTTCACCTTCTCCTCTTCCACGGTTTTCTTCAGCACCTGTTTGTCGCTCTTCCGCAGCGGCTTGGTCGCGTTGTGGATCATCAGGCCCACGTTGTTGCAGAGTTTCTGAAACCAGGGCATGGCGTCACTTTCGCAATTAGTCTTTGACGAGATCACCATTGAAGATTCCATTGTCGAGTACCTTTCCAAACTCCATCTCGCCACGAACGGTGATCGCCTGTCCTGTCTTCAGTTTCGCTACCCGCGCCGCGAGTGCGGGCTTGAAGTGGCACAGGATGGTTCTTTGCGAGCCCAGCGCCTCAAAGCGCATGGCGACGACGGGCGCATCGGTGAGCGGCTTTTCTTTTTTCGTGATCTGTTCGATCGTACCCGTCAGTTCAAGCATACGGCCCTGAAACTTCTCGATGGCCTTGTCATTGTACTTGTCGAAATCCTTGGCCATGTCGGCGAGTTTCACCTTCAGAACACCGGGCGGCATTTTGGAGACATCCGACCACTTCAGGAACTTCGTGCCTTCGGGAAATTTCGGCCAGCAGGTGGCGTAACCAATCTCGAACACCCATCGACTGTCGTCGCCTTTACCGATCCACTCGGTTTCGAGCGAGCCTTTGAGCGTCACCCTCTCGCCGACGTGAAAATCGACCGGCGTATCCGGGCCGAGGCCGATATCGACCATGATGCGGGCCGTCAACGTACGTTTTTCTTTTGCTCCGCTCTTTTCAGGCATGACGACTTTGATATAGTCGCCGCCGCCTTTGATCTTCATCTCGGCAACCTCGCAGTCCGCGATGATCGATCTATGTTCCAGCAGGCGGCGAAGGCGCAGCGGATTTCGATCCATCTCAGCGGCCAATTCCTCCATGGTGATGCGGACGCCGGGGTTGTCCTGTGCCGCGACGATAGTGGCGTCTTTGACGTCGCCGCGCTCCGTCAGCATGCCTTTGAGCGTCACGCGCTGGCCGTTAGAGAGCATGCGGACTTGATCGTGCAGCTTCTTGTCGAAGTAGAACGTCAACTCGACCGCATCTAAATCGAGGCGGTCTTCGAGGATGAGCGCCGGCTGATTGAGGTACGGGTCAGGGGCCATTTGTTGAACCCGAACGCTGCCTTGCATCGCGATGATCTTGCCGACGTAAGGCTTGAGCGAGTCGGACGCCTTGCGGAAATCGTTCTTGAATCCACCTTTCAATGAAACCCATGCCGCCACATCTTTCGTGGCTTCCTTCACCTCGGCGGACAGCGACGAAGGCGGCGAGGCGGCGCGCGACGCAATCCCGAGAGCTAGGACACACAGGAAGGTCAGCCAAGTTGACGGTTGCAGCAGTCGCATCGCCAATCACCTTAAGAATCAGGCATCTGAACAATACGAAGACGCTGCCCGCATGTCACGGCAGCGCATCCAGCACGCGCTCGAAGTTGTCCATGGTGATGTTCTCGTGCAGGTCTTCGTTGACGAGGGCGCACGGGCCGGAACCGCAGCTACCGAGGCACTCGCAGGGCTTGAGCGTGTATTTGCCGTCGGGCGTCGTTTCGCCGGGGCCGATGTGCAGCTTGTGGGCGATCTTGTCCTGAAGCTCCACCTGTCCCATGAGTTCGCAACTGATCGATTGGCAGAGCATGATGAGATATTTGCCGCGCGGCTCGACGCAGAACTCGTCGTAAAACGACGCAGTGTCAAACACCTCGCTCGCCTGCAGGCCGAGGAACGCGGCGATCTCTTCGCACGCCTGCCAGGGGACGCAGTTGTAAGCGTCCTGCACCAGGTGCAACGCGGGAATCGTCGCCGCCTGCTTGCGCGGATAGCGAGGCAGGAACTCGGTCTCGAGCGTCTGCTTCATGTCAGCGGTGAGCCAAGGCTCGTCGCGCCGCGGGACTTGCATCGTCCCTGAGTTTTTCATGATCCAAGCCATGGGGGGAGTCCTGAGTCTTAAGTCTTGAGTCTTGAGTCCTGAGTCCTGAGTCTTGAGTCTTGAGTCCTGAGTCTTGAGTCCTCAGTCTTGAATCTTGAGTCTTGAGTCGGTCGAGCAAGACAGATGTCTAGTGTTGAGTGTTGAGTGTCCAGTTTCTATTGGCATCACGCGCAGGCGCACACTTTCATACCGCTCAATCGACACTCGACACTAGACATTCAACATTAGACATTTGCCTTGGCGACTCAGGACTCTGGACCCAGGACTTGCCCTATCGATCCAACTCCGCCGCGATCACGTTCAGGCTGCCGAGCACAGCGGGGATGTCGGCGAGCAGATGACCTTCGATCAGCTTCGAGAAGACCTGGTAGTTGATGAACGACGGCGGGCGCACGCCGGCGCGCCAGGAGCACGGGCCGCCGTCGCTGACGATGAAGTAGCCCAGCTCGCCGTTGGCGGTTTCCTGCGCGGCGTACACCTCGGCAAGCGGCGCTTCCCATTTGCGGTTGGTCATCACCAGTTCGAAGTGGTGAATCAGGCCTTCGATCGAGCCGTAAACCGCAGCCTTGTCGGGCTTGTTGAACTTGCCGTCGTCATCCACATTCATGGGGCCGGCGGGAATGTGGTCGATGAGCTGTTCGATGATGGCGATGGACTGCTTGACCTCTTCGACGCGCACGAGGTAGCGAGCATAGCAGTCACCGGTGGTGACGATGGGCACTTTGAACTTGACGGCAGCGGCGCCTTGGCCGTCCCAGTTGTCGGCGTAGCAGAGGTACGGCTCGTCCTTGCGCAGGTCGCGCTTCACGCCGCTGGCGCGGGCGACGGGGCCGCTGAGCGACCAGGCGATCGCTTCCTCGCGCGTGATCACGCCGATGCCTTCGGTACGGTCGCGGAAGATGCGGTTCTTGTTGAGCAGGCCTTCGATGTCCCCCACCGCGGCGGGCAATTGCTCGCGGATGAACTTCTTCACCATCCGCTTGAAGACTTCCTCGTCGGGCAAATCCATCATGGTTCCGCCGACGCGGGTGTAGTCGGGGTGGAACCGCTGGCCGGAGATGTAATCGATGATGTCGTAGATGCGCTCGCGTTCGTTGAAGCCATAGAGAAACGCGGTGAACGCGCCAAGGTCGAGCGCCGCCGCGCCGATCGAGAGCAGGTGATCCTGGATGCGACCGATCTCCGCGAGAATCGTGCGCACGACCTTGCATCGCGGCGTCAGGTCGATGCCGAAGAGCTTCTCCACCGCGCCGTGCCAGGCGATGTCGTTGCTGATCGGACTGACGTAATTCATCCGGCTGCAGGTGCAGACGTACTGGTTGTAATCGTGGTGCTCGGCGAGCTTCTCGAATCCCGAATGCAGATAGCCGATGTGCGGCACGGCGCGGACGATGCGCTCGCCGTCGAGTTCGAGGACGATGCGCAGCGTGGTGTGCGTGGCCGGGTGCTGCGGCCCGAAGTTCAGCGTCCAACGATCGCCACCTTGCAGTTTGCGGTCGCCGACGTAAGGCGTGGTTTCGAGATCAACATCAAATGGCTTAAGTTCGTACGGCATGGTGAGGTGCGGATTGTAGTGGCAATGGCGGGATAGGGACAAATGGGCGATTCGACAAGGTGTTCGAAGGCAGCAACTATCGAATCGAGCGGCGTAACCGCCCAGAATATTGAGAGCGCTGCCGAGCATTGATAAGCTGTTAGCGCGTTGTCACAACCCAGCGCGAGAGGAACCGCTCAGTAAGGCATACGGCAGGATTACCTCTCAAAGGCGTTGATCTGCCGAACACTCACTCTTGGGGAAACACATGCAACCCACTGCGACCTGTTCCGTGTGCGGGCAGCCGTACAAGCCCAGTTACGGCGGCTGCACCCATTGCGGCGCCGTCTGCTCGGAGGTTGGAGTGACGGAGTTGCCACTGACTCGGTCAGACAGAACTCCCAACTCGGTGCTGCGGAAGGGCCCGCAGAAGTTGCTCGCCATTGGCTTTGCGATCGGCGCAATCTTCGCAATTCTCGGCTTGTATGCTCAATTGAATGCCCCAGTGGTTGAGGAGTTCCATCAAGTGAGTCCGACTCGAAGCGCCCCGGTCAAAGTCCGCAAGACCGCGCTTGCGGATTCTCTGATGTTCATCGGAGGAGCGACCTGGGTCGGATCGTTGTGCATCTTCTGGATCAAGAAATGGGTCCACCGTGCATCGGAACCACAAGACCCCAACTGCGATCCGCGCGTCATGTGATCGACCAATGATGGTGCGCGGCTGGTTCGCATCAAGTCAACCGTTGTCCTCGGCAGTCCGTGCGCCATCGCCGCGACGCCGCCGATGACGACGTATTTCACTCGGTGAGCGTTCAAGGATGCGAACACGTCCTGTGCGAGATGAAACATGGCTCACATCCGCGGCTTGAGGGTTCAGCGCGAACACGAGTACCGTCATCTCACAGATCAGGCGAAACCGCCGGGCAAACGGAAGCGACACGAACCACTTCCCATTGTTGACCAGTGATTCTTCGGCGCGCGAAAACGAGATGCCTTAATCCATGTCGGGAATGTGATGAAATTCCTTCTCTCGTCTCCGTTTGGCCTGCGCCGCCGCCATCGCTATCATCCGCTCCACTCTCTCTGTGAAGGCTCGTTCCCCATGAAAGCACACGAATACCAGTCTCGCGACCTGCTCCAGAAGTTCGGCATCCCCGTGCCGCCCGCCATCGTCGCCGATAACGCCGATCAGGCGGCGGCGGCTTATGAACAGCTCGCCAAGGCCGGCGCGACGCTGGCGGTGGTCAAGGCGCAGGTCCACGCGGGCGGCCGCGGCAAAGGCGGCGGCGTCAAACTCGTGCGCTCCGCCGCCGAGGCGAAGGCCGTTGCCGCCACCATTCTCAGCAAGCCCCTGATCACGCCGCAGACCGGCCCGCAGGGCGTCGTCGTGCGCAAACTGCTGGTCGCCAGTGGCGTGGACATCAAGAAGGAGTACTACGTCGCCATCGCCATCGACCGCGCGGTGAACGCGCCGGTCCTGATTGCCTCGAGCGAAGGCGGCGTCGAGATTGAAAAAACCGCGCACGACAACCCCGACGCCATCGTGCGCGTCGCGATTGATCCGGCGCTGGGCCTGCAGCCGTTCCAGGCGCGCAAGCTCGCATTCCGCCTCGGTTTCACCGGCGATCAGATCAAGCAGGCCGGCGACATCATGACCAAGCTCACCACGCTTTTCATCAAGACCGATGCGAGCCTGGCGGAGATCAACCCGCTGATCGTTACGCCGCCCAGCGCCGATGCGCCGGACGGCAAGGTGCTTGCGATCGACGCGAAGATCAACTTCGACGACAACGCCCTGTTCCGCCAGAAGGACATCGCGGCCATGGCGGACCCGCACGAGAGCAATGAACTGGAACTTCGCGCGGCCAAACACAATCTCAACTACATCAAGCTCGACGGCGAAATCGGGTGCCTGGTCAACGGCGCGGGCCTGGCGATGGCGACGATGGATCTCGTCAAGCTGCACGGGTCGGAGCCGGCGAACTTCCTCGACGTCGGCGGCGGCGCCACGGAAGAAGCGGTGACCGAGGCCTTCGCCATCATCCTCGCCGATCCGGCCGTCAAGGGCGTGCTGGTGAATATCTTCGGCGGGATCATGAAGTGCGACATCGTCGCGCAGGCGATCGTCAATGCCGCGAAGAAGGTGGGCTTCAAGGTGCCGCTGGTCGTTCGCCTCGAAGGCACCAACGTGACGCCGGCGCGGGAGATTCTCCGCAACTCGGCGAGGGACATCCCGATGCTCCAGGCCGCCAGCGACCTGACCGATGCGGCGAAAAAAATCGTGGCGGCGGTGAAGAAAAATTGAGCGGCCCGGTTCGCCGGCCGACCGGGATGGGTGTGCCCAATTTTCCGGGGGCTTGGTCCCCTCTCCCCCAGTCTGCTGGGGGAGAGGGCTAGGGTGAGGGGGACGGTGAACCTTGGGCGTCCATTTGTCGCTCGACATCGCAAACCCCCTCACCCCAACCCTCTCCCCCGCAGAGCCGGGGGCGAGGGGGCCGATCCACCGCCCCCGGGAATATAGGCAGACCAACCGGGATTTGATCCCGCTGCCTTCTTGACACCGTGCGCAACCGCTTTTACATTGGCCCGATACTTACTGTTAGGGAGGCGCCTGATGGCCGGCCGTGATGCCAGGATGACCGTAGAACGCGACGGCGAGATCGCCAAGATCCTACTGCTGGATCGCAATATCCTCGAAGAAGCTGCCATTCAGCAGATCGGCGAGGAAATTGCGGGCCTGATCGATCAGTCGACCAGCCCCCGGCTCTTGATCAATTTCACCAATGTCGAGCACCTTTCCTCGGCTGCCCTGGGCACGTTGATCACGATCAACAACAAGGTGCGGCAGAAGGCCGGGCAGTTGCGCCTGTGCCACATCGACCCTCAGATTTACGAAGTCTTCGTCATCACCCGCCTCAACAAGCTGTTCCAGATTTTTGAGACCGAGCGCCAAGCCCTGGAAAGCTTCAAATAACGCGAAGGCCAGTCAGGACCGGCGAAGCCATTCGCCGCTATCCAGCGGGTTGAACCGCGCTAGAATGAGTGCAGCCGAGGAGTCGATGGCTGATTCGCCTACCAAGATACTAGTGATCCCCAGCGATCTGAACGCCGCGTGGAATGCGCAGCAGAAGATCATGGACGAGGTCAAGATTCACGCCTTCAGCGAGCAGGTGGTGTTCGCTATTCGCCTGGCCCTCGATGAAGCGCTGAACAACGCCATCTCCCACGGCAACAAACGCGATCCCAACAAGCAGGTCACGATCCGTTACGCCGTCAATCAGCAGGGCGTCACCATCACGGTGACGGATCAGGGCCCGGGGTTCGATCCGAAGGACGTGCCCGACCCCACCCTTGAGGAAAACATCACCGAACCGCATGGCCGCGGCATCATGCTGATGCGCGCCTACATGACCAAGGTCAGTTTCACCGACGCAGGCCGCAGCGTCACGCTCGTGAAGGATCGTAACTGCGCCTTGCCCCTGAAGTGAGAGGCTTCCATGTCGCACGCCGTGCTGGATGACGCTCTGGTGCACCGGCGCTTTGCGGCGGAGTGTTTTAATCACGCGTGGACCCTGCTCGACAAAACGCCACGCTCGACCGCTGAAGAGGAAGAACTGGTTCACTGTGCCCACGCCAGCGCCTGGCACTGGAGCAGGCGTGCCGACGAGACGCCGAGCAATCGCGCCATCGCCGCCTGGCAACTGGCAAGGGTTTATGCGGCGGTTGGCCGGGCGGATGAAGCGCGGCGATACGGCGGACAATCACTCGACATCTGCCGCGAGAGCAGCCTCGACGCCTTTCTCACCGCCTATGCGTTCGAAGCCCTGGCACGTGCGGAAGCCGTCGCCGGCAACGCGGCTTCGCGCGACCGGTGGCTGAACGAGGCGCGAGAGTTGGCGAATGCCGTTGCCGATGCGGATGGACGCCGACAACTGCAGAACGATCTGGACACGATCCGGTAGGACGCAGCAAGGCTGAAGGCGACAGTTCGAGCACACCAGCGGAATTGTCGCGGCTGATCCGACAGCCTCATTGAGACGCGCCGGCCAGCCCACCGCAACCGCCGCGCGTAGAGAGGAACGATATGCCCGCCGCAGAACCCGCATTTCGAGTCGAGAGCATCGGCGATGCGACCTGCCTGCGCATCCTGAAGGATCTGGTCTCCCCCACCGCACTGGCGGAGATCGGCGCCGCGCTGATGGCGATCGTCGCCGAATCCGACCGGGTTGTCGTGGACATGTGTCAAGTGGGGTTCATGCCCACGACGATGCTGGGGCATCTGATCGCGGCAACCGGCCGATTGCGAGAGAAGCAGTCCCGCCTCATCGTCGCCGGCGCGTCAGCGCAGATCGCGGACGTTTTCATCGTGGCGAAAGTGAAGGATCATTTCGAGTTCGCGGCAACCGTCGAGTCCGCTTTGAGCAGCTCGGCGCACGGGGCGGATTGAACGCCCGACACGCTGCAAGAACAGCAGCCCCGTTGCGCGGGATGCCGCGGGCATTGCGAACCCCGTTGTCTCCATACAGCGTCCGCGCCCGTCGCAGGCATAGAATGGACGGACGGTTCGCCGACCATGCGTCCCCTCCTCCATGCCATCCTGTGCGCGCTTTCGATGCTGGCGTGCGCCCTGCCCACGCATCTGGCAGCCGACGCCATCGACTGGTCCGCGGCCCGGCAACATTGGTCGTTCCGTCCCCTCGAAAAGCCCGCCCTGCCGCGCGTGAAGGATGGCGACTGGGTGCGCAGCCCGATCGATGCGTTCGTATTGGCCGATCTCGAAGCCGCCGACCGCGAACCCGCGCCGCCCGCCGACGCCTACACCTTGCTCCGCCGTGCGACGTTTGATCTGACAGGTCTGCCGCCGATGGTTGCGGAGATCGATGCCTTCGTCCGCGCGACGAAGATCGGAGCAAACCCCGCCGCTGAACCGCAGGGGGCCACCGCATTTGACGCCGCGCTCACCCGCCTGCTCGCCTCGCCGCACTACGGCGAACGTTACGGCCGGCACTGGCTCGATGTCGCACGCTACGAGCAGGGCAAGGTGAAACTCAAAGGTGTCAAGGCTACTCGCGGCGAACTGGACTACCGCGATTACGTCATCCGCGCGTTCAACCAGGACAAGCCGTTCAATCAGTTCATCGTCGAGCAGCTCGCCGGCGATCTGCTGCCCGCCCCCGCCGATGTGGAAACGAAGGCGGCGTCGAAGCAGCAATATTTCGACCAGTTCACCGCCACCGCGTTTCTCTCCATCGGCCCGTGGTTCGACGAATGCACCGACCCCAATCGCCTGCGCCTCGACATGGTCGACGAAATGCTCACCACCACGGGCAAGGCGTTCCTCGGCCTGAACTTCAACTGCGCCCGCTGCCACGACCACAAGTACGATCCGATCCCCACTCGCGACTACTACGCCCTGGCGGGGATTTTCAGGTCGACGCGCGTGGTGGATGTTTTTAATGAAGAGTGGAAAGACGGGCGGTTGCGGCTGACGCGCGAACTGGCGACGCCGGAGAATCTGACGAGCAACGAACTGGCCAAACAGCACTTTTTCAAAGTTCGGGCGGAGTACTGGAAGTCGCTGGAAATGCGGCACGCGAATCTCCTGCTCGACTGGAAGAGGGATGACGCAAAGTATCGCGCCGCGCTCACCACGCTGAAGCGTCCCTGGAGCACAACGTTCGAGGCTGAGCATTTCGCGGGAATGGACAATCTGCGCATCACCAAGGTGCGCGAGGGAGACAGGGACGTCGAGATCATCGAGGGCCAGAAGTTCGATGTTCAATGGGTGAAGTACGAAGTCGACGTGCCGGCCGATGGGAATTACACGTTGTTGGCACTTGCGTCATTCGATCGGAATCCCGGGACGCCCCACGCGGCCATGGATATCACCACCGGCAGCGTTACCGTGCGGTCGATGTCGACGCAACGGGAGGATCATTGGGACTGGAAGCATCGGCGATGGGCTGGCGGGGGAACCGTGTTCGCCTTGAAAAGAGGTGTGAACACGCTGCGGCTGGAGTGGTCGGATCGCACGACGCGCTTCCCGCGCATCGACAGGTTTGTGCTCATCGCCGACCCCGATTCGCTTGTCGCACCTGTTGAAACACTGGCGAAGGAAGAGAAGTTGAACGTCGCCAGGCTGGCGTACATGTTACTGCTGCCCGATCAGGTTCCGCAGGCGGCGGAGGTCCCGCAGTTTGATCCGCCGTCCAGAGAGCCTGGTGAGCTTTCTCGTCGTGGCATTGGCGAACTGGATGGCGGCGAGATCGTCGAATTTCCGCGCACACTCGCGGTCGCCGACGATGACTCCCCCACCGATCTTCCCATCCATCAGCGCGGCGAAACCTACCGTCCCGGCGATGCCGCCGTGCCGCGCGGCGTCATGCAACTCTTCGAGCACGCGCTGCCGTCGCCGAAGATCGAAGGCAAGCAGAGCGGCCGGCTCGAACTCGCACGCTGGCTCACCGATGCCAAGCACCCGCTCACCGCGCGCGTCATCGCCAACCGCGTCTGGCAGTGGCATTTCGGCGTCGGACTCGTCGATACGCCCAACGACTTCGGCGTGCGCGGCAACCCGCCCGCTACGGACAATCAGCGGAAACTCCTCGACTGGCTTGCCTGCGAACTCATCGAACACAACTGGTCGCTCAAGCATTTGCACCGCGTGATCATGAGCAGCGCGACGTATGTGCAGGAGTCAGGAGAAAGGAGACACAACGCAGAAGGCGCAATCAGCGAGCCGGGGCGTGTCGCCCCGGTGAACTTCCGCGCGATCACGATGGCGCCGCGCAGGCTTGAAGTCGAAGCGATCTACGACGCGATGGCGTCCACGATCGGCAAGGTTCCGCGACAGTCGCAGCCGCCGGCCGGCGATGGCGAAAAAGCCGACGCGAAGCCGATCGCACTCGATTTCGCCAAGTCCGGCGATCGGATGATCTACGTGCTGAGCAACGGCCGCTCCCCCATCGGCCTCGGCGAGGATGTGCGCAAGATGTTCGCGGTGTTCGGCTACGACCCGTCCGGCGAATCGCTGCCGCAGCGCGACACGTCGACCACCAGCGCGCAAGCGCTCTTCTGGCTGAACAGCCCGCTGCCGAAGCATTTCGCAGGCGAATTCGCCAAGGCGCTGCTCAAGCCGGCGACGCAGACGGACGAGCAGCACCTTCGCACCGCGTATCTCACGGCACTGGGCCGACCGCCGCGCAAGGCGGAAACGCAGGCGATGCTGGAGTATCTGAAAGCGTGCGAGGCGCAGAAGCTGCCGCGCGAGGAAGCGTGGAAGCGCGTGTGCCTGGCGCTCTACAGTTGCAGTGAGTTTCGGTATGTGGAGTGATCCGGCGGAATCGCCTGTGCCGTGGGTTGGCGCGTCGGAACCGTTTAGCGCCGGAGCTTGCCCCGTCGGCGAGGCACGATGGAAAATCAAACGGGGCAAGCCCCGTCGTTAAACAAACACCGTGACGAATGGAAACATCGATGACGTGCGACATGCGCCATTCCGTCTCCCGCCGCCGGCTGCTGCAGCGCTTCGCGCTGGGGTTTGGCGGAGTCGCGCTGACAGACATGCTGGCCCGTCGCGCGCTCGCTGATCCGCGGAATGCCGCCAAAGCCCAGGGATGGCCATCCCTGGGCTTTGGCGCTCCGCACTTCACCCCGCGAGCCAAGCGCGTGATCTACATTTTTCTCGACGGCGGTTTCTCCCACATCGACAGCTTCGACCACAAGCCGCTCCTCCAGCGCGAGGACGGCAAGCCTCTGCCGCTTTCCATTCACAAGCCCAAGTTCACCTTCGCGCCGCAGGGCACGATTCTCAAGTCGCCGTGGACGTTCAAGCAGTACGGCCGCTGCGGCAAGTGGGCGAGCAATCTGTTCCCGCACATCAACGAACAGATCGACGACCTCACCTTCATCCACTCGCTTCGGCACGACAACAACGACCACTTCACCGCCAAGAATTTCATCCACACCGGCAGCGGGCGCGAGGTGCGGCCGACGCTGGGCTCGTGGCTGGTCTATGGCCTGGGCAGCGAGAACGAAAACCTGCCCGCGTACATCGACATCACGCCCGACAACAACCGCGGCCGGCCCAGCGCATTCCTGCCCGCACAATTCGCCGGCACGCCGATCCGCAAGCCCGACAAGGGCGGCAAGGATCTGCAGTGGGACAATCTCGCGGCGCCGGCGGCGCGGAAGCCGCTGATTCGCGCGGGCAAGGGGCGCGACGAGGCAAGCAAGGCTGGAGACAAGAGCGCCACGGTTGCCGGCGGTGAGCGGGAAATTGCCACCGGATCGGCTGAGCAGCGCGAACATCTCAACCTCGTACAGAAGCTGAATCGCCTGCACCTGTCGCGCGGCTCCGGTGAGGCGGGCGGCGGCGCGGCCGAGGATGCCGCGAAAAGTGCCGACGCCGCGCTGGAGGCGGAGATCGCCAATATGGAGCTCGCCTTCCGCATGCAGGCGCAGGCGCCGGGCATTCTCTCGCTGCACGGCGAGAGCGAGGCGACGATGAATCTCTACGGCATCGGCGAGCCGGACACCACCGAGTTCGGCCGTGCGCTGCTGCTGGCGCGGCGCTTCGCCGAGGCGGGCGTACGCTACATCACCGTCACGCATTCCACCACGAAATACGGCAATCTCTGGGACCAGCACGGCAACCTCTTCGAAGGCCACAGCGGCAACGCGCGGGCGGTCGATAAGCCCGTCGCCGGTTTCCTGCGCGATCTGCGCAGCCGCGGGATGCTCGACGACACGCTGGTGATGTTCGGCAGCGAGTTCGGCCGCACGCCCACGTTCGAGTTCATGGACGGCGGCAGCGGACGCCTGCGCAACGGCCGCGATCACAATCCGTATGGCTTCACGATGTGGTTCGCCGGCGGCGGCATGAAGCCAGGCACGAGCTACGGCGCGACGGATGACTACGGCTACCACGCGGTCGAGGGACGCGCTTCGATCCACGACCTGCACGCCACGATCCTGCACCTGATGGGCATCGATCACGAGAAGCTCACGCATCTGCATGCGGGCCGCGATCATCGCCTGACGGATGTCTATGGCGATGTGGTGCGAGAATTGCTGGCGTAGCGAGCCGGACTCTGTGAGTCCGCTGCCTTGTCAGAGCCGCGAGCGTCAGCGAGCGGAGAATCGCAACAGGTCTCCATGCCGATCACTCCCCCGCAGCGGGTGGCCGCGGCTGAAGACTTTGCGCATGCCCCGGAACAGTTGACGTTGGACTTCCGTTCCGGGGCTTCCGCGGACTCCAGCCCCGGCCACCCCGGCATCATCCGGTGCCGGCGACTCGTGTCACGGAGTGACTCGGCTACGTGGCGGCGTCGGGCACACAGTGCCCGGCTCGCCGGTTACACTTCTCACCATGCCAATCGACAGTCTCTGGGCACCGTGGCGGATGCAGTACCTGACGCAGCTTGATCCCAACGAGGGCTTCAAGTCGCCGCCGGCTGAAGGCGTGCCGGCTTGCTTCCTCTGCGATGCGCTGCGCTTCGACGCGGGCAGCGAAGACGCGGCCAAACGCCTCGTCCTGCTCAACGACGCCCGCGGCATGATCATCCTCAACCGCTACCCCTACACCAACGGCCACCTGCTCATCGCTCCGCGCGAGCACCTGGGCGACCTGATCGATCTCTCCGCGCGGCAGCGCGGCGACATCATGGAACTGACCGCGCTGGCGGAGCAGACAATCAAGCTCGCGTACAACCCGCAGGGCTTCAACATGGGGATCAACCTGGGCCGGTGCGCCGGTGCGGGACTGCCGGGCCATCTGCACATGCATGTCCTGCCGCGATGGGGAGGAGATACGAACTTCATCACGACGGTCGGCTCGATCCGCATCATTCCGCAGGCGCTGGAGGAAAGTTTCCGGCTGCTCCGCGCGGCGATTGGGAATCTCAAGACATGATGCTGCCCGCCGATCGGCCGTTGACCACATCCATTCGCAACAAATGATCGAACGACTCGCCCAGACGGAGGTCACTTCCATGCGACACACTTGCTCATTCGCCATCGTCATGCTCGCACTCGCCTTGACCGGATGCGGAGGCTCCGAGTCCCAGAAGGACAAACCCGCGAAGAACGGCGGCAGTCCCAGGGCAGCCGCGCTGAACGTGCTCATTTTCTCCGAGTACATCGACCCCGAAATCGTCGAGGTTTTCAAGAAGCAGCACAACTGCACTGTCAACCTTGCGTACTACGAAAGCACCGAGGAAATGCAGGCCAAACTGCAGCACGGCGGCGGCGCGAGCCAGTTCGATGTCGTCGTTGCGCCCAACAACACCCTGGCGATGATGGTGCGGCAGTCGCTGGTCCAGCCGGTTGACGCAGCGAAGATTCCCAACCTCGCCAACCTGAACGAGCGCTTCGCGAAGATGAGCGTCGTGAACGGCAAGACCTACGGCGCCGCCTACCAGTGGGGCACGGTCGGCCTGATGTACAACAAGAAGAAGCTGGCCAACTTCGAGGCTTCGTGGGCCGCGCTTTTCGACGAAGCAAAACAGCCCGCGCGATTCACACTCAGCGGCGACATGCGCGACCAGCTCGGCGCCGCCCTGCGCTTCCTTGGCCAATCCGTCAACAGCACTGACGCGGTCCAGATCAGGAAAGCCGGCGAACTGGTCATCGCCGCCAAGGTGAAATCGAAGGGCATGCTCGACGGCGTCGAAGGCAAGAATGAAGTCGCCGCGGGAAACGTGGATCTCGCCGTCGTCTGGAACGGCGACGCACTGCGGGCCATCGCCGAGGACAAGAAAGACGAACTCGACTTCGCTGTCCCGAAGGAAGGCTCGGTCATCTGGGCGGACCTGATGCTGGTTCCCGCCAAGGCGCCCAACGCGGAACTGGCTCACCAGTTCATCAACCACATTCTCGACGGCAAGACCGGTGCGAAGCTCTCCAACTACAACAAGTACGCCACGCCGAACAAGGCATCGCTGCCCGATATTGAGAAGGAAGACCGCGAGAATCCGAATCTGTACCCGCCCGCGGCCATCATGGAGAAACTGGAGTATCTGGCGGATCTCGGCGCGAGCGAGAAGCTGTACCAGGACGCGTGGACCGCGGTGAAGGCGAAGTGAATGGCCCCGGTGGGAATCGAACCCACACGAGCATTGCTGCTCAGCGGATTTTAAGTCCGCAGCGTCTGCCTTTCCGCCACGGGGCCTGCGGCTGAATGTCCCGGCGCGGCAACAGTCTAGCACCGCAGATCACGGGATTCACCGGCCCTCACTTCCGCTTGCGCATGACCCACGCCAGCGTCATCACCGCCAACGCCACGGAATCGATCGCCGCGAGTTGGCAGATGTTGATCAGGTCGTCCTCGTGATCGATGTATCCGGCCACGCGCAAGATGAGATAGAGAAATGTGCCCATGATGATCGACGCCTGTGCGGAGTCTAAGAGCGATTGCCGCCAGCCATTGCCGCGAGCGGCGACACCGATCAGCGGATCGCGATCGGACGCAGCGCAAAGCCCGCGGTGCTGCCTTTGATCTTGTTGGTGTTGCAGATGTAGCAGAACTCGTACGCTTGCTCCTTCGCAAGCTCCTCCAGATTGTGAAACTCGGCGATATGCACGCCCTGCTGGATGAGCAGGTAGTTGTGCACGGGCATGAAAGACTTGTACTTGGCCCGCCACATTTCAGCCTCGTGCGGAGCCGGGCCTTTCTCCAGGCCGCTGGTGTCGCTGCCGATCATCATCGCGCCGTGCTGCTCGACGAGCCATTTCGCCGTCTCCACCGTAATGCCGGCCGAGTCATGCTCGGCGATCTTCTTGTGGTCGCCGCCCGCCTCGCCCCAGTAGCGCAGCGTGCCGGTGCGGATGAGCACCACATCGCCGGGCTTCAGCGTCGTGCCCTGCTTCTTCAAGGCATTCTGCATGTCCTCAATGCTGATGCCGTAGTGGCTGGGCAGCGCGTCGACATTCTTGTAGCCCGCCATATCCACCAGCACGCCTCGCGCCACGATCGGCGGGATGCTCGCCGCGTCGCACTTGCGAGGGCCGAAGTTGCCGCCCCAGTCGGCTTCCTTGAATCCGTTGTACCAGTGGTTGTCCTCGCCCTGCGTCGCGTGGCCCAGGCCATCGATCTGCGTGGCGACGTTGTCGTTGATGAAGAGGGCGCAGCTGTGCCAGCCGGTGCCGCTGCCATCGGTCTTGACGAAATCCAGATCGCCCTGCCGCTTCACTCCCTCCGGCGTGCGGAAGGAAATAATCTCCCCAGGGCTGTGGCCGGGCCACTTGAAGCTCGTGCGGTCGTACGCCACGCCCAGATCATAAGTCTTGCCCTGCTTCACGAGCTGCGTCGCCGCGAGGCGCGACGCATCGGTCATCTCGTTGAGCGAGCCGACCTCGTCATCCTTGCCCCACACCCAGCCCCAACCTTTGCCTGCCTGCCACTTCTTCATGCCTGCGGCACTGGTGGCATCGCCGCCTGCGGGAGCTGCCGCCCTCTTCGCGCCGGAATCATTCTCCTGGGCATTCAGGATGGTGCCTGCCGCGATGGCAAGGCCGGCCAGGGCGATGATCGTGCAGATGAGATGAGTTCGCGTCATGATGGACTCCATTGCGGTGTGAATGAGGAGTTTACCCGAATGCGCCGGTTGAGATGACTTTGCTCTCGGCCGCCCGCACGACTTGCGACGCCAGCACCTTGCCCCGTTCCATCGGCCTTGCCAGTCCAAGCCGGGCTCCGTGAACCCCGCCTTGCCGACTTCGGAGCTTGAAACGGCACGCGGCAACCTCACAAAAGTGGCCGGCCACATACCCCCATGGCGTCCAAAACGAGGCTAAACGATGTCGTGGCAATAGCTTACAAAATGACTGCCGAAAAGGTAGGACACTTTCCGGCCACTCTCGGGCGCCGCCGTTCTCCTGTCGAAAACCCGACGAAGACTTATCAAAGAACAACGCGACCCCGCAAGCGGGCCGCCGGCAATCGCTACCTTACATTGACCGTATTACCGCAGCGGTTACGCGCCCCGGATGGACGGTGCGCGCTCAGCGGAGGCTTCCGCGTCCTGAGGATCGTGACCGAAATCACTTCCCGGATTCAGACGCCAGATTTTTGATTAGGGGCCGTGCAGGAACAACTCCGCAGGTCAGCCGTCGGCCCGAGTCCGCGAGGGCCACCAGTGAGCGTCTGCCGCGCGGGTGGGCCTCGCGGACTCGGCACGACCGCTCACCGGGATCCATTCGATCTTTGAAGTTCATCTTGCACAGCCATCAAATGGTGCGCCAGTGCCTCGGCATTCGGCAACAGTCGGACATCCGCAAGGGGCGATCGAGACGCGGGTGTACCCCTTCACGGCGTCGGCGTCGCGATGCTCCATCCCTTGGCGAGGCGAACAAGCCTTGCCGCGTTGCTGCGAACCACGATCTGTGGCCGGCGTTCCTTCAGGTAATCGCTGCTGAATACCTCGCCCATCGCCAACGGCCCGCCTTCGACGCGGCCTTCGTGCTGGCGCTCCGAGAAGACCGCCACGATCGCGATCTCCTTCGCATCTGCCGGCACGACACCGGCCAGCGAACTTGTGGCCACGCGGATCGTCCACGACTTCTGCGAACCGGCCGGCACCAGTTCGATGAACTGATTCGCGCCGCCTTCCTTGATGGCGCCGTCGGATTCGCGCGACACCGGCCTGCCGTCCGCGGTAAAGGCAAAAAGGAACGGCAGCAAGTTGGTCCGCCGATGCTCGATCTCGCGCTGGATCGCGCGATCCCCGGCCGCCAGCGTGAGCGTGAACACGATCTCGTCCGCGGCTGCCTTTCCGTCTCGCTCCACGTCCAGCCGCAGCGTCGCGCCCTGATCCTTCAGCGGAAGGGCGTGGATCGACTGCGGATACGCCGGCGTCGTCGGAATCTGATGCACGCGCTCGCCTTGCGCCGGCTCTTGCTGACTCCTTTTCGCCTGCTGCTTCTCCCACGCGTCGTACTCTTCCTGGCTCACTTCCCTGGGGAAGCCGGCAAACCATCGTGGCTCATCACCGAATCGCAGCACCTGTTTCTCCGCCTCCAATCGATCGTTGGCGCGATACACCTCGCCGCCCAGAGCGAAGAACGAAGGCGGCGCCGGCGGTGTGGAAGACCCGCAGCCGGCGAGAACAGCAACGCACGCAAGAAGGAAAGTTCGCAAGGCTTGGCTCCTTTCAAGGATGACAAAAGTATGACGTGCGGAGCGGCTCGGATGTCTGGAGAATGTGGCGTCTTACAATCGGGTTACAAAACGGCGGCGTCAGCAGTTGGCCGTGGCACCACACGACGCCGCTGCCGTAAACTGTCCGCATGCCTCTGAACATCACCATTCTCGGCGGCGGGATGATCGTGCACGATCAGATTCTGCCTTCGCTCTACCAGCTTCAACGCGAGCGCAGGATCGGCGCGATCACCATTGCCGCGTCCAGCACCGCGCGGCTGCGCGATCTGGTCACGGATCGCTTCACCCATGCGTTTCCAGGGCAGTCGTTTCAGGCGATGCCCGCGCTCAGCGAACCGGATGCGAAACGGTTCCCCGATCAGTGGAAGCAGGCGGTGGCGGCGATGAAGCCGCGGCAGATGGTGATCGTGGCGACGCCGGATGAGATGCACTTTGAGATGGTGAAGTTCGCGCTGGAGCACGATCAGCACGTGCTGTGCGTCAAGCCGCTGGTGCATCGATATGAACAGGCGGAGGAGTTGGCCACTCTGGCGGAGGAGCGCGGGCTTTTCGTCGGCGTGGAATACCACAAGCGTTACGATCGCCGCAGCCTCGAAGCCCGCGGCAGTTACCGCGCTGGCCGCTTCGGTCAGTTCAAGTGCGGCGAGGCGAAACTCATCGAACCGTGGAACTATCGCCACTCCAATTTTCAGAACTGGTTCACGAAGGACAAGACCGATCCCTTCACCTACATCGGCTGCCACTACGTTGATCTGGTTTACTTCATCACGGGGCTGCGACCGGTTGAGGTGAGCGTGCAGGGCGTGGAAGGAACATTCCCCAACGGCAAGGTCGCCCACATGTGGTCCGCCGGCCGCGTGATATTCGAGAACGGCGGCATCCTGAGCGTGATCAACGGCCTGGGGTACCCCGATCGCGGGGCCGGCTCCAACGATCAGGGCATGTGTCTGTTCTGCGAAGGCGCGGACGATGGCGCGGTGATCCATCACAGCGACCAGTTCCGCGGCGTCAGTCACAGTTACGCGCAGGCCGGCGCGGCCGGGAAATATTTTCACTTCATCAACCCCGACTATTTCCGCCTCGTGCCGTGGGAAGGCGAAGGACTGCGGCCCGTGGGCTACGGCCACGATTCCATCGAGGCGAACGTGCTCGCCGCGACACGCATCGAGGCGGAGGCCGGCGCCGATCTTGCGAAGCGGCAGGCGATGATCCGCGCGATCGATGAGCGCGGCATCATTGCGACGCCGTGCAACAGTTTCATCAATGAGCTGGTCGTCGAGGCGGCGCGGCTGTCGATCACGAATGATGGAGCGCGGGTGAGGATTGAATACGGGGCAAAGCCGGGCGTGCGACGCTTGTGAAAAACGAGAACCGAACCACAAAGACACAGAGACACAAAGATAGGAATGGGGGAATCGAGAAATCGTGCTTTGGCCACCGAATAAATCGATTGAGCGAATAAGGAGAGGAGGAGAGCAGGAACAGAATGCGGTAATTGTTGGCTCCTTTCGTCGTTTCCCGCTTTCCTAGTTCGTTCTCGTTTTGAGTTCTGCTCGGTTGTTCAGAAATCCCAGCGCTTATTCCTGTTCGATTCTTTGTGCCTTTGTGTCTTTGTGGTTCGCTGCGTCTTGGTCACGTCTTCAGCCGCGCCAGCAGCCACGCGCTGATCGGCAGAAACACGACCACCGGCATCCATGCGGCAACCACCGGATTCAGCGCCGTCGCGGTGAGCTGCACCACGCCGATGCCCGTCATCCACGAGCCCACGCTGATGCCCGCGCCTTTCACCGCCTGCTTCAAGGGGTTCACCGGCTCGCGCGACAGGAACAGCGGCAGCACCATCACGAGGATCAGCACGTTCACGACGAGCAGGCTGAACCGGCTGTGCATGATGCCCAGAATCTTGCCGCGGTCGGCGGCGGGATTGTTCATCAGCTTGCCCAGTTCGTTCATGCTCAGGAGCGCCGGATAAATCGTCGCCCGCCGGGCCATCAGCACCTGCGGCGACAGGTCGGAGTCGAAGGCTTCGATCGCTTCGATGCGCTCATCGGCGGGAGCTGGCGCGCCGTCGACGTTCTCGCTGCGGCGGTAGGCTTTGCCTTCGGTGAGCAGCCAGCGATGCGCGGCATCGTCCCAGCGCGCCGACGTCGCGACCATGCGCCGGCTGACCCGCCCCGTCGCCTCGCGCTGCAGAATCGCCACGCCTTCCAGGTCGCCCGACACCACATCGAAAGAGCCGGCGCTGATCAGATTTCCCTTGGAATCGGCGGCATAATGCACGGCGAAAGCGCGGCGGGTGGTGTGCTTGATCTCGTGCGCCTTGCGGGTGAGCTTGTCCGCCATCGTGGGGATGAGCAGTTCCTGATCCAGCAGCGTCAGGCCGTTGATCGCGCACGCCGCCACCAAGACCGGCGCCGCGACGCGGTGCAGGCTGATGCCGCTGGTGATGATCGCCACCAGTTCACCGGCGCGGGCGACGGCGCTGAACGTGAAGCCCATCGCGGCGATGACGATCAGACCCGCGAGGTAGACGTAGACGAAGCAGATGGTCGGGCCGTAGTAATCGGCGATGGCGCGGATCGTCCACCAGATCGACGGCCCGCCGTAAGCCTCGGCGTGCTTGCGGCCGGCGTCGAGGAACTCGTCGAGCTGGAACATCAGATCGACCATCACGACCAGCGCGAGGATGACGACGAGCAGGATCGCGAAGTTGACCGCGAAGAGTCGCAGGATGTAGCGGTCGAGGAGTTTCATGGTCCGAAACAGTGCGAGGCATGGCAGCGAACGTGCGCCAGTGTAGGGTGCGTCAAGGCTTGGCGCGGACGCACCATCTGAGGGTCGCAGTTGTCGGTGGTGCGTCCGCGCCGAGCCTTGACGCACCCTACGGCCAGGCCTGAGTCCCACGACTCAACTTGTTCCAGACGCGATGATCGCCCAGATGCCGCCGATCGCCGCCACGACGCCGATGATCGCCAGCGTGATCTTGATCCAACTGTAGGGCCGTTCGCCCTGCACTTCGCCGGTGCGGCCGTTGACGAGGAAGCGGAACACCTTGTCCACATAGCGATACGCGCTGATCCAGATCGGCAGCAGGATGTGCTTGAAGGTGAGGTCGTGGTATTGCGTGCTGACGTCGTGGATGCGCTGATGGTCGCCGCCGATGTCGGCGCGGATGGCGGCGCGGATGCGTTCGTCCATGATGCCTTTCGCAACCTCAAAGCCCTGCTCGACATTGAGGTGATAACTCTCCGCCCGCATGCCCGCCAGGTACGCGTCCTGGTACGGCGCGAGGTTGTCCAGGTCCCACGGCTCCAGTGCGTCGGCATATTTTCTCGGCAGCGACTCGGACGCCAGCACCAGCACATCATCGAAGTTCACATGCACCGTGCCGCTGACCCAGCGCCAGCGCGTCTTCTTCACCTGCCGCGTCCTGGTCACGCTGCGGCCGTTCTCCGTCGTGGTGTAAGTCTGCGAGACGTAATAGTCATCGCCGCGCTGGCCGGAATACTGGCTGACGGTGTCGCTGTCGTAGGTCCAGTACGGCACGTACATGCCGTTGAGCTTGTTCTCTGCCCGCGCATAGAGCAGCAGCGCGTTGGGCGCGAACCACAGGCTCTTGATCCATTGGCGGAACAGTTCCAGCGCCTGTTCGTTGGTGATGAGAAATGGCAGCAGCGACTTGGGCCGCATGAGACGCGTGGAGCCGCCGGTGGTGACGATGGGCGTGCCGCAGTAGGGGCATTCATCGCTGGTGACGGAATGCTGGCGCGTGTACTCGCCGCCGCAGCCCGTGCACTTGACGGTCTGCACTTCGATCGTGTCGGTGGCGTTGGCGAGATCGGCGATCGCGGTGTGGTAGTCGATCTCCTCGATGGCATCGGGCAACTGCGGGATGGCGTTCTCGTGCGTGCAGTAAGGGCACTTCAGCACGACCGCGCCGGGTTGAAATTTCAACTCCGCGCCGCACTGCTCGCAGGGGAATTCGCGTTCGGTGGTTTCAGGCATAGGAGACGAGGGAAGGACATTCCGTACGGAAGGAAAGAGCGTCCGTTTAGCGACGGGGCTTGACCCGTTCTGGCAGGTCACGGAAAACTCGTCGAGCACATGACATCTTCAAATCGTAGAGCCAGGTCGATCGATGGGTTCGGATCGAGTTAGGATAGGCGCTGCGGCCGACGAGAATCTCGTTCAGCGCGGGCGACTCCCCGCATCGGCGAAGAGCGGGGCAAGCCCCGTCGCTAAACGGCTGATGGTCACTGCGGCGGAATCGGCGGCGGCGCTGCGACGCGGAAGATCGGCGCCAGTTCGGCAACCTCGCCCGCTTTCGTCCACGCTGCCATGCCTTGCGCCCAGACCAGCGACTCGGGCGCCAGCTTGCCGCTCTGCGCGTGCAGGCGAAGCTGCGCCGCGTCGAACGGGCCCGTCTGCTGCCCGTTCACTGCCACGAAGTACTGCACCGCGCCGGGAATCGGCGGCGGGCCGCCGGCTCCCCCGGTGCCGCCCGCGCCACCCTGTGCCGCGCCGGCCATCCCCGCGCCCATCTGGTTCGCCATCGCGTAGCCCATCCCCATCCCCGCGCCCATGCCCACGCCCGCGCCGGCCGCGCCGCCGGGATTCATCGCCGCCTTCTCCATCGAGTTGGCGACCTGGAACTGCGTGAACTGATTCAGGTTCCCCACCATCCGCATGCTCGAACCCTTGTCGATGAAGCCTTCCACTTCCGGAGGCAGTGAAATGTTCTCGATGCGGAAACGCGAAAGCTCCAGCCCGTACTGCTCGAACTGCGGCTGAATCCTCTGCCCGATCACGTTGCTGAACTCCACCGTGTTGCCCGCCATGTCCAGCACGGGCACCTTGCTCTCGGCAATCGCGTCGCACGCCATCGTCACGATCGTGTTGCGAAGATCCTCGGTGATCTCCTCCACATGAAACTTGCTGTCCGTGCCGACGATCTGGCGGAGGAACACGGCCGCGTCCTTCACGCGGATCACATACGTGCCGAACGCCCGGATGCGCAGCGCTCCGAACTCCGGGTCTCGCACCAGGAAAGGATTCTTCGTGCCCCACTTCAGGTCGGTGAACTGACGGGTGGAGACGAAATAGCACTCCGCCTTGAACGGGCTGGAGAAGCCGTACTTCCAGCCCTTGAGCGTCGAGAGGATCGGCATGTTGTTCGTCTCGAGCGTGTACATGCCCGGCTGGTACACGTCGGCGAGCTTGCCCTCATTCACCAGCGCGGCGACCTGGCCCTCGCGCACGGTGAGCTTGGCGCCGTTCTTGATTTCATTGCCGTGGCGCTCGAAGCGATGCACCATCGTGTTGTTGGTGTCGTCGGTCCACTCGATGATGTCGATGAACTCGCCCTTGATCTTGCTCCAGATGCCCATGAGACCTCCCGTTGAAATGGGGGTGCGAAGCGGCACAGTCGGCCGCGATGCGGAAATGATAGCGGGAGAAGGAGGGGAGGGAAGGAGGTAGAGGAGGTAAAGGGGTAAAGAAGGTAGAGAAGGAAAAAGGGCAGCCACGTTGACGACGTTTAGCGGATGCACCGCAGGTGCCTGTCGGACGACCTGGGACCCACGCATGACGACGACGGCAACATCGCTGCGAACACCGCGGCACAACGCCAGTGCGGGTGACGCGGGGCAGTCCGCACAGGCACCTGCGGTGCTTCCGCTAAACGACGGAATCTCACCTCGGCCGCCATCGATCTTCCTCCTCATTCACTACCTTCCGTTACCTTCACTACCTTCTTCCCCTCATCAACTCATACAGCACAATGCTCGTGGCGATCGCCACGTTCAGCGAGTCCACATCCCGGCTCATCGGAATCGTCACCTCGTGATCGCACATGTTTTCCAGGGCCGGCGGAATGCCTTCGTATTCGTTGCCGACGATCAGCGCCCAGTTTGCCGGCGGCGTCAACGTGTGCAGCGGCACGGCTCGCGGGCTGAGCGTGGCGGCGATCAGTTTCATGCCGCGCTCTTCGCGCAACCTGCGCAGGTCGCCCGCCACATCGAGCGAAATCGCCAGCGGCAGCTTGAACAGGGTGCCCGCCGAGACGCGCACGGTCTGGCGCGAGAACACATCCGCCCCGCCGCTGCCGATGAGCACGCCATCGGCGCCCAGTCCCGCGATGCTGCGCAGGATCAGGCCGAGGTTTTCCTGGGCGCTGGGAAAGGGAAACGCGACGATGCGGCGTGCGCTCGCCAGGGCATCGATGCTCACGCGCTCACTCGCCGGCCGCACGCCGCACGCCATCACGCCGCGATGAAAGGGGAAGCCGAGGATGCCGTGCAGCACCGGCTCCGGACACGCATAGATCGGCACGCCTGCCGGGACATCCGGCAGCAGCTTCGTCGCCATGCGTTCCGTGGCCAGAATCGAGGCCGTTTCATAAGTCGACTGCATCAGCCGGCGAACGAGCAGTTCGCTCTCGACAACGAACAAACCCAGTTCGATCGCCGGATCGCGGCCTTTCAGCAGGCGATAGGCAGCCACGCGCGGGTCGTCGATGGAGGTGATGGACAGAAGCGGCATGGGTGCGGTCTCGAATCTGACACCTGCGATCTGAGATCTACCATCAAAATTGGAGATTCGACAATTGAGATCTGAAGTCTGAGTTTTCAAATTTGAAATTTGAGATTTGAGATTTGAGGGAAACCTCAAGCCCCCTGCTGCACCGGCACCTCAAAATACTGCAGCGCCCACTCGCGCATGAACCGCACCCGTCTCGGCTCGATGCGATAGAGCACGAACTGCGGATCATCCACGTTCGGCAGATACATCCTTAGCAGCGGCGTCGCGTTCCACAGTTCCAGCTTCACCGCGCGGTCCGTCACCGTGTGGGCGATGCCGGTGAGGCGGACCTGGTCGTGGTGCGGCGTCATGTAGCAGAGCTCCACCTTCGCGTTGGCTTCGATTTCGCCGGTCTTGTGGCTGTCGCGCAGCGAGGCGATGAAAACAGTGAAGCCATCATTTCGCAGCGGCGACACCGGGCGCACGCGCGGCTGATCGCCGTCCATCGTCGCCAGAAACGGGAAGCGATCTTCCGCGATCACCTTCAGCGCCAGTTCGCGCACGCGGCTGGGATCGACAGGTTCAGGAACGGGCTTGGCCATGGCATTGCTCAACAGGTGGGCCGGCGGCGACGCCGTTTCCATGCAGCGGCGCAACTCGGCGTAGGGTGCGTCAAGGCTCGGCGCGGCGTAGGGTGCGTCAAGGCTTGGCGCGGACGCACCACCGTTAACTGAAAGCGCAATGTGGTGCGTCCGCGCCGAGCCTTGACGCACCCTGCATGGGAGCTCAATGCTTCCACGAACATCAGGCTTGCTTCACATCCTCATACGGCTTCAGCGCGTGAGCCGGGCTGACGCGCTGCTCCTCCATCGAAGGAAACACGGAAGCGACATCGTCGACCACGCGGTACAACCCGCGCGACTGCGTCCGGGCAAAGCGGTGCTCGTACATGTGCTCCATCAGTTCGATGAGCGGATCGTAGAAGCCCGCCGCGTTGAGGATCACGATGGGCTTGTTGTGATAGCTCAGGAGCCGGCCGGTCAGTGTTTCAAAAAGTTCTTCCAGCGTGCCGAAGCCGCCGGGCAGCGTGACGAACGCATCGCACCGGCGATCCATCTCCGCCTTGCGCGTGCGCATGTCGGGGGTGATGATGAGTTCGTCGCTTTCGCGAAAGGCGAATTCCTTTTCCACCAGCGACTGCGGAATGATGCCCACGACGCGGCCGCCCGCCTGTTTCACGCTGCGCGCCACTTCGCCCATCAGCCCCACGGAGCCGCCGCCATAGATCAGCGTCAGCCCGCGCACCGCGAGTTGTCTTCCCAGTTCGCGCGCCACGTCGAAATAGGCGCGATCCACGTGCGTGCTGGACGCACAGTAAACGCAGACGGATTGGATAGTCGATTCAGGCATGATGATCCGCAGCCCAGTTCCGCAGGTCAGTTCCGCGGCCCAGTGTAAGGGAGCGACATGATATCGCGTGTCTGCTGGATTCCCCGATGGGGCAATCCTGACCACGTGCCGATGTGAAAATAGGGGCCTCGTGCGAGAATCCTTCTCGTCCTGCCTGCCTCCAAGTGAATGCGAATCGCCCGGGCCCCTGCCTCGTTCGTTCGCGCGGCCCGCGCCGGCGGCGATTCACTCGCGAAGGTGACGCCATGAGCAAGCCCAGCAAGCCCAACATACGCCTGAAGCTGTTCAAGGCCTTGGACAAGCAGCCGCACCGCTATCTCTGGTTGCGCAGGCTGGCGCAGACTTTCTCGATGCTCGTGCTGGTGGGCGTGCCGCTGAGCGGGCTGACGCGCGTGGACTTCTGGGTGGGCGAGCACCGGCTGCTCTTTCAACCCGCGCCGTTCAAGCACGCGCTGGCGGGCGTCATCATCGGCATCGCGGCGATGTATGCCGTCACGTTCCTGAGCAATCTGCTGGCGGGCCGGCTGTTCTGCGGATGGGGCTGCCCGGTCGGACAGGTCAGTCGCTTCGGCGAGCGCCTCGACGCCGCGGGCCTGACGAAGAAGCAGCGCGGGGTCGCGACCTTCAACGGGGCCGCGTACTCGGCGGTCTTCGTCGTTTCCGTCTTCGCCTGGTGGTGCGATCCGCGCATGCTCGTGCTGGGCAGTCTTCGCCAGATCATCATCGGCTGGTCCATCATCGCCGTCGGAACGGCCGGCGCGTTCCTGCACGGGCGCTACTGGCAGTGGGAGTTTTGCAAGAAGGTCTGCCCCATCGGCATGTACTACTCGGTCGTTTCGCCGGCGAAATATTTCGGCATCCACTTCCGCAACGCCGCGGATTCCTGCATCGATTGCAAGGCGTGCGACAACGTCTGCCCGGTGAGTCTCACCCCGCGCGACCTGACGGCGCTGACCGATTCATCCGACGGCAAGCGCGGCCTGAGCATCACCGACGCCCCCGGTCGCAACCATTGCCTGGAATGCGGCGACTGCGTGCGTGCCTGTGAATTCATGATCGCCACGAAAGGCGACGGCCCCGTGCCGCTCTTGATGGGGTACTACGACGGCCCGCAGCGGATCGACGCGCCAGGCAACGAACCGCCGCCGCAGAATGTTTCGGAAGAATCCACAACCCGCGAAGAGTCACCGCGTTGCGAAGTCGCCCGCGGCGAGATGGTAGATGCATGTGCGCGATGACCGGCGTTCAGCGACGGGGCTCGCCCCGCTCCGGTCGGCAACCCTTGGGAGCCGTGCAAGATTCACTCCGCAGATTCGAATCGCTTCGCTCCCAGCCGGACGACTTGGAAAGTCGTCCCACATGCGATGTGATCCTGCACGGCTCCTTGGCCGCCCCGCCACAGCAACGGTCCATCAGTCCCCCGCCAGTCCCAACAAGTCCGCCATCCACCGGATCGCATTTCGCAAGGGGCGATTGGGCGGTTCGCTGCCGTTGTGATGCAGCACAATCAGGGTCTGGTCATCGTCCGCGGTCGCGCCCTGGCGATAGGCCGCGACACGATCGAGGATATCGCGCCCGAATCGCTGGGGATCGCCGATCGGCACGCTTCGCACGAGATTGAGGAACCCCGCCTCGCCGAGCAGCGGGCCATCGTCGCCTGCTCTCGCTTCGGTCATCGAATCGGTGTACACCAGCACCATGTCATCCGGCGCGAGCTTCACCGTGAACTGGACATAGTCCGTGGGTTCGACGATGCCCAGCGGCAGGTTGTTGGGCGCTGCCGCTTCGGAATGTTCGATGGTGTGATCCAGCGCGTGCCACGTCTTGTCAGCCGCGCGGTACCAGAACGGCCGGGGATGGCCCGCGTTGCAGATGATCAGGTGATCCGTCGGCGCGAAATAGGAAAGCAGCACCGCGGTGGCGAACTTGCCCGCTTCCGCCTGCGCGGCGAACTCCTTGTTGAGCACCTGCGCCAGCCCGGTCTGATCGAGGTAGTTGATGTGCTTGCGCATCAGCTTGCGCAGTTTGCCCGACAGTTCGCTCACGTCGGAGCCGTGCCCGCTGACATCAGCGACGGCGAAGCGCGCGACGCGGCCGGTAAAACAACTGGAGATGTAGTGAATATCGCCGCCCTGCTCGGCGCCGGCGTAGGGCTTGCTGAAAATCCACGCGTCGATCCCCGGCAGGTTCAGCGTTGTCTCGACAGCCTCCGTGCCGCCCCAGACTTCGAGGCAGCGCACTTCGTGTGCGTGGCTGGCGGCGGTAGAGGTCGTTGCGGTCGACATGACGCCATCATAGGCAGGGGCTGTGGATCGCGCGGCGGCAAGTGAAGCATGGGGCATGCCAGCTTGGATGCGGCTGCGTTCGTTCCCGTCACAAGAGCGGCGGCGAAAATTGGGCTTGTGAGGTTCGAGTACTCGAATAGGATGAATGAGGTTTTCCTCGACGTTCGGAATCATCCATGCCCCACCCACGCCGACAGAACCCGCAGCATCCCGCTCAACTGCTCTCGCGCCGCGCCGCCATCCAGGCCGGCGCGGTGGGATTGCTGGGGCTGGGGATGAATCATCTGAGCGCCCTGCGCGCCATGGCCGCGCCGGATGCGAAGCAGGCGCAGCGCACGCCCCGCGCCAAGGCGGTGATCTACATTTTTCTCTCCGGCGGCCTCGCCCAGCACGAAAGCTTCGACATGAAGCCCGACGCGCTGGACGTGTGCGGCGAGTTCCGCCCGATCAGGACGAAAACGCCGGGCGTTCACATCTGCGAGCACCTGCCCATGCTCGCGGCGCGGTCGGACAAGTGGGCGCTGGTGCGATCGCTGACGCATCCTTACAACGAGCACAGCAACGGCCACACCGTCATGCTCACCGGCCGCACGCCGATGCCGCCGGAGTATGACCCCAGCAAGCCCAAGCCCACGGACTGGCCGAGCATCGCGGCGATTACGAACGAGGTGATGGAGCCTGAGAACAATCTGCCGCCGGCCGTGGTGCTGCCCGACAAGATCGTGCACAACACCGGCCGCACGCTTCCCGGGCAGTTCGCCGGGATGATGGGCCAGCAGCGCGATCCGTTCTTTGTCGAGGCGTCGCCCTATCACCCGCAAAGCTACGGGGCGTATCCCGAATATCTTTTCCACCACGAGAAGGGCAAGATCGAAGACCCGCGCCTGGTCTTTCAGATGCCGCGGTTCGAACTGCCGCAAGGCGTCACGCCGCAGCGCGTGCAGGATCGCCAGTGGCTGCGGCGCACGCTCGACAGCCAGCGGCGCGTGCTCGACAAGGCGGGCGAAACGCAGGAACTCGATCGCTACCGCGAGGCGGCGCTGTCGCTCCTGATGAACGGCAAGGTGCACGAGGCGTTCGACGTCTCGCGCGCCGATCCGAGACGCCTCGACGCCTACGGCCGCAACAGCTTCGGCCTTTCGCTGCTCATGGCGGCGCAGCTGGTCGAGGCGGGCGTCAGCCTCGTGCAGGTGAACCTGGGCAACAATGAAACCTGGGACACGCATCAGTCGGCGTTCCCGAACCTGAAGAACTTCCTGCTGCCGCCAATGGATCGCAGCGTCAGCGCCTTGCTCGACGATCTGGAATCGCGCGGCCTGCTGAAGGACACGCTGATCGTGATGGCGGGCGAGTTCGGACGCACGCCGCGCATCTTCAAGATTCCTAACGCCGACCTGCCCGGCCGCGATCACTGGGGCGCGGTGCAGTCCGTGTTTTTCGCCGGCGGCGGCGTCAAAGGCGGCAACGTGATCGGCGCCTCGGACAAGCTCGGTGCGTATCCCATCCGCGATCCGTGGAAGCCGGAGAACATGGCGGCCACGATTTATGAAGCGCTGGGCCTGCCGCGCACCGTGGCGTGGTACGACCAGATCCAGCGACCGCATTTCGTGTACGAAGGCGAGCCGATCCGCGGGTTGACGTGAGCGTTCCTCGTTTAGCCGCGGAGCAGGAGGGCCGCCGACGCTCCGCGCGAGCCGACGATGTACTGTTGCAGTGCGTCAGCGCGGGCCGCCGCCGAGCCTCTGGCCCGCCGCTAAACGAAGAGACGCTGCGTTGGCGCTTCTGTTGTTTGGTTCAACGTCATTTCTCCGCCATCTCCACGCACACCAGTTCTTGATCGCTGCGGGCATAGACCCGCGAACCCTTGAACGCCGGGTGCGCCCAGGTGTCGCCGATGATCTTCGTGCGCGACTGCTCCTCGTATCCCTTCGGCGTCAACCGGGCGAGGATCAGATCGCCCTTGGCGTTGAGGGCAATCACGCGGTCGCTGTCGCCGAGCCAGACGAGATTCGCCTGCGGGTTCTGCCCGCGCGGCGTCATCGCGTGCTTGTCGTCCCACAGCTTCTTGCCGCTCTTCAACTCGAAACACGTCAGGCCATGGTCCTTGTCCAGAAAATAACAGTGGCCGTCGCGATAGATCGGCTGCGACATCAGCCCGCACAGCGGCTTCTCCTGCTGCCAGGCGATTTCGAACTTGCGCGGATCCTCGCCGAGTGCGAACGCGCGCGGGCCGTGCCAGTAGCTGGAAATGAACAGCGTGTTCTCCTCGAACAACGGCGTGTGAATGCTGACGCCGTACTGAATCTTGTACGGATACCGCCACAGCGTTTCGCCGTTCTTTGGCGACAAACTCAGCACGCTCTCCGGCGTCCAGATGATGATCTGCGTGGGGTTCTTCTCCTGCTCCCCGCGCGTCAATGGCTTGTTTCCCGTCGCCGTCGGAGCGATGAGGTACGGCGTGCAGTAGCCCGCCGGATCGTCACCGCCCCGCCACTTCTCCTGACCGGTCTTGCGGTCGTACGCCACGACGCAGCCCTTCGGCACACCCACGTGATAGAGCACGAGATCGCCGAGAATCACCGGTGACGCGGCAAAGCCCCAATACGGCCGCTCCGCCTTGTGATCCTTCATCGTGTCCTTCGACCAGACCACTTTTCCCGTGGCGGCATCGAGGCAGAAAATGTGGCCGACGGAGCCCAGCGTGTACGCCAGGCCGTCGTGAATGGTGACGCTGGCGCGCGGGCCGGAGTTGTAGGTGAGATCGCCATAGGGCGCGTCGTAGACATGCTTCCACAGTTCCGCGCCGGTGTCGCCGTCAAAGCAAAGGACGCGCTCGATCTCCCTGTCATGCCTCGGCGGCGCGAGGCGATCCATCGTGTAGACGCGCGTGACATCCCGCGCGGGCTTGCTGCTATCGAGCGCGGGAAACCGCGCCGCCGTCACCCCCGCGTATCCGCCACCGACCTCCACGCGCCACTTGCGCGCCAGACCATCGGCCGGCCACTGCTCCGGCAGTTTCGGCGCCTGCCACGTGCCGTCACCGCGCGGCCCGCGCCAGCGCGGCCAGTCTTCGGCGCGGGTCTCGCCGACGATCAGAGCCAGCGACACCAACGTCGTCAAACATGAAAGCGCATTCGTGTGCATGGGGCTGTCTCACAGGCGCCTGCGGCGCACCGCTAACCGGCGGAAATCATCTCACTTCTCCACCGGCAAATGCTTCCCAAACCACGCCAGCATCCGCTCGCGCATCTCCGGCAGGTACTCGTGGCCGGTCTTGGCGTAGAGCACGCTGACGAAGTTCTCCGGCTTGCCGTGGAGCTTGTAGGTTTCGCCGAGGAACTTTTCGAGGAACTCGATGCCGTCGTTGGGCGCGCCGGGGTCCTGATCGCCGGAGAGTTCCAGGTGCGGTCGCGGCGCGATCAGGGCGTGGATGGCTTCGGTGTCGAAATGCTGAAGCATGCCGGGGACGTAGTAGTAGATGCCGTGGAACTTCATGCCGGCATTGGCGATGAGGTTGGAGTAGCGGGTGAAGCAGGCGACGCCGACGATGGCCTTGACGCGCTCGTCGATGGCGGCGAGCCACCAGCTTCGGGTGCATCCCATGGACATGCCGGTGGCGCCGATCTTCGTTTTGTCGATCTCCGGGCGGGTGTGCAGGTAATCGAGCAGGCACTGTTCATCGCGCAGCTGCATGCCCCAGAGCGAGCGGCCGAGCCAGAGGTTGATTTTGCTGAGCGTCATTTCCTGCCCGGGCTTGTTTTCCTTTTCGCCACCGGGGCCTTTGCCGATGCGTTCACCGTGGAAGTAGCCATCGATCGCGGCGACGATGTAGCCTTGCTTCACGAGGTGCGTGCCCACATGGTCCATGGCTTTTTCGTTGAGGCAGACGGAATCCTTGCTGCCACCATGCTCGTGCAGGGCAACGATGCACGCGCGCGGTTTGCCCTTGGCGACGGATGCCAGTTCCGCGCCGGCGGGGAACGCGGCGGCGACGTCCTTGGGCAGCATGATGTAGCCGGGCACGATCATGTCCACGCCGTTGTGGAACTCGATTTTTTCGAGAATGAAATCGCCCTTGTCTTCGCGCCAGAGGATCTTCACGTTCTTCGGATCAGGGCGGGCCGGCAGATCGCCCAGCAGTTTCACGAGTTGCTCGCGCACCTTCACGCGATCCTTCTCCCACTTCGCCAGATCGGTGGGAATCGGGAACGCGGGAATCTTCAGGCTCTCCTTGAAGAGCGCCGGCGGTTCGCTCCACGCGGGGCTGTTCAGCGTGCCGCCCTTGGCGGCCTTGGGTGTTTCACGCACCTGCGCGAAGCCGGCGGTGGTCAGGGAAATGATGAGAAGTGCGATGCCGCAGAGAATAAGGTTGGACATGCGAATTCCCAGGACGAAAAAAAGAAGAGGGACAAAGGAAGAGGAGAAGTTTAGCGACGGGGCTTGCCCCGCATCGGCGAGTCGATGGTCGACCGGAACGGGGCAAGCCCCGGCGCTCAACAGTGCGAGCGCCGGCGACCACGGATGGCGTCATCGCGATGCCGTCATCGCCGCGAAAAGGCGAATCGGGATCACCGCCGGTAATCGCGCTGCAGGTTGTCGTATTGCCGCTGCTTGGAGGTCAGTTGATTTTCCAGTTGCTTCTTGCGGGCGGACAAGGCGTCGGTGTCGGCGGCAAAACGCTGGAACTGGCCCTTGAGCGTGTCCAGTTTTCCCTTGGCGGCCGCGCGGACCTTCGACGCCTCGCGCAATTTGTCCTGCGCCTCGGCCAACGCCTTGCGCGACGTCACCAGTTCCGCCTCCGCCTGGGCAACGACCGGATCGCTCTTGAGCTTCTCGGCGGCGATTCGCGATGCGTTCTTCTCTTCCTCTTCCGCGGCGTCGAGCGCCTTGAGCGCTTTCATGTATTCCTCGTTGGCCCAGAGAACTTTTTCCTGGGCTTCGCGAAGCTGGGTCTCGGCGTCGATCATTTCGGATGCCGCCTCGACCGCCGCCTCGGTGGTGCCGCGGCCGGTGAGTTGCTCGGTACGGACATCCTCGACGCGCTTCTTCGCGGCGGCGTGCCGCGTCACCAGCGCCTTGTACGCCGGATCCTTCACCGCCGCCGCGTCCAGCGCGGGCTTGCGGATGGTCTCCATCCTGTCCCGCGAATCCTGCAGTTTTTTCTCGGCGGCTTCGAGCTGGGCGGCTTCCTTGGAACCCTTGGTCCCGCGGATCAGCGTCTGCAACTTCGCGTTCCCATCAGCGACCCGCTTGGCGGAATCCTTCATTTCGTTCGTCGATTTCTCGAACGTCTTCTCCGCCTCCGCCAGCGCGGCCTTGGCGGGGTCCACCGTCTTCGGCGCGTCCTTGATCTGCTCCATTCGGCTGTCGATGTTGCGTTCCAGCGAGGTCACATCCTGCCGGATGCGATCGATGTCCCGGCGGACGCTGTCCATCTGCTGCTGAATGGCGCGCTGCCGATCACGTTCGCGGTCGGCGGCGCTCTTATCGGCGGCATGAGATGCGGCACCGGCGGAAGCGATGACGATGCAGACGATGATGGGGATGGTTCGCATATTGGATTCCCAAGGGGCAGGCCCAGCCATATTGAGCATGTTACCCGCAGGGTTTCAGATCGCGCGCGATTGTCGGCAATAGGGCCGTTTAAATTGGGTGGCGGGGAAGGAGTCTTCGACGCCCCGGTGCCTTGCAGTGGATTGCTCCGGGGCTTCGCAGACTCAGCCCCGGCCACCCGATTCAAACGGATCCACGACCCGATTGCCTGCCCCGTTTTAGTTCTTGCGTCGCCTGAAATGCCGAATAAGATGGTGGGTGGACCGGGAATTTCAGAGCATTCTCATGCGACGTCCCTCCTTGCCTGCCTTCACGCTGATTGAAATGCTGGTGGTCATCAGCATCATCACGGTGCTGATCGCCCTCTTGCAGCCTGCGCTGGGCAAGTCGCGGCGCAAGGCGCAGGCGGTGCAGTGTTCGGCCCAGATCAGGCAGGTGGGCAATTCGCTGCCGATGTTCGCGCAGGACAACAAGGGCAAGCTGTTCGGCATGGTGCATCTGCCCAACCAGTACTGGTTCGGCAAGCTCCGCAAATACTGGAACGACGACGACCGCGTCCTGGTCTGCCCCAACACGGTGGAATATTCCTACGGCCTGGGCAGCGCGACGAAGACCTGGGGCCCGATGGGCGGCTGGGGCGACAACATCCCCGGCAGCTACGGGATGAACCTCTGGCTGCTGCCGTTTGCCGATTTCGCGTTCGACACCAACCTGGACCCGACGGGCAAGTTCCAGGGTTTCTACCGCAACATCGACCGCGCGGGCGATTCGAACATCCCGACCTTCGGCGATTCGCAGTGGGTCGGTTCCTGGCCTGACCACGTGGACTTTTTCCCGGCCAATCTCATCAATCCGCCCAACAATCACACGCACACCTACTTCATGAGCCGGTTCTGCGTGGATCGCCACGACTACGCGATCAACGTGAGCTTCCTCGACGGCAGCGCGCGGGCGGTGCAGATTCCCGACCTGTGGAAGCTCAAGTGGCACGCCAACTTTGTGCCGACGACGCCGGTGATTCCGTAACGGGCCGCGACCAAAATAGCTTCCCGACTTGGCCGATTCCGATTCCCCTCCCTCTTAGGGAGGGGTTAGGGGAGGGTCGGGCGCACTGCGTGTTTGTGCATGAATTCAGGCTGTTTGCCCGACCCTCCCCCTGCCCCTCCCTGAAAGGGAGGGGAGTACGAACCTTGCAAGACCGGAAAGTCGTTTCGCTGCCGTTCCTACGACGTCGCGCCACGCTTCGGTTCGTGATCCATCTACAATGTCCGCATGGCTGAATCATCCGAATCGCAACCGCAGGAAGTGACCGCGAACCTGTTGCTCGTCGTCGTGGGCGCGCACCTGCGGGCGGAGACCGCCGATCGACCGCTGGCGTATCGGCTCAGCGAGCGCATCCGCGCGTGGATGGAGAAGTTTGGCCAGCACCTCAACCCGCCTATCCTCTGCGTCGTCTGCTCCGACGTCTGGTACATCAACGACGAATCCCTCCATGGCCGCCCTACCATCAGTGTCGGCGGACCCGGCGTCAATGCCCTGTCGGCGTACTTCCACGACAAACTCAACACCGCCCTGGCGCGCGATGAGCAGTTCATCATCCAACTCGACCCGGAGTTCGTCGATCTGCGCGTCAGCGTCTGGGGCATGGATCACCAACTGACCGTCCACGCGCTGGACCAGTTCGTGGAGCGTTACCTGGACGCTTATCTCCGCGCGGTGGCCACGCAGGTGGAGCCGAAGGCGGAGTGATACGGCTTCTATCTGATTCTCGCACCGAAGTTGATGCCACTGGCAGGCTCGGCTGCCAGTGCGTTTCTCGTGTCCGCCGACGCCCTCGCCTTGCTTTTCGCTGGTCCACTGGCAGCCAAGCCTGCCAGTGGCATCTGCGCGAGAATCGGAATCCGTATGAGTGGTCGCCAGTTCGAACATCAATCGTTCAGTGACGGGGCTTGCCCAGCTCTTTTTCCCACGCGCCATCACTTTGCAGAAGCAGAAGGAAGTACGGCCGCGATCACAAGCCACTCGTTTGCAGCCCCGCGCGATCGCCATTAGATTCACACCTCTGCCCGAATCGTTTGAGCAATTCCACCCGTTCCATCACGAGGGATGCGATGTCACCAGCGCCGCCGAATCCGCCGCCTTCCACGCTTTCGCGGAATCATGAAGACCACCCGGAGATGATCGAGCGGAACAGCCGCAATGGCTTGATTCTGTTCGCCGTCTATCTGGCGCTCTACGGCGGGTTCATCGGCTTGGCCGCATTCAATCCGGCGGCGATGTCCAAGCCGGTGTTCGCCGGGGTCAATCTCGCGATCGTCTATGGCATGGGCCTGATTTTCGCCGCGCTGGGACTGGCGGCCGTTTACATGTGGTTGTGCCGGCCCGTCAGTGAGGAGCCCGTCGTCCTCGTGCCCTCGGCCGATGCAGTGCCCGATGTGACCAACGACCAGGAGGACACGCGATGAATTACGAAGCCTCCGCCGTCGCCATCGCCGTTTTCTCCATCTTCGTCGGCACCGTGCTGGCGCTGAGTTTTTACCTGGGCCGAAAGGCCAAGAGCGCCAAGGGCTATTACGCGGCCCACGGCGGCGTGCACTGGTTCGTCAACGGCGTCGCCTTCGCCGGCGATTATCTCTCCGCCGCGTCGTTCCTGGGCATCTGCGGCATGATCGCCTTCTTCGGGTACGACGGATTTCTCTACTCGATCGGTTATCTCGCCGGCTGGATCGTCGCGCTCTTCGTCATTGCCGAGCCGATCAAGCGGCTGGGCAAATTCACCTTCGCCGACGCCCTGGACAGCAAGTTCAACTCGCGCGGCATCAAGATGGCGGCGGCGATCAGCACGCTGGTCGTATCGATCTTCTACCTCATTCCGCAGATGGTCGGAGCCGGCGCGTTGGTCAAGCCGCTGCTGGGCCTGCCGCACGCCTCAGGCGTGATGATCGTCGGCGTCATCGTCACGCTGATCGTGGTCACGGCGGGCATGGTGTCGACCACGTGGGTGCAGTTCATCAAGGGTTCGATGCTGGTGGTTTTCTGCGCCATGCTCGCCATCGCGATCCTGGCCAAGGGGCTGACAACGGAGCCGATGAAGGACGGCGTCGCCGTGAAAACCTTCCGCATCGAGCCGGCGGAGAAAGTCATCGCCGGCGCGACGGAGATGGCGCCGATCGGCGAATGGGCGAGTGAGAAAGGCAAGAATTACCTTCGCCTCAATCGCGGCGGCAACATCGAAATCTGGCGCAAGATCAAGATTGAAGGCGTCGATTACCTCGGCGAAACCCAGTCCGTCAGCGTCGTCACCGAGAAGGTCAGCGGCACGCAGATGAGGCTTGTGCGCGGCTTGCCGCAAGGCAGCGGAGAAGGCAAGGCGGACCTGCTGCCCATCGGTCACGTGTGGAAACTCGCAGGCGACAAGAAGGAAACCGGCAGCCTCGGACCGCTCGCTTTCTTCGCCGAGTTCCAGGAAAGCTGGATCGTGCTTTGGCGCAGCGACACGATCAAGGAAGCCGACACCGTCACCACCACCGTGTACTACCCCAAGCCCACGCACGGCAGCGACATCCTCTCGCCCGGCTCGCATCCGACCTTCGCCGGCGTGCGCACCGATTCGTTCGTGAAGAAGCTCGACTTCATTTCGCTGATGCTCGCGCTGTTCTGCGGCACCGCGTCGCTGCCGCACATTCTCATCCGCTACTACACGGTGAAGGATCAGGCCTCGGCCCGCAAGAGCACGGTCGTGGGCATCGCGGCGATCGGGTTCTTCTACATCCTCACGCTGTACCTGGGCCTGGGCGCGATGACCAGCGGCACGCTCGACGTCACCGACAGCAACAAGGCCGCGCCGCTATTGGCCAAGAGCTTCGGCGAGCTGCCCTTCGCCATCATCTCCGCCATCGCGTTCACCACCGTGCTGGGCACCGTGAGCGGACTCATCATGGCCGCCAGCGGAGCGGTGGCGCACGACATCATGGAAAACGTGATGAAGAAGAAATGGGACGATCACGCCAAGGTGCGCGCCGGCAAGGCGGCGGCGGTCGTCGTCGGCGTCATCGCGATGCTGCTGGGCATCGTGTTTGAGAAGCTCAACGTCAGCTTCCTCGTCGGCTGGGCATTCAACATCGCCGCCAGCGCCAACCTGCCGGCGATCATCATGCTGCTGTTCTGGAAAGGCACGACGAAGCAAGGCATTACCGCGAGCATCATCGTGGGCATGGTGTCGTCACTGGCGTGGATTCTGCTCAGCTCGCAAGCGTACAAGGACGTCTACGGCCTGCCGCCGGAGAACGCCATCGTGCCCTTCAGCCAGCCGGGCCTGGTGACGATTCCGCTGTCGTTCGCGACGCTGGTGGTGGTGTCGCTGCTGAGCGGGAAACGCAAGGCGGCGTGAGCCGCGGTTTCCGCCGCCGCCATGAACCCCCGGGCGGAGCCCGTTGCTGACGGCGATTCCCGCACTTCAGAAATACCGGCCCCACAGAACGCTCAGTCGCTGCACCTCCGCGGGATCGATTCGCTTCCGGTCCGACCAGATGGCGAGTTTCAACGCATCATGCGCGGGGCTTCGCTGTTCCTTCAGCCGCGCCACATCGGAGAGTGCCGCCTTGATCAGAACGATGCCTGTGTCCGTGGCTCGCTTGAGGTTGCCGAGGATTTCGGCGAGCAGATCATGGCCCGCGCCGGCGTTATGGGGACGCCAGCAGTCGTAATCGGTGGGCAAGCCGATCAGTGCGTAAGCGATTTCCGCTTCCCGCGCCAGCTTCGCCTCAGGCATCGCGGTCATGCCGATCAGGTCGCCGCCCCAGGCCCGGTGCATGTGCGATTCAGCCCTCGTGGAGAACGCGGGGCCTTCCATGCAGACGTAACAGCCCCGGTCGTGGACGCGGCCCGCCGTGTTCCCCATCCGCTGCGCCGCATCGAGCAGCCAGCTTCGCATCACCGGGCAGAACGGCTCAGCGAATTCCACATGAACCGCGGCCTTGTCGTAGAACGTGCTCGCCCGCTTGTGCGTCTTGTCGATGACCTGGTCGACGATGACCAGATCTCCCGGATGGATGTGCTCGCGAAGTGACCCGGTGGCGCCGCTGGCGACGATGTGGGTGACGCCCAGTGACTTCAATGCATAGATATTGGCGCGGAACGGAACGCTGCTGGGATTGTGGATGTGACCGGGTCCGTGTCGTTGCAGGATGCAGACATCCACGCCTTGCCACTGCGTCCGCACGATCGGGGATGAGGGCTTGCCGAACGGCGTGTCGAGCTCGACGATCCGGCCTTGTTCCGCGCCCAATGCGTCACCCAGGCCCGTGCCGCCGATCAGTCCGATGGTCAGGTCGCTCATGGCTGCGGATGATAACAGGGCGCGTCAGCAGGCATTCGTTGCCGGCGTGCTGAAACGCCTCACTTCCACCGCCGCGGCGTGACGACTTCCTTGCTTTGCGAAACGTGCACCAGTCCGACGTGTCCGTCGGCAAACATGACGTTCGACGAACCGTTCTTCCAGTCGTTACCCGGCGGTTCGTGGAAGGAACCGATGGAGTCGATGTGGTGACCGGGATCTCGGTAGTTACCGACGCCCATGGCGCCGTTGTTGATCGTGTAAGTCGATAGACCGGGGATCGTCCACGGATTCTCGTCGGTGTACATGCACAGCTTGTCAGGCTCGTCCGCCTGCTGAATCTTCATGTAGCGGTGGCCGCCCCAGTCGTTGCCCATGAATTCGTTGAGCGAGTAGGTGAACGCCGCAGTGGCATTGACATGACCAGACGCCCAGATGGATCGCGGCGTATCGACAAAAATCGGGCAGATGTAAGCCGCCTCGTTGCCACCCATGTAGGAGTAGAGCGTGCCGTTACGGACGTTGTTGATGTTCTTCCAGTCGCCGCCGACCCAGGCCCGGGATGCAGGCAGCCGGCCCTGGTGGACGATCGCATACTGATTGGTCGCCTGGTAGATGATCGTGAGGTTCGACTTGCACACCGTCGTCTTCGTGGTGTGCTTCAGCCGCGCCAGATTGGGCAGCAGCATGCCGATGAGGATCACGATAATCGCGACGACCACCAGCATCTCTACCAGTGTAAACGCGTTGTTTCGGAATGACTTCATGGTCACCTGAAGGGTTATCGCCGCGACCGGAAAGGGAACACGCAGCTTCTTAAACACCTGCCCTGCGACCTCTGTAACAATTATAACACGGTTTCAGCCACCACAAGTGCGGGTCTGAAGAAGACCCAACCGAATCAGCGTCAGAACGCAGGCTCGACCTTCCTTTCATCGGTCATCCCAGTTCCACCACCGTCACATTCCGATTGGTGTAAATACACAAATCCCCGGCAATCGCCATCGATTGCTCGATGACCTGCCTCGGCGGCAACTGCGTGTTGCCCAGAAGCGCCCGCGCCGCCGCCACCGCGAACGCTCCGCCGGAGCCGATGCCCACCACGCCGTCGCTCGGCTCGATCACGTCGCCCGACCCGCTGATGATCAGGCTGCACGTGCGATCCGCCACCGCCAGCAAGCTCTCCAGCCGGCGCAGCATGCGATCCGTGCGCCACAGCTTGGCCAGTTCGATCGCCGCTTTCTTCACGTTGCCTGGCGATTCCTTCAACTTGGCTTCGAACTTCTCGACCAGGGCGAACGCGTCGGCTGCCGCGCCGGCAAAGCCCACCAGCACTCCCGACCCGCCGCTGCCATAAGCCCCGGCCCCCGCGCCGCTGCCGGCGCTGCCCGGACCGCCCGACTCCAGTTTGCGAACCTTCACCGCATCGCTCTTGGCGACCACCTGCCCCATCGTCACCTGCCCGTCGCCGCCCATCGCCACCTTGTCGCCCCGGCGGACGCAAAGGATCGTCGTCGCGTGAATGTCGTGCTTCGTGCTCATGCTCGGCATCCTATCGAAAGTCGCCGCCCGGTTCTGCCTGACCCTGTACCAACTCTGATGCCCGTCAACGGTCCGATGGCCCCGCAAAAGTGGCCGGCCATGTACCCCCGGGCAGCCAAAACGCATGCTAACTTAAGCCCCCGCAGCCGCTTACAAAATGACTGCCGAAAAGGTAGGACACTTTTCGGCCACTCGTTCCGCACGGCTCTTCCCTATCCCGGATTATTCATGATCTTGCACAGGAGCCGCGCACGAAGTAAGCGGTTCTTCAGATTCCACGCGCGTCATTTTCACAAGGACGACCCGAGCATCCTGTCCGGCCGCGAAAGAAGGTCGAGGTCGTCAAAAACGCTGCGAACTCCGCTTACTTCGTGCGCGGCTCCTTCTGAAGCCCCGAATAATCCGGGCGATCGAATCCCCGCGAACACGTGCCAAAGAACAGCCCAGCCCCGCAAGCAGGCCGGCGACATCTCGTACCTTCCATTGTCCGATCTCCAAGACGAGTTACAGTCTCAAACCAGCCCCAGCCCGGTCCGCGCAGGGTGGGCATCGCCCACCACAACCCACCCCGCGTGTCCGATCGCGGACTTTCTTTGGAACGGGAATGTCGTTGCGAATACGCAGCGTCGAATCGAAGATGTTGACGGCTGGAAGCCGTCCCGCGCTCGTGGTGGGCAGTGCCCACCCTACGCCGACGATTGCCCATCCTGCTTGCTGGTGTCGCGTTTGCTCAGCCGCACCGCCGCGAGAATGCTGGCTATCCGTGGCCCACCATGAAGAATGACCCGAATCGCATTCGGCACCGGGCCCGTTTGTTTGTCTCGGACGAGAAATGGGCAAGCGACACGATCGACTCGAACTCACTTGTTCTCTTCCATGGATCTAATTCGGAACGACACTTCGATCACCCGGTCATCCTCCGGGCGCAGTTCGTAGGCGATTCGCACGTGCTTCTTCGCTTCGGTGAAATCCCGAAGACCAGCCAGTGCCAGGGCCATATTCAGGTGCGTCTGGAAGCTGGCGGGATCGCGCCGAAAGACCTGCTCAAAACGTTCGCAGGCTCGCGCGTATTCACGCTGTTGAAGGTAGATCGAGCCCAGGTCGTGATTGGTCTCGATGTGATTCGGATCGATCTTCAGGACGAAATCGAACTCCTCCTTGGCCTTGCGGTATTCGTTGCGCCGCATGAGTGCGGCTCCGTACTGATGGCGGGCACTGATTGAATCGGGCGCCAGTTTCGCGGCTTTTTCAAACAGGTCGAAGGCCCGGTCGGTATGCCCGAACCCCAGGCGCACGCGACCCATTTCGATCAGGGCATCGAGGTTGTTCGGATTCTCCGCCAGAAGAATTTCCTGGCGCTGCAAGATGCGGACCATGGTGGCACGCAGGACATCGCTGGACAGCTTTTTCGAGTCCTCCTTATGACGGGGGACCACGACGAGCCAGAACTCGGCCATCTCGTCAACGGACTGGACCCCGTAGCGAACGCGCTTGGGTGGGTTGCTGGGGTTCCGCGGGTTGGCAGCTGAATTATCAAACTGATATCGCATTGAAATCACGGTGCCTTTCGGCAGTACAAACGGCTTGGCGTAGGTGAAATCGCCCTGCCAATCGAAATCCCATTGGGGGACGGTCAACAACGTTTTTTTGCGACCATCGGGTAGCGTGGCCCAACCCTCGAGCCGCTTGCCCAGATAATGCGTGTGGGGCGAGACGGAAAGCACCTCCAGATCGACCGGCAACTGGTATTCGTCGGTCACAATGTGGTCGGCGTCGCCGGGAGGAATATCGATCATGGCAGGACGCAAGACCAGTTTGGTCGGGAACTTGGTGGGCTCCTTGTCGGTGAAGTAGATGCCGACGGTGCATTGCAGCGACTCCGGTTTGCCCGTGGGCTGCATGTGGATCTGAAGAACGAGATAGGAGTGCGGCTGCAATTTCCAGGCACAGTCGTCTGCCATGGGTGTGGGGAGCCGACCAGGCTGCCAACTGTTGAATGAACCTTCGGGGATGCGGGCGTTGGTACGGGGGGCCATGCCGGCAAAGCCGATTTCCTTGTCATCTTCATCCAGCCGCAAAGAGGAGGTCGTTGGATCGATCTGCATGAACGCGTGGTGCACGACACGCGGATTGCCAGGACGAAACTCCATCGCCCGGACCCACTTGGCCTGCGTTGTCGGAATCGGAACGACAAAATTGCGATAGACGTCTCTGCCTCCATCACCCGTGGCGGGCAGAATGTATGGCTCGGGCATGGTCACGATCAGATCGGGTTGGCCCAACTGCCAGCCTTGAGTGAAGGTTGGAGGCTCGACATGGTCGGCGGGATCGCCCTGCGGGGCGCCCTGATCCACCCAGCGTCGGATCATTGCGATCTGCTCATCGGTCAGTGATCGATCATTGGCAAACTCGATCTGCCCCCGCTCGGGCAACCACGGCGGCATCAATCGGCTGTGCGTGACCTGGACGATCTGTTTGGCACGCCGTTTCACGTCGTCGTAGTCCAACAGATTGAACGGCGCGGCTTCGCCGGGGCGATGGCAATTGCTGCAATGTCTGTGGATGATCGGAGCCACGTTGCGGTTGAAGGAGACAGGGAATTCAGGCTCACCGTCTCCTGCACCGCATCCCACCAGCACCGCGGCGATGGCCATCGATCCGATCAGGAAGATTTTGAAAAACAGGCGAGAAATGGGATGGGTGTCGATCATGGCAATGCCTGAATCACGCAACCAATCGCCGGTGTTCGCGCCTGCTTGACAGGGTTGCCTGCCAACACGGCCTCGATGGCATCGATCAGATCGTGCTCAGTCGGCTCGGGCCGCCGCACACCCAAATCCACAAATTGGTTGTCAATCCGACCGCAATATACCAGCTTAGGCAGAGACTTTTCAGCAATGGAGACGAACACCGCAGCCTCCGGAGCGACCCGTGCACCGGCCAGGATCAACAGGTGATGCTTCGTGTCGCGCCAGGCGGGCATCGTGTGACCATAGTCAGCCAGGTGTTTACGAATCGTGTCGGGGCTTTCGGTCGGGTCGGCATAAACAAGAAGAAAGACGACGCCGCGTGGCTCGTAAGTCTGCTGCAGCCGATGCAGAAGCGGTGCATATCGATTCGTGATCGGACAATCGGTCTGAACGAAAACTGCCACGGTGATCCTGGCACTGCTGGCACTGAAAGGATTGGCCACTCGACCATCGAGGTCGGTCAGTTGCAGCGCCGCCGCGGGGGATTCAACCTGTGAAGACGGATCCGATTCTCCACCGCAGCCCAGAAGCAAAAGGAGAAGGCAAAGGACGACCGAGCGTTCCAGTGTTTTCCTATCCCCTTGCCCTCCCTCCGTATGTGTAGGTTGTAATTCCATGCAATGACACTCGAGTGCAACCTACATCCTACAGCGCGGATCGTGTTCCGCCCGCAGTTGCTCGAACTGCGAATCGAAGGGGGTCTGCCAATATTTCCGGGGGCGGCACTCCGGCCCCCTCTCCCTCCCAGGGAGAGGGCTGGGGTGAGGGTCGGGACGCACAA